>JAMCQI010000037.1 GCA_023381515.1 Chloroflexota bacterium | reverse complement strand
GCTGGTCCCCGCAACGCTCGGCGACCCGCGGAGCTTACAAGTTGGAGATGAAGCAATCGTCGTCGGAAGCCCCTTTGGGTTGACGGATTCGCTCACCGTCGGCGCGATCTCCGGTCTACAGCGCAGTTTCTTGCCGCCCAATACCAACAAGCCCATGACCGGTCTTATTCAGTTTGATGCCGCGATCAACCCGGGTAACTCGGGCGGCCCGCTGCTGGATCGCAACGGCGACGTCGTCGGCATCGTCACGGGGCTGGTCAACCCGACCGGGCAGGATGTGTTTATCGGTATCGGTTTCGCCGTGCCGATCGACGTCGCCGCCTCCGCGGCCGGCACGCCGCCCTATTAATTGTGAATTTCGCCCCGCAGAATGCGCGGGCTCTCCGCTTCGCTTCGAGATTTCGGAAAAAGGACAAAGCTGTATTCCGAAATTCCCGTGCAGTACGATAAGACAGTACTGGAGAAAACACAATGGTTGATGAAAAGTTCCAGCTTGCACCCGACGCTCCTCCCATGGAGCGGGTGCTCTACGAAGTCAAAAAAGTCATCGTCGGGCAGGACCATCTCCTCGAGCGCCTCCTGGTCGCCCTTCTCGCGCGCGGTCATCTGCTTGTCGAAGGTGTGCCCGGTCTAGCCAAGACCATGGCTATCAAGACGCTGTCCGAATCGATTGGTGGTGAATTCAAGCGAATCCAATTCACCCCGGACCTCGTGCCCGCCGATTTGGTCGGGACACGCATCTATAACCAAAAGACGGGCGAATTCAATACGTCGCTGGGCCCGGTCTTTACGAATCTCTTGCTCGCCGACGAAATCAACCGTGCTCCCGCCAAGGTGCAGAGCGCCTTACTTGAAGTGATGCAGGAGCACCAGGTCACGATCGGACGTGAGACATACAAAGTCCCGAATCCCTTCCTTGTGATGGCCACGCAAAATCCCATTGAGACCGACGGCACCTATCCCCTGCCGGAAGCCCAGGTGGATCGCTTTATGATGAAAGTGCTCGTGGACTATCCTAACGAGCGCGAGGAATTCGTCATCGTCGAGCGGATGACGGGATCGCTGCTCCCGCTCCAACGGGTGCTGACGACGCAGCAACTCGTAGACCTGCAGCAAGAGACGGACCGTGTGTACGTGGATCCCAATCTCATGGAATACGCGATTCGCATCGTCAACGCGACGCGCTGCCCGAAGGAGTATGGGATTCAGGACACCGAACGATATGTTACCTACGGCGCCAGCCCACGTGCCTCGATCAACCTCATTCTCACCGCTCGCGCGCTCGCCTATATTCGCGGCCGCGACTATGTCCTCCCCCAGGACGTCCTCGACATGGTCTTTGATGTCCTGCGCCACCGTTTGGTCCTGTCGTTCGAGGCCCTGTCAGACGGCGTGACGAGCGATATGATCCTGCACCGGATCGTGGAGCGGATCCCCGCGCCGGTGCAGCCAATGCAGGAACATGTCAACGTCAACGCCTGAACAGATTCTCCAACGGCTTGATTGGCAGGTGATCCGGCGCCTCGACGGGATTCTCCAGGGGGATTACCGCAGCCTGTTCTACGGCTTTGGAGTGGATCTGGCCGACCTTCGCGAGTACCAGTACGAAGACGACATCCGTCTGATCGACTGGAACGTGACCGCGCGGACCGGGACGCCGTACGTTCGGCAATACATCGAAGACCGCGAGATCGCGGCCTGGTTCCTCCTTGATCTCAGTCCTTCTGTGGATTTCGGCACCGTCCAAACGCTCAAGCGAAATCTGCTGATTGATTTTGTCACCGTGATGGCGCGGCTGTTGACGCGCCATGGCAATCGCGTCGGCGCGATCTTGTATGGGAGCAAGGTCGAACGCGTCATTCCGGCGGCGGGTGGACGGCTCCAGGTCCTCCGGTTGACGAACGACCTTTTGAAGCAGCCTCAACTGCCCCGCGCACCGATGACGAATCTCGCGGCGCTTTTCGAATCCGCCCATCGCTCGATTCGCCGCCGCTCGCTTGTCTTTATCCTCTCCGACTTTTACAGCACTCCCGGCTGGGAGCGCCCTCTGCGCATGCTGACAGAACGGCATGAGGTCCTTGGGGTCCGCCTGTGGGACCCGCGTGAGATGGACATGCCGGATGTCGGCATGGTCATCATGGAGGACGCCGAGTCCGGCGAACAACTCTATGTCGACACACACGACCGCAAGTTCCGCAAGCGCTTTCATGATATCGCAAAGCAACGTGAGGACGCACTGAATACGACTTTCCGCCAATCTCGAATGGACGTTCTCCCGATTTCGACGGAAGATGATCTCGTGCATTCCATCGTCCGGTTCGCCGGCCTGCGCAAACAGCGCAAAGCCCAACGCGTACGACTCTCCTAGACGCGCCGTTTGATCGAGGTTATGGTATGCAGTTTCTCTGGCCCTATATGCTCTGGCTCTTACTCCTGATCCCCCTCCTCGTGATCATCTACATTCTGGCTCAGCGCCGGCGCCAGCGGTATGCCCTCCGTTACGCCAGCCTTTCACTCGTCAAGCAAGCGCTCGGCCGCGGGCCCGGTATTCGCCGGCATATTCCTGCCGCCGTGTTTCTCCTCGCCTTGACGGCCATGATCGTCGGCCTCGCCCGTCCCGTCTCGGTCATAGCGGTCCCCTCCGCGGAAGGCACTGTCATTCTCACAATCGACACGTCGGGAAGCATGGCCGCGGATGATCTCAAACCTTCGCGCATGGAAGCGGCGAAGGCCGCTGCCCGCGATTTCGTCCAGCACGAACCCCAAGGAGTGCGCATCGGGGTGGTTTCGTTCAGCGATGATGCCTTCATCGTTCAGCCGCCGACGACGGATCAACAATCAGTCCTCGCGGCGATCGATCGCCTCTATCCGCAGCGCGGGACGGCAATCGGCCGCGGGCTCGTCGTCTCCTTGAATGCCGTGTATGAGGCCCTCGGCGCCAAGAGCGCGGACATCGCACAGCCCACCCCCGATCCGAATGGGCAAGGCTTTGGCAGCTTTGGTTTGCAGCCTTTTGGGCAGAGTTTCTCCGATACCCTTCCGCCTGCTCCTCCCGGTGTCCAGGGGCCCCTTAATTCGGCTACCATCGTCCTTCTGACCGACGGAGAAAACAATCAGGGACCGGACCCTGTCGGTTTGAGTCGCCAGATCGCCCAACGCGGCGTTCGGGTCTATACCGTGGGCATCGGCAGCCCGGAAGGCTCCATTCTCCATATCGCCGGGCGCGCCATCCGGACGCGGCTCGACGAAGGGACTTTGAAGCAAATCGCCCAGGAGACCAATGGGGTCTACTTTAACGCTCTGCACGAAGAAGACCTAGCGGCGATCTACAACAAACTTACTACGCAGTTCATTGTCAAGACCGAAAAGACCGAGGTCACCGCGGTCTTGACCGGTCTCGCCGCCGTACTCTCGATTCTGGGAGGATTTCTATCCTTGCTCTGGTTCAATCGGCTGCCCTGACAGAATCCATCCGAATGATCCCCGGTGGTCTCAATCACCTCTCTTCGGCCGGTTGCGCGCGGAAGAGGGGTGATTGAATTTTGGGCGGCTTTCGTTATACATCTTAAAAGGGGGAAGGGCTAGTGCCAGATCACAGGGACGCCCTGCGGATCGCGGCCATCGCCGATATTCACTACACCAAGACGTCGCAAGGAGCTTTGCTACCGCTCTTGGCTCAAATCTCAGAGACCGCCGACGTATTGCTTGTCGCCGGAGATTTCACCGACACGGGATTGCCGGAAGAAGCCCATGTCCTCGCCAAAGATCTGGCCGCCGGCATCAAGATTCCGGTCATCGGCGTCCTCGGAAACCACGATTACGAATCGAGCAAGCAGGAAGAGGTGCAAGAGATTCTTTGCGATGCGGGCGCATCCATTCTGGAAGGCGAATCGTGTCAGATTCGTGACGTCGGCTTCGTCGGCATCAAGGGCTTTGGCGGTGGCTTTGATCGGCAGGCCCTGCAGGCGTGGGGCGAACAAGCCATCAAGAATTTTGTCCAGGAAGCGGTCGGCGATGCGCTCCGGCTCGAGTCGGCTCTGTCTCTGCTGAAAACAGAGCAGCGCATCGCCTTACTTCATTATTCCCCCATCCGCACCACCGTTCAAGGCGAGAACCCGGAGATCTTTCCATTCCTCGGGTCCAGCCGTCTGGAAGAGCCGATCAACCGCTTTCAGGTGACCGCGGTCTTTCACGGCCATGCGCACGCGGGCACACCGGAAGGCAAGACCAAGGTGGATATCCCCGTGTACAATGTCTCCCAATCGGTTCTTCGGCATGCGTATCCGGACCGGCCTCCTTTTCGCTTACTCGAAATCCCAATTCGGCCCTCCCATTGACTCCCCTCCTCCGAAGCATCGGTGAAAGAGAAAGCCATGCAGACGTGCGCATCGAATGAAAATGAACTTGCCCCGAGCACCCGGGACTTTTATCGCCGCACGCTCGAGAAACTCCTTCGCACCCATCTGCCGTTCCTCGTGGGGGGCGCCTACGCCCTTGGTTGCTATACGGGTATTACTCGGGATACAAAAGACTTTGATGTGTTTGTGCACCCGCGCGAGGTTGGGGCGATTCTCCAAGCCTTGGCGGCCGCCGGCTTCAAGACTGAATTGACCGACCCGATCTGGTTGGGCAAGGCGTTTCATGAAGACGATCTGGTCGACATCATCTTTAGTTCCGGGAATGGCATCGCGACCGTCGACGACGAATGGTTCACTTTTTCCACCGCCGGGAGATTGATGGGGAAAACGATCAAGCTGATCCCGATCGAGGAAATGATCTGGTCAAAAGGCTTTGTCATGACCCGCGACCGCTATGACGGCGCGGACATTGCCCATCTCCTGCGTGCTCACGCCGAAAACCTGGATTGGCGGCGACTGCTGCGACGCTTTGGTCCTGATTGGCGCGTCCTCTTCAATCATCTGGTTCTCTTTGGCTATATCTATCCTTCGGAGCAAGCCCGCATCCCTGCGTGGGTGATGCAAGAGTTGACCCACCGGCTGGAGCACGAAATCAACCAGCCCTCTCCAGCTCCCCGCGTGTGCCGCGGCACCCTTCTTTCCAGCACGCAGTACACGCTCGACGTCGGCAAATGGAGCTACCTGAACCCACAACGGAAAACTTGACTCGCTCCAAAAAGCAAAGCTTCCAGCCCCTTTGCCTGGGAGTCCCTTTTTGCACAATATCCACTATCGAACGATTTCTGCACGGCACCGTCCAGCAACTCCAACACCCCCGCGATCCCTTCAAATACATGATGAGCATCCGGCGCGGCTACCCCACCGAGATTGATTATTTGAATGCCGAGGTGGTGCACATGGGGCAAGGTGTGGGGTGCCTACCCCGTTGAGTGCCAGGACCGTAGAGTTGGTCCACGAGGTCGAGCGAAGGGGCAGTTCATGTCGGCGGAGGGGATAGAACAGGCGACGGGAGATAGCTGGATAGTTGCATGGCTTGGTGGTTGGGTAGTCGAAAAGGCGGAGAGCAGGAGGCGGCAGGGGAATGCAGGAGCCCCGTGGCAGAGGAGCAGGGGAGAGAAGGCAGAATAGACGAACACCCGGCGAAGGACCGGGTGTTTTTGTTTGGGCATGTACGCTACCGAGGGGTCGATACAACCGATCACGTCGCGAGGGGTTTCCCCCAGGCAAGATCCGCGACGAGTTCAAACTCCAGTAGGGGACCCGGTTGGTACTGGGAAATGATCGTTCTGAGTTCGGCATCAAACGCCTCAGCGCTTGACCCCAAGCGATCGCGCGACAAGCCGTTGCGGGAGTGGAAAGACTCGATATATTCATCTACGGCCTGCGAGAATGGAACGCGCCGGGTCTTGACGTGCTCCTCGGGGATGAAAAGGTTACGGCTAGCGAGCTCCTTCAAGAGATCATAAGGCTCGTACTCTCGGTTCGTCGAGTAGCGGGCGATTAGTGGGCCCAGCTCTCCGGCCCACGGTTCGTCGAGAAAGCCTCGTCCAAGAATGATAGCTAGCTCTCCCCGGGGAGTGAGGCTGTCGTGAATTCTCGGCAGTACGGTGTACCAATCCATCCAGTGGAGGCTTTCGGCCGCGACGACGAGCGCATATTGGGTGGGATAGTTCAAGTCTTCGGCGGTGGAAGCAATCCAATGGATGTTGGGCTGCTGCCCGCCGGGAAGGGCTTGCCCGCGCGCCAACATGGGGCCGGAAGGGTCAACGGCATCGATGTGGCGGACATGGGGCGCGAGTACGCGACCGACCTCTCCGGTCCCACAGCCCAAGTCGAGGACCGCGGGCGATTCGTCGCGGATGAGTCCCAGCAAGATTTCGAATACTTCACGCGGATACGGGGGTCGCGTTGGATAGGCCGCGACCACACTCGGGTCCCCGAATTGGGCGCCGTATTCCGGTCCGAGTCCTCTGGGCTTGCCGTTCATGCGACTTTCTTGCTTCTGATCCTTGTCAGTCTCGTCCATCGACCGCGGGAAACGCGTCCGCGAGAAAGAGATCGCCCCCTTGGGAACGCGTCAGGGGAACACCTGGATTTCGTAATGTCCACCTACATTTTCCGGGTTTTACTCTAGCATATCTCCGATTCGGTTCCTTTCCTTCTCTTCCCGGTCGCTTTTCGTTTTGTGTCCCTGGTCGAAAGTATAGTTGCGATTGTTGGCGCTGTCAACGGAGATGCGACCCCACGACCTACACGGCGGTTGGAAACCGCAGCGACACATAGCAAAGTCGGCCTTCGCCAACTGATCACAGGGACGTGACGAACACCTCTCGCCACACGTGCGCTTTTCTCTCAATGAGCGGGGGCGGAGCCCGAAGAAGACCGTAAAGCTCTTGGCACCAGATGCGCCGCCGGGCCGGCCTGCGCGACCCGGTTCGATTCGACCTACGGCGGCAGGCGAGCGAAATCGAGGGTGGATGAATAGATCGAGGGAGGATGCAACTGAAGGGAAACGTCTACCTCGAGTACACCACTTGACCCGCGACGAGGGTCATTTGGACGTGAATGGATGGGTCGAGGAGGACGAGGTCAGCCGAAAAGCCGGGGGCGACTTGCCCTTGGCTCGCGAGGCCGATGATCCGAGCGGGGGTGGCGCTCGCTGCGGTTATTGCTTCTGCGAGCGAGCAGCCGGTAAAAGTGATGAGGTTGCGCACCGCTTGGTCCATCTGGAGGATGCTGCCCGCGAGCGTTCCGTCGGCCAGCCGCGCAGAGCGCGTATCGAAGGTGACCTCCCGGTCGCCCAGGCGGTATTGCCCGGGCGTCATTCCCATCGCAGCCATCGCATCTGTGACGAGCGTCAGCCCCTTCGGCCCTTCTGCGCGCCAAGCGAGCTTGACGGCGGCTGGGTGGACGTGAATGCCGTCGGCAATCAGACCGTAGGGGACGCCGCAGGAGAGGAGCGCCCCGGCGAGCCCCGGCTCGCGATGGGCGAGGGGGGACATGGCATTAAAGAGATGCGTGCCCCACGTGACGCCGGCGTCGAATCCGGCCGCAGCTTGCTCGTACGTCGCGTCCGAGTGCCCCGCGCTGACAGCCAAGTAACGCGTGCGCAGATGTCGGATGAATTCGAGGGCACCGGGCAATTCGGGAGCGACGGTGACGAGGCGCACAGATGGAGACGCGACCCAGCGGTCGATCTCATCTAGGGAAGGAGTCCGCAAGTAGACGGGGTTGTGCGCGCCCTTGCGCCGCGGACTGAGATAGGGTCCTTCGAGGTGGACGCCGAGCACGCGGGCGCCGCGCGCCTCTGCAGCCGCCTGGTCCAGGTCATGAAGCATGCGGGAGTAGGATTCGAGCGGCGAGCTAATCAAGGTGCCGAGAAAGCCGGTGACGCCGGTTGCGGGGAGGTGGGAAGCGATCGACGCGATGGCGGAGCTGTCCGCGGTCAGATCGAACCCGAACGCGCCGTTGACCTGTAAATCGATGAGACCGGGAACGATCCAGCCGCCGGCGACGATATCCGCATGCGAATCGGCGCCGGCGTGCACGGCGGCGATGCGGCCGTCCTGCACGAGGATAGTAGAGGCGGCGAATGCGCCGCCGGGGAGGAGAGTTTGACCTGCCAGGGTGAGCGATTCCATCGAATATTACTTTAGCAGGGTTCGGAGGATTGTCAATGTGTAGGGTTGAGGTAGCGGGCGAGGCGGTCGAGTCCCTCGGCGATGTTTTCCAGGGAATTCGCGTAGGAAAAGCGGAGATAGCCTTCACCCCGTTTGCCAAAGTCGATCCCCGGCGCGACGCCCACCTCCGCCTTTTCCAGAATGTCGAACGCGAGCCGGTATGAATCATTCGAGATATGCTTGGCGTTCACAAAGCAGTAAAATGCCCCGGTCGGTTCCACGGTAATCCCAAATCCCAATTCCTTGAGGCGCCGCAGCATATAGCGCCTGCGTTCGTCAAAGGTCTCTTTCATCCGCGCCACATCCGCCGCGCTTGCCTCGAGGGCGGCGATGCCCGCCTTTTGGACGACCGAATTCGCCGAGATAAAAAAGTTCTGCTGGATTTTTTGGATGGGGCGCACGAATTTCGGGGGAGCGATCAAATAGCCGAGGCGCAGCCCGGTCATGGCATAGAGCTTGGAAAAGCCGTTCAGCACAAAGGCATGGTCGGTGAATTCGAGAATCGAGTGCTCCTGCCCCTCGTAGACGAGGCCGTGGTAGATCTCGTCGGAGATGATATAGGGGGACAAGCGCGCGATCGCTTGCATGCGTTCCGCCGAGAGCAGGTTTCCGGTCGGGTTGGACGGGGAATTGATCATGATGCCCCGCGTTCTTTTCGAGATCTTTTTGGCGATCGCTTCCGGCCGATACTGAAACCCGTCTTTTTCGTGGACGGCCACGTTGACCGGGATGGCTTCGAGAAACCGGATAAAGCTCGGGTAGCAGGCATAGTGGGGATCGGAGAGAATCACCTCGTCTCCCCGTTCGACGAGAGCAGAGAAGAGGAGCATCATGGCAGGCGAAGTCCCCGCCGTCACAATCACCTGCTCGGGTGAGACCGAGACGCCGTAGGTGCGGTAATAGTGCCGCGCGATCGCCTCCCGGAGGTCCCAATCGCCGAGACTGTGGGTATAGTGGGTGAATCCTTCGCTCAGGGCGCGGCAGGCGGCTTCTTTGACGCAGAGAGGCGTGTCGAAATCCGGCTCTCCGACCTCTAGGTGAATGACGCGCTTTCCCT
This sequence comes from Chloroflexota bacterium, assembly GCA_023381515.1. Next base: position 1,447 of record JAMCQI010000037.1, on the reverse strand, counting down.
CGCGCTCCATGGCGCGAGCCCTTTCCAGGACGTCCATAACAAGAAATGGTCTGATTTCGCGGGCGCGCTTGGCGATCATAGGATGTGCTCCTTTGCAGCGTCCCACGAATTATAGTGGGAGATTCCGTGCAAGTCAAAAGAACGCCAAGACGGCCCATTGCGAGTTGCCACGGGCGTGGTTATAATGGGTGCAGGCGGTGGTCGTATGACAAGATTCCGGAGAGTGGAAGATCCACTCTGATGGAGGAGGCCCTATGAAGACACGCGCGGCGGTTATTTACGCTCCAAAAGAACCACTCAGGATCGAAGAGTTGGAGCTGGACGAGCCGAAGGCGGGCGAGGTGCTGGTGAAAATGTCCGCCGTTGGATTGTGCCACTCGGACTATCACGTCATGGCAGGCGACCGCCCGGTCGGCATGATGCCGATGGCGCTGGGACATGAGGGTGCGGGGATTGTGGCAAGCGTCGGGGCGGGCGTCACGCGGGCCAAGCCGGGGGACCATGTCGTCCTCATGTTCATTCCCGCTTGCGGCAAATGCCGCTATTGTGCCTCGGGCATGAGCCACGCGTGCGTGATGGGGGCCGGTCTCTCGAAAGGTCCTCTGCCGGATGGCACCTACCGCCTGCACAACCGCGCGGGGCAGAACGTCGGCCAATTCTGTATGACGGGCGCGTTTAGCGAATACGCGGTCGTGAACGAGAATTCGATCTGCGCGATCGACAAAGAGTATCCCCTCGACCTGGCCTGCCTGGTGGGATGTGGAGTCGCCGGGGGCTTTGGCGCGGCCGTGCATCGCGCACACGTCGCGCCGGGGAGCAGCGTGCTTGTAATCGGCGCAGGGGGCATCGGCATGAACGTGATCCAGGGGGCACGGATCGCAGGTGCGACCACGATCATCGCCGCGGATGCGGTGGACGGCAAACTGGCACGCGCGACCGAGTTCGGCGCAGCGCACACCATCAATTCGCAAAAGCAAGATGTGGTCGCACGCGTGATGGAGCTGACGAACGGAGCAGGCGTGGACTATGCCTTTGAAGCGATTTCCAGCCCCACGACGATTGCGCAGGCTTTCGCCGCAACGGGCAAGTGTGGAACGATCGTCGTCATCGGGCTGACGCCCGCGACCTTTGATAATTTACCGATCAGCCCGCTCCAGCTCGTCCTGTCGCAAAAGACGCTGATGGGCACCCTCTACGGGGCGAGCAATCCGTTGGTCGATATTCCACGCCTGCTTGATCTCTACAAGCATGGCCAACTGAAGCTGAAAGAGCTGGTGACCAGGACGTACACCCTGGACGAAATTAACCAAGGGTATGCGGATATGCTCGCGGGCAAAAACATCCGAGGGGTCGTCAAATTCGATTAGAGCCGAAAAAAAGGTCCCTGTCCGAGTGGAAGGGGCAATATCAAGATTGGGTTGGGCGGCGCACTCGGATAGCTAAATAG
>JAMCQI010000103.1 GCA_023381515.1 Chloroflexota bacterium | reverse complement strand
CGACCCGGAGCGCTCGATTGATTTCATCAAGCGAGCGTGGAGCGGGCCGCTCGATTCCGCGATTCGACCGGAAGAGAAGGGTTACAACTCGCGTGCGCTGATTGATGCGACGCGCCCCTGGGAATGGAAGGACAAGTTCCCGAAGGTAAATGCGCCGAGTCCCGAGGTGGAGAAAAAGGCGCGCGACAAGTGGGGGTGGCTGGCGAACAAGTAACGGTGAGCAGGTGATTAGGCAATCGGACTGGACTAGAGCCTGAAACGCAATGCGTGACGAGTGATGGGTGATAGGTGACCGGTGCAGGTAGTGTTTCGAAACTTTCACCTATCACTTGTCGCAAGGTCTGGAGATGGCAAGAATGGCAGATGCAAGGCAAGGGATTGACAAATTCGAATATGTAGGCAATTCGCCAAACCGAGTGGATGCGCGGGACAAGGTCATGGGGCGGGCGGTCTACATGGATGATATCCAGCTTTCCGGCCTGCTCCACGGCAAGGTCCTGCGGAGCAAATACGCGCATGCCCGCATTCTGCGCGTCGACGTGTCCCGGGCGCTCAAGGTCGCGGGAGTCAAAGGGGTTGTGACGGGCGCCGAATTGCCGTTTCTCCACGGCGAATCGTTGATGGACGAGCCCTTGCTCGCTCGGGACAAGGTCCGCTATACAGGAGAGGGAGTCGCGGCGATCGCCGCGGTGGACGAAGCGACGGCGGAAGAGGCGCTCGGTCTGATCGAGGTCGAGTATGAAGAGCTGCCGGCCGTTTTCGATCCGGTCGAAGCGAGCAAGCCGGGCGCCCCGCTCATCCATGAGCAAGTGGAGGAGTACAAGCGGGCGTCCAGCACGATCACGCCGGTGGCCGGCACGAATATCTGCAACTATTTCGAGCTGAAGAAGGGAGATGTCGAGAAGGGTTTTGCCGAATCCGATTACATCTTTGAAGATACCTATTCCACTCCCATGCAGGTGCACGCGACCATCGAACCGCACGGGGCGATCGCGCTCGTAGACGACGAAAGCAATATTACGATCTGGGCGAACAATGATTCGCCGCACCGCGCCCGCAAGGAAATTGCCGGGACCTTTGACGTGCCGCTGACCAAGGTGCGCGTGATCACTCCCTCCTATGTCGGCGGCAATTTCGGCGGCAAGGGAGGGCTCAAAGCGGAAGCGGTCGCGCTGGCACTGGCGTGGAAGATTCGGAACCGACCGATCAAGATCATGTACACGCGCGAGGAAGAATTCTCATCGACCATCGGAAGGCACCCTTCGATCGTTTGGATGAAGACGGGGGTAAAGAAGGATGGGACGCTGGTCGCTCGCCAGGTGAAGATGTATCTTGCGACGGGAGCATACGCGGAGAAAGGTCCGACGGTCACCCGGTTCGGCGGTGTGTCGGCCGCGGGCCCCTATCGCATACCGAACGTGCACATCGAGGCGTATTGCGTCTACATCAATCGGCAAGTCGCGGGCGCGATGCGCGGGTATGGCGGGCCGCAAGGGGCGTGGGCGTACGAATCGCAGATGGACGCGATCGCGGCCAAACTGGGGCTCGACCCCCTCGAATTACGCTTGAAGCATGTGTATGTAGACGGGGACACGCATACGACCGGTCAGAAGATCGTGGCCGAGGGATTGAGGGACTGCCTGATACAGGTTGCCGAAGGCATGGATTGGAGCAAACCGCTGGGTAAGGACCAGGGGCGGGGGATCGCGTGCATGGAACGCGCGGTCAAGACGCCGTTCGGGTCCGCGGCGTTCGTCAAAGTCAACGAAGACGGCACGGTGGACGTCTTGAGCAGCACTACGGAAGTCGGGCAGGGGTCGGCGACGGTGATTAGCCAAATCGTCGCCGAAGAATTGGGGGTGCCGCTCGCGAGCGTGCGCAAGGCCGCGCCGGACACGGCTTTCACACCTTATGATGCATCGACCACTTCGAGCCGCTCGACCTTCCATATGGGGAATGCCGTCAAGATGGCGGCGGCGGACGCCAAGAAGCAATTGCTTGCGCTCGCGGCCAAGTCACTCAAGCAAGATGTCGAATCCTTGTACGTCAGGGAGGGTAAGGTCCGCGTGCGCGGCGACCCGGGCAGAGCGGTGCCGATCGCGCAAGTATTGAGCGACCACTTTGGTTCGAGCGGGACGGTGCTGGGGCGAGGCTACTATATTCCCGAGGTGCCCGGGGGGCGCGGGGCGTACTTCACGCTGGATATGGTCTTTTGGCTCCTCGGCGCGCAGGGTGCGGAAGTGCAGGTCGACCGCGAGACCGGTGAGGTCAAGATCCTCAAACTGTATGCGGCGCACGACGCAGGCAAGGTCATCAATCCCGACGCGTGTCGGGAGCAGGTCCGCGGCGGGGTTGCCCTGGGCAGCGGCTTTGCTCAAAATGAAAGCCTGTTGTTCAAAGAGGGGCTCATTCTCAACCCGTCCCTTCTGAACTATAAGGTCCCGTCGGCGCTCGACGTCCCGGACATTGAGGCGATGCTGGTCGAGTGCGCCCACCCTGAAGGACCATACGGCGCGAAAGGGATTGGCGAGACGACCAACGTTCCAACGCCGCCAGCCATCGCGAATGCCATTTATAACGCCGTCGGGATCCGGATCAAGGACCTACCGATCACTCCGGATAAGGTCCTGGAGGCTCTCAAAGCAAAGGGTGAAGGCAAAAGCACCAAGCACCAAGAAAGAGCAGGGATAACGGAATCCGGGAATAAAACAAGGGGTCCCGTAAAGGTCGAGGGATTGCCCGCGGAGAACGAGAATGAAGCTTCCTAGATTCAAATACGTCGATCCGACCTCGTTGGCCAAGGCGTGCCGGCTCCTGGAAGCGCACGGGGAAGAAGCGATGGTCATCGCCGGCGGAACCGATTTGCTACAGGCGCTCAAGAACCGGCTCAAAATGCCGACGGTGCTCGTGGATTTGAAAAACCTCCCGCGGCTCGGCGTCCTGACCTATTCCGAGAGCAAGGGGCTGACCATTGGCGCGATGGTGTCCCTCCGGCACCTCGCGAACAGCCCCGTGGTGAAGGACAAGTATCCTGTGCTCGCTCAAGCCGCACTGCAAGTAGCGAGCCCCCAACTACAGAGCATGGGAACCGTCGGCGGAAATCTCTGCCAAGATAACCTCTGCTTGTACTATAACCGCTCTCCGATGGTGCGGGCCTCGCTTGAGCCCTGTCTCAAGATGGGGGGAGACGTGTGCCATGCCGTGAGTGGAAGCAAAGACTGCTGGGCCGTGTATTCGGGGGATCTCGCCCCGGTCCTGATGACTCTCGGCGCTCAGGTCTCGATCACCGATACCCGAGGAAAGGAGATCATTCCACTGCGCTCGTTTTACTCGGGTGACGGCAAAAAGCCCAATGTCCTTGAACCCGGGCGGGTTGTGACGGCCATCCGGGTGCCGCCTCCCGCGCCGCATTCGGGGGCCGCCTATTTCAAACTTAGATTGCGCAAGGTCATGGATTATGCGCTGCTCGGCGTAGCGGCGAACGTCTCGCTCCGAAACGGCGTCTGCGAAGCGGCGGGCCTGGCTTTGACCGGAATTGATAAGGCGCCGTTGTGGATCCAAGAAGCGCAGAGCCTCGTGGGCAAGAGAATCGGCGACGAAGAGATCATGAAGTTGGCGGACGCCGCTCACCGGCGGGCCCATCCCTTAAATAATGTGAGTGAGCTGACGCCGAAATATCGCCGGGACATGATCGATGTGTATACACGGCTCGCGATTGAACGGGCATGTGAGACTGCGGTGCGGTGAGTTCAAGGTTCGAGGGTTGGAGGAGCCGTTTGAAAAAGGCACTGACGCTCAAAATCAATAATGAGATTCACGAGCTCCAGGTCGAGCCGAATACGACGCTGCTCGATCTCCTGCGGGACCAGTTGGGGCTCGTCGGCACGCGGGAGGGCTGTGACGAGGGCACGTGCGGGGCTTGCACGGTCCTCGTCGACGGGGAGCCCATTTTGAGTTGCATGACACTTGCCCTACGTTGCCAGAACAAGAGCATTCAGACCATCGAGGGATTGGCTCACGATGGGAAACTGCATCCTTTGCAAGAATCGGCGATCGAGCACGACGCTGTCCAGTGCGGTTTTTGCACCGGGGGCTGGCTGCTTGCAGCCAAAGCGCTCTTGGACGAAAATCCGACGCCGACGCGCGAGCAGGTCCGCGCGGCCATTTCGGGGAACCTCTGCCGATGTGCGAGTTATCACAATATCGAGGAGGCCATACTGGCGGCCGGGAGAGTGGCTAGCGACAAGTGACAAGGAAGTGTGGGGCGGGAAACATAGAACGTGAAACGTGAGGCGTGGGGCGTGACCTTGGGCCGTTATGGGATCACAGAGGAAATGCGAGCCGCTCACGGGAGGTGGAATTGCTGGTCCTGTCGAATGAAGAAATCGAAAAGCTGATCACGATGAAGGAATGCATGGCGGCGCTTGAGGAAATGTACCGGGATGTGGCGGAGGCGCGGGTGCTGACGATGCCGCGCGTCGACAATATTGTCCCCTGCTCGCACGAGGAGGCGTACTATGCCTTTAAGCACATGGGCGGCATCTGGCCCCGGCGACACATCATGGCGCTGCGTATCAACTCGGATGTGATCACTCATCCGACGGTGGGAAACAGCGCACGACGAGTCAAAGTGCCCCTGGCGAACGGCCGCTGGGTGGGTCTGGTCGAGCTCTTTGACACGGAAACGGGCGAACTCATCGCCATGTTCCCCGACGGGGTGACTCAGCGAATGCGGGTTGGTGCGGCGAATGGCTTGGCGATGCGGTATTTGGCGCGGGAGGACGCGCGCCGTGCAGGCCTCATCGGGAGCGGCTGGCAGGCAGGGGCGCAACTCCTCGCGCTGCTCGCCGTGCGTCCGATTGAAGAGGTCAAGGTCTATAGTCTCACGCCCGAGCACTGCCATGCCTTCGCGGAAGAGGCGCGCCGCAGCACGGGAGTGAATATCCGTGCCGTGGACAGCGCAGCGGAATGCGTGCGCGATGTGGATATTCTTTTGACGGCAACCTCGTCTATGGTGCCGATCGTCAAGCCCGAATGGCTGTGCGAGGGTATGCACTTGGGCTGCGTGAAGGTGCAGGAAGTGGACGGGCCGGTGCTAGACCGGTGCGACCGCCTGGTCGTGCACAATAAACAACAAACCTCGCAGATCGACAACATTTTGCCGGGAACGCCGCACCTATCGAGCGCCAACCAAGAGGGGTGGTGGAAAGAGGGGAGCGCGCGATGGGATCGCATCGATCAATTGTCCGACCTGATCGCCGGGCGGCGTCCGGGAAGAGCGAGCGCGAAAGAGATCAACGGGTTTATCAACAATGTCGGATTAGGACTGCAATTCGCGGCGGTCGGCTCTTTGATACTGGACCAAGCGCGCAAGCAAGGGGTTGGACAAGAACTGCCGCGGGAATGGTTTAGCGAGGCGGTCCACCCGTGATGTGGCATCATTCAGTCGGGAAGTAAGGTCGTTAAAGAGAACAGGAGGAAGCGGAATGGCTGCTGAAGAAGCGACGAAGGAACCGGCGAAAGAGGCAGGAAGCGAAAGGTGGGAACGTTGGCAGAAGAAGCGAATTTTCGTGCGGGAGGTTGCCGGCAAGTACGGCGAGTTGTACCGGTCGCTGCTCGAACAACCGCGCGTGTACAAGAGCAAAGCGGTGCCGTTCAAAGGCGGGCCGACCCGGTTCGAAAAAGCGATCATTAACCCCCAGCAAGCGCCTATTACCCAGGCGATCGAGTGCCACATGGACGTTCTCGCGCCGGGCTCGTACGGGCAGCGGCATGGGCACATTAACAGCGCGGTTTTCTACATCCTCCAGGGCAAGGGCTATGACGTGCACGACGGGGTCCGGATCGATTGGGAGGAGGGAGACGCCGCGATCGTCGAGAATGCTTGCGTGCATCAGCATTTCAATGCCGATCCGAACCACGAGGCTCGCATCCTGGTGTTCAAGGCCAAGCCGCTGTTTCTTTTCATGAACATGCTTTTCCAGAAGAATGTAATCTATCCGCCCGCGGAACCGATGCCGGGGTTTGAGGATTTCAAGCCGGCAGAATGAAGGTTTCTGGGTTGCTGGTTTCAGAGATCCAAGGTTGCGCGAGAGGCGGGGGTTAAGCTGAAGCTTGCAAGCCGAAAGCCTGAACCTGTGAATGGTGACGCCCGGCCAGTCCGCCGGGTGATGGCTGGCATCAGTGTGATTGTGCGTGGACTCATGGGGGGGACACAGTGCGGCACTGTTGGAGTTATCTCTGCAACCATAGCCCAGTCTGTGTATGCTTTCAGCATCTGCGCGCGCATTGCGGCCGTGTCGACGGCCCAGATGCGCGCGCCTGTTTTCTTGTGCCAATCGTCGGCAGACTCTGATGATGGGGAGGTGGCCGCATGGCTACCGTGAGGCTCGAAGCACAGAATGTGACGGTGGAGTATTTTATTGCCCGAACGCGAGAGCGCTTTTGTGCACTGAACGACGTTAGCCTGAGGGTGAACGAAGGAGAGTTCATCTCCTTTCTGGGTCCCAGCGGCTGCGGCAAGACTACTTTGTTAAATGCCATCGACGGTCTCTTGCCGATCGCGCGGGGGCAGATCCGGATTGACGGACAGGTGGTGACCAAACCGGGCAAGGACCGCGCGATGGTGTTCCAATCCTCGGCGTTGCTGCCCTGGCGCACAGTGATCGGGAATGTCGCGTACGGGTTGGAACTCCAAGGGATCAAAGGCGCCGCGGCGCGGCAGCGAGCAGGCGAACATATCAAGAAGGTGGGGCTGGCAGGGTTCGAGGATCGCTTTCCAAACGAATTGTCGGGCGGAATGCAGCAACGGGTGAATATTGCCCGCGCGCTCGCGACCGACCCCGAAATCCTCCTGCTCGACGAGCCATTTGCGAATCTCGATGCCCAAACGCGCGAGTTCATGCAGTCGGAACTGCTGCGTATCTGGGCAGAGACTCGGAAGACGGCTGTCTTTGTGACTCACAACATTGCCGAGTCGGTCTATCTCTCCGATCGCGTCGTCGTGTTCACCGCGCGGCCTGGAACCATCAAGGCGATTGTGCCTATTAATTTGCCGCGGCCGCGGCCACTCAAGCTCAAACGGCAGGTCGAGTTCCTAAAGTACGAAGAAAAGTTGTGGGAGCTGTTGGAAGAAGAGGTAGCCAAGACGGGGTTGGTGGTGAATCAGTAAGGCACTTAAACAGCTTTGGGAGTGAGGATTATGGAACAGCAAGCCAAAACGATTCCCCTAGGAATAGAGGGCGCGGGCAGACCTGCAACTCTTGGAGAGAGGATGGGCCGAATTTACGCCGCCGCCCAAAAGCCCATCCTGAGTGTCAGCGGAGTTATTGTCTTTCTCCTGTTCTGGGAATACGCCGGGACAAGCGGGCTCATCAATCCGCTGTTTACAAGCGCGCCGAGCAAGATATTCGCGGCGGCGGTCCAGATGATCGCGCAGGGAGACATCTGGAACGACCTGTATGTAAGCGGCAGCGAGTTCGTGATTGGCTTTGCGATGGCGATTGTGATCGGCATTCCACTCGGGATGATCTTGGGGTGGTATCGCACCGTGAACTATATTTTCGATCCCTTTGTCACGGCGATGAATGCCATGCCCCGCATTGCGCTCACACCCCTTTTTATCATCTGGTTCGGGATCGGGTTGTGGTCCAAAGTCGCGCTCGTCTTTCTTGGCGCCCTCTTTCCGATCATCCTCAATACATTTTCGGGCGTGCATGCCCTGGACGAGACGCTGCTCAAAGCCGCCCGCTCCTTCGGTGCCAAGGACCGGCAGATCTTTACGACCATTGCGCTCCCGGGCTCGGTGCCGTTTATCCTGAGCGGGCTGCGGCTCGGACTGGGGCGTGGGCTGGTCGGGATTGTGGTAGGGGAAATGGTGGCGGCGACGGCTGGGATCGGATATTCGATGGCGATCGCGGGCGCCACTTTTCAGACGGACAAGCTGATGGTTGGCATCTTTATCATTACCGGCTTTGGCGTCTTGTTTACTCAGGTGCTGAACCATTTTGAGCATCGCTTTGATGCTTGGAGACCGCAAAGAACGTAAGGGTAAAAAAGAATGGCCGCTTCATAAGGCAAGCGGCCGATTTTGTTCTTGCGACGAAGCGGGCTCGCCGCAATTGATCGCGTGCAAGTCTGAGGTCGAGACCCCATTGAACCCCAGTTCTCACCGTCCTACGCAAGTCCCCGGGACCGCCTCCTCGCGACTGCAACCCCGGTTTTCTGATTCAAACGAGGGCTGAGCTCGCGTCCGCGCTGTCGAGATCAGGGTCAAGCTCGTACTTGATCCCCTTGCTCCTTCTCTCGGGTCTGGGTCGGTGCTCCTGCCACGAAAGCCGACCGGCATTCAGGCCGCGGTGACCGCCGGGTGTCCAGGCGTGATAGAGAATCCAGGGGACGCCGTCGAGGCCGGAGACAATGTCTTGCCCGCCCGGTCCGACGACGGCTCGCGCGCGGTTCGTGGACCACAGCGGAGCGGCGGATTTCTTGTAGGGTCCCCAGACGTCGTCCGCGACCGCATAGCCAATTGCATAGCGCGACCCGGTAAAGTGATTCGCGGAATAAAAGAGATAATACTTGCCATTATGCTTCCAGAGGGTCGGTCCCTCGATGAGCTTGCCCTCCCACGGCAAATCGTTGGCAAACAAACGGACGGGGCTGCCCACCAACGTAAGGCCGTCGCTTGCGATTCTCTGGATGCAAATCCAGGTAGGGACACCGATGGCGTTGCCGTCCGTTTTCCAAAGCATATAGCGCGTACCGTCGTCGTCGACAAAGACGCTCGGATCGATGGACCCGCCGATTTCGACGTTGCAGAGCGCGGGCTTGGCATTGAGGGGCTCGTACGGTCCCTCCGGCTTGTCACTCATGGCGATGCCGATACACTGGGTGGCTTTGCGCCGGCAGCGCGTGGTAAAGAACATGGCGTAGCCTTCGGGCGTGGCGGTCACAGCCGGCGCCCAGGTCCAACGGAAATTCTGAGCGGCCCAAACGGGCAGAACCGGGAGTGCGTCGGGGAGCATTTCCCAATGAATCAGGTCTTGAGAACGGGCAGCCGGCACATGAGCGCTCTGTGAATTAGTGGCGAAGGCGTAGTAGGTATCTCCGATCTTGATCAGGCCGGGATCGGGAAAGTCGAGTTCGAGCACAGGGTTCGGCACGGAGCTGATGTCTATGCGGGGTGTCGCCGCGGTGCCCGCTCGGATAAAGCGGCTCGAAGCGTGCTTGAGTTGCAAGGTCTGGCTTTCCTTGAAACATGCGGCAGGAACACAGGTCGCGCAAGGATTTTTTGCCAAAGCGGCCTCCTTTAGTGAATATAGTTTTGACGTAAGCTGTCCCATGCGTGGCGCTACTGCTTTACATTGATTTCGGGGTGGAGCAGCAGTTTTTCCCTCAGGCCTCCTAATGTCTGACGTGTGACGAGAGACAGCCGATAGGATGGTAGCGTGATGGATCAACAGAGGGAAATGAAACTGCAGAGGGGTTGATCGAATGCAAATGTGGGTGTGATGTGGTGTGTTACGTAGCCTTGTGCGTACGCTCAGCCATAATCCATTCTATTCCAAGAACCGGTGCAAGTCAAAAATGAACTCTGGCAGAGTAGGTTGTTGAAGCAGAGTACGGCAAGCACGGGCATACAAAAGTCATGTTCGACTCTATAATCCAGGCGCGGGCCCTGCGAGGTGTGTGCTGGCCTAACGGCTCGCCCGTGGGGTGGATGCCAAGGTGCTCCTCGTCGACGAGCGCAATCCCATCGGCAGATACGCCCAGGACCCTCTAGCAACCCATGAGTAGTGCGAGTCGAAATTTGCGCTTTTGAAAAATTGTGCCATAATAAGCTGGTATCCGGGAGCTCGTCGTCATCGTCCCTCAGCACGGATCCAACGAAGGAATCTGCGAACCACAAACGCAAGGCGCGAATCTTTACCAGAATTTAACCTTGCATTTACCCCCATACAACCCAAGGGTGCTATAATTGGAGCGGTAAGAACCAATACCGCAAGTCTTTGCACGCCAAGCAATACGACCAGGGACAGGCAAGTACCGCCACTTGGTCCATCCCAAAAGCGCAGAGACAATCTAGATTGCCATCCCAATTCCGAGCAAACCTCGTTCCAAGCTCGTTTATTCAACTTTGCCGGTATTTCACAAGCATAGGCCCGAAAGGCACTGGCTGATCGCCGCGCGTAATCGCGGTGTCGGCGAGTGCCTCTTTGCATTCATCCGATTCAGAATGGATCCAAAAGCAAAGGGCTGATCTCTTGGGACCCGATGCCTCAGCACCGCCGAATTCTCATCATCGACCGCGACCGCGCCAACCGGCTAGAAACGGCGAGTTGTCTTGCCGCCATGGGTTACCGGGTGTGTGAGGCCGAGTCACGAGCCGATGGCTTGCGGATCATGTATCAAGCGCATCCTCATTTGATTCTTTTAGGACTCGCTCTGCCTTCTGAGGAGGCCAGGGAGACTTTATCGAATTCGGGCATGCTCCGGTGATGGTCGCAGGCACGGAGGCAGGCGCGTTGGAACAAAACGCCTCAGAGGGTTAGGCGGAAATCACCTCGTCGCAAGGCAGCCAAGCCCATTGCGAAATCCTAGTAGAGCGAGCAGCCATGGAAGACTGGTACGTACTGTACACTAAACCGCACAGCGAACGACAGGTAGAAGAGGCGCTCACGGCCAAGGGGATAGAAACTTTTTATCCATCACTGCCGGCACCCAAGCGCAAGGGGAGACCCTCGACCCGACCTTATTTTCCGTGTTATCTATTCGCCCGGTGCAATTTGGAGGAGGTGGGGATCTCCCGTATCAACTGGACGCCTGGGATGCGGCATCTCGTCGCCTTCGGAGGGCTGCCCGCCCGGATGGACGGGCGGGTGCTGGAGCGGATTCGGGAGCGCCTGGCCCAGCCTCACGTGATTGACGAGCAGGGCGAATTCCTGGAACCGGGCGACCGAGTGGTGATTACGACCGGCCCGCTTAGAGATATCGAGGCCGTGTTTGATCGCCGTCTTACCGGGCAGGGCCGGGCCCGCGTGCTCGTGCAGCTCCTACAGCGCTGGGCGGCGTGCGAGGTGGAGACGACTGAGCTGAAAAAGATCGGCCGGGGAACAGAAGGGCTCCCCGCTGGAAAGCGCGGGGTCTTTGAGGGGAGTAGAGGAGCAAAGCGTAATGGCGCCGGGATTTGGGAGACCCGGAGAGGAGAGTGGGCACGGTCGGCAGCTCAGAAGGTAAACACACACGGCAGCCATTAGGATTTCCCTTCTTTACAGCACAGAATGCTCGGAGGAGAGATAGCTTGAAGGTACTCGTGACCGGGGCAGCGGGTTATATCGGGAGCGTCGTGACCGACCAATTGGTGGAGCAGGGGCACCAGGTGATTGGCTTTGACAGCCTCAAAGCGGGGCACCGAGCCGCTGTCAACCCCAAGGCGGAATTCTTCCAGGGAGACCTGCTCGACCTAGTGGGTTGCAAGGCACTGTTGAAGGCCAAGCCGGTCGACGCCGTCGTCCACCTCGCTGCCGAAGCGCTCGTCGACGTGTCGATGCGAGACCCGGGTCTCTTTTTCCAGGTCAACGTGACCGGTGGGATCAATCTCCTGGAAGCCATGGTCGAGGCGGGGGTCAAGCGAATTGTCTTTTCTTCGACGGCCGCGGTCTATGGAGAGCCCAAACAGGTGCCAATCGCTGAGGACGATCCGCGTGAGCCGGTGAACCCCTACGGCGAGTCGAAACTTGCCTTCGAGCGCATGATGGAGTGGTATCGTCGTGCCCACGGTTTGAACTATGTGACCCTCCGCTATTTCAATGCTTGCGGTGCAACTGAACGCTATGGAGAGTTTCACGATCCGGAGACCCACATCATCCCGGTTCTCTTCGACGTCGCGCTCGGGCAGAGAAAGGAATTTCGCTTGTTCGGAACGGATTACGATACGCCGGATGGGAGCTGCGTCCGGGACTATATCCACGTCGCGGACATTGCGCGGGCGCATCTGCTCGCGCTCGGCGCCATCGATCGGATCGGGGCGCGGGCCTATAACATGGGCAACCGCCTGGGTTATTCCAACGCGCAGGTGGTGGAGGAGGTGCGCCGTGTCACGGGCCGCCCAATACCAGTTGTTCCGTCCGCGCGACGCCCGGGAGACCCCGCGCGGCTCGTGGCGAGTTCGGACCGCATTCGCAATGAATTGAGCTGGACTCCGCAGTACCCCGATTTGTCCTCTATGGTCGAGACGGCGTGGGCATGGAGGCAAAAGCATCCGCATGGGTACGAGGCGTGAGTGCCAAATCGAGGCGTCCTCCATCTGAATCGGCAGGCAAGCAATCTGGAGCACCGCGTGCTCGAACAGATCGTGCCACGGGCGTCGGCTGGGATTCCAATCGTTGTGGGAATCGGCCTACGGGCAGTATTTTGCCGGCTGAACCTCTGAATGGACGGGGCGGCCGCGATCGAATCGCATGAGAGCATCCACTACGCAAGCGGCGGGCGCCTCCGTCGTTTCATTCATGATCTCAACTGCACCAGAGTTTCTTCGGGGCTGTCCGATAAGATGAGGACGGCCCCGTCCATTGTCTGTTTGTAATGAGGTGAGGAATCCGCCTCGCCCCAACCGGGGAACTATGGAACGCTCATAGGCTACCCCTAACGCGCGTGCCCGATGCCCTGCACGGCGCCATCGCAAACTTTGACATCTCCCATCACTCTCTGTACAATCTTCAAGCCTCCTCTGGCACGAATTGCAATGTTGGCGCGGACGAGTGCGGCTTGATTCTGCACAGGGACCCGCCAATCACACGGAAATAGGTCGGGCGGATGTCAGAGAGCGCAGGTCGCAGAGAGGCTCTGCGAATGAATCATTCATGGAACTTGCGTGAGCAGGCCATCCGGATTGCCACCGCTATTACTGCCCTTGCCTTTGTGGCTCTTACCGTGTACGCCAGGATGGGATACTATCTGCCCGGTGAGCAGGATCTACTCGGGCTGATTGTTTCACATCGGATTTTGGCACTAAATCAGCCCGCCCTCATTCTTTCCATGGTGGGGTCGATCAACATCATCTTGCCGCTCTGGGCTCTCGTGATGTTGCTGCTCCTGTGGCGCCGATCTGGAGCGGCCCTCTTTTCCTTGTTGCCGGTTCCGCTCGCTTATCTGCTGTATTCGCTCGTCAAGACTCTCGTCGCGCGGCCGGAGCCGACGCCACCCCTGTTCCCACGCCTCTATGATCTCTCTCTCGGTTACTATTTCGAGGGCTTGGCGCGACAACAACTGCAGCACCTGCCCGCGCAGGGCGTGAGCTTGCCTGCGGTCACTCCGCCGGTCACTGCTCAGGTGGTGACTCGCATTATGGAGAGCGGCTACGTCAGCGGGCATGCGCTGCTCGCGCTCCTCTTTTACGGAACACTTGCTTGGTGGCTCGCCAAGAGTGCATCTCGAAACATTATACGCGCAGTCAGCTGCCTGGCTTGCGGTCTCGCGGCTCTCTTGGTCGGCGTGGCGCGTCTCTATATGGGGGTGCATTTCCCCTCGGATGTGCTCGGCGCATGGCTGCTCGCCGTGATCCTGTTGGTGCTTGATATCAAAGTGATTCCCGCGCTGGGGTTCAGGCTAATGGGACGGATCAGAGGAGGATGGGCTCTAGTGCAGTCCGATTGATTCGCAAAAGAAGATCGCCGTGATTGCGGCGGAGGCAGAGAGGGGCTGGTCGGTCTTTCGCGATTGTCAGCATTCATGGTACAATTGGATAGAGATGTCTCCGAAGTGGTTTTTTCAGCTTGTCGATTTGATTGGCCTGGCCGCTGCATTTGCGGTGGCGCATCTCTTGCTGCCGCTGGTCGGGCCTTTGCTAAACCCCGACTTTACCCAACTCTACGAGACTAGTTCCTCGCTCTTGCTCGTTCTCGCACTCCCTCTGTGGCTCTTGATGCTTGATTGGGGCGGCATGTACGCCGATCCGGTTCACCAGTCCTACTGGGAGATAATGCGCGGACTCCTCAAGGTTTCAGTTGTGGCACTGGGCCTCCTTGCCTTGGTGGTCTTTGGCATCAAAGAGCAGGGGGCCAGCCGGCTGTTTGTCTTCTCTTTTGGCGTTGTCAGCTTGGGAGTGCTTGGCGTCATTCGGGTGGCGGAGAAGCAGTACTATACGGCTCGGCATCGTGCTGGCTACTACCTTCGCCGCCCGCTTGTCGTGGGCCTGCCCGAGAATATCGACCACGTGCGGCAGCTTATCCAAAGGAGCGGCCGGGCGTACGACTTTGTGATCCACCCTTTTCCGCTGCCTCCATCCGTAGCGAATGGGAATGAGCAGGCGTGGAGCACCGAATTGCGCAGCGTCCTGACGCGAGAGCCCGTCGGCGAAGTGATCGTGATTCTGAATCCACTATGGGAAAGCTATCTCCAAACTATAACCGAGATCTGCCGCGACTTGGGTCAGCCGATTCGGTTGATCTCGCAGTCGATGTTGAGGTATCTCGTCCTCTCCAGTTCCCCGTGGGCATCGTACTCCGAGCCTTTCCTGGGTTTGCCTTCGCTTTTGCTCTTGCGGACAGAGCCCAAGCCGCTGTATGACTTTGGCAAGCGTCTGCTCGACATGGTGGTTGCGGCCGTGCTCCTTTTGGTGCTGTCGCCTCTCCTTCTTGTGATCGCCGCGGCGGTCAAGCTCTCTTCGCCGGGCCCGATATTCTACCGGTGGCGCGTGCTCGGGCAGAACAATCGCGAATTCGTCGGGTACAAATTCAGGACGATGGTGGCGAATGCGGATGAGCTCAAGCAAGCCCTGTTGAAGTATAATGAAATGAAGGGGCCGGCCTTTAAAATGAAAAACGACCCTCGGGTCACGCGGGTCGGGCGCTTTTTGAGAAGGTACAGCCTGGACGAGTTGCCGCAGCTGTGGAGTGTGCTCAAGGGAGATATGAGCTTGGTCGGACCACGCCCGCCGCTCCGAAACGAGTTTGAGAGGTTTGAGTTCTGGCAGGCGCGCAAGCTGAGCGTGAAACCAGGGATCACCTGCCTCTGGCAAATCGGCGGGCGCAATCAAATTAACGACTTTGCCGAATGGGTGCGCCTGGATTTGGAGTACATCGACCACCGCTCTCTGGGACTGGACTTGAAGATTCTCGCCAGGACGGCTTGGGCCGTTTTTGCCGGAACAGGACATTAGGAACGCGCCGTGAACGTGCTCGTCTCTGGCACCCTGGAAAATCTCCTCGGCCTCCTATAAGCACACAGCGCGTGGCTCTCGTTCTCGAATGACCGCCCCCACGCGGGGCGGTCGACGACTGCCCCCGAGCCGGGGGCGGTTCTTTGTTTTCTGGTTACCTGCAAGGAAAAAGGGGCAAAGGCAGGCGAAGAAGGAAAGCGCGATGAAACGCAATCTCTGGCGATTTTGGAGGACGGCATGACTCACGGGATTCCACTGCGCCGCGAAATTGAACGAAAGAACACCTGGAATATCGAGAGTGTTTTCCCTTCGGACGAGGCCTGGGAAGCGGAATTCAAGATGGTGGACGACCGCCTGCCAGGCTTGACCCTTGCTCGTGGGCATCTTGGAGA
This sequence comes from Chloroflexota bacterium, assembly GCA_023381515.1. The sequence goes on along the minus strand of JAMCQI010000103.1, from coordinate 106,365 downwards.
CGGCCCGTCGGTCCTCGCCGACTGGCTCGACCTCTCGGAGCAAATCGGCGTCGCGCTCGGCAAGGTGACCCTTTATGCAAGCATGGGCTACGCGGTGGACACGACCGATCAGGCCGCGGCCGCGAAAAATGACCGCGCGCGAGGACTGGCGACCCGGGTGAGCGCAGCCGGAGCTTTTGCCGAGCCCGAGATACTCGCCATTGGAGCGGAGAACCTTCAGAAGTGGATGCAGGTAGAAGATCGGCTGCAGATTTACGCCCACTATTTTGATCGGCTTGAGCGACGGCGGGCCCACGTCCGCTCGGCTGAGGTGGAAGCGCTCTTGAGCCAGCTAAGCGATCCCTTCCGGACAGCTGCTGCGACCCATGGCATTTTGGCGGATGCGGATTTGAAATTCCTGCCTGCACTCTCGGCAGAGAATGAGCCGCACGAAGTGGCGCAGGGGACGATTAACGCGCTGCGGACGCATCCAGACCCCATCGTGCGACGGACGGCGTGGGAAAGCTATGCAGACGCTCACCTGGCAGTCAAGAATACGATGGCAAACTGCATCGCCGCCGGAGTAAAGCAGGACGTCTTTCTCTCCCGTGCACGCGGCTACAATTCCTCGCTAGATGCCGCATTGACATCCAACGATATTCCCCTCGAGGTGTTTTACAATCTCATCGAGACGTTTCGACGCCATCTGCCGACGTGGCACCGGTATTGGGATATTCGCCGGCGGGCGCTTGGTCGTGACAGGCTTGGCCTTTATGACGAAAAGGCGCCTCTGACGAACGCCACACCGGTTGTCCCCTTTACTCAGGCCGTCGAATGGATCTCGGAAGGCATGAACCCGCTCGGCGACGAATACGTCGACGTGCTGCGGCGGGGGCTTTTGGAAGAACGCTGGGTGGATATTTATCCCAACGAGGGGAAACGCTCCGGGGCTTTTTCGACCGGAAGCACAGGAACACTTCCATTCATCCTGATGAGCTATCACGACGACCTCTTTAGCTTGAGCACACTGGCACATGAGCTGGGCCATTCGATGCACAAATACTATGCGCACAAGGCGCAGCCCTTTATCTACAGCCGGTACGGAATCTTTTTGGCGGAAACGGCGTCGAATTTCAACCAAGCGATGGTGCGGGCGCATTTGCTCGCGACTCATCCGGACCCCGAATTCCAGATTGCGGTGATCGAAGAAGCGATGTCGAATTTCCATCGCTATTTCTTTCTCATGCCGACGCTCGCGCGCTTTGAGCTAGAGGTCCACGAGCGCGTCGAGGGAGGAGGGGCACTGACCGCCGAAGGCATGATCGGTTTGATGGCCGACCTCTTTGAAGAGGGCTATGGTGACGGGGTCGAGATTGATCGGGAGCGGATCGGTATCACGTGGGCACAATTCGCGACCCACCTCTATTCGAATTTCTATGTCTACCAATACGCGACCGGCATTTCTGCGGCCCACGCGCTGGCCCAGGGCATTCTATCGGGCAATTCGGGTTCAGTGGACCGCTATCTGGGTTTCCTAAAGGCGGGGGGATCCGTCTACCCGCTGGATGCACTCCGGTCCGCAGGGGTCGACCTGACCACGCCCGAGCCGGTGGAAAAAACATTCGGCGTCCTGGCGCGGATGGTGGAGCGTCTGGAGGAATTGATGGCAAGCAGATCGGGTTTCGCCGGCACGGAAACACAAGCCGACAGCGGGAGACTGTAGGTAGATAAAGAGCGGACCCGCTCTTTAGAATTGAAAGACCTTTACCATTTCATCGGCAGCAAAGTGGGGGAGGGGACGGCGGATTTCGCCGTTTTCAAGAGTCAAGCCGTCTGCCGCCGGCAGGACTCGGCCGATCGCCGTACAGCGAATGCCTGCCTTGGCGAGAAGCGCGAGCAGTTCATTTGCGCGATCGGGGGGAGAGGTCACCAGGAGGGAGCCGGAGGCTATTACCCCCAAGGGATCGAGACCATACGCGGCACACAGTTCAGCCCCTTCCCTTGAGAAAGGAAGGGTTTTCTCGTCAATAATCAAACCGACTTGAGAGGCGTGAGCAAGTTCCCAAAGCCCGGTCGCCAGACCGCCTTCTGTCGGATCGTGCATTGCGGTTGCCAGCCCGGCGTCGGCCGCGAGGGTGGCCTCAGGGACGATGCTGATTCCGGGATCGCGCAACAAGCCTCGGGCACGTGCGATCAGATCAGGAGGCAAGCCGCGAGTGAGTAGGTCCTGTCCCTTTTCCCGCGCGATGAGTGCGGTTGCTTCGAGCGGGATTTCTTTGGTGAGAAGGACGGTGTCGCCGGGCTGGGCGCCTCGACTCGTGACAAGACGATCTTTGGCCACCTCCCCCAGCATGACGCCGATGACCAATGGGCGCGGCAAGTCGTAGGTAATTTCGGTGTGTCCGCCAACAAGAGTGACGCCGAGGGCCTTGCATGCCTCGGCGATTTGCGTGAAAATGGCTTGTACCATCGAGGGATCGGCGCTGCCGGCCGGCAAGAGAGCGCTCGCCATGAACCACCGAGGATGAGCTCCCATGCAGGCAACGTCGTTGGCATTCACGTTCACCGCATACCACCCGATATCCTCTGTTGCGAAGGTGATGGGGTCGGTTTTGGCGACCAAATAGCGACCATTCATGTCGATAACGGCAGCATCTTGGCCGATGCCCGGGCCGACGATCACCCGAGCGTCCGTGGGTTGAAGTGAGGCGAGGAGGATGGCGAGCAGGTCTGGCGGCAACTTGCCTGTTGGGAGCGTAGGCGGCATTTCCGGATTCCTTGGTGTGCTTGCACTACCCATGTCGGAATAGGTAGTCGCGAAGCAACGAAAAGGTATTTCGCCCTATTTGAAGAAAAGGCGCCTATAATTATAATGTAAGTGAAAGTTGCGTTCTGGTCAAGAGGAGTACAGGCTACTGTCTGCGAAGCGCCGGCCGAAAGGAGACGTACTATGCAAGAACCACAAAGCGGGACCCCGATGCAAGACCCCCAGGCCAAGCTGGAGAGGATGTATCTCGAAGAGTTCCTGCGGTCGCGAGGGCACACGCTGGAGTCGATCAAAAAGTTGCCGGAAGGCGAGGCCAAGCGCCTCATGACGGAAGCGTCCACGTATATTGGGACCAAGCTCGCCGAAGTCGAGCGAAGGGCGAGCATGGTGCATGAGATTCATGAAGCCTCACAATCGGCATAGACGCCTGCTGCAAGGCCTATTTTTGATCACCCAAGTTGTAAGCGTGGCTTCATGCGCAGCACCTGCGACTCCGGCTCCTGCTAATACGCCCGTGGCAGCGCAGACGACAAGCTATTCTGACCCATTTGCCTACTGTGCGGCGGTCGGTACCATTGATGCCCCGGATGCGCGCTATGTGGGGCAGAAAGTACCCGATTCAATCGCTCAGGCGCTGAAAAAGGCTACCGGTGCGGCGCCCGACGCCCCGCTGAACATTTTTGTCCAAGGTTCGTACTGGCGCTGTATGAACGGCAAGGTGTACGGTTGCTTCGTAGGGGCCAATTTGCCCTGCACGGCAAAGGCCGACACGAGCAGGACCCCTACGGCAGACGAAACCGATTTTTGCAAGGCTAACGCCAATGCGGATGTAATGCCCGCGGTGGTAACGGGTCGGGATACAGTCTATGAGTGGCGCTGCAGAAATGGCTCGCCGGATATCGTGCGTCAGGTCGTGACGCCGGATGCGCGCGGGTTCCTATCCCAGTATTGGTATGAGTTGACGCCCGGGTAAAATCGGCGGGGCGAGCAACACTGCAAAGAGCAAAAGGCAGAAAACCCAGACGAGCAAATCTTTCGTCTGGGTTCTTTTTTGGCTGATGAGGATGGGCGAATTGGTCGTGCTGCTGAAGAAAAGAGGAATTACGGTCAGGAAGGGAGCCAAACCGAGAGCGAATCCAAAAAAGCCGCCGTCGAGGAGAATCACAAGGAGATTGTGAAGAAGGTCTTTACGATTTTACTCTCAACGAAGTTGTTCGATATGTCGAAGCCCATTCGGCACGACTGCAGTCAAACTGCGGCTGCCTAGCCGGTTGGCTAGGTTGGTCCGGGCCAAACGGTCGTGGCGTGGTTTGACCGCTTGCCTATAATAGAGGGTGGTCATTATTCTACCGGCCAGCCAACTCAGGTAAGAGCGGCTTGCTCCTATAGGGCTGCCGAGTTCGTATGGTTGGTGGGAGTAACAATATGCGTGAAATAGATCAAGACAAAAATAAGGTCGGAGGGCTCGCGGCAGCTGAAGCCGCGGGAGGCGAGGCGTCTAGCGCAACCAAAACGAACGGAACCGAGAGCGACAAGGACCTGCTCGACGCCTACTCGCGGGCAGTCGTGGGCGTGGTCGAAAAGGTGGGTCCTGCTGTGGTGGGAATCCATGTCAAAAAGCAGAGCCAAGGGCATCAAGGGGGAGGAGAAGGCGCCGGGTCCGGCTTCGTCATCGCGCCGGATGGCTTTGTCCTGACCAATAATCACGTCGTAGAAAAAACGAATGCTGTCGAAGTGCATCTGACGGATGGAGGTGCCTACCCGGCTCAGATCGTAGGAACCGATCCGGCAACGGACCTGGCTGTGGTGCGAGTGGGAACGAATGGTTTGCCGGCCGCCGAGTTGGGAGATTCGGATTCGCTCCGCGTCGGCCAGTTAACCATTGCCATTGGCAACCCACTTGGTTTTCAGAGCACCGTTTCGACGGGCGTCGTATCAGCGCTCGGCCGAACACTGCGGAGCCAATCGGGGCGGCTGATTGAGAACATCATCCAGACGGATGTGGCGCTCAATCCAGGGAACTCGGGAGGCCCGCTGGTGGATAGCCGTGGGCGTGTGATCGGGATCAATTCGGCCATGATCTTTATGGCTCAGGGTATCAGCTTTGCCATCCCCGTGAACACGGCCAAGTGGGTTGTCAGCGAACTCGTGACGCACGGGGAGGTGCGGCGCGCTTTTCTCGGAATCGCAGGACAAATGCGGCCGGTAGATCGGCGGACTCTGCGCTACTTTGAGCTCAAGGCGAGTACTGTCGTCCAAGTCGCCTCGTTGGCCGAGAATGGTCCGGCTCACAGAGCAGGAATACTTGTGGGTGACTGGATCATCGCGTTCAACGGTCAGGGGATTGGGACCGTGGACGATCTGCATCGGCTGCTTGTGCGTCAACCGGAAGGCGCTATCATCACTCTGACCCTTTTGCGGAACGGTGTGAGGCATGAAGTGCAGGTGAAGGCGACATATCAATGAGCCAATAGGCCAATGGGCCAACGAATCAAAGCGGTAAGTGGTTAACGAGCGATCGTGTGATGGATGGGGCGGGGTGCCAGGAATCAAAGGGCCCCGCCCTTGCCTTTCCAGGAAAAAGCAGTCGTGTGGTGTGTTGACATTCCCAGGCAACGCTCCTAGAATATCGCGAAACTATGCCTCAAGGAGGGGACAATGGCATCGGCTTCCGCCAGCGCTTTTCTGCAAGCGCGCGATTTTCTGGTATCGAAACGCGAGGATTACGAAGCAGCCTACAATGAATTCCAATGGCCCAAGCTGGATACATTCAACTGGGCACTCGATTTTTTCGATGCCCAGGCCCAAGGGAATTCGAGGCCGGCGCTCTGGGTGGTGAATGACTCGGGGGGAGAGACGCGCCTCACTTTTTCCGAGATGAGAGAGCGTTCGAACAGCGTGGCAAACTGGCTCAGGCGTCTGGGAGTCCACAGAGGAGACCGGATCCTCCTTATGCTGGGGAATGTTGTGCCCCTCTGGGAAATCACGCTCGCGGCGATGAAGCTAGGAGCGGTGATCAGCCCAGCGACGACGCTCCTGACCAAGGGGGATCTGCAGGACCGCGTCGAGCGCGGGGGTCTGCGTCACGTCGTCGCGGATGTCACCGGCACCGAGAAATTCAACGATATTCAAGGGATACAAACGCGGACCGTAGTTGGGGGCAAGGCTGCGGGTTGGGCGACCTATGCGGACACGTATGGGGTTCCGTCAGAGTTTCAACCCGACGGCGAGACCCACACGAACGATCCCTTTTTGCTCTACTTTACCTCCGGCACCACGGCCAAACCCAAGATGGTCATGCACACTTACCAGAGTTATCCGGTCGGCCATCTCTCCACGATGTATTGGATTGGCCTAAGAGAAGGGGACGTTCATTTCAACGTCAGCTCGCCGGGCTGGGCAAAACATGCCTGGAGCAGTTTCTTCGCGCCGTGGAACGCAGGAGCGACGATCTTTGTTTATAACCAGCCGCGCTTTGACGGCAAAAAGATACTCGAGGCGCTGGTACAATACAATGTCAGTACCTTGTGCGCACCGCCAACCGTCTGGCGCATGCTGATCCTGGAGGACTTGAAAGCCTATCCGGTCAAGCTTCGAGAGCTGGTGAGCGCAGGAGAGCCGCTCAACCCCGAAGTCATCGAGCGAGTCAAGTCCGCTTGGAACATGACGATTCGCGACGGTTATGGACAGACAGAGACGACGGCGCAGGTAGGCAACACTCCAGGACAACTGGTCAAGCCGGGCTCGATGGGACGCCCGCTGCCAGGTTATAAGGTGGCTTTGATCGACCCGAATGGGAGAGTCGTCGACGAAGGAGAATTGTCACTTTCGCTCAGGCCCAAGCCGATGGGCCTGATGGAAGGGTATCTCGACAATCCCGAACGGAATGCGGCGATTTTCGCGCAGGAGTATTACTATACCGGGGATGTCGCGGGGCGCGACAAGGATGGCTACTTCTGGTACGTTGGAAGATCGGACGATGTGTTCAAAAGCTCCGACTATCGGATTAGCCCCTTTGAAATCGAGAGTGCGCTCATCGAGCATGAAGCCGTTGCCGAGGCGGCCGTTGTTCCCAGCCCTGATCCGATCCGGCTGAGCGTGCCCAAAGCGTACGTGGCGCTGAAGCCGGGCTTTGAACCGACTCGCGACACGGCCCTTGCGATTTTTCGTTTCTCGCGCGAGCGGCTGTCCCCCTTCAAGCGCGTTCGCCGGCTGGAGTTTTTTGACCTACCCAAAACCATCTCGGGCAAGATTCGCCGCGTTCAGCTGCGCGGTTATGAGGACGAGCATAACCAAAAGGGAACACGCGGCGCGCTCGAGTTTTGGGAAGAGGATTTCCCGGAGCTGGGAAGGTAATGTGGGCTTATAAATCTCGGCGGAGAGTGCGCTCGATGAGAGCTGACATCCGCGCATAGCGTGAGCCTTTCCAGCAGCGGCGCCGGCAAGTAGGACAGATGGGGATAGACTGCTACGCGATCCTCGTCTTGCACCGGACGCTAAACACCGACGGATTCTCCGTTCGCGAGAATCAGTTGGGGTTGCGGTATGCCGAGCGCTTCGATCAGGTCTTGAAGATGGGCGACCCCGAATGAATGAGCAAAGGGGTCGCCCCTTTTCGACGGGCTGACCAGGTTCCTAGAGTCCGGTACAAAGAAGGAAAAAGCCTGCTTCACGTCTGTTGTTCGCCCAGAAGCAATCTGTAAAGCGTCCGCTTGGCGAGAATATCGGTAGTCACGACGCCGAGTAGTTGGCCGGTGGCGGAGAGCACTGGGACGGCGGAGATATTGTAGTATTCGAATTTGCGGACGATGTCGAGAATGTTGTCTTGGGGGGCTGCGCTCACGACGTCACGACTCATGATCGTGTCCACGTCTGCGCCGGCGATGGATTCACGAGCCGCCGCGCGTGTAATATCCCAATCGGTCACTATGCCGACGACTTGGCCGTCGGCGCCTATCACGGACAGAATGTCCGTGTTCTTTTCCACGAGGTGCCGCGCGGCCTCTTGAATGCTGCAGTCGACCGAAATGTCCGCCATCTCGACCATGAGTTCAGACGCGAGCCGTCGGCTCTCTCGGCGCACGATCCGGTTGATGCTGATTCTTTCGGCGACCTGGCAGGGCAGCGCGTCGTCGTCGGCCACGAGACCATCCACCAATTGGACCATGTTCTCGTGAATGACGGCCGCGCGTTTTGCCTCCGCCGCCGCGCGCCTCTGTTCCGCCAGAGCGGCAAACTCTTTGGCGTGGTCCTTGAGCCAGGTCTCCACCGCGTCGCGATGGCCCAGCAACTCATCCGGGAGGCGGAGATCAGGGGGTGTGGGGAGGAGGCGCTCGTGAGCGGCGAAAATAACGCCTCCCGAGTTGACCAGAAAGTCTGTGGCGATCAAGGTGCCGTGCTTTTGATAAACCTGGCGCTCCATGCGGCGGCGGGCCGCCTTGCGCCGCGGGTCGGGCGAGTATGTATTCGCTCCTTCGACAATAATGGACCAATGCCCCATCGCGTCCACCGTCATCGACGGGTGGGAAGTATCGTCGACGTCCAGGTAATTGGCCTGCGGCGCGGCGGGAATGAGCGCAAAGGCAGATTCACGAAGTAGGTCGTCGCGCGCATTCGAGAATTTGAACGAGGTCCCGCTTTCGGGCGCGTCAGGATAAGCGAGAAAGTAGGGCTTGCTGACGATCTGGTTCTTGCCGCGCAGCTTGAGCAGCAGACCGACATCCAGTCCCTCGTCAGAATGCAAGTATCCGGCGGCGTCGCTGATGCCGATCACGCGCGGCCCGCTCCCCCGGGCCTCGGCCTGTTCCCACAAGATTCGGGAGACGTTGGCGCCGACGGCTCCGAATCCCTGGACGATGACGGTTACGTTTTCCCATGCGGGTACTTCCAGGTGGCGAAACTGCGCAAGGGGACGGAGGCGTTCGACTTCGTGGTGCAGCGTCTCGAGGGCGATGACGACGCCGCCCGCCGCCGCACCGAGCTGATCGATCCGGTTGCCGCCCATCTCCGCCGGCTTGCTCACCACAACGTCTAGGCCGTTTTCTATGGCAATGGTCTTCATATCCTGATCATTCGTACCGACATCGGGGCCCGGGTTGTACAGGCGCGCGTAGGGTTGCAGCAAGTGGGCAAAACCGCGAATGACTTGCGCATGGTCGGAAGGTGAAAGGTTCGTACTAGCGACAACACCGGACTTGCCGCCGCCATAGGGAAGGTCGGCGGCGGCGTTTTTCATCGTCATCCCGCGGGCAAGATTGTGTATCGTCGCCGGTGTGATTTCGGGGGAAAGGCGGATGCCGCCCATGGACGGGAGACCCATTGCTACATTGTCCACGACGAGATAACCGCCGATTTCAATCGGGCTGGTCTCGTCCCACATGCACGCGACGAGGCGAGGGCCCAGGTCATCTACTTCGATCCCGAGCCGGTGCAAAAGCTCGACATCCTGTGAGGTAAATTCCAAGAATACCAGGCCGTTCACTTGCTTCCGGCGGCTCTTCCACACGTGTTCCGGAAGCAAGTCGTGCAGAAACTCGTGCATGCCTTTTGGTATCATCCTTGACCCCCTGATAAAAAAGGCACCGACTTCAACACTTGCCGCATGTTGAATGTCAGATGCCTTTTCCGACAGCAGCACAAGACTGATTCGCCGCCGACATTTCTGTGCGGCTCAATGGCAATCGCGACCAATAAGTCTCCCCGCAGGGTATACTCTGACTCTAGTATATCACATCGAGGTCGAAAAAGGAACAGTGCTGCCGTCGCCCGAGGCTGATGCTCGACTCTTGGTCTGCGGCTTTAAGACGACCTTGATGCAGCCTTCTGCCTTGTTCTTAAAGATGTGATAGCCGTGTGGCGCGTCTTCGAGGCTTAGATGGTGCGTGATGAGGAAAGACGGATCGATCTCACCTTTCTGGATACGTTGGAACAAGGGCCACATATACTTTTGCACATTCGCCTGTCCCATCTTGAGCGTCAGACCTTTGTTGAAAGCGGCTCCGATAGGGAATTTATCGATCAAGCCGCCGTATGCACCCGCAATGGATACGCTGCCCCCTTTGCGGCACGATTGGATGATTTGCCGTAGGGCGGTCGGCCGGTCCGACTCGAGCCGCATTGCCTGCATCGTGCGATCGTACCAATAATCGACGCCGAGCCCATGAGCTTCCATCCCTACGGCGTCAATGCAGGCGTCTGGACCGCGCCCACCGGTCCTATCCTTGAGCTGTTGCGCGACGTCGGGTTCTTCCTGATAGTTGATGACCTCGGCCTTGCCCTGCGTCTGCGCCATCTGCAAGCGTTCCGGAATGCGGTCGATGGCGATGACTCTATCCGCGCCCAGGAGGTACGCACTCTTGATCGCGAGCTGCCCCACCGGACCGCAGCCCCAAATCGCGATGGTATCCCCGGGTTGGATGTCACAGTTTTCCGCAGCCATATAGCCGGTAGGGAAGATATCGGATAGAAAGAGAACCTGATCATCGGAGAGGCCGTCCACCGGAAGCTTGAAAGCGCCCACATCTGCAAAAGGAACGCGGGCATACTCCGCCTGGCCCCCCGCATAACCGCCCACCAGATGCGAATAGCCGAAAAACCCCGCGGGCGAATACCCGTAGAGATTTTCGGCCATCCACGCATTCGGGTTCGAGTTGTCGCAGAGCGACCAGAGACCGCGCTTGCAGTAAAAGCACTCGCCGCAAGAGATGCTAAAGGGGACGACGACGCGATCGCCCACGTGCAAGTTGTTGACGCCGGGCCCGACCTCGACGATTTCTCCCATGAACTCGTGTCCGAGGATATCGCCGACCTCTACCGTCGGAACGTATCCGTCGAAGAGATGCAGATCAGAGCCGCAGATCGCGGTGGAGGACACCTGGACGATTGCGTCTCGCGGATTGATGATGCGCGGTTCCGGCACCTCCTCGACGATCACTTTGTGCGTTCCCGCCCAGCAGACCGCTTTCACACGCCTACTCCGAACTTGCTCAAGACGTTCCGGCTGCCCGTAGGCTGACCTTCCGTGGAAGCGACCTCACCCGTCTCGATCAACTGCTTGAAACGGCGCAAGTCATGATAGACGGTTCGTGAGGGATCATCGCCAAAGAGCTTGGCAAAGGCTGCGCCGACAGGGCCGGCCGGAGGCTCATACTGGAGCTCTGCCTTGACGATAGTGCCGCGGCCGCTTGGAGTCCTGTCGAAATGGACCGAGCCTGCATTTGGGATATCTGATCCTTCCAGAGAGCGCCAGGCAATGAGTTGGTTCGGAATATCGTTAATGATCTCTGCATCCCATTGGACCTGCGTCCCTGCGGGTGCCTTGGCGACCCAGTGAGAACGTCTGTCGTCCAGCATGTGGACGGATTCGAGGTGGTGCATAAAGCGTGGCAGGTTCTCGAGATTACGCCAAAAGTTGTACAGCTCTTCCGATGACCGGCTGATGATGACCGATTTCTCGACGCAGATCCCGTGCCCGTGCGGGACGCTGATCGAAGTGCCTGTTCCTTTCTCCCCTAACGAACGGAGCCGGCGCGCCAGTTGGTCCTCGTCGGACGCGCCGTGGTAAACGAGCCCCCCGCCCAAAAGAGCAAGCGGAATGCTTGCAGGAGAGCGGCGGGCCAGAGCCAGAGAGAGTAGCACGCCCCCGCCGATTAGAGAGGCGATCCGCTCAATCCGGACGGCATCGGGCTTGGTCACGGGTTTTTGGAGATACTCTTCCATTTCCATGGGTGTCCTCCTCCTGAGGTTTGTCTTTTATAAGAGTATAACGTCCGGCTTGGCTACGAATGACGCTCTGCCTTCGACCGGATTTAGTCCAGATCGAGTTCGCCTTTGGCGCTCCACGCCTTTTTGCCCCCGGAACCAGGGGCCGGAATTCCTCATAAAGTGTAAAGCCTTGGACGATAGCTGGGCAGGCGGCAAAGCGCCTCGGCATGGTTGTATCCGAGCGACACGTTAAACCTCCATGCGGCTTTTATCTTTGGCGGAGAAACGAGAGCCCAGTCACCAGCGGCCGGCACGGTTCGGCTGCACGCTTTACGATTGAATCGACTTGCCAGTGGCGAAAGCGGGCAGCACCTATACGGAGGGCACCAGACGCGGTTCGGACGGAATGAACCACAACTGGATAAAGCGCATCGGGATATCAGAGCGGTTATTAACTTCCGAGTGAAACATCCCGCGCCCCACGGTTGTGTGCTGGCCCCACCCTTTTTCGAGGATATTTCCCAGCCCGCGCTGATCGGCATGCCGGAATTCACCCTCTGCGCAATAGGTGACGACCTCGATCTCACGGTGCGGATGCATGGGCCAGATAGCGCCCGGAGACAGGGTGTCGTCATTCAAGACGCGAAGCGTTCCAAAGTGAACGTACTTGGGATCATCGTACTGATCGAAGGAGAAATGCCAGCGCCCATGAAATATGCCGTTCTCAATTTCGCCTTGGGCTTGACGGCCGGACCCGGAGATCTGGATTCATTTGGACTCGAGTTTTGTGGCGGACCAGTATTGAGATATACTAGGCGTTATGGGTGAAGAGGCTCTGCTTGCGCTGGAGGATGGAACCTTGTGGCCCGGCCTCGCGTTCGGGGCGCGCGGGGAACGCACGGGCGAGGTGGTGTTCAATACTTCGATGACGGGTTATCAAGAAGTATTGACCGACCCATCCTACTACGGCCAGATTGTCGTCATGACTGCCCCGCACGTTGGTAATACGGGTGTGAATCCCGAGGATGACGAGTCAGAGCGGGCCTGGTTGTCTGGATTCGCCGTGCGCGAGGCCAGCCGACGGGTCAGCAATTGGCGTGCCCGGCAGTCACTAGGCGATTATCTCGCCGAGCGAGGTGTAGTTGGCATCTCCAGCCTGGATACGCGGGGGCTCGTGCGGCACATTCGGGCTCAGGGCGCAATGCGCGGCGCCCTCTCCAATGTGAACCCCGACCCGGACCGCTTGGTCCAAAAGGCGCTCGCCTCACTCTCCATGAACGGGTGCGACCTCGTCCAGCATGTCACCTGCTCGGAACCGTACGAGTGGGCTGAAGCCGTCGAACAAGGCTGGTATTCCGCTTCAGATGCTCTCTTCAGCACTAATCCTCCTGCGCAGCGTTTCCGGGTAGTTGCCTACGATTATGGCACGAAACGCAACATTCTGCGCCTACTCACCTCGTGCGGTTGTGATGTTACCGTTGTCCCGGCGACCATGTCCGCTGCCGCGGTGATGGCTCTCAAGCCGGACGGAGTATTCCTGTCGAACGGACCCGGCGATCCCGCGGCGGTTACGTATTCCATCCAGTCGGTTCGTGAGCTCTTGGGGAAGGTGCCCATCTTTGGGATTTGCCTGGGTCACCAGATTCTCGGGCTCGCGCTGGGCGGCGAGACTTTCAAGCTCAAGTTTGGACACCGGGGTGGAAACCAACCCGTCAAGAATTTGTTGACAGGACACGTCGAAATAACCTCTCACAACCACGGCTTTGCCGTCCGCCCGGGGAGCCTCCCTGCACAAGTCGAGATCACTCATCTCAACTTGAACGATCAGTGTGTGGAAGGATTGCGGACACGCGAGCGGCGAGCGTTCAGCGTTCAATTTCACCCCGAAGCAGCGCCGGGACCACACGATGCCCTCGCGCTGTTTGGACAATTTATGGCCCTCATGGGCGAGACCTAGAGACACGGGAAGGGTTGCCTGGATGCCGAAACGGACAGATATTGCCTCGATTCTTGTGCTTGGCTCAGGCCCGATCACCATCGGCCAGGCATGTGAATTCGATTATGCGGGCACGCAGGCGTGCAAGGTGCTGCGGCGCGAAGGCTATCGCATCATCCTCGTGAACTCGAACCCCGCGACGATCATGACCGACCCTGAATTTGCTCACTCCACCTACGTCGAGCCGCTCGTCCCCGAAATCCTGGAAAAGATCGTCGAGCGCGAAAAGCCGGATGCGCTGCTGCCGACCGTCGGCGGGCAAACCGGCCTGAATCTCGCCGTCGAGCTGGCAGAGAGCGGCGTCCTAGACCGATATGGCGTCAGACTCATCGGCGCCTCACGGCAAGCGATCGAAATCGCCGAAGACCGGCAAAAGTTCAAGGCGGCGATGCAGTCGGTGGGCCTGGAGGTTCCTGTCAGTGGGGTGGTGAATTCGGTTGCGGACGCACTGGAGTTGGCAAAGCAGATCGGCTATCCTGTGCTCGTCCGGCCATCGTTTACTCTGGGAGGGTCCGGCGCGGGTATCGCCCGGAATACAGACGAATTGCGTGAGGCGACAGGGCGGGGTCTACGGGCCAGCCCGGTGCATCAAGTGCTCATCGAAGAATCCGTGCTCGGGTACAAGGAATTCGAGTTGGAAGTGATGCGGGACCGCGCCGACAATTTCGTCGTGGTGTGCTCAATTGAGAACTTGGACCCGATGGGCGTACACACAGGGGATAGTATCACAGTGGCGCCTGCGCAAACGCTCACGGACCGCGAGTACCAACGATTGCGGGATGCGGCGCGGAGGGTCATGAGTGCAGTCGGCGTAGAGACCGGTGGGAGCAACGTCCAGTTTGCGGTGCACCCGGAGAACGGGCGCGTGGTCGTGATTGAGATGAATCCGCGCGTCAGCCGCTCCTCCGCTCTTGCCTCCAAGGCAACCGGGTTCCCAATTGCCAAGATTGCGGCTCTCCTCGCCGTCGGATATACGCTCGACGAGATTCCCAACGATATCACACAGGTGACGCCCGCCAGTTTTGAACCGTCGCTCGACTATGTCGTGGTCAAAGTCCCGCGGTGGGCTTTTGAAAAGTTTCCCGGCGCCGACCCGGTTCTGGGACCGCAGATGAAGTCGGTGGGTGAGGTCATGGCGCTTGGAGGGACGTTCCGCGAGGCGCTCCAAAAGGCGCTGCGCGGTCTGGAAGTTGGGGTTAGCGGTCTTACGCCGCGCGCACGCGGCGGAGCCGGTCCGAACCATACCGGGAGTTTTAGCCTGTCTGAGATCGCCCGTCCGACGGCTGAGCGTATCTTTATGATCGCGGACGCGCTGCGGGACGGCACCACGGTTGATGAGATCGTGCAGGCAGCCAAGATTGATCCCTGGTTTATCGAGCAGTTGAACTCCCTGGTGGAGACCGAACGCGCCTTGGCCACTTGCTCACTCTCCGACTTGACCGTGGAGCTGCTCCGGCGCGCCAAACGCGAAGGGTTTTCCGACAGCGAAATTGCGCGTCTCACGAACGCCGACGAGGACGCCGTCCGGTCTCGTCGTGAGGAGATGGAAATTCGGCCTGTGTTTGTCCAGGTGGACACTTGTGCAGCAGAATTCGAAGCCCACACGCCGTATCTGTACAGCACGTACAGCGCGACGCGAGATGAAGCGGCACCAAGCGCTCGCCGCAAGGCGCTCATTTTAGGAGGCGGTCCGAACCGCATCGGCCAGGGCATCGAGTTCGACTATTGCTGCGTCCATGCCTGCCTCGCGCTGCGGGAGATGGGCGTCGAGACCATTATGCTGAACTGTAACCCGGAGACGGTGAGCACCGATTACGATACGGCCGACCGTCTTTATTTCGAGCCGCTGACCTACGAGAACGTCATGGATGTCATTGCTCTCGAAAGACCAGATGGGGTTCTTGTCCAGTTCGGCGGCCAGACGCCGCTAAATCTCACGACGGCTCTAACGCGCGCAGGCGTCCCCATCTGGGGCACCCCGCCGGACGCGATTGACTGCGCAGAAGACCGGGGTCGCTTTGGCGAGCTGCTGCGCGAGCTGGATATCCCACAGCCCGAAAATGGAGTTGCTTATTCCCTGTCAGAAGCACGGGCAGTCGCGGCGCGCATCGGCTACCCGGTTTTGGTCCGACCATCGTACGTCTTGGGAGGGCGGGCCATGGCGATCGTGTACGAAGAGAGCGAGCTGGAGTATTACTTGGCGCAGGCGACGGCGGCCGCGCCCGGGCATGCCGTCTTGATTGACCGGTACATTGAGGATGCGTTTGAGATCGACGTAGATGCCGTCGGGGATGGAGAAAAGGTAGTGATCGGCGGCATCATGCAGCACATTGAAGAGGCGGGCGTGCACTCAGGGGACAGCGCGTGTGTTCTGCCTCCGTTCAAGATTTCCCAATACCACCTCGATATTCTGCGCGATTACGTGACACGGATCGGCCTCGCGCTGCGCGTGCGCGGTTTGATGAATGCGCAATTTGCGATCAAGGATGAAGTGGTCTATGTCTTGGAAGTCAATCCCCGGGCAAGCCGGACCGTGCCCTTTGTGAGCAAAGCGACGGGCGTGCCGCTTGCGCGCCTTGCCGCGGAAGTGGCAGCGGGGGAGACGCTCGAGCGGCTCGGGTTTACTGCAGAACCGCGCGTGGATGGTTTCTTCGTTAAAGAGGTCGTCCTGCCGTTCGACAAGCTGCAAGGCACGCCGATTCGGCTCGGCCCGGAAATGCGGTCCACGGGCGAGGTGATGGGGCATGCTTCGAGCTTTGGGCACGCCTTTGCCAAGGCAGAGATGGGAGCAGGAGGTCGACTGCCACTCAAGGGCAGGGTCTTGCTGAGCGTGAATGATTTCGACAAGGGGGCGATCGTCAAGCCGGCACGAGATTTCAAACGGCTGGGGTTCGATCTGGCGGCGACCGGCGGGACCGCGGAATGGCTGCGACGCGTGGGGCTGCAGGTCGAAACGATCAACAAGGTCTCCGAGGGCTCGCCCCACATTGTCGATGCGATTGCACGCGGTGATATTCAACTGATCGTCAATACGCCGCTGGGGCAGCGTTCCTACAGCGATGGGGAAGAGATTCGTCGCGCAGCGATCCGCTACCGAGTGCCGCTCCTGACGACGCTGTCGGCCACGGCAGCGGCCGCGGGTGCCATCCGGGCGCTGGGGGCGAAGGAGCTAAAGGTCAAGAGTTTGCAGGAACACTATCGGGATCGAGAGGCGGCGAGATAAGGGCGGCCGAGACCCCGGAGTAAAGTGAAGAGAGCCGGTGCACTTGGTCTCTCCGGAAAAGAAAATCGGACGGAGCCGTGACGCGGTGGCTTTGTCCGATTCTTTCATTAGAGGTCGAGAGGCTATACTCTCGATTGATAGTTCGGCGCTTCGCGAGTGATGGTCACGTCGTGCGGATGGCTCTCGATGAGGCCCG
Source organism: Chloroflexota bacterium (assembly GCA_023381515.1). The sequence continues at coordinate 89,501 of JAMCQI010000103.1, read as the reverse complement.
CGTTCGTGATGCGGCGTAGACGCGTTTTGTTTTTCAGATCATCTAGCGTGGCCGCCCCCGCATAGCCCATGCCGGAGCGGAGGCCTCCGACGAGTTGGTAGACATAGTCGTGCATCGTGCCCCGATAGGGAACGATGCCCTCAATTCCTTCGGGGACCAGCTTGCCGCTCCCCTGTCCGCTGGCATAGCGGTCTTTGCCATAGCCTTGGATGGCGCCGAGACTGCCCATGCCGCGATACTGCTTGAATTGTCTCCCCTCATACAAAACGAGCTCGCCCGGCGATTCGTCGAGGCCGGCAAGGAGGCCGCCAAGCATGACGGCATCTGCCCCAGCCGCAATGGCTTTGGTAATGTCGCCGCTGTACTTGATCCCGCCGTCGGCGATGATCGGGATGCCTTTTGCATGCGCCGCGCGTGCACACTCGAAAATCGCGGTCATCTGCGGCATGCCGGCGCCTGAAATAACGCGGGTCGTGCAAATGGAGCCAGACCCTACTCCCACTTTGATTCCGTCTGCGCCGGCGGCAATGAGCGCGTCGGTCCCTTGTGGGGTTACCACATTCCCGGCGAGCACCGGGAGATCGGGCCAGTTCTTTTTGATACGCTCGACCGCGCGCAGGACGCCCGCCGAGTGGCCGTGAGCCGTATCCACGGCGACGACGTCGACGCCCTTTTCCACCAGTGCTCCTGCCCGTGCCTCCAAATCTGCACCGACGCCGACCGCGGCGCCGACGAGCAAGCGTCCCTTTGAGTCCGTGGCGGCGCTCGGATAATCGCGTTTCTTTTGAATATCCTTGACCGTGATCAGCCCTTTGAGATCGCCTTCGTCATCCACGAGCGGAAGTTTTTCGATACGATGCTGCTGCAGAATGGCCTTGGCTTGCTCGAGGGTTGTGCCAACCGGGGCAGTGATCAAATTCCGGCTGGTCATGAATTCGCTCACCGGGCGTTTCAAGTCCGAAGCGCTGGAAAAACGAAGGTCACGGTTGGTCAGAATGCCGACCAACTTGCCCTTTTTCCCTTGGGTGATAGGAATACCGCTGATGTGAAAATTCGCCATCAGGTCTTCGGCGTCTTGAAGGGTCGCGGACGGCGACAGCGTCACCGGATCGACAATCATCCCCGATTCCGACCGCTTGACCTTGTCCACCTCCTCTGCCTGGCGCTCGATCGGCATGTTTCGGTGAATGATCCCCAGGCCGCCCTCGCGCGCAAGGGCGATCGCGAGGCGAGCCTCAGTCACCGTATCCATGGCCGCCGATAGAATCGGGATGCCGAGCAGGATGTTGCGGGTGAGGCGTGCACTCACGTCCGTCTGGTCGGGCAGGACCTCGGTATAGCCCGGGACGATCAACAGATCGTCGAAGGTGAGCGCTTCGTTTTCGGTAAAGAGATCCTCATTCATTGGTTTCGCATCCTCCTGAGTGGAGATCCAAAGACATCCGGTAGCTTCAAGGTATGGGATGCCTGATGGTCTCTAGTGTCTGAAATGGCGTACGCCTGTAATGACCATCGCCATGCCCGCAGCATCGGCCGCGGCGAGAGAATCCGCATCGCGGACCGACCCGCCCGGGTGAACGACGGCGGTGATGCCCGCCTTGGCCGCGACCTCGACCGAGTCGGGAAAGGGGAAAAAGGCATCCGAAGCCATCACCGCGCCGTTCGCTCGACCTCCGGCGCGTTCCGCGGCAATTCGGACACAGTCCACACGATTGGGTTGTCCACCCCCAATGCCAACAGTGGCCGTATCCCGCGCAAAGACAATCGAGTTCGACTTGACTTGCTGGCAGACACGCCAGGCAAAGCGGAGCGATTTCCACTCCGCCTCGGTCGGCTGCCGCCTGGAGACGACTTTCCACTCGGTATTCGCCGGATCGCCGAGATCCACATCCTGGCGCAGCAGTCCGTGATTGACACTCCGCACCTCAAAGCGCGGCTGGAGAGTGAGATCGGACATTTCAAGCAATCGACAGTTCTTGCGCTTGGCCAAGAGCTCACGCGCATCGTCGGCAAAGCCCGGGGCGGCGATGCATTCGACGAACAGATCGCCCATGGCTTGGACCGTGGGCGCATCAAAAGGCTTGTTGCATGCCACAACGCCCCCGAAAGCAGAAATTGGGTCGGAGGCGAGAGCGGCCTTGAAGGCATCCGCCAATTGAGGTGCGGATGCGACGCCGCAAGGCGAGAGGTGCTTGACGATGCAAATGGTTGGGTCGCCAAAACTGACTACAGTTCGCCAGGCCGAGTCGAGGTCGAGCAGATTATTGTACGAGAGTTCTTTCCCCTGCAGAAACTTGCCGCCGAGCGGGCCCACCCCGGGCGAATAGGAATAGAGCGTCGCACTCTGATGGGGATTTTCCCCGTGACGGAGATCCTGCACAGGATATGCCGCGATGCGCAAGGCGCCGCTGTGGGAAAGATAGTCGGTAATCGCGGCATCATAATGCGAGGTGAGTGCGAATCCTTTGATGGCCAGACGCTGGCGCGTCTCTTCGCTTATGCCACCCCCCTGCAATGCCTGGAGGACCATTGGATAGTCTGCGGGAGCAGTGACAAGTGTCACCCGGGCATAGTTCTTGGCGGCCGCGCGGATGAGTGTTACTCCCCCAATGTCGATATTCTCGATCGCTTCCGCGAGCGAAACGTTCGGCTTAGCGACCGTCTCCTCAAAGGGGTAGAGATTGACGGCGGCGAGGTCAATATAGTCCCAGCCAAGATAACGCAGCTCGGAGCGGTCGGTCTCGGTGGGACGTGCGAGCAAGCCGCCGTGGATCGCAGGATGCAGAGTCTTGACGCGACCCCCAAGGATTTCGGGCGATTGGGTATACTCGGCGACCTCCTTGACTGGAATCTGATGCTCGCGCAGCGCCTTTGCCGTGCCTCCGGAGGCAAGGAGTGTCCAGCCGAGGGCGGCGAGACCGTGGGCAAATTCGACAAGACCGGTCTTGTCATAGACGGAAAGAATCGCTTGGGGCATGTGCAACCTCTTTCTACCGCTGGGGGGAAGTGGTTTGGACCAGCTCTCGCAGCACTGCAACCAAGAGCCGATGCTCCGTTGCGTGAATGCGCGTCTCTAATTGTTCGGGCGAATCGCCCGCATGAATCGGGACAGTCTCTTGGCCGAGCACGGGACCACAGTCGACGCCTTCGTCAGGGACGAGGTGCACCATGACCCCTGTTTGGTGGATCTCACCGCGATGATAGGCATCCCACGCTCGCTCGATTGCGTGAGTACCTGGAAAGGTGCCGGGGAGCGCCGGGTGCAGGTTGAGGACGCGGTTGGGAAAACGATCGAGAAAGCTTGAGGTAAGTATGCGCATCCATCCTGCTAACACGATCCAATCGGGAAGAAAGGTGGCAACGGTATCGGCCAGTTGTGAATCATAGACGCGGCGGTCCGGCGCCTTTGGCTGCGCGGGGAGGACAAGCGCAGGCACGTTCGACTTGCGCGCACGTTCGAGGCCAAAGGCATCGGGCTGGTTCGAAATGACGGCGACCACTTGAGCTTGCAGGCTGCCGGTTGAGCAGGCATCCAGGATCGCCTGCAAGTTGGACCCATTGCCTGAGATGAGCACGACGAGCCTGGCAACGGTCTCGCGGGCGTGGGAATCAGGCAAGCCGACGGGAAGGGAAGAATTGGTCAAGCGAGGGTCACCTTTCTGTTGCCGGGAACTAGTTCGCCGATGAGAAACGTCTCCTCTGGTATCGCTTTCCGAAATGCCTCCAGCTCGGCTGACGATACAATCGCGATCATTCCTATTCCCATGTTAAAGACGCGGAACATTTCGTCTCGCTCGACATTGCCGCGCTCTTGGATCAAGGAGAACAGCGGAGGCACCGGCCAGCTCCCCAGTTGAATTGCCGCGCCAAGCTCGGGCGGGAGGATACGCGGGATATTCTCCAGGAACCCTCCGCCCGTAATATGAACGAGTCCCTTGAGCGCCGGCTCATCCAGCAGGGGTTTGAGCAAGGGCAGATAGGAACGGTGAGGGGCGAGCAACGCTTGGCCAAGAGGCATGCCCAGCTCAGGAAGGACAGCGTCCAAGGGGGTGTCCTGGAAGACTCTACGAATGAGCGAATAGCCGTTCGTGTGTGGGCCCGAAGAAACAAGACCAACTAGCTTGTCGCCCACCTGCATGTTTGGCCTGGGGAGAACGTTGGCTCTATCCACTAGCCCCACGATCGTGCCGACGACGTCGAATTCGTCCCCGGAGTAGACCGCCGGCATCTCGGCCGTTTCTCCACCAAGGATCGCGCAGCACGCTTCCCGGCATGCCGCGGCCATGCCGCCCACGAGTGCAGCCGCTCGCTTGGGCTCGAGCTTGGAACTGGCAATATAGTCGAGGAAAAAGAGCGGTCGGGCACCTTGGACGAGAATGTCGTCGATGCAATGATTGACAATGTCGCGACCGAGCGATTCGTAGCTGCCGGACTGGGCTGCGATCTTGACCTTGGTCCCCACACCATCTGTCGAGGCGACGAGGATGGGATTCTCTGTTCGTTTGAGCGCGGTTGCGTCGAACATTCCTCCGAACGCGCCGACTCCGGCGAGCACCTCGGGGCCGTAAGTGGAGCGGACGGCCTCCCGGAACAAGTCGACTGCTCGATTCCCGGCGTCGATATCGACGCCGGCAGACCTGTAGGCTGGAAACGGATTGCGCCCGTGAACATCACGGGAACGCAAAGCGGACACTTGCTCCCGCGGGGTGGGCTGGGGTAAACGGATTGGTTCGGGCGATCCGAGCGCATGGTGACCTATATCTCTTCGATATTGCATTCCCTCAAAGTGGATACTCTCAATCGCCTGGTAGGCGGAGGCGAGCGCAGATTGCAGTGAGGGCGCCCATCCGGTGACGCCGAGCACGCGGCCCCCCGCGGTGACGACCTTGCCGTCCGCCACCCGCGTTCCGGCGTGAAAAACCACGGTGCCTTTATCTTGGGACGGCACCCTCTGGTATGAATCCAGGCCGGAGATGACACGTCCGCTCGCGTACTTGGCTGGATATCCCTCTGAGGCGAGGACCACACAGGCGGCCGCACCCGTTTTCCACGCGATTTCCATTCCGTAAAGTCGTCCTTCGGCGCAAGCCAGAACGATTTCAAGCAGGTCGGAATCCAGGAGTGGGATGAGTGCCTGGGTCTCTGGATCGCCAAAGCGACAGTTGAACTCGAGGACACGCGGGCCGGTAGACGTCAACATCAGACCCGCATAGAGGACACCGACAAATGGGCGGCCCTCCTTGCGCAATCCATCGACCGTCGGCTGGAGAATGGTCGCGGTGAGTTCTTTAACCATGCGCGGGGGGCAGATTGGAGCCGGGGCATACGCGCCCATGCCGCCGGTGTTTGGACCCTGATCATTATCAAGGAGGCGCTTGTGATCCTGGGCAGGGGGCATCGGCTTGACGGCGGAGCCATCGGTGAAAGCAAGGAGAGAGACCTCTTCCCCGCTCAGGCGTTCTTCAATCACGACCTCGTCGCCCGCGGCCCCAAATTCACGTTTCTGCAAAATGCCCTCGAGGGCAGCCCGTGCTTCCTCCATGCTCTCCGGTATGATTACACCTTTGCCCGCCGCCAGACCAGAGGCTTTAATCACAATGGGATGGTCCACCCTGGAAAGATAGGCTTCGGCGGCGGCAAAATCGGAAAAGGTAGCATAGCGCGCCGTCGGAATGCGGTGGCGCTCCATAAAGCTCTTGGCAAAGCTTTTGGATGCCTCAATCTGTGCCGCATTTTTGGAAGGACCGAAAACGTGGATCCCCGCGGCGCGCAGATCATCCGCCAGCCCTTGGGCGAGCGGTGCTTCCGGCCCGACGACGACCAGATCGATACTTTTGGCCCGAGCGAAGGTAACCAAGCCTGGCGAATCATCTGCATTAATGGGAACATTCTCGCCGGCCGATCCGGTCCCCGCATTGCCTGGAGCGATATAGAGTTTGGAGAGGCGTCGCGACTGTGAGAGCTTGTGCGCGAGAGCGTGTTCTCTCCCGCCGGAGCCGATGAGAAGAACATTCAAGTTCCCGTTCATGCCATGCTCGTTTCAAAGCTTGTTTTAGCCTGCAACTCGCTGATGTCGATCGGATAATTGCCCGTAAAGCACGCCTGGCAGTAGCCGCCGGACCGGCCAACCGCGCGCATCATTCCTTCGAGCGATAGGAAGTGCAGTGAGTCGCAGTTGATGTGATTGCAGATTTCATCCACCGACATGCGATGGGCGATGAGTTCGTCATAGGTGCCCATGTCCACACCCATGTAGCAAGGGTGCGCGATCGGAGGGCACGTAATCCGAACGTGCACCTCTTTCGCGCCCGCATCTTTCAGGAGCTTGACGAGCGGGCCGGCCGTATTTCCGCGGACGATGCTGTCGTCTATCATCACGACGCGCTTGTCCCTGAGGTTATCTTCGAGAGCATTGAATTTCAGCGCAATACCCTGTTTGCGCAAAGAGTCAGTCGGCTGGATAAAGGTGCGCGCGATATAGCGGTTTTTGGTAAAGCCCTCATTGTACGGAATGCCAGAAACGCGCGAATAACCAATCGCGGCCGGCATGGACGAGTCGGGAACCGGAATGATCACATCCGCATCGACGGCCCCCTCACGGGCCAGTTCCTCGCCAAGACGCTGCCGGACCTGGTGCACGAGCCGGCCGTCCCAGAAGCTGTCGGGACGTGAAAAGTAGACATGTTCAAACACGCAGCGGGCCAGCTCCGGCATGGGCGGAAGCGCTTGACGGACATTCGGGCTGCCGTTGTTGAGCGTGACAATCTCGCCCGGTCCCACTTCACGGATCGATTCGCAGCCGAGTGTGCGGAGTGCCCCCGTTTCGGAGGCGGCCGCGTGCCCGCCGCTCGGCAGACGGCCGACGCTGAGTGGTCGAAAGCCCCACGGATCACGTATGGCATAAACGCCGTCGCGGGTGAGGATCGTCAGCGAGAATGCGCCGCGCCACGCTCCCATGGTATTCTGAATCCGGTCGGGCCATGTCTCGCCTTCCGCGCCGGCGAGCATCATCGTAATCACTTCGCTGTCCGACGAGGAGGAGAGCCCCACACCGCGGCGGAGAAGTTGGAGACGGAGCTCGGCCGTGTTCACCAGATTCCCGTTGTGGGCGACGGCCAATGGGCCGTGGCGGGTCTCGAGGAGGAAGGGTTGAGCGTTGCGCAAGGCCGAGGAGCCGGTCGTCGAGTAGCGGGTGTGTCCGATGGCATAGTGACCCTGCAATTGCGCGAGAGTCTCTTGGTTAAAGATTTGAGTAACGAGTCCCATGTCCTTGTGCACGCGCGCGGTCCGGCCGTCGGAGACGGCAATCCCTGCCGCTTCCTGCCCGCGGTGCTGAAGCGCGAACAGGCCGAAAAAGGCCATCCGCGCCACCTCCTCATTCGGCGCATAGATGCCGACAATCCCACATTCTTCGTTCGGGTGATCTTCATATTCGTACAGGCTCACGGATTCATCTCCCTATCATCCTTTTTGATCTTGTCGGCCTGCTTCGTCTGGAATTCGACGATACGATGATGAACGGCAGGGTCGACGAGACCCAAAACCTTGGCGGCGAGCAGTGCGGCATTCGCCGGCTCGAGAACAACCGCTGTGGCGATTCCGGACGGCATGCGGAGAGAGGAATAAACATCTGCCCCACCAAAGGACTCGCCAATTGGCGGACACGCGATGACCGGGGCGGACACAGAGCCGTCGACAAAGCCTGAAAGCGCGTTGCTCCGCCCTGCTACGGTGATATACACTTTGGGACGCTCATCCCGTTCGAATTGCTCGAGGATCGCGAGGGCGTGCTGGGGCGTTTTGTGCGCGGATGCCACCCGGAGTGCTACGGCAAGGCCGAAACCGCGGGCCGCCTCGGCAATCTTTTGGCAGTGCGCCTCGTCGGCTTTGGATCCCATAATGATGACGACGAGCGGCTGGGTCATTCGAAAACTCCCGTCTGTGCTAGATTCTTTTCTAACCTCGGCTCGACGGGATACGCGCCCGGCGAGAAAGTCTGGCCGGTGAGCATTTCGTAGATGCGAATATAGCGCTCGCTCGCGCCGACCCACAGGTCGTCCGGCATCTCAGGTGTCGGACCGTCGCCCCGGTAGCCGCGCTCCGCGTACGCGAGGCGGACAAATTCCTTATCAAAATTCTCCGGTTCCTCTCCGCCGGCGAAGAGCTCGGGATAGGAATCCGCTTTCCAAAAGCGTGAGGAATCGGGGGTATGCACTTCGTCGATCAAGAGCACGCGTCCGTCACGGGTGCGACCGAATTCGTATTTGGTGTCCACGAGAATCAAGCCCGCGTGCGCGGCGGTCGTTTGACCGCGCTTGAACAGGGCCAGCGCAGCTGCCTGCACCTGGTCCCAAGTCGTCGCGTCAAGAATGCCTTTTTCGACTACTTGAGCACAGGTCAAGCGTTCGTCGTGTCCCGTGATCCCCCCCTTGGTGGTCGGAGTAATAATGGGCTCGGGCAAGGCGGCGTTTTTGGCAAGCCCTTCCGGAAAATGATAACCGTAGATGTCGCGTTCCCCCAGCGAGTACCGGTACCACAGAGCCGTCGACGTGACGCCCGTGATGTAGCCGCGAACGACGACCTCAACAGTAAAGGGGCTGGCCTCTACCGCGATGAGGGCATTCGGGTCGGGCACGGCGACCACATGGTTCGAGATGATATCCGCCGTTTGGCCAAACCACCACGCAGAGAGCTGATTCAGAACTTGGCCTTTGTATGGAACGCAAGCGAGAATGCGATCAAACGCCGAAAGGCGGTCCGTGGTCACAAATAAACGCCGTTCACCGGGCAGGGCATAGATGTCCCGTACTTTGCCGGATTGCTTGCCCTCCAAGGGAAGACGAGTGTCGTCGAGGGCCATTGGTAGGACGGCACGGATGTCGGTTTTGCTAAGCATTATTGCTCTCCATCATATAACGACGTTAGGATCCAGAGGACGCCCACAACCCCGCTGGAAAACGCGGGACAGGTGGGCTAGGCTACAGATCATGCCTCGGTCAGAGTTGGCTGGCATAGCGCACACCGTTCATGAAGAGCGCCAGACCCATCTGTCCTGATTCGCCGCGGCTCCAGCGTGGATGTTGATAAGGCTGGATGTGGTCTTCCGGATGCGGCATCAGGCCGAGCACGTTTCCTTCCGCATTGCAGATGCCAGCGATGTCGGCGCGTGACCCGTTTGGGTTAAGCGGATAGGCACCCTGAGCAGGCGCGCCATCCGGTTGTGCATAGCGCAGCGCGATCTGACCGGCCGTCGCGAGGCGGTCCAGGACGGCATCATCGCGCGGCACGAAATTGCCCTCGCCATGCGCCACCGGGCAATAGATCGGATCCGATAGTCCGCGCGTCCACAAACAAGTATTTGACACGGGCGTGAGCGTTACCCAGCGGCACTCGAAACGTCCTGAAGCGTTGAAGGTGAGCGTCGCCGCGCTTGTCTCCTGCTCGGCGAAAGGAAACGGCAAGAGGCCGGCCTTGACCAGGGCCTGAAATCCATTGCAGATTCCGATCACGGGTTTGCCGCTGGAAATGAACCGGGCGACCTCGTCGGCGAAATAGACGGTAAGGTCGAGCGCCAGGAGTTTGCCCGCGCCGAGAGCGTCCGCATAGGTGAACCCGCCAGGAAGGGCCAGGATTTGAAAGTCGCCCCAGGTCCTATCTCCCATACGGAGTTGGTTAAGATGGACGATTTCTGGCCGGGCCCCCGCTAGTTCAAACGCGAGTGCCGCTTCGTGATCACGGTTCGTGCCCGTGGCATGTAATATGAGTGCACGTGGGAGAGACATGTAATTTCAGATTTAGGATTTATGATTTCGGATTTCTGTACGAATGGTTCCAGGTGTTGACTAGATTGTTTACGGGCAGGTCAATCAGGCGTGCCTGCCCCATGCCGATGGATAGATGGTCATCCTCAGTAACCGTTCCGATTCGGGCGACTTGGTCCATCAGGGATTTGAAATAGGCTTCAAAGGCGGCCCCATCTGCGGCGCGCACCTCGACGAGTAGACGCCCATTCGATTCGCTAAAGAGGGCGGTAACGGGATCGGCGCTTTCTAGTGAGAGCGCCATTCCTAGTTTCCCTCCGATGCACATTTCCGCGGCGGCGACGGCAAGGCCTCCCTCGCTGAGGTCATGGCACGCTCGGACCGACCCGGCTTGGATGGCTTGATGGAGTGTGCGGTAGAGGGCGGGGGCGTGGAGCGGGAGGGAAGGGACGGAGGAATTCAAATCTGCGATTTCTGAATTGCGATGTTCAACCAGATGCAAATGACTGCCGCCGAGCTCGGGGCGAGTTTCGCCGAGGAGGTAGAGGACATCGCCTGGTTCCTTAAGGTCCATGGTCACGGCGTGAGCGATGTCGTCGATGATGCCAATGGAGGAGATGAGGAGCGTCGGAGGTATCGAATGGCGCTCTCCGTCGGTGCCGATATATTCGTTGTTAAGCGAGTCCTTGCCGGAGATGAACGGCGTGCCATAATGCAGGGCGGCGTCGTGGCAGCCGCGGGCCGCTTCCACCAGTCCGCCGAGAGAATCGGGTCTCAGCGGATCTCCCCAGCAAAAATTGTCCAGTAGCGCAATACGAGAGGGATCGGCTCCAACTGCCACGGCATTGCGAATCGCTTCGTCGACGACACTCACCGCCATCAGGTAAGGGTCGAGTTTGCCGAACTCAGGGTTGACCCCGTTGGCCAGGACAACCGCGCGTGCTCCTCGTGTGCCCAGGGGCTTGATGACACAAGCATCGGACGGGCCGTCGTTGGAGACGCCGGTGAGCGGTTTCACCACGGTGCCACCCTGGACCTCGTGATCGTAAACGCGAATTATATCTGCCTTGGACGAGATGTTGGGATGGCCCAGGAGTTGGAGCAAGGTCGCGTTGAAATCCGAGATATGTGTGGGTTCGTCGATCGCATGGCTTGCGGGTGTTTGCGGGATTATCGCAGGCAAGTGCCGCTGGGGCATTCCATCGTGCAGGAACGCGTTCGGCAGATCGAGGACCACCTTGCTCCCGTAACGCACCACGAGCCGTTTCGAATCGTTAAAGACTCCGATATCGGTGAGCTCGACCTCAAAGAGATCGCACAGGGCCTGAAGTTGCACGAGAGAGGAATCGGGAACGGCTAGCACCATGCGCTCTTGGGCTTCAGAGAGCCAGACCTCCCAAGGTGCCAGCCCCGTGTACTTTAGGCGCACCTCGCTCAAGTCTACTTGGGCGCCGCAGTCGCGCGCCATTTCGCCTACTGCTGAGGAAAGGCCGCCGGCACCGCAGTCTGTGATCGCATGATAGAGTCGCGCGTCCCGCGCGCGGACCATCACTTCGATGAGCCCTTTTTCCGTGATCGGGTCACCGATCTGGACAGAGGCACCCGACACCTCGCCCGTCTGAGCATCCATGGTCATCGACGAAAAGGTCGCCCCGCGCAGGCCGTCACGTCCCGTCCGCCCGCCGAGGACAATCACCCGGTCGCCGGGGTGAGGAGAGCGGGGATGGGAACCCTTGGGGGCGAGCCCAACGCAACCGCAAAACACGAGCGGGTTCGCGGTGTAGCCCGGATCGTATAGGACGGCCCCATTTACGGTCGGAATGCCGATTTTATTCCCATAGTCTTGAATTCCGGCGACGACGCCGGAGCGGATGCGGCGCGGATGGAGCACCCCTTCGGGCAACTGGGTGGGATCGAGATCTTGGGGCCCAAAGCACAGGATATCCGTCGCCGCAATCGGCTTGGCCGATACGCCGATAATATCGCGGATCACACCTCCAATCCCCGTATTCGCACCCCCAAAGGGCTCGATGGCGGAAGGGTGATTATGGGTCTCCACTTTGAACGAAATTTCGAATTCGTCGTCGAAATCGACGATGCCGGCATTGTCCACAAAGGCAGAGCGCACCCAGGGCGCATGGATCGTCTCCGTTGCGGCACGGACATAGGTCTTGAGTAGGTTATCGACAATTTGATGCGAAGCAGGATCGCTGGGAGACGCAAGGTCGATCTGCGCCCGAAAGGTTTTATGAACGCAGTGCTCGCTCCACGTCTGTGCGATCGTCTCGAGTTCGACATCGCTCGGTTCGCGTCCTGCCTCGCGATAGTGCGCCCGGATGGCGCGCATTTCCGAGAGATCGAGCGCCGTGCGGCGTTCACGCGACACGGACATCAGCCCTTCCCCACCCAACTGCGTCAAGGGAATGTAATCGACTGCGTCCCGTGCTTGTTGGTCTTGAGGAAAGACAGGGTCAATCGGTCCGAGGGCATAGCGCTGTATGACGGGATTGAAGAGGAGTCGGCAGGCCAGAGTGTGGAGTTCGCTTGGGGAGAGGAGGTGCGAGCCGTGGACAACAAAACGCTGTCCGGTCGCCGCCCGCTTTACGTTCGAGATGCCAAGCACCTGCGCGTAGTGCATGATCTGGGCGGCGACCGGATCCGTCACCCCTGGTCGCAACGCGACCTCTATGAACTGCCCATCCGTGATTTCGGGTGTGTCGCCAACCGCGCGCCACTCGCCCCGCTGGGCAACGGGATCGACGAGCAACTGAGACGCGAGTCGTTCGAGATCGGTGGGAGAGGGAGTTCCTTGGATGAAGTAGAGGTCTTTGCATTCCAGGCCAAGTAGGCTGGTTAGAGAGAGGGTGTGCGCGTCGGCCAGCAGAGCGGCCGCTCGCGGGTCAGAGGTCAAGCGCGAACTCACGACAAGACAGTACAAAGACGCCATTTATCCCAGGATCTACCCCACAACTAAGAATAGCCACTCATTGGCAGAGCTCCCCTTCACTAAACGCAGTTGGGACACAGGGTCAGAAGGTCATCCTTGGGTGGCCTAGATGATTGCGTATCAGTATAGCATAATTACCGCTTGTTGCGCGTGCTTACCGTTTGATAGTCGCTTGACGCTCCGGCCCAACGGATATCCAGTGAACCGGCACATCGGTTTGTTCTTCGATGAACTCGATATAGCGCTGCGCTTGGCGCGGCAAGTCGGCGAAGCGACGCACCTCGCGAATGTCTTTCTGCCAGCCGCGCAGTTGACGATAGATCGGATGAACGTCGCGGAGACGGTACGGGGGAATGTCAAAATAGCGAGCCCGCTTGCCGTTCCATTGGTATCCGACACCGACCTGTATCGTCTCGAACTGGCTGAGCACGTCGAGCTTGGTCACGAATAGCCCGTCAATGCCGCTGAGCTGGGCCGCTGACCGAACAAGTTCGAGGTCGAGCCACCCCGCGCGGCGTGTGCGCCCTGTAGTGGCGGCGACCTCGGTCAGAGCATCTCGTATCGATCTTTCCTGTGGGTTCACAATTTCCGTCGGCATCGGGCCGGCGCCGACGCGCGTCGTGTAGGCCTTGGTAACTCCGAGCACATGTGTGATTTCGCGCGGCGGAATGCCCAAGCCGCCGGTCGCGGCGGACGCGAGAGTGGTCGAGGCGGTCACAAAGGGATAGGTGCCCCAATCAGGGTCGAGAAAAGTCCCCATGGCCTGTTCGAGCAGGAACTTGTTCTTTTTCAATCCTTGATGGACGATTGGAGCCAGCTCGGCGACGAACTTTTTGATCATCTCATAGTATCCGAGGTAGCTCGTGTAGGTTTCCTTGAAATCGATTGGCGCTCCGCCAAGCGCGACAATGAGTTTATTCTTGACGGCGAGCTGGGCACGGAGCTTGTCTTCAAAGACCTCGGGATCGGCCAAATCGCCCACGCGAATGCCGTTGTAGCTAACCTTATCCGCAAAGGCAGGCCCGATACCACGGCGCGTCGTGCCGATCGCGCCCTTGCCCTTGGCGTCTTCGTAGAGACCATCCAGGATGCGGTGATAGGGCATAATCAAATGCGCACGGGGGGAAATCGAGAGGCGTTTCCCAACGTGCACACCCGCTGCCTCGAGGTCACCCAACTCCTGGATCAAAACCGCAGGGTCTATGACCACTCCGCCTCCAATTAAGCAGCGTGTGTGTGGATAAAATATGCCGGAAGGGACAAGGTGAATTCTAAAAGTACCGAAGGAATTGATGACAGTGTGTCCGGCATTGTTCCCGCCGTTAAAACGTGCGACAAAATCGAATTTGCCCGCAAGAAAATCAATGGCTTTGCCTTTTCCTTCATCCCCCCATTGAGTTCCAAGCACTACGGTGACGGCCACGGTGTTCCTCCTCAAAATCTAGTGAGTCAGTGGGAATCAGCGAGCGCGCGGTCTACGAGTTCCGGCGCCAGGCCGATGTATGTCAGTGGGGTCAAAGCGAAGAGCCGCGTTTTGACGGATTCGTCCACGCCAAGCCCCTTGACCCAGGTTTGATAATCTGCTTCCGTCAGCTTTTTGCCCCGGGTCACGGCCTTGAGCTCTTCGTATGCTCCGCTGATCCCTGCAGCCCGCAATATTGTCTGCGCGCCCTCGGCGACGACCTCCCAATGGGAAATCAAGTCCGCGCGTAGCTTATCCTCATTCGCTTGTACCCGGTCGAGGCCGCGCACGAGGCTGACGTAGGCGACAAGCGTATGCCCGAGCGCTTCTCCAAACGTTCGCCGCACGGTGGAATCAGAGAGATCGCGTTGGAGACGTGAGACGGGTAGCTTTTGGGCATAGTGCATCAGGAGAGCATTCGCCAGCCCGAGATTCCCCTCGGCATTCTCAAAGTCGATCGGGTTTACCTTCTGCGGCATCGTCGAAGATCCCACTTCGGCGGCGACGGTCCGACTCGTCAAGTAATCATCGCTGACATAGCGCCAAACGTCTTGGGCGAGATCGAGCAAGATCGAATTTGCCGAGCGGACAGTGTCAAAGTAGCGAATCCAATTGTCATAGGGGACCAATTGGGTTGTGATCAGATTTGGCTCCAAGCCGAGTGACTGGATGAAGGCGACGCTAAAACCGATCCAGTCCACCTGCGGAGCCGCCGCGGCAAGAGCATTGTAGTTGCCGACCGCTCCGGTGAGCTTCGCTTCAAAGCGGTGCTCTGATAGAAAGAGGCGCTGCCTCCTCAGGCGCGCGTAGAACGTGGCAAATTCCTTGCCCAACGTCGTTGGAACGGCGGGCTGCCCGTGCGTCCGTGCGAGCATTGGGATGTGCTGGTAACGACGGGCAAGGGCCGCGAGGCGTTCGAGCACCCGATCGAGTGCGGGAAGTAGGACAGAGTCGCGCGAGTCCCGCAATGCGGCAGCCTGGGCGATGAGATTCACATCTTCAGACGTCAGGCCAAAGTGAATCCACTCGACGACGTCGGCAAGCGAGGTGGAGGCTAGCTTACCGCGCAAGTAATACTCGACGGCTTTGACGTCGTGGCGTGTGGTCTGCTCAATGCTCTTGACTTGTTTTGCATCGACCGGCGAGAAATCGTCGGCAAGTGAGTTTAGGAACTGTGCTTCGGTAGGGGAAAGAGAACGAACGAGGTGGAGTTGCTGGGAAAGGGCGAGGAGGTAGTGTACTTGAACGCGCACACGCTCTCGAATCAGAGATGCTTCTGAGAAATAGCGGCGCAGGGGCTCGCTCTCGCGTGTGTAGCGACCGTCAAGCGGCGATAACGCGTCGAGCGCGGATGCTTCGCTCAGGATACCCTCGTCTGACATGCCCCCCTCCTTACGCATTATAATGCACGAGAGGGAGCGCGTCAAAATCACGAATCCGAGCCTCCGAGTGAGCGAAGAGAGCTAGATGCGGGTACGTTGTGCCGGAAAAGCCGGACCTGTTGCTTCTGCGCCAGCTTCTGATAGACGTTCGCGAGGAAGACCTCGTGCAAGGGGAAGGCATTAGCTTCAGAAGCAAAAAGAAATCCGAAGTGCGCGTTGTGGAGTGCGCATTAGCTCTGGGATGCGGTGCCCAGGACGTCTTAAAAGCTGAGGCGGCGAACCATGTCGCGAATTCGATCCACGTTTCTGGTTTGCTCCAGGCCGGGGTAAAGCTCCCAGGATTCAGTGTGGGAGGTGACGTCACCTGGCTCCAGTCTTTCGAGGGCCCCAATTGTTTCCAACTCGACGAACCGGTCCCGCCCGTACACTTCGGCATTGCAGGAAAAATCGGGGTGCGGCCGGCCCATCTGGGGCTGAAAGCGCTTGACAAACAGTATGCCGCCGCGGAGATAGCCCATCCAGCCAGCCTGATTTAGATAACCGACCTTGCAGGGGGTCGACCTGGCCTGGGCATCGAAAAGCAGGTAGTCATTGTGAAAAGCGAGCCGGGAATCACTCCATTCGGTATATGGCCAGAGCACCAAGTTGCGATTCGGCAAGAGGCCTTCATTATCCACTGGCGCTGCCCGCTGAGGGAGAATCGCGATGCCGCCCAGCGGCAGCTGGGTGATGGCCCAAGCGGCTAGTTCAACCGGTGCGGTTCCATTGTTTTGCAGCACATGGTGCACGGTGAGCGCGGGGCGGCCGGGGTCGAGGTGGATCTCCATGCTCTTTTGAATTCCTGTCGGCGCTTCAGTCGGTTGGTGCAAGAGAAAGCCATCGGTCACCCTTTGCACGTCCAGTCCTTCGTTATCCGGGATGTAAGAACCGGGGAAGCTCTCCGGCGAATGCCAGAGGCGGTGACCGCCTCGGAAAAAGAATTTGCCAAAGGGGGTGTCGACGCTCAGGTCTGGCACTTGAGCCAACAGGTTCTCATCAGACCCGGCGAGCATTAACCGGACGACCCGGGGACCTGCGTCCGCGAGGAACTCGAGCCGCAGATATTTGCTCTCAAGGCTCTCTGTGGCGAGACCGTAGAAACCTGCATTCATCTTTCATCTTCCTCAGGGTCTATTCTCCCGGACGATCTCGAAGAAGAGGGAGCGGCCTTCTCTACCTGCCTCGCGGATGACGCCCATCTTCTTCAGGCAAAACGTAATCTGCCGTGCGGTGTGGATCGGAATTCTCTTTTCTTTGGCCAGGCCCGCATTTGAAAAAGGTCCAACCATTCCGTCGGGCAAGAAACGGAGGAATGCATGCCCGTTCGAAAAGATCGTTTGATCCAGCACGCGAATGAGCCGGCGATCGCGAATGCTCTCTCCCTTCCTCCGCCAGCTTCCCTTGCCATCGGCCACGCGCACCTCTTCTTCTTCAATCAAGAGGACTTGAACTTCAAACCCCTCGTAGTTGAAGAGGTCAGGCAGGCTCACAAGCTCGTCGAAGAGATCGGAAAGATTCCCGCGCTTGGGCGATTTTCTCCTTCGTTTGATCGCGCCCCGCTTCCCAACATGAACGATCCACTTGTCGCGCGCGATGGGATAAACAAGCCGGACGGGGTGGTGCAGGACCAATGCGTGCAGTTTGCGGCGCAATGCAGAAAGATTCCGGGTCTGGATCTCGATCAGCAAAGGGCCGCGGACCATATCGACGATATAACCGTCAACCGGTTGCTCCAGGAGATCGCCGGGCAGCGCGTACCATTGCTTGATCGCGGCGTGCAGTGACTTTTCGTTCCGGATGCCGATTCCGTTTCTGCGGCCGTTCTCTACCTGAATGGCGTCAATCGTCATCGTCGACTAGAGAAAGCGCTGCGCGCTGAATGTGGGATTAAGCTCGACTTCCAGGATACCTTGCAAGAGGGGCAGATAGACACTAAAAAAGCGATCGGAGGAAAGCCGGACCTGCCGGTCGGCCGTATAGAGCAGGGCGTTGTAAACGGCCGGACCGCCATAATCGGCGAGGAGTGTACGTAGAACCCCGCCAACCTGACCCGGATCGCACAGTTGGGCATCGACATCCTCGATCTTTTCCGTGCGTCCCACGCAGGCTCCTGGGACGTCGACTCGAAAAGCGGGCGCGAAATCGACCGGGCGAATGAAGAAGGAGAGAATCGCCGGCATTTTGGCGACGGGGCTATCCGATTCGATGAGAACGCGGCTTGATCCGTCTCGGAACGAGCGTGTGCCGAGGAGGACCGGGGACGAGAAACCGGCTTTTTGCTCTGTCCATCGGAAGATGATTTCACTGTCGGGGATTCTGAGCCGCTCCATCTCGGGCGTGTCACCCTGCAATAGTTCGGAGAGAAGCGTCTCACGGCTTGACTTGGCAATGGAGACGAGGAGTGGGCCTGAATCGCAGCAATCAAAAAGCGCCCGATATCCATCGACCAGATGCTCAATCAAGTCTTTGGCGTCTTCCCCGCGCACCTCCTCCAAACCCTCCGAGCGCAGGGGATAGAGCTGGGGCAGGCTGCTGTACAGGGCACCGTCGAGGAGCATGACGCCATCCGAGCCGAGCTCTCCCATATGTTTGGAGGCGAGATCGACCTCGAGGCGTTGGCGAAAGAGATCGGCAAAGCGCTCGGTCGTCGAGCGCGGGACGTTGCCGCGGAGGATCTCAATGTCCACTTGGGCATCCTCGACGGCATCGCCGATGAGCAAAGCCTGCGCGATGATGAGGACGCTCCCGTTGGCCAGTTCGAGCGTGCGCAGCCCGCCATCCACCGCCATGGCGGGACGGTGGGTGCTTTTTCCCTCGGGGAGGGGATGCCAATGGTTCCCTTCCTGAAACAGGCGGTACAGCTTTTCTTCTTCGGCTTTGTGCTCGCCGGTGAACAGGCCGCGAAACCGGCGCGCCTTGCGGTTCGCGGAGGACTCGAACGGGACGATAAAATTAGGCATGTCTGACACCTGAGCGGATTATACTTTCGTTGCCCGCCGAGGTCAAAGGTGCGCAGCGGTCAATAGCATATCCGCCAAGGATTCCGGAGCTGGAATATTGTGTGAGGGATTGGCCTTTGACCGCTCAGCGCCCGGGGCCAGGCAGATTGATGGATATCAGCATGAGATCGTCGGTTCCGGTGTTTTCGTAGGCGTGTGCTTCCCCCGCTGCGATTTGCACGGTGTGTCCTGCCCGCACAGAGTGTTGGTTCTCGCCGACTCGGACAAGGCCTTCGCCTCCCAGAAAGTAAAACAGGTGACTGTAGCTATCCTTGTGCATGGAAAACCTGCCGCCCGGCGCAACGCGCGTGAGGACCACTTTCACCTCGTCTGATAGGAGGGTTTTACCAAAGACATGCTGTGTCACCTCCGGGCGCACGAGCTGCCATTCCTGCTGGGACGCGTCGAATACATTGCCCACGTTTTCGACTCCCTTCGTCGTGTTTGAGCGAATTGTACCCTGTTTTTCCCGCTTGTACAGCCGAGGTATTTTGGATGCGTCTTTGCGAGTGCTCCACGCTGGATGACCGGCAGTGTCGAGCCCGCTCCAATATCGCAAACTTGCGCGTGTATTGATCTGAGAGGAGGGCTGAAAGGCAAGGTACACGTCGCTGCGCCGGTACGCGCCGGAACCGAACATGACGAGTCCCTTCCCCTGGCTCGCGGGCAAGCCGGGCCACGCGGCTGATTCCACCGTGACCGTCGACACATTGATAAAGTATCTTCGGGAGACGTCATACAGGTCAAGTCCGACCCATCGTCATCCGACACGGCGAGGACCGAACGGCCCATCTTATAACCACCGTTCTTGTTGAGGTCGGCGTCGCTGCTCGCGTCGGTCGTGTAATACATGTACATCCGGCCGCCGACGCTTACTCCTTCCATCGGCACATCAAAGTCTCCCTGGCTGATACCCGGGATGATAATAGGCTTGTACGTGCCTGACGCGTCGTGGATGAATTCTAGCTTGAGGCCGTTCTCAGGGTTGGTATCGGTCGTAAAAGCAATGGCGTCGCCGCAGCGCGCCCCGATTGTATCGCCAAAGAGGAGATAGGTGCGACCGTGATGACGAAAGGGGACGCCAAGATCCGTCGCGGCCAGTTTGTGGCGGGTGTAGGTCAGACTGAGCGTCGGTTTCTTGAGTTGGCTGTCATATTCACTCCAATAGTCCCAGTAACTCGTGCCCTCACCCGGCTGCTGCAATTGGACCATATTCGTCGATCCATTGTCCCAAGGCTTGCGGCCGAACAGGATGGGCGTTGTGAGGTTGCCGAGGTAGCCGCTCAAAAAATCCGATGAGTTATTGACAGGGACATGCGCAACCGTCGCATCGGATTGGGCTTGTGCCGAGTGGGTGCGAATTGGGCGGAGCTGTCCGTATGAACCGCGACCATCTGCCATATCGGAGAGCACCTGCGCAGGAACCGGCGTTTGCGTTGGCGCGGTGGGCCCTGCGACTGGCGCATTCTGAGCCGGAACACCGGTCGGGGAGAGTTCCAGATGGGACGGAGAAACATAGGGTTGTGAGGCTGTCGCGGAAGGTACTCCGGCATCTGCAGAGACGGTGCTGGACCCGAGGAGCGAATGCAACGGGGCAATCGTCTGTGAAATGCTACTTGCCAGAGTATTCAGAGGCTCAATGCCGAGCGAGAGTCCGATCATCAAAACGAGACAAGTAACCAGAGCAAGGATGGAGCCAGAGGAATGAAGCCGAGTTCTCTTGCGATACGCAGTTGATAAGGGGCAGGAACCAGCTTTCCTGTTCACGGAATTCCTGATGCGCATGCAAAAGACCCTTATGACAATTGCCGAATGAATCAACCAAGGATTTCAACAGAACGCGTGCTTTCAGCCAAAAAGTACGGGAAAACACGCGTCGCTGATTGCGGGGGCAATTGGCGAGCAGGCCCGGGGGTAGAAGATTTGAGTGACTACTAGAATCAGGAACATTTCCAGGATGGAGATGTTACACTCGCCTGGGGTTTACATTTTCTGGAGCAGCACCACGAGAGTCTGAGGAATTGACTAACTCGGGCTGGCAGATTAAAATTGTTTCCGGGCGCGGTGCTAAGAAAATATAGTGGCGACTCTAGCCTTCAGGGAGCGATATCTGCAGATCGTACAGACGAGGTGACGCATGCCCAACTACCCAGAGCAGTTGAAATGGCCAACACTCCTTTTGGGTATTCTCATTGCAGTCTTGCTCGGGTCTGGAACAGCATGTAGCAGCGCGCTCGACAGCCGATCTGTGGCTCCTGCGCCGCTTTCCTCCCCGGTTTCTCCCACGGCCGCCTCTATCGTATCCGCACCGCCGCACCCTACCCAAACTATGGCCCCCGCGCTCGTTCCATCTCCGACTGTTTTGCCAGTGCTGACAGTGACAGAGCAACCGACTCTGGGCACGCCGTCGGGCGAGGGGAGCAAAATCACGGCGGAGAATGTCGGGCGGCTCAGCCCACTAGCCGATTGGCCGGTGCCCGAAGGCAAGATGGCGTGGTTCCCGGACAGCCAAAACATTGGAGTAGGTGCGGCGGATGGCCTCCACATTTACGATCGCGGCACCGGTGATCAGGTCCGACTGGTCCCGAACAAGAGCGACGGAACCGGCGTCACACTTTCACCTGATGGACGCTGGTTGGCGGGTGCCATGAAGGATGGTTCGATCAAGATCTGGCAGGTGGCGAGCGACCGCGAGCTCCTCACGAAGGGCAAACATGCGTACCCGGTAACAGATCTCGTCTTTTCTCGAGACGGGACGCTGCTCGCCTCGGGATCCATGGACCAAACTGCCAAGGTCTGGGATGTCGACACTGGGGCCCAACTGTACAGTTGGGGCGGGCATAGCATTTCTGTGTATCAAGTTGCTATATCGCCGGATGGCAGACTGGTCGCCACCAGGTACGGCAAAGGATTCATTTGGGTGCATGACCCGGCCGCAAGGAAGAGTCTAAATGTGGAGCCATATCCGATCAAGGTTAGCATGTCTTTTTCGCCGGACGGCCGGCTGTTGGCGGCCGGTGCTTACATGGATGGGACGATCAGGCTCTCGGACATTACAACGAGTCGCGAGGTCCAAGTGCTCCAAGGAGCACCTGCCTCAGTCTATGGAGTCGCCTTTTCGCCGGATGGCTTGCTGCTAGCCTCTTTCGGAGACGATGAGATCGTACGGGTTTGGCAAATGGCGAGTGGCCATGAATTGCGTTCCCTGCTCGTCCCGGGGATCGACCAAATCGAGTTTTCGCCGGACGGTTTTTGGCTCGCGACGAGAACCGACCAGGGGAAGCTTGCCATCTGGGGCATTCCAAGGCGCGCGCCAATCTTAAGGTTCAAAATATTGACAGGATTACAAATTCAGGCGTATACTGCGCGTGAATTTGACCCTCGTTAGGCGAGGCGTCTGCGCGAGATACAGGCCGCTGCCCCGAAACGTCGAGAGACGCCGAGGGGTAGACCAGGCGGGGCCGGCATAAGGCTTCGCTCAAAGTGGCTGGGGATTCATGATCCCGATGGAGATTGCGGGATTCCCGCTCCTGCTGGAAAGCGCAGGAGCTACAACCCTACGCTGCGCAGTGCCAAAGCTCAACCAGTGGGGGCGGCTCCGCAGAATGACTCTGCGGGGCATGTTTCGATGCGGTTGCCGGTGGCTCAAAGCACAGGTTCATCCTTTGCGGGTCATTCGGCTGTGAGGCTGCACTGCGTCGAAGCATTAGGATGCCGTGCCTCCCTGGTTTTCAGGGAGGTTTTTCTTGTTGCCCGGGGGTGACAAGGCCCCGCGCGGCGGCGGACCAATTCAAGCCCGAGGTGCGGGATGAATACTGTAGCACGCGTCTATTATACCGAACGAAGATTTGTAAAGTTTCTCCGTCTCCTGGCGATCATTGCCGGGCCCGGCATTCTCGTCATGGTCGCCGATAACGATGCGGGCGGCATTACCACCTACACCGCGACCGGCGCTAAATACGGGTTCAACCTTCTGTGGTTTCTGATTCTCCTGGGGCCCATTGCCTATGTTGCTCAGGAGATGACTGTACGCCTGGGTGCGGTCACCAAGCGTGGGCATGCCGAAGCAATTTTCGACGCCTTTGGCCCGTTCTGGGGCTGGTTTTCGCTCTTCGATCTGGCGATCACGGACTGGCTGACGCTCGTGAGTGAATTCATTGGGATGACGGCCGGTCTACGGATCTTTGGCGTGCCCGAGTGGCTGACCGTCATCGTCGTGTCCATCTTGATGGGCGCCATGGTGCTGCAGGGGCGGTACTGGACGTGGGAGAAAATTGCACTCGTCTTTTGCGTGATCAACCTCATCTACGTTCCCGCGGCCTTCGTTCTCCATCCCAATCTTGGCCAGGTCTTTGCCACCGGGTTGATCCCGAACTTGCCTGGCGGGCTGACGACGACCATGTTCTTTTTCCTCATGGCGAATGTTGGCACGACGATTGCCCCCTGGATGATCTTTTTTCAGCAGAGCGCGGTCGTGGACAAGGGACTCAAAGGCAAAGATGTCCTCTGGAGCCAACTGGACACGGCGATTGGCGCTTTCTTCACCGTCGTGGTCGCGGTGGCCTGCCTCATCGTAACCGGCGCCACCCTTTACGGAACGAATGTTGAGAGTGCCGCCCAGGCGGCGGCTGCATTGATGCACATCAACCAATATACCGGCGCCTTCATGGCCATCGGCTTGTTCGATGCGGGATTCCTCGGCGCCATCTGCATTTCGCTCTCCAGTTCCTGGGCAATCGGCGAGGTGTTCGGCTGGGCACACTCGCTCAACAACAGGGTGCGCGAAGCGCCCTGGTTCTACGCGTTCTACTTTTTCTCGCTGCTGTCGGCCGGTCTCCTGGTCCTGATCCCGGGAGCGCCGCTCGTCGTCATCACTCTCTTCGTGCAGGTGGTCGCGACGACGCTCCTGCCCGCCGCATTGGTATTCCTCATCTTGTTGCTCAACAATGAAGAGCTCATGGGGGAATACCGCAACAGGACCTGGCAGAACATGGTGGATTTTGTGATTGTCATTGGATTGATCCTATTATCAAGTGGCTATACGCTGACCACACTTTTCCCCACTTGGTTCGGCCAATGACCGGGGAGGTACCCGTGGAAAGAATTTTGAGTGGATTCCACGATTTTGTTGGCGCCATTCATGAGATCAATGAGAAATACAAAACGCCGCGCATCAAGATGACACGGATGGTTAGCTTTTCGCTGTTGATGCTGCGACTCTATCTCCTGGGCATGTTGCTGCTGCTAGCCTACAAGTTCATTACGATTGTGACCGTCAAATAGGGGGGAGCAATGGCGCAGGTTGCATTCAACCATGCCGCGACCATCACCGGCGCCGTCCAGGAGCAAGCGTTTTTCCTGAGCGAACTCCTCGGCGCGCGCGTGTTTGTCGCGGGCAAAAGGGTTGGCAAACTGACCGACTTGGTCATCAAAGAAAACGGTGCACTACCTGTGGTGACGTCCCTTTGCGTCGCGCTTCCCTTCGGCGAGTCGGCCCTGGTTCCTTGGGATAAAGTCGAATCGGTCGGTTCCAAGCAAGTGATTATCGCCGGAGACAGCATCGCGCCTTTTCACGGCGAGCCCGAAGAGAATGCCGTGCTCCTCAAAGATCACATTCTCGACAAGAAAGCCATTGACATGGAGGGCCGGGAGCTGGAGGTGGTCTATGATGTCAAGTTGGCCCTAAAAAACCGCCGCCTGTATGTTACGGACGTGGATCTCAGTCGCTATGGCCTGCTCCGCCGCATGGGCCTGGCGAGATTGGCCGACCTTATCTACAATCTGGCAGAGACCATCCGTGATCAAACGGTTTCCTGGAAATACATCCAGCGCCTGCCGGATAATATCGGGCGCTTTCGGGGCGATGTCAAACTGAACGTGCTGAAAGAGAAACTCGCAGAGATGCACCCGGTCGACCTGGCGGATATTTTGGAGCAGATGGACCCGGAGCAGCGGGTGGAAATCTTTGAAAAGCTTGATCCGGAGCAGGCGTCTGACACACTTGAAGAGATAGACCCCAACGCCCAACGCGACCTGGTCGAGTCACTGAGAATCGAAAAGGTGGCCCAGCTGATAGACGAGATGACGACGGGGCAGGCGGCCGACGTTCTCTCGGCCTTGTCTGCGTCCGAAGCAGATGCGATCCTGGAACGCCTAAATCCGGAAAATGCGCACAAAGTCCGCGCCATCATGGAGCACCACGAGGAAAACATTTTGGATTTTGCAACGCAGGACTATATCGCGTTTCCGCCGGACCGCACGGTCGAACAGGCGCAGGATGACTACCGGCTTGCGGCCAGAGGCAAGGACGTGGTCATGTACATCTATGTCCTGGATACGGAGCGACGGCTCCTCGGCGTCTTGGACATCAAGGAGCTGCTTCAAGCCGAAGAAAAAGCGCTCTTGAGAGACGTCATGGTGGACAATGTCATTGTGCTCGAGTCGGACAGCACCCTGAAAAAAGCCGCGGAATTGTTCGCACGCTACGAGTTCCGAGCGATTCCGATTGTGGATGAAGAAAGAAAGGTGCTCGGGGTTGTCACCTATCGTGACGTGATGGGCCTCAAGCACAGATATGTAGAATAGGAATGAACCGGCCCCCTCCCTTGCCCCTCTTCGCGCGCGCGGAGAGGGGTTTTTGTTTTTTGACACACTCCCTTGTATTCGGTGGGTCAAGCCGCCTCGAATGGGCCGTCTGTAGGGGTCGGCAGGCGAGCGCGAGCCCGTATTCTCGAAGAAAAGAGGCGGAAATGGCCATCTACCTACCGGTTCGTGGGGGTGGGTAAACCCCCATCCAGAATGGCTGGAATGCTTAGGGATATACCCCATTGTTTTCCGACAGAAGCGCCATATACTGGAAACATCTAGTTCCGGCATGGCTGGCGCGTTCTTCCAAAAGCATTCTTTAGAGCCCGAACGAGGCAAGCGAAATGGTTCGCATTATGGTCGTAGACGACGACCAGTTCAATCGGCAAGAGGTCAAGAGCCTGCTCGAAAGAGCGAAAACACCCGGCCAGAAAAACAACGGTCGAACGTTGAGATTGGTTCCACGGTCCGAGAACCGTACCGCTCGCGATATCAATCTGGACGTCACAGTTCCAGAGTTGCTTGGCCAAACCCAGTCCCGCCCTGCACAGCCGGATCAGCTTGTCGTCATCTCACCTCGTTCAGATGAAGTTCTCGTTCTTGAGCCATTGGGCAGCGGAACCAAAGCCTATTTCCTCAAGCAAGGGCGACACGAAATGCTGGATGCCGCGATCAACGACCTGCTGGTCGCCGCGTAGATCACCCCTCGCTCTATTCCCATCCTTCTTGCGCCAGTGCCTCGTGCAAATCGTCGGGGTGCCGCCGTAAACGTCGCTCCAGCTTGCTCGATTCGGCGTGAGCACGGTCGTAGTCCATCCCCTTGATCATCAGATTGCGCTCATGCAGCTCGTGCAAGAGAGAAAAAGGCCGCTCGGCCGCTTTGAGCGTATCGTCGATCCAGACTTCGTTTTCGGGGATGTATTCGTAGACATAGTCGTGCCCGCCGGAAGCAAAATCGTCGTCGAATACGCTCCGGACGAGGCGGGCATTGACGATCCACACGCTCACCCCATTGTCAAGCTTTTTCCACAACCGCCGGTGCACTTGGCCAGGATCAGGGAGTTCGCGGCCGCTGTGGGTTAGTTTTCGGACGTCCCCCGCCCGTTTGCGCTCTTCCCTCTCCACATAGTCCGCCTTCTCGCGGGCACTGTCCACATCCATTCCGTTCTTCATCAGACGGTACTCGACACTCAGGTGCTTGATGAAGAATTTCTGCTCTTCCGGGCTGACGCCCTGATCCAGCCAGAACTCGTCCTCGGGGATGTACTTGAAGCTAAAGTGTTGGCCGTAGTTCGTGAACTCTTCGTCTTTGTGAGTGCGAATAAAAGAGCCGTCCACTTGCCAGATGCTAATGGACCCGCGTCGGCCGATCTTTTTCACATAGGGCAAGCGAATGATTTTCCTCTCTTTGCCTGCCTTGATCCTTGTTGTGCCCCGCGCCGATCGCATCTTTTTGTTGGAATGAGTTGTTTTGACCATCATCCGCTCCAGTCGGGGTTTCCATGGTGGACTAGTTCCAAAGGCCGAACAGGGAGGCAGATACCTCTGTTACGGATTATGCTTTAAATTTGCCTTCTCGAATGGCAGCAAGCGTGCAGTAAAACCAAACTTCCCATTGGGCGTGCCCATGGGAGGTTTTGCGTTGTCCTGTTCCTCTCTTTGAAAGAAGAGCGGCGAGCTATGGGGACGAACTCGAACTATGGACTAGAAGGTATCTCTCTGTCAGTGTGCTCAGTGTCTCATCGATGGGCTTGCCCTGGTTATCTACCAGGGTAAACGGGTTGGGAAGGAGATGGAGCGGATCGTAAGGGTTTGGCATTTGGGGGTTCGGCTGATCGGGGCCAAAGACATAGACCAATCCACCGTTTGGGCAATTCGCAATCACGGCATCCCAAATCATGCCGTAATCGATCGCGCGATCCTTGGCCGGCATCTCGAAGGGTCCATACTCGGTGACAAGGAGGGCTACTCCCATCCGTGATTCGGCATTCCGTTTCGCCGCCTGGACCGCCGCCGCGACATCGTCAGGCTTGCCGTATACGTCCAGACCAAAAACTACGTAACGGCTTGGGTCGGGCTGCCCTGACTGTGCTCTGATCTTTTTGAGACCGGCATCGAGGTAGGGGATATAGAAATCCCGGGGCTCTTTGATGACATCCACGTGCGCAGGATCGAGCGAATAGGCCAGCGCCGAGAGTTGAGCGAGCAAGTCCGCGGCTGCTTGGAGCTTGTCACTCGTCCGATGCTGCTGAGTGTCCATTCGATAAAGCAATTCGTCGCCGCCCGGATTCCATGCCCACACGGCCGGGAATCCTTTGAACCGCTCCACATAGGCGCGAAAATCGCTCATCACCTGGTTCCTATAGTTCTGATTATCATACGCGCCCTGCGGATCGAGGTCGAAAGGCATGATGACGCCGATCCCAAACTCGCTTGCGATCTGCAGAGTCACCTCGTCGTACACACCCCATCCGACGATCGCGTTAACTCCCGCGCTCTTCATAATCTGGAAATCGCGCTCGTGGAGGGCTCGTCGGGTCTCTTCCGGCAGGGACGTGTAGTTCACGTCGTAATCCATTCCCGTGACTACGACCGGTTGGTCATTCACGGTCAGGAGCAGCCCGCGTGCATCAGACCGGATGGAAACGAGAGTCGCACCCGCAAGAGCGGGAGCGAGCGCCGGGACCTGTGAGGCGACCGGGGATGGAGTGGTCGCCGGTGAGACAGTCCCTCCATGATCTGGTGTGGGATTTGGAGCAAATCCTGGCGTCGCGAGAGATATTACTTCAGCAGCGGTTTCGGGACCGACAGGACGCAAGCGGGGCGCGATGAATGCGTTCGGCGAATCGGATATCGTTAGGGCCGGCCCTGCGGCAAGAATCGAGGGCGTGACCACCATGGCCGCGAGAACGACAAGTAGGCCCGACCACAGCTGCGGGTGCTTCACCGAGCTGGCTCTGCTCGGGAACTTGAGTTTCACCATGGTCCAAGCTACTGGGTGCTCGCGGCAATTTGAATCACTTGCGCGGTCATTTGTCCGTTCGCCTCTGTGCCTTGGACGGAAATGCGCTGCCCCGCCTGCAGGTCGCTCGACGCGCCCTTCACGACCCTTTCGACGATCGTTTGCCCGCTCAAGTTCACCGTGAGTAAGCTACCATCTTGCTGGGTCAACTGGACTGTGTTCCCTTGAATGCTCTTGATCGTGCCGGAGGCAGCGGGCCGCGCGGCCTGGCTACGCGTGCCTGCCCCCGGTGTAGCCGAACCGCTTTGCCCGCCTGCCGCCGAATGCGATTGAAAAAATTCCGAACGAATGTTCTGAGCCTGGGTGAAGCCACTGGACTCACCGACGGAATATGCTCCAAAGCCAACTACGACGAGGAGAACAATCACCACGGCTACGACAATGACAGTTTTCATGGGACCTCCGTTACAGCACTCTATAAAAGACTGCCGATTCGGCATCTGCGATCTTGGGTCAGAAATCCATTTCTAGGCAATCACCTTCTCATTCGTAAAGTTGTACCGAACCGGAAACGAGTTGGCGATGTTCGTGAGCACGAGAGTCGAATGAGAACCATTTGCGTCCTATTCGTATCGCAGCGCATCGATCGGGTGGAGGCTGGCCGCGCGATTCGCAGGATAGCCCCCAAAGAAGAGACCCACCGCCACGGAGAACAGAACCGCAAGCAGGACGGCGTCTGGATCGACTACCGTAGTCAACGTCGTCGTCCCCAATTGGACACCGGAGATCACGCGCGCCACAATGGCGCCCATGAGAATTCCGATTAGGCCTCCCGAAATGCTCAGAATCGTCGCTTCGGTCAAGAATTGGGCGAGGATATCGCGCTTGTGTGCGCCGATCGCCTTACGGATGCCGATCTCGCGGGTGCGCTCGGTGACGGAGACGAGCATGATGTTCATGATGCCGATCCCGCCTACGATGAGCGAGACGGCCGCGACCCCGCCCAGGAAGATGGTCAGAACACCCGTCACCTGGTTGGCGGTATTAAGGATATCCTGCTGGCTCTGGATGGTAAAGTCGTCCTGAGCGACATGATGGCGCTGGTCCAACACCTGGCTGACGTTCTGGATGACGCTGTTCTGGACGCTCGGGTCAGTGATCTTGATATTCAGGACGGAGACGGTGTCCCCTCCGCGGAACTGGCCGCCCCGGCTCAGCCGGCTGAGGGCAGTCGTGAGTGGCACGTAGATCTGCGTATCCACGTTCATGAACCCGGTGCCGCCCTTGGAGGCCATGACGCCGACCACGCGAAAGGGCTGGTTATTAACTCGGACCATCTGGCCCACCGGCTCGGCGCCGCTGAAGAGGTCAGAGGCGATCTGAGACCCGAGGACGACGACGGCCGATCGGGCAGTCACGTTAGCGTCTGTGACAAAGTTGCCATCCGCCAGGCTCACATTCATAGCATCTTGGTATGTAGGCGTGCAGCCGATCACCCGCCCATTGTCGTTGTTACCCAGATATACCACTTGCGCAAAGCTGTCGACCTCTGGCGCCACCGCGACAATGCCCGGCAGACCGTCGAGCGCCTGCCCGTCCTCCATGGTGAGCGTCGCCGCCGAGCCCTCTGCGGTCCTTACCCCTCCTTGCTGAGTCGCCCCTGGGCGGACGTAGAGCAGGTTTGTCCCGATACTATTGATCTGGTTCGTGATCGCGGCCTGTGCCCCGCGTCCAATCGAGAGCATGGCGATCACCGCCATGACCCCGATGATGATCCCGAGCATGGTGAGACCGGAGCGCATCTTGTTTGCTCCGATGCTCCCCAGCGCAATGCGCACGCTTTCCTTGATATTCATGTGTGACTCCGTCTACCAGTTTGATCGCTAGCTAATTGCATGGTTAGAGTGTTGGCCGATTGGTCCACGACTCTATCATCCGACCATCAAACTAACTGACCACTTGTCCATCTCGCACATGGATAACGCGCTGAGCCTGCGCCGCGATGGTCGGGTCGTGAGTGACGAGGACGATCGTCAGAGCCTGATCGCGGTTGAGCGACTTGAAAATATTCAAGATCTCGGCGCCGGACTTGCTGTCGAGGTTCCCCGTCGGCTCATCGGCGAGGATGATGCTCGGATGGTTCACGAGGGCCCGCGCAATCGCCACCCGCTGCTGTTGGCCGCCGGAGAGTTCGTTCGGACGATGGTGGACGCGATCTTTCAGCCCCACCGATTCCAGGGCCGCCAAAGCGCGGGCATGCCGGTCGGGAGCCCCGGCGTAGACCATCGGCAGTTCGACCTGGTCGACGGCGGGCGTACGGGGGAGCAAGTTAAAGGTCTGAAAAACAAATCCAATCTTTTTGTTCCGAATGTCCGCGAGCTGGTCGTCGTTTAAGCTAGAGACGAGCACGTCGTCCAGGACGTAATTGCCAGTCGTCGGCGTGTCAAGGCACCCGATGATATTCATGAGAGTGGACTTGCCGGAGCCGGACGGCCCGATCACCGCGACCATCTCGCCCTTGTCGACCCAGAGCGAGACGCCGCGCAGCGCGGCCACCTCGATGTCCCCCATTTTGTAAACCTTGGTGACATTGTCGATCTGAATAACCGGCGCCATGTTAGCGACCTCCAAAACCGCCGACGAACGGAATACCTCCGCCGCCAAAGCCGCGAGAACTCGTGGTGGTCTGCGTCGGGTTCATGACGACGGTGTCTCCTTGCTGTAGGCCGCTCGTGACCTCCGCATTGGTGTCGCTTTCCAGTCCGAGGGTGACGGGGGTCTGGATTTGCAGGCCTTTGTAGAGCACGGTCACGAGCTTTTGAGTGCCCTGCGTGCGCACCGCGCGCAGCGGGACCATGAGCACATTCTGGCGCTCGTCCACGGCAATGGTCAATTCCGCCGTCATGCCCGGCTTGATTTCGGGGTTCGAGCCGCCGACGGCCACGGTCACCGGGTAGTTGACGACGCCTTGCGTAATGGTTCCCACCGGTCCAATCGCGAGAACGGTTGCCGTATATGTGGGGCCCGGAAGGGCGTCAAGCGTCAGTTGGGCGGTATCGCCCACCTTCAGGTTTGCAGTGTCTACTTCGTCGACGGAGACCTGCACTTGCAGGTTGGAGAGATTCGTGACGGTGACCGCGCTGGACGACCCCGCAGTATCTCCGACGTCGTAATTCACCGCCGCTATGCTCCCGTCGAAGGGCGCAACGATCTGCGCTTTGGCCAAACTGGATTGAGCCTGGCTGACGGCCACCTTGGCGTTGTCGAGAGAGGCTTGGGCGACGCGTAGAGAAGTATCCAGGTTGCCCTGGGCTTGGTCCAGGGCGACTTGTGCATTGTCGAGGGCCGCTTTTGCCGTCTGCGAGGAGGAGTCGTTAATTCCCGCCGCCGTGATTTGAAAAGTCGCCAGGGCAGAATTGTAGTTGTCCGTGGCGGTCTGGAGGGCCGCCGCCTGCGACGTCATACCCACATCTCCGCGCCAGGCAATGGCGTTATAGTTTCCCTGCGCAGTTTGAAGCGCGACCGCGGCTTGGTTCAGGGTTGCCTTGGCTACGATGAGCTGATTGGGGTTCTGCCCGTCCTTTTGTTTGGCAGAATCATAGCTCGCTTGAGCGCTCGCCAGATTCGCCTGCGCGGTCTTGACCGCGAGCTGCAGGTTCGATTGGGTTTGATCGTAGTTGGCCTGTGAGCTTGCCAAGCTCGCCTGCGCGGCTTGGAGCGCCAGCTGCAGGTCGCTCGTGTCCAACGCCATCAACACCTGCCCGGCCTTGACCTGGTCGCCGATCTTGACATTGACTTTGGCCACCCGCCCGGACGTTTGAAAGGACACGTCTGCTTGCTGCGGTGAGGAGACGTTCCCCGCGGCCGCAACGGTTGCGACAATCGTTCCGCGCTGAATGGTCGTCGTCTGAAGCTGTGCCCGCGTCGCGGCCTGCGCATTGATTTGCTGCAAGCCTAGCGCTGCGGCGACGACCAGGACCACGATTACGACGACGGCAATGATCAGAACATTCCGTTTCATGATTCCTCCTGGTTCAAAAGGGGCAAAAGGGTCATAGTGCAAAGTAGGTACTGTTCGATAGACGTACCGCCGCGCCTCAATCTGCCTGAGCGAGCGTTACCTCCATGCTCACGGTCCGGCCTCCACGCAACACGGTCAGCTTCAGGCTGTCGCCCGGCTTGTGCTTGCTAATCACCAGAGCCAACGCCGAGTCACCTTCCAGAGTCTGGCCGTCAACCTCGGTGATCACATCGCCGCGCTTGAGCCCGGCCTGAGCGGCAGGCGAACTGGAGGGGATGTGGATCACCACAACTCCATCCGTTTGCTGGATGCCCAATTGTGCCGAAATCGAGGGGTTCAGTGGGACGTAGCTCATGGGCAACGAGGCATGGACGACTTTGCCGGCCGACACAAGCTGATCGGCGATTTGTTTCGCCGAATTGATGGAAATGGCAAACCCGATCCCCTGCGCTTGAACGCCCGGCTCGGCCTGCCCCGCAACCATCGTGCTGATTCCTACAATTTGCCCTGCCAGGTTGACGAGGGGGCCGCCCGAGTTGCCCGGATTGATTGGCGCGCTGGTCTGAATAAGATCGAACAGGTATGGACCCTCAGCGTTGGTGTCCGATGGCTCTTGCACGGAGCGCCCCAGGGCGCTGACAACGCCGGCGGTGACCGTCGGTCCTCCCTGTAATGCAAGTGCGTTTCCAATCGCCACAACCCAGTCGCCAACTTGAAGCATGCTCGAATCGCCGAGCTGCGCCAGTGGCAGATCGCTCCCATCGATTTGCACGACGGCGATGTCGGTTTGCGGATCGCGTCCGATCGGGTTCGCCTTAAAGGACCGTCCGTCCGGCAGCGAAACAAGCAATTGCTGTGCTCCTTCCACGACGTGGTTATTGGTCAAGATATGCCCTTGGGTATCGTAGATGACGCCGGATCCTACGCCAGAGGGCACCGCGAAAGCTTGGTTGAATTGGTCTGCCTGGACCTGTTCGTTCGTGATCTGCACGACCGCCGGGCGGACGGCCTGAGCGACCTCGCGGACCGCCATGCTAAAGTCGGTGACAAAGTCCACGGGCACGTTTACAGTATTCATCTGCTGGACCAGCGGACCGGTAGGATCAGGCAGGTTAGCATCGGCCTGAGTGAGAGCGACAAGTCGATAACCCTGTCCGAAGAGGATCAGTAGCAACACGAAGAGGATCAGTATTGACGTTGGCAATAACTTGTTCATCAGGTCCTCCCTCGAAATTGCCTGGCGATCTTGACTTTTCTATGGCGCCAACCGCTGTATGGCAGTTCTGGCAAACTTGTTCCTCTATTGAAAAGAAAGATGGCCTTTAGCGATGGCATGAATGCCATTGATAAAGGCCATCTTGACCTCGCCGCAAACACATCTGATCTGTTATCACTCTGAAATGTAACACCAACGGGCACGCGAGTCGATAGGGTCAATCCCTACTTTTTGACAGAACGTGTCCTACTATTCTGTCTACATCGCCCTGTCACACGGAGACAAAACTGAGAATAAGCTGAGGCTTTTCTCAGCCTTTGAAACTTGCAGCCAATTGGCTCGTGCTTACTAGGGGCCGACGAAGCAATTTCGTCGGCAAGCAAACTCAGCGTTCTCGAAAGGAGCAAAGTCATGAAGACCCTCAAACTTTCCAGCGCCGTGCTACTCGCCCTCGCTGCCCTGCTCAGCCTCGGCGCTCTGACCGCCGCCGCTCAAGGACCAACAAGTGTGGCCTACCTGGATAACCAATCGCACAGCATCGGGCCGAATACGAGCCAGCTCTTCCGCTTTGACTATGCGGTCGACACTCTCAACAACATCCGCCCGGTGACGACCATCACGCTCGTCAACGGGACGAATAGCGGGCTGGGCTTTCAGGTCTGGACGCCGGACACCGTGAATGACATGGCGGACAACAAGCCTGTCGGGCAAGGGACCGCGGCGACGGTGGATTGCACGACGGGAGAACCGTCGGCTCAAGGGCAATGCCAAGCCCCCGATCTGACCTGGAGCGGAGCATTTGGCGAGAGCAACCCCTACTATGTGCTGATCACGAATAGCATGAACAATGCAATGAACTACCAACTGCTGATCCAGGGGAGCGGGGTGAGCCTGGGCACGCAGCTCGCCTCGGCGCCGAGCGCCCCAGCCGCAGCTCCCGCGGCCTCAGCTGCAACCATAAATCTGGATGATCCGGCGAAGGCGACGGTGATCGACAATGCCTCGCACAGCATTCCGGCAGGTTCGGCGGTGTGGTACAGCTTCAGCTACAACTTGAATGAAGATGGCACCCGGCCGGTGCAGACGATCACCTTCGTGAACGGGACGAACAGTGGAGTGAGTTTCCAGGTCTGGTCACCCGACAGCCTGAATGGCGGTTGGTGGAACAACACGCCCACTGGACAAGGCACGGCGGCGACTGTGGACTGCACGACGGGAGAACCGTCGGCTCAAGGGCAATGCCAAGCCCCCGATCTGACC
This sequence comes from Chloroflexota bacterium, assembly GCA_023381515.1. The sequence goes on along the minus strand of JAMCQI010000103.1, from coordinate 54,867 downwards.
TGGAGCGGAGCATTTGGAGCGCCCGGCACCTACTATGTCCGGGTCATTAACGGCAACACCGCTCCCGCCGACGTTACGTTGACCATTAAATAGAGAATTGCATATGGGAGGGGGCGAAGGCGCATCCGCCTTCGCCCCTTGCCATCTTTAGGAAACTCTAATACTTGCATGCGTTGCCACGCGAAACTATCAGTAACTCCTAAGGCCTTTTTCAGCTTTCTTTAATCTAAATAGGATAGAATCGCACATGTTGTCTGTGGACTCGAGATAGGGTCTACACACCTGGTGAAGATGCCAATGCTGGTGCTGTTCACGATGGGCACCGGCTTTTTTGTGGAACGGGCAATCGCGTCAGGAATCATAAGGTAGGAGTGGAATTGATGAAAAGAAGTGGCATGCTAATAGGCGGCGCTGTGGTAATCGTTCTCGCCATCGCCGCCTTATTCGGCTGGCAGACGCTGAGCGCGAGCGCCGCGGCGGCAAATAACCACCTCCAGACCGCCACAGTCCAGCGCGGTACTCTGGTCGCGACGGTGGATGCGGCGGGCAATGTGTCAGCGCCGGAATCAGCCGCGTTGAGCTTTCAAACGTCAGGACGCGTGGCCCAGGTCAATGTCCAGGTCGGCGACCAGGTGAAGCAAGGCCAAGTGCTGACGTCGCTGGATACGAGTGACCTGCAGCTGGCGCTCCAAGCGGCGCAAGCGAGCCTGGCGAGCGCGCAAGCTAACTACGATCAAACCCAATCGAACCTGCAGCTCGCGGTCAAGACGGCCCAGGCGAACCTCGCGAACGCGCAGGCGAACTACGATTCGGCCAAAGCCAAAGATTCGACGAACAGCCAGCAACTGATTGCCGCCAAGGCCACCCTCGACAAGTCGGCATCCGCGCTGCAGCAGGCACAAGCCGCGTACGACAAGATTGGCGGCGCGAGCAATCCTTCGATCGGGATGACGCAGCAATCGGTCGCGCTGCAGCAAGCGTCGGATGATTACCAATCGGCCCTCGCGAACTATAATATCACGGCCGCGGGCATTAACCACACGGCACTCGAGGCTGCCCAAGCCCAACTGGACAGCGCGCAAGTCGCGGTCGAACAGGCGCAGAGCAACGTGAACACTTCTCTGCGCGTTGCACAAGCTACTCTCGACAATGCTAAGGTGGCCGTCAGTCAGGCCGAGTCCAATCTGGCTAAAGCCAAGATTGTCTCCCCGTTCGACGGCGTCGTGTCGGCCGTGAACGTTGCGGTCGGCGATTCGTCGGGTGGGAGCAGTGGTAGCCCGGCAGTCAGCGTCGCCAATCTCTCGAACTTGGAGGTTCAGGTTACGATTGCCGAAGTGGACTTGCCCAAGATCAAGGTGGGAGAGACAGCCCAGATGACGATGGATGCACTGCCCGGCAAGACCTACACTGCAAAGGTGGTCAAGATCGATCCTGTGGGCACCATCACCCAAGGCGTGGTCAACTATCCGGTCATCGTGGGGATTACGACTTCGGATGGTTCGATCGAGCCGGGAATGACGGCGAATCTTAGTGTCGTCGTCGATCAACGAAACAATGCCTTGATCGTCCCCGCGCGCGCAGTCCGCACGCAAGGCAACCAGAAAATGGTAACCGTCCTCTACAAGGGACAGACGATCCAAGTTCCCGTGACCACGGGCTTGACGAACGATCAGAGCATACAGATTACGAGTGGATTGAATCAAGGGGATGTCGTCGTCCTTAATCAGACCCAGACCCAGACGAGCTCCGGGCGTGGGTTCGGCGGACCCGGGTTTATCTTTGGCCGGGGAGGATAGATAATAGGCTTATGAATATCATCGAAAGCATGCGGATTGCGCTAAGCAGCCTTGGCGCAAACAAGTTGCGCTCCGGTCTGACGATGCTTGGCATCATCATCGGCGTCATGTCGGTGATCGCGATGCTCTCCATCGGAGAAGGCGCTCAGGCCGCGATTACGGCGCAGATCGATAGCATCGGGACCAACCTGCTCTTCGTCCGGCCCGGGGCGACTCAGCAGGGCGGCGTGCGCGCGGCCGAAGGTTCAGCTTCCACCCTTACCATGGAAGATGGCCAGTCTCTCGTCGGCATCCCCGGCATTGTCGCCGTCGCACCCGAGGTGGATAGCTTTGCGCAGCTCGCATATCTGGGCAACAACGCCGTGGGGCGGGTCATCGGGGTCACGCCGGACTATCCCGACGCGCTCAACGCGACTGTAGCAGACGGCAATTTCATCACCTCTGCAAATGTGACCGAGCGCTCTGCGGACGTGGTCTTGGGCGCTCAGATCGCCCAGAACCTGTTCAACGGCGCGGAACCGGTCGGGCAGTCGGTCCGTATCAATGGGCAGGCCTTTCGGGTCGTCGGAGTGATGGCGGCTAAAGGCGGCACCGGTTTTCTCAATGCCGACACGCAAATCTACGTCCCGATCACGACGGCGATCAGTCGCCTGAGCCGCGGCGGCGAGTTCCGCGGCGGCAATAGCGTGTCCGTCTTGAACGTCAAGATCACCGACCCGAGCGTCCAGAACGACGTCATCCAGAACATCAGCCAGGTGTTGGACCAGCGCCATCATGTCGCTCAGGACGACTTTACCATCCAGAGCCAGCAGGATATCCTTAATACCGCGAACCAAGTGACGGGCGTTCTGACCATCTTCCTGGGCGGGGTCGCGGCTATCTCGCTCATCGTAGGCGGGATCGGCATCATGAACATCATGCTCGTCTCCGTCACCGAGCGCACCCGCGAGATCGGCATCCGCAAGGCCGTGGGCGCGCGCAAGCGCGATATCCTCGCCCAATTCTTGACCGAAGCGACGATTCTGAGTTTGTCCGGCGGGTTGATTGGAATTCTTTTTGGCGCTCTCGTAGCGCGTCTTATCTCTGGTATTCAGATGGGGAGCTCCACGTTGAACACGGTCGTTGCTCCCGGCTCGGTGATTCTCGCCGTGTTGTTCTCCGTCGGCGTGGGATTGTTCTTTGGAAGCTATCCTGCGAATCGGGCGGCCAGTCTGCACCCGATTGACGCATTGCGTTACGAATAGTGGGGTCTTCTCGGAGCTCCCCTGCCACCAGCAAGTCTCTATGAAATGATAATAAGGAGAAGGACTCTATGAAAACAGCTCTTACAGTGGTTATCGCAGTTGTAATAGTCGCGGTTGTCGGAGTCGGGGCATTCTTTGCCGGCACCTCCTACGGCCAGGCGCAGGCCCAAAACACCCGCGCTCAATTCTTCCGCAGCCGAGGCATCGGCACCACGGGTGCTACGGGCGGACAGTCCGGTCAGGCAGGGCAGAACGGACAGGGTACACAGTTTGGCCGTCCCGCGGCGTTCGGCACGGTCAAGAGCGTCAGCGGGAACACTGTTGTTGTGACCCAGCAGGATGGCTCGACCGTTACGGTCACTCTGAACTCGCAGACCCAAATCCAAAAGACGGTGAGCGGGACGACGAGTGACATCCAGCCTGGCGACCGGGTCACCATCACGAGTGATCAGACAGGCAGCAACATCGTCGCACGATCCGTGCAAATCCGCCCAAACGGTGCACAGCAATGACTCTAAAAAACCTCCTCCAGGCTGAGGGCCTGGAGGAGGTTTTCTTCTCACATCCATTCGAGAGACGCTTCCTGGCGGCGTATCGCAATAATGGCCCGTAATCACAAGCAGCACTTTGCCGACTCCCATTGACAAACAGACCGGCTGTGGGTATGGTATTGAGGCAACAGGTGCTTTGGAGGTGGATCTATGAACGGAGCAGTAGAGCATGAGAACCGGCCAAGGGGAGGTCCTTCTCTCTGGCTTGGAGGACTACTGGGCGGAATAACGAGTCTGCCCCTCATTGCCCTCCTGTACTTGGGCTCAAAGGTAGCCGGTCTCCCCTTTGTCCCTTTTGACCTGTTCGATTGGCTCGCCCGCGTTTTACCGGGCAGTGTGATAAACATTGGCATTGACTCGATGGTGCGTCTCATTAGCTCTTTGGGCCTCGGTCCTATCAGCGCCACGGCCAAGACTCTGGAGCAGACGGCGGGTGTGCTGCTCGTCATCGCAGGCGGCGTGGTCGTCGGAGTTCTGATGGCACTCGGGATTCGGCGGACGAAATGGTCCGGCACCACGATTGGGTCCGCGCTCGGCGCGTTGGCGTTCCTCGTCGTCGCGGCGGTCGAGTTCAGCCTCAGGACTGGGATTTCAGGCGATGAAGCCGGCTCGCTTGTGTGGCTCGCGGTCGTCATTGTCGGCTGGGGGACATTTCTGGGCGCTTGGCTGATTGCGCCTGCGCTCTCGGCCGCGCCGGAGGGCTACAGCGCGTCACGCCGCGCTCTCCTGATCAAGCTCGCGGGCGGGTCCATCGGCGTCGCGGTTCTCGCCACTGGCCTTGGCAGGTTTCTAGAGCTCGAACAGCAGGCGAGCGGCGCGGGGCAGGCCCTTTCGACCTTGGGGGCAACCCCACCGCCGGGGACGAATGTGCCGAGCGGCGCACCCACGGTCGTCATCACGCCGACTCCCCTCGCTGTAGAAACCGCGCAAGCAACGGAGAGGGAACGCGTTCCCGCGGCCCCCGGCACTCGCCCCGACCTCACTCCAAACCAGAATTTTTATCGTATCGATATCGATACCATCCCGCCCATCATTGAAGGAGGATCGTGGAAACTAGCCGTCACAGGTCTTTTTGAGCGTCCGCGCGACCTGACCCTTTCCGATCTCTTGGCTTACCCCCCTATAACCCAGCCGGTCACTCAGGCCTGCATCTCAAATCCGGTCGGAGGAGACTTGATCGGCACGACCAACTATACCGGGGCGCGCCTCCGCGACGTGGTCCAGGACTTGGGGATGCGCCCGCAGGCGGATGCACTGTATATTCAGAGCGCCGACGGCTTTTACGAGACCGTCGTCATGCAAGATATCATGGATCCTCGCACGCTCCTCGTTTATGGCATGAATGGCGTTACGCTCCCGATCGAACACGGGTTCCCGCTCCGCATCTCTATTCCCAATCGCTACGGTATGAAACAGCCCAAGTGGATGACGTCCATGCAAGCCATTGACCACAACGCTTCAGGATACTGGGTCGACCGCGGCTGGAGCCCGACGGCCTATCCGCAAATTCTCTCCATGATCGATACCGTCGCCACCAGTCACGTCGAGAACGGCCGTGTGCCGGTGGGTGGCATCGCCTGGGCCGGAGACCGCGGCATCAAAAAGGTAGAAGTCCAGGTAGATAAAGGACCGTGGGCGGCGGCCACCCTGCGCACGCCGCCGCTGGGCCCACTCACGTGGGTCCAGTGGCGTTACGACTGGCCCCTTGTGCGCGGCAACCACACATTCACCGTCCGGGCAACCGATGGGACGGGGGCTCTTCAAATTGAGACCCCGCAGGATACGTTTCCCAACGGCGCCACGGGTTACAACTCTGTTGGAGTAACGATCTAGAGTGCGTGCCGCTGGTTCTCAATTCTCAACATCAAGTGGGGCGCCCCTTTTCGGTTATCTGCATACCTGGTGAAGGCTTTCCGAGCGGGCATGCAGATAACCGAAAGACTTGCCGGACCGTGATTTCCAACGCTTTAGGGCAGCATGCCTGCCAAACCGGGAGCACCCCCGATCAAGTACGTTAGCACAATCAGGAGGACGCCCAGACCGGTGGTGAGGGCCAGCCCAATCTTGGGGCGGTCCATCTCCTGCAGATCTCGCATCGCCCAGTGTGGGATTGATTTTCGCGTGACGTTGAGCCATGCCCCGTAGGTGGAACGATCTCGCTCGGCCTCTCGGAGCAGGTCCCGGCAGTGCGCCTGCTGCGCACGAACATCTCTTTCGCTAATCATGTGAACCTCCTTACGAATTCGAGGCGTTGGCTTTGAGTGGCTTGGTACCTGTGCTTAGCTACCTCTTACTTCCTATTTCGACCGCAGTATACCATGCCGCCGTTAGCGAATCGTTACTTTTCGCGTCATTCCGAAAGGGATAAAAAAAGGAGGGGCGATGAATTTCGCCTCTCCTGTTCGTCCGGGTCGTGTCTGGGTCTATCTATCTACACCAGCCAAGGCATAACGGACTGCTTCCTGCAAGCTCATCGCCCGCCCGCGTGACTGCGCAGCCTCAAATGCGGCTGCATCCATCTGCCCTTGTGCTGAAGCAATGATCCGGTCGTACTCGGCACGATTCATTGGTTCCACCCGGGCTCCCAGTTGCTCCAGTAGGGCTTCTGCCGCCCCGAACAAATGCGCTGCGCGCTCTGGCTCGCCCTCAGCAGCGGCCAGGCCCGCCAGCCCGTAGAGGACATCCGCAATGCTCCGTTTGCCTCCGATTTCGTCGAGAAGCGCAATGCTCTGCCCGAACAACGTCCTGGCTTTTGGGTACTCGTTTTGATGCAAGGCCACATAGCCGAGATTATCGAGCTGGAGAGCAGCTACGTGTTTGTCGCGCAGGTGGACCTCAATCGCCAGTGCCTCTTCAAAAAGCGGGCGCGCGGCTGCATAGTCAGCTTGGTAGTAGGCGACCAGTCCCAGACCGGCCAGCAGCTTTGCGATACTGCGTTTGTCGTCGACTTTGCGAAACGCGGCTAGACCGGGTTCGAAAAGGGCGCGGGCACCGTCGTAGTCGTCTTCATTCAGTCTCAACAGTGCGAGGTTGAGGAAACCATCTCCAATGCCCCACGGGTTATTTGAATCTCGCGACAAGGCCAAGCCCTCCGTGAAGAAACCGCGTGCCTTTTCGCAATCTCCTTTGTACTGTTCCACAACCCCCAGGCCATAGTGCGCCTCGGCCATTTCCTCGCTGCGCTCTGCAGTTCTGCTAATCTCCAGACTGTTTTCAAAACATCTTGTGGCCGTGCCAAAGTCACCCTGGTGAAAGGCAAGGTACCCCGCGCCCAGAAGAGCCTTGGCCCGTGCGCAACCGAAGGGGCCGACCGGCAGGGACAAGATTCGGTCCAATCGTTCACGTCCGTCCGTCCACCGTGCGCGTGCCGTCCAAAAGTACCAGAGCGCACCTCCGAACCGGAGGCACGTCTCCGCGTCAGAATTCGAGAGTGACCACTCGATCGCGGCTGAGATGTTCTCGTACTCTGTATCTAGCCGGTCCAGCCAGGTGAGTTGGTCCGTGGCCCGTAGGTGGCCCTCGGCCTCTTCAGAGAGCTGGAGGAAAAAGGAGCAATGGCTGCTGCGCAGCGACGCCGCCTGACCGGATTGGACAAGTCTGTCTAAAGCATATTGGCGGAGCGTTTCGAGCATTCGATAGCGTACTTCTCCATCCCGCTCTTCTACGGCGACGAGCGACTTGTCAATGAGGCGAGAGAGGAGGTCCAGCGGAGTCGCCGACACGGCACCGTCCTGCATGGCGCAGATGGCTTCCATCGCATCGAGACTAAAGCCGCCAACAAAGACGGACAACTGCTGGAAAAAGATCTGTTCTGCTTCGGGCAGCAGGTCGTAGCTCCAATCGATTGCGGCGCTCAAGGTTTTGTGCCGTGGGAGCGCCGTGCGACTGCCGCCGGTCAGCAAGTGAAAGCGGTCGTCAAGGCGAGCGGCGATCTGATCGGGTGATAGTGCTTTCAAGCGGGCGGCCGCCAATTCAATGGCAAGGGGGATGCCATCGAGCGCCTGGCAGATTTGTTGGATGGCGCCGGCGTTCTTATCGGTCAGCGAGAAAGTCGGCAGCGTCATAGCGGCTCGGTCCGCAAATAGCCGTATGCTGTCGTACTGCAAGAGACTGGAAATGGGTCCCGAGCCCAACGGACCGATATCTTGCATTGACGGAACGGAAAGCGACGGAACGCGCCATGCCATCTCGCCTGCGATGCCAAGCACTTCGCGGCTGGTTGCCAAGATGTGGATACTCGGAGCGGAGGAGAGCAGCGACTCGATAAGCGGCGTACATGCGTCAATCAAGTGCTCGCAATTGTCCAGCAGAAGGACCATCGTCTTGTCGTGCAGGTAATCGACGATCGCATCCAAAAGCGAACGGTCCCGACTTTCCTGGATGTGAAGTGTTGAAATGATGGCCTGGGGGACCTGAGCGGAGTCTCGCAGTGAGGCCAAGTCAACCCACCATACCCCATCTGCAAAGGCCCCGACGAGATCGTCGCTCGCGGCAAGCGCGAGGCGGGTCTTACCAATCCCGCCAGCTCCCGTGAGTGTGAGCAGCCGTTTCTCGGTAATCAGTCTCTTGATCTCGGCCTGCTCTTGCTCTCGGCCGACAAAACGGGTTAGCGGAATCGGGAGATTGTTGGTAACCTGAAGAGGGATTGCAGAAGCAGGCTCTGTGACGAGCGCGGGCTTGGAGCTGAGGAGGGCCTTGTAGACCTGCTGGGTCTCGTCGCTCGGCGAGACCCCCAGTTCGCGGTCGAGAACGGTAACGCAGGTCTGGTAGATGCGTGCCACGCCGGCTCGGTCGCCGCTCCGTGCGTGCAAACGCATCAACTGCTGGTAGGTGGCTTCGTGCAAGGGATCTTGTTGCAGTAGGCGTTGAGCATGGCGAATTGCCGCGGCATAGTCTCGCCTGTCTTCCAGCAAGTGAACGAGTTTCTCGAGCGCGGCGATGAATATCTGGCGGAGGTGCTCGCGCGGTGCGGTGATCCAATCGTCATAACAACTGGGCAAGAGGTCGCCCCTGTATAGCGTGACAGCCTGCTCCAAGGCAGTCTGTGCGCGCGTCTCATCTTGGCCGCGCACCGCGCGTTCCGCCTCGGCAAAGGTCTTTTCCAATTCGTCCACGTCGAGCGTAAAGGGGGAGTCTGCGCACCATTGGATGGTCGCGGCGTCACTATCGAGAAAGCAATCATAGTCGGGGAGCGCGTGGCGGAGATCAAAGAGCAACTGGCGGAAATTGTTGCGGGCATTGATCTCGCTCGAGTCAGGCCAAAAGAGAAAGGCCAAGTGCTGTCTGGACTGAGCCGCCTCGCGGTGCAAGAGGAGAAAAGCAAGGAGCGCCTGGAGGCGCGGGGAACTGATGCTTGTGATCGGCTTGTTGCCGCAAGTGAGCCTGAGATCCCCCAGCAATTGAATTTGCAGCGGAAATTTGGGCGCCATGGTCACTTCCGAGCGGGATGGCCCCTTTTGCATTTGTTCTCTATCCGGAACCTATGCCCTGCGGGTCCTTTGGATGGAGCGTTGTGATCTTGGCGGTCAATGCCGGCCAGCGACCTAGCCGGTCGGGGCGAGAGTTGAGCTTTTGCCAGCGCCACTTGTCAGACTTGTCCCTGTAACAAGTAAAGATGTACAGCTTCGGCTTGCCCCTGGGTACGCGCTTGACACTCATGACAGTCTGCGTAGCAAGTTTTTCTGCCCTCTTCGCTGTCTCGGCACTAAGCTGAATGGTGATGGTCAGTGGGGGCTCAAAGTTGAAGAGCTCCCTCTTACTGCCCACAGGTCGCACCACGAGGTCGATGACCGTTTCGAGGACATGAATCCCTTTGCCTTCCGAAGGTGGCTCGCGGAGTCGGCCGGCAGTCACCTGCAGATCCACTCTCTTTCCATTCACCATCTGAGGTGGCGCAATCACTTGGACGTGATGCCGTACATTCTTACTGACAGGGAAGTCGAACACGTGAAAGCGGGGGCTTTTCTCAGGCATGCCATGCTCCTTTCGTTGAGGGTAAAGTGGGGCTGAACAGGCCCATCTGTTTCAGCCCGCTTCCGGTGGTATCTAGACGGCCGGCAAGCCAAAAAGCAAAGAGGCAGAGAAATGTCTCTGCCTCTCTTACGGGTCGAAAATGGCGCATGCAGCACACGACAGTATACGACTGGTGCCGTCTACCGCACGTGGATTCTTCTTATCATGATCTTGCCGCGGGGAGCAATTGCGTGCCACTGCAACGCGTCCTTTCGTCGGCCCCGCTGCCTGACCGATGAGCCCTTACCTTCGGAACATTACTTTGCTTGAATTTCCGTTTCCTCTGACGACATCTATTATATTACGGGAAAACGGCATGTCAAGGTCGGCCTCGGCGATAACCCGGGGGGCACCGAGCACACAGTTCATTTCTCCAAGCCATGGTCACCCGGCTGCACCTTGTGAGCCACCAATGCCGCTTGCACTCGGTTCCGGACATGCAGCTTTTGCAGAATATTCGTCATGTAATGCTTGACCGTCTTTTCGCTCAAGTAAAGCTGCTGCCCAATTTCCTTGTTGCTGTGTCCTGCGGCGACTAGTTCCAGGATTTGTCGCTCTCTTTCAGTCAGATCCTGAAGCGGACTTGCCCCGCGCTCCCCGGCAGGCTTGCCCGGCATAACTGCCAGCAGGCTCGCGGCGAGCGCGGGCGTCACATATGCCTCGCCGGCGTGGACTGCACGCAGGACCCGCACCAGTTCGCGTGCTGCGACTCCTTTGACGATGTAACCGCGCGCGCCCGCTTGGAGCGCGGCGACCACGTCGTCCTCTTCTTCCGACGCGGTGAGCATGACAATCTTGGTCACCGGGCACGCGGCCGCAATCTTCGGGACCGCGCTCAGGCCTCCGCCTGGAATACTGATGTCCAACAGCAGGATGTCCGGCAAGAGTTCCGTCCCCAACCGGAAAGCCTCTTCGGCCGTTTCCCCCTGCCCTACCACCTCGATATCCGGTTCGGCACGCAGCGTCCCGACGACACCCTCGCGAAAGAGCGGATGGTCGTCCACGATTACAACCTGCAATGATTCTGTCATACTCTTGCCAATTTCATGCCGTCATGTCCCAAACTTGAATAGGGACAAGCGCGGAAACGCGAGTCCCCTGACCGGGCCGGCTCTCTATGTGAAACGTGCCCCCGAGGCTCTCGACGCGCTCCCGCATTCCAACCAGGCCCAGGTGCTCGCCCCATTCTGATTCCTGTATCCCATTGAGCCCAGGGCCTGCATCGGAGACCTGGACCTCGAGCTGGCCATCCAGACTCCCCACCGTCACATGTTGGCCCGCTCCTCCAGCATGCTGAAAAGCATTGGTCAGCGCCTCTTGCACCAGGCGGTACAGAGTGATCTTGACCGACAAGGGAGCTTGCTCGGGCAGATCCCTAGTCGTCAGGGTTACTTTGGTGTTCGTCCGCCGCTCGTGCGAGCGAACGACCCGCGCGACCGTCTCGGCGACCGTTAGATTCTGTAATTGCGGCAGGCCCATCCCGGCGGAAATGGCGCGCACTTCCTGCAGCGCATGATTGAGAGATTGTGAAACTGCGGCGAGATCAGGCCCATCCGGGTCACTGCCGCTCCCATTCACTTGGATCATCTCCGCGTGGGCCATCACCTTGTCTAATTGGAGAACGGCGAGGCTCATGTCCTGGACGGGTCCGTCGTGCAGGTCCGCGCTGATGCGTCGCAGGAACCGTTCGTTCAATGCAGCCGTCCGCGCGGCCGCGCGCCGGACCCGCTCGTGCAGTTCGGCATTCTGCGTAAGCAGATCGCTCAGTCGATTGACCTGACGCGCCAACTCCTTCTGCTGCGCGGCAATGGTGTTGCTCGCGCGCTGCACAAAGACGGCGAGCAGCAAGTACATGACGACCGTTACTCCGCCAAAGAGCAGCCAGCTTTGCCGTTGAGCGCTATCGATATCGCCCTGTAGGGCATCGACCGTTTGGTAAAACTCGGCCACGCCGATCACGCGATCGGTGCCCTGGAGGCGAACGGGACTGTAGACTTCCAGCAGGCGCGTATGGCTTTGCCTTTCGACGACATTCTCTTCGTCTTGCAGATCGCTGATGCGCGCGGCCACCCAACCGCGAGTGGCGCGGGCCAAGCCGCCCTGGACGGGGAACACATGCCCGACGTTCGCGGAATTATTACTGTAAAGGACACGCCCTTGTGTGTTCCAGATCTTGAAGGAAACTATCTGTTTGGCAAAATCGGTTTGGTGCACCAACTTGTCGAGGGTGGCGATGTGCTCCGGCGTGAGAGAGTCGCTCGTCGCGAGTTCCTGCATTTGAGGAGCAATAAAGCTGTCGACGTACAGGGCCGTCGTCGCCGATGTGCGATCTACTACTCCCGCCTCTATTTGCTGGCCAACCCACCAGGCTACCCCCAGCATGCCCGAGGCGACAATGATCAAGCTGGCCAGCATGAAACGCTGGGCCAGACTGAGACGGTTGAAGAGAGAAACAATCTTTCCGACCACCCGATCACCTCAAAGTCAGACCTGCTTTGGCGGTTATTATAGCATTTGTCGCCCTCCCCGTCATCAGACTATGGTCGCATCCTTTCCGGGACGGAAGTGAGCGCCGGGGTTTGGACCTTGGCCCGTTCCCGTCTCCCCGATTTGCTGGTATAGTGGTTACAGATCAGAAGGAGGAAACAAATGAATACTCGTCATTTCAATATCGGTTACGTTCTCGTCTCGCTGCTCCTCGGCATAGTCTTACTGGCTGCTTGTGCTCCAGCAGCTTCGACGGCTACCTTTCCGCCGACGACAAGCGCCCCTGTCCAAGCTTCCACCAGTGCCCCTGTGGACACGCCCACGACGGCGGTGACAAATGCTCCAACGACTGCCTCCGCCGGCGCACCATCCACCGCTCCCACAAAGGCTCCGGCCGCGTCAGGCTCTGTGGCGCTCCAAGTCTCACAGAACGCTACTCTGGGAAGCATTTTGACCGATGGGCAAGGGCGTACCCTGTATCTGTTCCTTAAAGATACGAAGAAGACGAGCAATTGCTACAATGGTTGCGCCTCAACCTGGCCCCCATTGATATCCCAGGGCAAGCCGACTCTGAGCAACGGCGTGAATGCTGACCTCGTCGGTACCACGCAGCGCACAGATGGCAGCAGCCAGGTTACGTATAACGGCTGGCCGCTTTATTACTATGCTCCGGATCAACAACCTGGGGATACGAGAGGCCAGGGGGTTGGAAGCGTTTGGTATGTGATCACGCCAACGGGCGATGCCTTTAAAGGCAAAGCAGCCCCTGCAGCTCCGGCTGCAGCGCCGACTCAAGCGTCAAATCCCTACCACTATTGACGGTGCATCTCTAGATGATCTCGAATTCGTGGTGCGATGGCACTGACATCGCACCACGAACTGAGGACAAGGCAAAGACGCGGTACCAAAGTGCCGTGTCTTGGGGGCTGCGGTCCGGCATCTGCACGAAAGGACAGCTCGCCAACCAGTGGTCAAAACGATCCACGAGTTGTGGCAACTTTCGGTGCAGATTTCGCCGCGTTTGCTCGATCATGAGCGGTGCGAGCACGAGCAAGTCCTCATGGCCGGCGTGGGCTCCTTTACGCGGGGCTTATTTCCATAACGCTTCTCCCAAACCCCAGGCCACGAGCTGCAAGGCTGCTCCCCCCAGGGTTACCTATGTGTAACTTGCCTTCAAACTTTACGTTTTACAAAGTAGAGAGAAAAAGGAGGTTTGCAATGGGTATTCTTTCCTGGATCATAGTCGGGTTGATTGCCGGCTGGCTTGCCGGCATGGTGATGAAAGGGGGCGGCTATGGCATCGTTGGCGATCTCATCGTGGGCATCGTTGGTGGCCTGATTGGTGGGTTTATCGCCGCAGCAGTTTTCGGTGTTGACGCCATGAGCGGCATCAATATCGAGAGCGTCATCGTCGCCTTCATCGGTGCCGTCATCCTGATCGCGATCCTGCGAGCAGTGGCTCCGGGCCGCGCACGGGTATGAGTGGAAAACCTGCAGGACAAGTCTGAAGTTGGTTACGAGAACGGCAGCTGCGCCCTGAGAATGGGGCGCAGTTTTTTTGCAGTTTCCGGTTCTTAATGTAAACATCCCTCTTGGCGCCCCTTTGCGAGAGGAATGGCAGTGAGGCAAGCAGGGCCGTCTCATTAAAACAGAAACCGCAAGCGATGGGTGGTTGACAAAGGGGCGCAAGTCGATAAACTACAATGCGTACCAGAGGACGGCATCTGAACGTTGGAGGCACCCAGGCTCTCGCAGGACAAAGCTTGGGTTTTTGTTTGCGGTGTCAGGTTGTAGAGAATCGGCGCGGATGAGAGGAAGCTAATTGCTTTGAAAGCTAAAGTGATTTTTAACCCGGCAGCCGGTAACCCGGCCGAATCCGCCTTGCAGCTCGTCGAGTTGCTACGCGATCTGCAGGCCCAACAGATCGAGTCCGAGGTGATGCTGGTGCAGCCGGAGATGAATTTGAGCGCCATCGCACGTCGCGCCGTGCGCGGAGGCGCAAAATGGGTCATCGTCTCCGGAGGCGACGGGACCATCGAAAACGTCGCACTCGGGCTTGTCGGCAGCCATGCGACCTTGGGCATTATTCCGACGGGCACGCGCAACAACCTCGCGGCGAGTCTCGGCATTCCGACGGACAGTATCGCCGCTGCCGTCGGGCTGCTGCGAATGGGGCGCCGGCTCCAAGTGGACGTAGGGGAGATGCGCCAGGGCCGCGTGAGTCGTTTGTTTCTCGAGGCCGGCGCCATCGGTCTGGCTTCGGCCCTCTACCCTTCCGCCGACGATATTCAACATGGGGATATCGGCAAGATCGGCGAATTCATTGCCACCTTTCTTTCGCACACGCCGTCCGAGATCCGCTTGCGTCTGGACGGTTCGCGGCGCGAAATCGTCACGAACGCACACCTTGTGCTCATCGCGAACATGCCGTACATGGGCGCCAACTTTCAGATCGCACCGGATATTGGATTTGACGATCATCGCCTCGACGTCTTTGTCTATTCCAACTTGAGCAAGCTCGATCTGATCGGGCAAGCGATACAATTGACGACGGGCACGTCTGATGCGCGCATCCAACGGTATCGCGCGCGCACCGTCGAGATCGTAACGAACCCGCCCATGCCGGTGATGGCCGATGGCGTTTCCCTGGGAGAGGGTCCGGTAACGACGACCGTCAGGCCGCGCGGCTTGGCCGTGATGGCGGGCGCTGCCCAACCGGCACCTTCGCTTGACCACGCGGCCGTCGGGGCGCCGGCCGAGCCAGATGCATAATCTGTTTTCGCCGGAATCTCTTGCCTGGTTCTCAGCATTCCACGGGTCAAAATCCATTCCCGCGCATGCAGCCAAAGTGGCCCCGCGGCGGCCATCGACATGCCGCTTTTTCTTCAGCAATTTCACGGACGCCTGGAACCCATTCACCCTAGCACCGCCCGCTAGGGCAGGTTTCATGATCCGCAGCTCGTGGGCATACACGGCATGGATGGCCCGGAGCGCGGCCCGGCTGTCATCGCGCGGCCACGCGAGCCGCGTACGGACATGCGTCCGGTTCTTCCGTTCGACATGCGCATTGTCATCCTTTTTGTAAGGGCGACCCCGGGTGAACTGGAGGCAGTGCGTCTGACAGTAGGTCAGCAGATGGTCGTTGACACCTGCGCTGCACCTGCGGTTCGTGCGGGTGCAAGGGTGAACTCATCCCGGTTGTCGGAATCAATCCCGCACAGCCCAAAGGGCAGGCGCTCGACCAGTTCCTCCAAGGCGGCCAGCACGCCCCGCTGCCCTTTGCCCAAGACCGCGGTGGTCTCCACCCGACTGCTGTAAATATCGGTCAAATTGAGCGAATAAAAGAATTGGCCGTCGGCGGAGAAGCCGCTAGAGGATCGAGGTCGCTGCGGTGACCATAAGTGGTACGCGCACGCCTCGCCCGACCCATTTGAACAGTCCCGGTGCAGCACCTGCCGTTGGACGCGCTTGGGAGCATCTGCGGCAGGTGCTTTATGCTTCGCTGACGCTTGTCCCGCTGGCGGGCACAGCTATGGCGCCGCGTCACCGCCTAGGTTATTTCCAGGATGACCGTGGGGCGTCGATTGATCTCATCATCACAGGGGGATGGCGACGCGTATGGCAACGATCCAGATCGAACCCGCGGGTGAGGGCAAGCTATGGGTGACCCTCTCGCGTTTTGACGAGGAAGACCTGGTGCGGCTTTAAAAGATTCCAGGGTCCTGGTGGAATCCGGAGCGCAAGCAATGGTCATTGCCGGACACGCCGGCTTGCGGCGGGTGTTGCGAATCCACCCCAATGGGTATCCTTCCCAGCATAGGGCCGGGAAACTACTAGCTCCCAGACATTCCGCATAATCGAGAGTTAGCCCGCTCGGTCATCTTCATCCAGCACATCAACGTCGGACCGGAAGCCACCGCTTTCGTCGGCGGCACAGAGGGCGCCCGGATCCATGCTGCTGTTCAGCCGCTCGAGAACGAGATAGTTTTTCAAAAGCATTATCCCAACAGTTTCCGGGAAACCCCACTGCTCGACTACCTGCATAAGGTGGGGATCACCCGGCTTGTCATCGCCGGCATGATGACCCACATGTGCGTCGAGGCGACGACGCGTGCGGCCTTTGATCTCGGCTTTGAATGTCTCGTCGCCGAGGACGCGTGCGCGACCCGTGCATTGGCGTTTGGCGGCGTCGTCGTTCCCGCCGACCATGTGCAGCGCGCGTTTCTCGCCGGGCTGAATGGGACCTATGCGGAGGTGCTGCCGGTCGACGAGGTTATCAGTCGGCTTGAGGGAAAAAGCCGGTAAAGTACTTGCAAAAAACCTTGCAAAGGATTACTGTCCTTCGCAAGGTTTTTTCGCCCGTCCAACTGCCGAGGGAGTCTGGCGGCAGTTACTGTCCTTTAGTTTTGTCCTGCGGTGGCTCTTCGGTGGCCTCTCGCACGCTCGCCCCGAATTCCTTGAATGTCTGCTTCAACGATCGCACAAGCTGTGGAATTCGCATCGGTGCAAACAGTAAGATCGCGACGAGGATAATGATGAGCCAATGTAAGGGCTGCAAACCGAACATCTGGAACCTCCTCTCATCCCATTGTACTGTCCAGAGAGGGAAAAAGCAATTTCGGGTGGCGGGGTGGGGAAGGAGTTGCCCGTCAAGCCCATGGTGATCGAGACCCGTCAACATCAGGTCGCGTGTCCCCGGTGGCACCCGCGAGAGCGTATGAGATGGTCTGCGCCAAGTCGAGCGCCTGCCCCTCTGCCCGCGCGGCTGCGAATGCGGATGGGGAGAGGTCTGCCCGGGCTTCCCTAAGCATTCGCGCATATTCGGCGAGATCGCTGTGTGGTAAGGCTACCCCGGTGGAATGAAACAAAACATCGACAGCGGTGAACAACTTGACCGCGTCATGAGCTTGCCCCTTGTCACAGGTGACGACGGCCATGCCGGCCAGGGAATAGACGATCCCCTCCATGTTCTCAAGCTCCCGAAAAATAGAGAGACTTTCCTGGAAGAGCGCTCTGGCTCGATCTAGGTCGCCCTGGTGTCGAACCACCCACGCGAGATTACGCAGAACGATTCCGGTGCTTTCTTTCTGCCCATTTTCTTTAAAGAGCGCCAGGCTCTCGTCCAAGTACTGCGCGGCGCGAGCATAGTCCTGCTGGTAGCGAGCCATTTGGCCCATATCGTTCAAGAATCCGGCTACCCCGCCGGAATCTCTTAATTCGCGTCGCAGTTTTAAACCCTCATCGTAGAGCAGAGCAGCGCGCTCGTAATTGCCCCCCATGGCCTCTAGGCTGCCTAGGTTGTCAAGAATACCTGAGATAAGCCACGGGTCTCCGACCTCTCGACTCTGCGCCAAACTCTCCTCAAAGAGCGACTTGGCGGTTCTCAGGTCCCCCCGGGAGCGTGCTGCGCTTCCAGAAAGTTCCAACGCAAGGCTGGTCAACCAGTTGTCTCCCAACTGCCGGGCCAGACTCAGAGCCTCTGTCAGATCCGCGGCGGTCCTCGGCCAGCTGTACTCGTACCTTGCCTGATAGTCGCCCAAGAACATGAGAGCCGTCGCGATGATCTGTTGGTCGCCCAGGCGCCGGGCAGTTTCCAAAGCCTCTTGGCACAACGGAATGTTCGAGGACAGATCTCCGTGAAAGTCGGCCAGGCAGACGGCCATGACCAGAGCCTTTGCTCGGGCGCGCCCGGCTGCAAGCTTATTACCGGAGCTGTGCTCGACCGCCAACGCCAGCCATCGTCGTCCCTCTTTCATATGGCCGCGGACCAGCCAGAACTGCCACAGCGCTCCGGCAAGACGCACGCCCTTTTCCACAAGGTCCTCGCCGTTTTCGTTGCCGTGCCGAAGCGACCAGCCCAATGCCCCTCGCAGGTTGTCCGCTTCGACGTCTAACCGGGCGAGCCACCTAGATTGTTCGGCGGTCTGCAGTTTGGGCTCGGCCTGCTCGGCCATCCTCATGTAAAAATCCAGGTGCTGGCCCCGCAGGCGCTCGGTCTCCCCCTTCTCTGCTGATTTCTCCGCCGCATAGTGCCGCACGGTTTCAAGCAAATAGCCGCGCGTCACCTGCTGCATCTGTTCGACTTCGACCAGTGACTTGTCATGGAGCGAGGAAAGTAGATCGAGGATTTCATTCTGTGCGAGAGCATGATCTGCGCACACCTCCTCCGCCGCGTCCGGAGTGAACCCGCCTGCAAAAACGGATAACCGGCATAAAAGGATTTGCTCCTTCTCTGATAAGAGCTGGTAGCTCCAGTCCATCGCGCTGCGCAGCGTCTGGTGATGGGGCACGTCGGTCCGACTGCCCCCGGTGAGTAAGGCGAAAGAATCATCCAGCCGATCTGCGATTTGTTGCACGGATAACACCTTGGTCCTGGCGGCAGCGAGCTCAATCGCGAGGGGAATGCCATCTAGGCGCCTGCAGACCTGCACGACCGAGCGCGCGTTTTCTCGGGACCAAGTGAAAGTCCGCAGAGCCATGCTCGCGCGCTGCGTGAAAAGAGCCACGCTCTCGTACCGCGACAGGATGTTCAGTGCGTTCTCATCTCCTGTCTCCTCTTTTGATTCCAGCAGCGCGGGGGTTGGGACGGAGAGCGAAGGCACTCTCCATGTCCTCTCACCGGCGACTCGTAGACTCTCTCGACTCGTCGCCAGAATGCACAGGTGCTGAGCTCTCTGAAGCAAAGCCGTCGCAAGGCTGCCCACGGCCGAGACCATGTGCTCACAATTGTCGAGTACGAGCAGCGCTCTCTTGTTGGAGAGGTGGCTCATGAGCGTTTCCACGAGTGAGCGTCCTTGTAACTCGCGTACGCCGAGGACAGATGCCACCTCTTGAGGCACGAGAGTGGGATCGGCCAATGGGGCGAGATCAACCCACCAGACGCCGTCTTGGTAATTGTCGAGCATTTCGTTCGCGACCTGCAAAGCGAGACGGGTCTTGCCAATGCCGCCCGGACCGGTGAGCGTCAAGAGCCGGCCGCCCGCAATCAAGTGACGAACCTCTGCGATCTCCTCCTGCCGCCCAACGAAACTCGTTAGCTGCAAAGGCAAATTGTGTTTGACCGAAAGGGTGGGGGCAGACGCTTGGAGCTGTGTCCACTCCTCGGTGGTCCCGGAGGCTCTAGCCAGACGAACAAAGGCCTCCCGCTCGGCAGCGGGAATGCCCAGAGCCTCCGCGATGACTTGGGCCAGTTGCCGGGAAGGCCGCATTTCCTCTGCTTCAAGTTTCCGAATGGTGACGCGGGCACAGCCCGCTTGGTGGGCGAGTTGGGCCTGGGTCAAATCGAGCTTGCGGCGCTGTTGTCGCATCCATGCGCCGAAGGAAGTTGGTGTATCTGGCAAGGAGAAGGAGCCGGTCCCCATGGTTGTTTCCGCCTTTTCGTATCCGTTTTGTCTCCCCTCTAGAGAAAGATGTTTGCCAGGCCGCAATGTGAGAACGAAAAGCATGATTGCAGATGCAGAAGGGAAGAACACATCACTTGAGGGCAATAAGCAAAGCAAACGGGCTCGCCGATGCCGAGGAGGATATGAGGAAAATTCACTAAACCGATTCGCCCACGAGGAGAGTGGGGCTCGTACGCCGTCAAGCTATCTATCTCGCGACCCCCGCCTCGAGCTTGCTTGCGCATATCTTTTCTCAAGCGAAATGAGGCTCGCCGCTTTGCCGAGGGCCGCCGCTCCCGCACCGCTCTGTGCGGGGCCGAGGCGCGCCTGCCCCATAACGCCAGATGCTATCACTTTTGCTTGACGAACGCAAGGGCCCCTGTGCTTGAGTGAAATCCAAGGCGCGACGCTGTGGACGCAGCCGAGCGCCAAAGGAGAGTTGAGCCTCGGCGGAGGAGAGAGCGTAAATCGCCTCAATCTGCTCCTCGTTATCCCTTTTATTATCTCTTTTCCTATCCCTTTTGTCCTTACTTCAAGGGCACTACTGTGCTAGACTGTGCATCAAGAAACACAAACGTTATGAACTGATCCGGGAGGTCAGAAATGATAAGTTGGGGACAAGTCTGCTCAGAACAATACCGGCGCGAGGATATCCAGCGAGATATGAAAAGGCTGCATGTGGCTGACCAGGCAACGAACGGGGATTCACGGCCTGTTCGCAAGATGCCCTTCTATCCTGCGGTGATATCTTTTGCATTCGCTTTGTTTACGCGCATGTCTCTCCACATCACATGGAGCTAGGCCGAGTCCAGCGGCCGCATCGGTGCCCGCGGCAGTGCCGGAGCTTGACCGTCCTTTGAGCGCGAATATTGGTGAAATGTTTGACAAGTATTTTGCAGCTGCTCACGCGCTCTATTCGGTCAGGCCCCCTTTTTGCGGCCACGAGACCTCATAGGACTGACCTTACCGGAGGAAACCAGATGAGTCGACTAACAGGATCAACCTTCGAACCTGCCGAGCCCGTGCCCACGGAAGGAATGAACAACTTGCCACGGGACCGTTCCGACGTAAATGGCAGTGCCGCGACCCGACTGGAGCCTGCAAAACTGGTCCCTGCACACCGTCCCCGGCCCAAGCCCGTCGGTCCTTCCCGGACTATAGTTGTTGGACAGGTAGGCATCCTTCTCATTACCCTGGGTCTCATGTTCACGTTCGGCGTCTTCCTCAGCGTGAATTTCAGTGATCCGAGCGAGCCCAATTTGGAGATCGCGCGGCAGATCATTCGGGTTGTCGGAAGCGGTCTGCTCGTCGCAGGGCTCTTTCTCATTGGATTCTTGACCAGCCCGTCCCGCACTGACTAGGCCGGAGACAGTGAACGACTGATCCTCACCGCCTCTATGGCATGGCCCTGAAACCAAGTCCGATCAGAAAGAGACCAGTGAGGTCTAGGACCCCACTGGTCCAAACGGATGGGAGTTGAAAAGTTGATTGCCTCACAGATAGCAAACATTCAGATTGGCGATAGCGACCTGGCCAAACTGCGCCAAGTCCTGCAAGGTGAGCTGGTTTTTCCGGGAGACACCGCCTACGAGCAAGCTCGCCGCGTGTGGAACGGAGCGATTGATCGTCGGCCGGCCGGCATTGTCCGCTGCGCAGATGCGAATGATGTCCAGCGTGCGATCGAATTCGCCCGGCGCCGCGACTGGCCCATCGCGGTCCGAGGCGGCGGGCATAGCACGGCGGGTTTCTCGACCTCCGAAGGCGGCTTGGTCATTGACCTCTCGCCGATGAAAAGCATCCGAGTGGACCCGGAAACCTCCACCGCGCAAGCTCAGGCTGGACTCACCCTGGGTGAACTGATCCAAGAAACCCAGCGATATGGCTTAGCGACGACGACAGGTATCGTCTCGGATACCGGCATTGCCGGGCTCACCTTGGGAGGTGGAATCGGCTGGCTCGCGGCCCAGTACGGCCTGACGTGTGATAACGTGTCGGCGTTCGAAGTGATCACGCCGGATGGCGTGCTGCGGCGCGCCGATCCTGATGAAAACCCCGACCTGTTCTGGGGGTTGCGCGGGGGAGGGGGCAATTTCGGCATCGTGACCAACTTTCATTATCGGTTGCATGATGTTGGGCCGGTTCTTGCCGGAATGGTCATACACCCGATGGCCCAAGCGCGAAAGGCTTTGCGGTTTTACAGGGATTATACGGCCACCGCACCCGATGAATTGACCGCCTATGCCGCTCTGCTCACGACTCCGGAAGGGGAACGCGCGATTGCCTTCATCCTTTGCTATGCGGGCGAGCTGCAAGAAGGCGAACGCATCGTTAAACCCATCCGCCGCTGGGGTCCTCCCGTGGTCGACCTGCTTCGTCCCATGAGCTATCTCGAAGCGATCTCCTTGATCGATGCCGCCAATCCCGCCGGGCGGTACTATGCTGAAAAAGGAAACACGGTCCCGGAATTGAAGGATGAGGTGATCGACATACTCGTCGAGAACGCGTCGGCGGGGACGAGTCCGTTTTCGGTGACTTTGATTCAGCATCTGCATGGAGTGGCGACCCGCATCGCACCCCATGCGACTGCCTTTCCGGTGCGCAAGGAATGCTATGTGCCCGTGCACATCGCCGCCTGGGAGGACGGGGATGCGGCGAGACACCGCCAGTGGTTGCGCACCTCCACTGACGCGCTGCGGCCTTTCGAGTTAAAGGAGACCTACGTCAATTTTATGAGCGAGGAAGGTAGCGCCCGCGTTCGCAGTGCCTATGGGGCAAACTACGACCGACTGGTTGCCCTCAAGAACAGGTACGATCCGGACAACTTGTTCCATCTCAATCAGAATATCAAACCGAACATCAGCCCGGATGCCGGCTGGTGATACTTACACTCACCCCAAAGAGGAGAAGAGAAATGAACCGCTTATACGCTGGACTAGTGCTCGCTTCAGCATTCTTGGTCTTGGTGCTCGCCGCTTGTGCTCCCTCGAACGCGTCTACCGGAGCGCCCGCCCAGGCTCCGACTCTGGCGCCCGCCGCGACGCAAGCATCCAGTGCGAGCCCGCAATCCTTTACCGTCCTGGTAGGAGGACATGATAACGCGAATGCGGCCGACATCGAGGCCTACTTTCCTTCGACGATTCGCGTTCATGTCGGCGACACGGTCGTTTGGAAACTGAATACCAGCGAGCTCCACACCGTCACCTTTCTCGCCGGAGAACAAGCCCCGGCTCTCCTTCAACCTGTGCCCAAGGCCCCTCCGGGCGCGATGATGTTCAACCCCCAGGTCGCGTTCCCGCAGATGCCCAAGGATGGGCAATACGACGGCTCGAGCTTTGCCAATTCCGGCGTGATGAGTCGGGACCCGGGGCAGGCTCAAGAGTTCAAGCTCACGTTCACCAAGGCGGGGAGCTACCCGTATACCTGCATCGTGCACGGAGAAGAAAAGATGAACGGCACGGTGGTCGTGGAAGATGCCAGCGTGGCGATTCCGTCGCAAGCGGCGGACGATGCGGAGGGCAAGAAGGAACTGGCCGCGCTCAAGGCCCAAGTCCCGGCGGCCGTCCAAGCTGCTCAAGCGCAGATCAAGCCAGACCAGAAGAATCCGGATGGGACGACGACCCATTTCGTCGTGACCGGATACTCGCAGGGACCCATTGACCTCGAGGACTATTACCCGAACAAGCTGACGGCCCGTCCCGGGGATACGGTCACGTGGGTTCTGGGGCAAGGAGATATCGCTCCGCACACCATCACTTTCCTGAACGGAGCGACCGAACCGGCGATGATTTCCCCCCAGCCGCAGCCGAACGGGCCGCCGCTCTTGCTCGTCAACCCCGCGGTGGGCGCGCCCCAGAATGCGGACCAGCCGCTGACGAACAAGGGGGTCTACAGCTCGGGGATCATCGACCCGCACGCCCCGGGCGCCCACAGCTTCTCTCTCAAGATCGGCAACACTCCGGGGGACCTGGCGTATCATTGTATTCTGCATGACGATTCGGGCATGAAAGGAACGATTACCATAGCGCAATAAGGACAACGGATGTAAATGCAAACAGCCGCCGCGAACCTCGCGGCGGCTGTTTTGTGTTCAGGATTCCCTGGGAAGCGAGCCGGAAACACTCGTGGTACCACGGCTTGCGCTACAGTCCCTGACTCACCGTTTCCCCGATCTGCGACTGATCGAGAGCAAGCGGCTTTCCCTCTATCCCACTATCACGTTGCGTGGACCTGAGGAGCACAGAGTTCAGGTGGACCGCGGAAATGGAAAGCCGAGTACACCGGTTGCCCGTGTTGGCCGGTACCGCAGCGGCCGCTAGGTAAACAGGGGGAGGCGTCCATCTGCATGGTGAACTAGGCTCCCTTCACCTGACGGGTGGTGATATTCACTCAATCGTTCTCTGCTCCTTACTTGGCCGGTTCAGGTGATGCGACCGCACCCAGCTGCTGCAGCAGATCCAAGTTATCGGCTCCCCCCCAGTGTTCGGCAATTTTGCCGTTTTCGAGACGCATGGTCTCGATGGCGGCGACGGTCACCGATTTGTCGGTTGGCTGCAGGCCTTGAAAAGCGCCATTGTGCGTCCCCCGCACTGTCGCTCGGATCGCCACACGGTCGCCTTCGGCGGTCATATCGTCAATCGTGAACTTTAAATCAGGGAAAGCCGCTCGCAGTCCGGCCAGTCGCTTGCTCTGTTGGTCGGCCGTGAGCGGCGCGCCAGTCGCCGAGAGATAACGCTTGTAGCTGGGAGAGACAAATTGTCCTACCGCACTGAACTGGCCCGCATTCAGGACTTGCTCATAGTACTGGCGAACGAGAGCCTTGTTGGCGTCGGTGGATGTCGCAGGCGGCGGAGTAGGCGCCGCGGGAGCGCACGCTGTCCCCATTGTCGCGAACGGCAATCCCAGAACGAGCAATAGGCGCTTGTCGTGAAGGTAATCTAGAATTGCATCCAAGGGCGCGCCCCCGGGTCGCGCTACGAGATGGAATTCCTGGATCAGGCCCTCGGCGCGTCACGAAACGGCGCAGGCCGCCGCATCTTGGTCGCGGGTGAAGCCCGCATTGACAGGTGCCACCCCGAAACCGTCCCGCGCCAGGCAGGGCGGCCGGTTGCCATCGCGCGCGGTCGAGAAGAAGGTCGTTGGGCCCGTTCGCCCGATGACCTTCTTGTTTTGATGCTAGGCGCGCCCAGGCGCCAGCTCTGACCGTGCGGGTACCCGGTCATGGTATATGCCCCAACGCGGGTTGTCAGGTTTGTTCTCCCAGTGTATAATCACGATACGTTCAGGGCGGCGGAGACAAGTCCTTGCAGGAGACAATCAGCTTTGTCGTGGGCGGTCTGCTCGTCGGCGCCGCGTATGCGCTGATCGCGATCGGGTTTAGCTTGATCTATAGCGTCACGGGCACTATCAACCTCGCCCACGGCGCGTTCGTCGGGCTGGGCGCGCTCGTGATGTACACCCTCTACGTGACGCTCAGCCTGCCCCTGCCGGTCGCCCTCGTCCTTTCCGTCGCTGCCATCGCGCTCGTCGCCGCACTCACCGAACGCCTTGTCATGCGCCCTGCCCTCGGGCGCCTCTCCCGCATGCACATCCTTTTGCTCACCTCCGGGTTGCTTATCTTCTTCCAGGGAGCCGCGCTCGTGATCTGGGGGAGCCAACCCTATGCGCTCCCCTCTTTTTCCGGCGAGCGCCCAATCGACCTGAGTCTGTTCCTCCTGCCGACACAGGGCATTTGGATTCTCGGCGCGCTCGCCGTCGTCGTGGCCGCCTTGTGGTGGCTCTTTTACAGGACGACCTTTGGGATGGCGCTGCGCGCCTGCGCGGAAAATCCGAGCGCGGCCAGCCTGATGGGCATTCCCGTTTCGCGCATGATCTTTTTTGCTTTTACGGCCAGCGGGGCGATTGGTGCGCTCGGCGGGATCATGGTTGCCCCGATTGCCTCGCTTGCTTTCAACAGTGCCGCCCGTTTTACAACCGAAGGGTTTGTCGCCGCGGTATTGGGCGGCATGGGCAACTTTGTCGGCGCCGTTCTCGGCGGGCTGACCCTCGGCGTACTCGAACAGGGTGCGGCCGGTTGGATCTCGTCCCTCTTTAGCACGACGCTCGCGCTCCTTGTCCTCCTTCTCATGCTTCTCACCCGGCCGCAGGGTATTCTGGGCAGCCGCCGCGGGCTGCGCGCGGACGCACAGGAATTACCACCGCGGGGTGGTTTCACGCTCCCCGCCGGATTTCATCGTCATCTCCTCTGGATCGCCCTGCCCCTTGGCATTGTTATTTTTGTGCTCCCGCTCCTGGTCCGATCGGAGGGGTTGCTCAACTCACTTATTCTCACCGGTATCTTTTACCTCACGATGATCGGACTCGACTTGCTGATGGGATTCGCCGGGCAGGTCAGTCTCGGCCAGGCCGCATTCATGGCCATAGGCGGCTATACGTCGGCCATCCTGACGGTCCGCTTTAATCTTCCTCCTATCCTCGGCATTCTCGGTGGGCTCATCCTCGCGCTGGTCGTCGCTGCGATCTTGAGTTTTGTAAGCGGCCGGCTGCGCGGGGCCTACCTCGCCATGGCGACCCTCGCCTTCGGTCTCCTCATCGAATCGCTTATGGTCGGAGCGGTAGACATTACCGGCGGACCTTCCGGTTTCGTCGGCATTCCTTCCTTCTCGATCGGTGGGGTTCAATTGGACGGCCTCCGTTCAAATTACTATTTGGTCTGGAGCATTGTCGTCGTTGCCTTTATCCTCGCCGCCAATATTGCCCGCAGCGGGCGCGGGCGGGCGCTCTGGGCCATCCAGACCGATGCGACGGCGGCAGAGGCACTTGGCGTGAACGTGGTCGCACACAAGATGACGATCTTTCTCCTCAGTGCGGGTATGGCTTCGGTGGCCGGCAGTCTTTATGCATTTTACTTTCACTTTCTCTCGCCCGACATGGTCGGCATCCAGACCTCGCTCGATTTGCCCATCATGCTCGTGCTCGGGGGCGAAGGCACCTTGATCGGGCCATTGATCGGCGTGGGAGTCCTTACTTTCCTGCCGACTCTGTTTCAGCCTCTTGCACTGTTCAAACCCCTCGTCGAGGGATTGATGCTCGTCGTCGTCCTGCTCTGGTTTCCGGGCGGCGTGTTTGGCGGCCTGGTCGACCTCTACGCGCGGCTCTTTCTCCGGTTCAATCTGCCGCCGCGCAAGGAACTGCGGCCGCGTGGTGAACCGTTGGTGGAGCGGAGAGGCTAGATGGCGGAGGACATTCTCGCGGTCCAACACTTGAAGAAATCGTTCGGCGGCATGACGGCCGTAGACGACGTGAGTTTTGAGGTTCCCAAAGGCACGATCTGCGCGATGATTGGCCCGAACGGCGCGGGCAAGTCAACGCTGTTTAACCTCATCACCAACCTGTACCATACCGATCAAGGGTCCGTGTTCCTTGCCGGCGAGGAGATCACCCAGCTCGAACCCCACGTGATCGCCGCACGCGGCCTGATCCGCACCTTCCAGACCGCCCGCGTCTTTGCGCATCTCTCGGTTCTGGACAATGTGCTGATCGGGGCCCAGCGGCAGCTTCGTTCCGGGCTGGTGACCCAAGCGCTATGGCTCGGCAAGGCGCGCCGCGAGGAAAAGGTCTTGAACGACCATGCGCAACGCGTGCTCGAGGTCGTCGGGCTCGCACAGTGGGGTCTTGTCGCCGCCGACAAGTTGCCTCTCGGCGCACAGAAGCTGGTCGAGCTTGCCCGGGGACTGATGGGCTCGCCGCGACTGCTTCTCCTGGACGAACCTGCGGCCGGCCTCAACGACCATGAGACCGCCAACCTGGGTCGTCTGCTAGGCAGCATTCGAGACGCCGGCGTGTCGGTGATCGTGGTCGAGCACAACATGTCGCTCGTCATGAATGTGGCGGACCGAGTGCTGGTGATCAACCGAGGGCGGCTCATCGCCGATGGGGCTCCAGGGGAGGTCCAGCAGAACCCGAGCGTGATAGAGGCCTATCTCGGATTGAAAAAGGATGCCCATGCTGCTTGAGGTCAAAGGAGTCCACACCCGCTATGGCGTCGTCGAGGCACTGCGTGGCATCAATCTTGCCGTCCAGTCCGGGACGATCGTCGCGCTGATCGGGGCGAACGGAGCGGGCAAGTCCACGACTCTCAAGACGATCTCCGCACTCATTCGCGCGAGCGCCGGCCGTATCCTCTTCGAAGGTCAGGATATCACCCGCCGCTCTGCTTCCGACATTGTCCGCCTTGGGATTGCTCATGTCCCTGAAGGGCGGCAAGTGTTCGCGACCCAATCGGTGATGAACAATCTGGTCCTGGGGAGCTATGTCCAACTCAACCGGTTTTCGCATAAGGAATGGACGGAGCAGTTGGATCTGGTCTTGGCCCTATTTCCGGATCTCAAGCCGCGGCTGAGCGAAGAGGCGGGCGCCTTGTCCGGTGGGCAGCAGCAGATGCTCGCCCTCGCGCGCGGTCTGATGGCGCGCCCCCGGCTGCTGCTCATGGACGAACCCTCGCTCGGTCTCAGCCCACAGATCATAGAAGGGATTTTTGAGGTGATCGAGAATCTGAAAAAGCAAGGGCTCGGCCTATTGCTGGTCGAGCAAAATGCCGCGGCCGCCCTTGCGATTGCCGATTATGGCTATGTCATGGAAGGAGGAGACATTGCCCTGGAGGGTTCAGGGCACGACCTTTTACACAATGTTGAAGTCGAGCACCGTTATCTCGGCATCGGCACCGCGCTCTACGGACCCGGGGACGAAGAGACCGGGCGCGAGTTAACGGAGAATCTACGCGTGATCTTGAACGATCTTTAAGAGAAATTTAAAGGGGAGGAGAAAAGAAAATGTTTGCACCACCAGTCGCACTGTCGAGAAAACTTTTCATCTCTGGAGCCGTGCTTGTCCTTGTGCTTCTCGCCGCCTGCGCCGCGCCCACCGCGGCGCCCCAGGCAACTACGGCGCCGGCTGCCTCTGCTTCATCGGCCGCCACTTCCGCCCCGGCCGCGACCACGGCCTCGCAACCCTATGTAATCAACGCGCTGCTCTCTTTGACCGGCGGGGGCGCGTTCCTGGGCACCGAGGAAAAGCAGAGTCTCGATGTCTATGAAAAGTACATCAATGCCAAGGGCGGGATCAACGGCACCCCTGTCCATTTCGTCGTTCAGGACGACCAGACCGATCCGAAGGTCGGCGTGCAGCTCGCCACAGACCTGATTGCCAAAAAGGTGCCGGTGATCATCGGCCCCGCGCTTACGGGTGTCGCACTGGCGGTCGCCGCCCTGGCGACGAACGGCCCTGTGATTTATACGACCACTCCGGGCGTCAAGCCCGCGCCGAACAGCTACATCTACTCGACCACGCCGGATACCTACTCACTCATCGAGGCCTTGCTCACCTACTTTCGCGGCAAGGGTTGGACCAAGATCGCGGCTCTCACTTCGACGGATGCGAGCGGGAGCGATGGACTGAAGGGCATCCAGCAAAAGCTCGCGCTGCCCGAGAACAGCAGCTTGAAGTTGGTCGACAGTGAACAATTCGATAGCAGCGCAAGCAGCGTTTCTGCGCAAATTGCAAAGATCAAGGACTCGGGCGCCCAGGCTCTCATCGTCTGGTCGACCGGCACTCCTGCGACGACGGCGTTCAAAGGCATTACCCAGGGCGGTCTGAACATCCCTGTGGCGACGACCGACGGTAATGAAACCTTTGCGCAGATGCAGCAATACAAGGACTTTATGCCTGCTGAGCTATATATCGGCTCGCCGCGCTTTGTGGCCTATGATGTGATGCCCCCGGGACCCGCCAAGACCGCCGTCGGCGATTTCCAGGCTGCGTTTAAGGCGATTAACGTAACCCCCGACTTTGGGCAAACGCCCGCCTGGGACGCGGCGGCAATAGTCGTGGAAGCGCTGAAAAAGACCGGCCTGAAGACGGACGCCAAGCAGCTGCGCGATGCCATCGACCAGATCAAGGGTTTTGAAGGAGTCGACGGCACCTACAATCTGAGCCCCCAGGACCATCGCGGGTTAACGATTGATTCTGTTTATGTGGCACGGTGGGATGCCACGAAACAGAACTTTGTGGCGGTCTCTAGCGCCGGCGGGGCACCGTTGAGCAAGTAAGAATTAGAGCGGCGTGGGTGAGCCACCCACGCCGCTTGCTTCATTCCGGGGGGCGTCGAGCTCCCATTGCGTCGTTGCGTCTCGCGCGCAGTCGTGCCATCGCGTCATTCGCCCTGTGGTGGCTGAAACCCCCGTCCCTACTTCACAAACCTGGGCGACCTTTTTGAAGAACCACGCCAAAGACACCTGGGCCTGCGACTTGTTGCCGGTCATCGACCTCTGGTTTCGTCCGCTGTATCTCCCCTTCGTCGTTACTGGGGCGGACAAGGTTTTCAGCCAGTACAGGTCGTACGCTTTCGGATGGACGCCGCACTGCATGAGCCGGCACCTCCCCGGAAACCCAAACAAATGGGGCGTACGCGCAAAAAGGGCAAACGCTTGCCCACCTTGCTGGCGGTGGCGGCAGACTCCAAAACCGCGTGAACCCGGCAGGTCATGCGCTATTGGTATGGCGAAGTCAAGCGCACGATCGAATTCACCAGTGCCACCGCCGTCTGGTTTCACAGCGGAGAACCGCCTTTGCCTATCCGCTGGGTGATCGTGCGCGACCCGTTAGGCCAGTTCAAAACGCAGGCGTTGTTATGTACCGACTTGAATACCACCCCCTTGCAAATCATCCAATGGTCAGATCTGGCCATTCCGCGCACGACCCCGGTGCTGTTCGGATTGCATTCGTTGATCACCGTACTGGCGCATCGCCTGGCACAACGCGGCCAAGTGCTCGCGCGCGAAACGGCGTGGTATAGCAAACCGCGTCCGACCTTCAGCGTTGCGCTTGCCGCCGTGCGCTTGGAACTCTGGCGACTGCCGACTTTTCAAATGTCAAAGAACAACAAGGACATCGCGAAACTACCGAAGGCAATCTTCAAACGCTTTGTACAAGCCTTGTGCTATGCGTCTTGATGGCCAAAGTCCAGCTAAGCCGAAGAGGAGAATCATTAGTCTTTGGGGAGCCGCGCGGAGAGCAGGAACCAAAAACAAGGTAGGCCCCCTACGGCCTGCCTTATCTTTGTTCCCCTGAAAGAACGTGACTTTTTGGCATTGCTTCACTCGTGGGATATAATCAAGTCGGCTGAAGACACCACGCGATCTTTCTAAAGCAACTTCCGCTACGAATAATGTTCGCGACCACTCTCGGCAGCTCCAAGAGTCGTGAGAGCATATGCTGCCAGCGTGGCAGTTCTCCCCGTCGGAGACTTGTTATGTTAAACATTCCTTTTCCTCCGCGTCTCAATCTGGGTTCGCGGCTTACACTGAGTATCGGTTTGGTTATCGGCGTGACGAGCCTCGCGTTGTTTTTCGGCATTTATCGGTTACAGGAACAGCAAGCCGAGAGCCATCTGGACACACAATCACGCGCGCTCCTCACGGAAATGGTGGGGTTGCGGCAATGGATTGCTACCTACGGGGGTATCTGGACCAATCGGCCAGGCGACTATTATCTCGACTCCCAAGACGGTTTCTACCGCAAGTCACCCGCGATGGTGACTAAAGAACTTTCCAATCTCCTCAACGCCACCAGCGATTTCCGCTTTCACATTACGAGCCTCCGCCCAATCAATCCCGCGAACGCGCCTGACGAATTTGAGAATCAAGCGCTGCACGGTTTCGAGACAAACGGTGCGCCGGTCGCACGCATCGAAACCATGGGCA
Organism: Chloroflexota bacterium; assembly: GCA_023381515.1. Next base: position 23,639 of record JAMCQI010000103.1, on the reverse strand, counting down.
GTTCACGCGTCTATCGCCTGATGATTCCTCTCAAGACCGAGGCGTCGTGTCTCGAGTGCCATGGCAGCCAGGGTTATAAGGTCGGCGACATCCGAGGAGGGTTGAGTGTACTCGTCCCCATGGCGACGGTCGACCAAAGCCTTCAAGAGAGCCGCTCCGCGCTCATTCTCTCCGCCGCATTTATCACCGCGCTCGTGATGATCGTTCTCTACATCCTGGTGCGTCGCCTGATCATCAGGCCCGTGACCGAGCTCAAGGGGGTTGCGGTGTCGGTCGGGCAGGGCGACTACACGGCACACTGTTCACTCAGAACGGGCGACGAGCTGCAGATGCTGGGTGAGACACTGAATCAGATGGTGGCGAGCCTTAAAACCTCGCTGGACAAGCTCCAGGATCGGGTTGAGCAACGGACGCGGGAGCTGAATGCGCTCTCCGACGTTGCGTTGACGATCAGCCGCGCCGGCGCGCTCGACGACGTGTTGAACGAAGCCTTGGAAATTGTCGTCGGAGTTACCGAAGTGGACGGTGGGGTCATTCACCTGGTCGAAGGCAAACGCATTCGGCTCGCCGTCGCGCGCGGATTGACCGATACGTTGCTCCCCTTGCTCGAAGCGAATCCGTCCTGCCATCGCTTTATTCGGCAAATCTTGGATGAGGGTCAAGCGATCCACGCGCAAAACGTTGGCGATCGCGCGTGGCAGAAGGAGTGTTTCGGCTCGAACTGCTCAGCGGTGATCGCCGTTCCCCTGCGCTCGCGCAATCGCACCTTGGGCACGTTGACGCTTTACAGCGCGAGTGCGGCAGGATTTGCGCCGGAATCGGTGCAACTGCTGATTTGCATCGGTAACCAACTGGGCGTCGCCGTCGAGAAAGCCTATTTTGCCGAGCAGGCGGAGCAGGTCGCGGTGCTGGAGGAGCGCGGACGCATCGCGCGTGAATTGCACGACAGCCTGGCTCAGGCGCTCGGCTATTTAAACCTCCGTGCGGAGTTGCTCGAAGGGATGCTTGAGCACGAAGAATGGAGTAACGCGCAGGCTGAAATGGCGAATGTTCGCCGAGTCGTACGCGACGCATGTTACGACGTGCGCGAGTCCATTGATGGTCTGCGCACGCGCTTTGAGGGTGGGTTACTGCCGACGGCAGCGACATTCTTGCAGGAATTTGGTCAGCGCGCGGGTTTGTCCACGGAATTTGTGACGCGCGGCGAGATTCGTCTTTCGCCGTTGTCTGAACCCGAAGTCCTGCGCATCATTCAGGAGGCTCTCACGAACGTCCGCAAGCACGCCAAGGCGCAGCATGTCCGTGTGCTGTTGGAGGCGGATGATGACCACGCGCGTATAGTTATCGAAGATAACGGTTGCGGCTTTGATGCCAAGACGCTTGACGCATCGCAGCATTTCGGACTGCGCATTATGCGAGAGCGCGCGGAGAAACTGGGTGGCACACTTGACGTGACGAGCGCGCCGGATCAGGGCACTCGGGTCCGTGTGCAACTCAAGATGGCCAAGTAGAGGAGTTCCATGAAACCGATAACCGTGTTGTTGGTGGACGATCACAAGCTGTTTCGGGAGGGCGTGAAGAGCATTCTCAATTGGACGGGTGGCCGATTTCAAGTGATCGGCGAATCGAACGATGGTCAGGAAGCGCAAGTGGCCGCGATGACATCCAAGCCGGATATTATCTTGATGGATATCCAGATGCCGAACTGCACTGGCTTGGAAGCCACGCGCGTCATCGCGCCGCAGCTGCCCGAGACCAAGATTGTCATGCTCACCGTCTCGGATCGCGACGACGATTTGTTCGAGTCACTCAAAGCCGGGGCGAAAGGATACATCTTGAAGCTGTCGGCGAGCGCGCGCGAAATGACCGAGGCGTTGGAACAGGTGGCTGCCGGACAGGCGACTTTTACCCCGCTAATGGCGACCAAATTGGTCTCCGAATTTGCCGCGATTGCGCGTGAGCGCGAGCGGTTGAAATTGCCGCCGGCTAGCGTCGGGGGTGAAGCCGACGAATCGCGCTTGAGCGAACGCGAGCGTCAAGTGCTGGAACTGGTTGCGGAGGGACAAACGAACAAGCAGATTGCGGGAGCATTGAGCATTTCAGAGAACACCGTGCGCGCACATCTTCGCAACATCCTCGACAAACTCCACGTCAACAACCGCATGCAGGCAGCCGCCTACGCGCGGCGGTCCTAGCCCAGCGTGACATTTGTCACAGTCTGGCATTGTCGCCTTGGCTATAGTTTTGGCCGTCCGAAGCTCACAACGCGTTCTCCCAACCGATGAAGAGATCGAGGAGACGCGTCTTTATTGAGAGGGACAGCCATGAAATATGTCCGGTCTGCACTAATGATGTTGAGGGCGGTTCTTCTCGGCGCGCATTTCTTGCGTTCCGGCAACCTTCCACACGTGGCTTAAGCCTTGCATTTCCGTCTTTGTGGTTGCTGTGCCGGACCTGGGCCGCGCGCGTCGTCCAGATATTGTTAGTGCTGGGCGTGTTGGCGCGGGTGCGGACGACGGTCTTGCTCATCCAAGAGCGAAGGATGGCGGGTCAAACCAAGGACCGCCTGGCGATCATCCTCGGCAGCGTCGCCGTGCTGACGGCAGGTGCTGCGCTCCTATTGAAAGTGCCGCACCAGACCTGACGGATTTTGAGACCCTTCGGTTCCAGGCAAGGACTAGTCCACCTGGACTAGGGAAAAGAAAGAAATGGTCCACGCGGGCTACCTACAAGCCCGCGTTTCCTTTCACAAATCGGCAGGGTGAACGATTGTCGCGACCCGTCGCGCGATGTAGAATAACTGTACGCGATGGCGCGTGATTATCACAACTTTGTCTGATCAACGACAGCGTCGTTGCTTTTCTCCTTGCTTAGCGTGCCTCTCCGCGTCGAGGAGTGTGGAGAGGCAAGACCTTGCCGTTCAGACAACATCACACACTCTACTGCTGACGACGGCGGAAACCTGGCATTCCTTGGATGCATTTCATCCCAGGGTGCGAGTCTTCCGCCGTCTTTTTTGATTCCCAAGAAAGGAGGCGATTGGATTGGAGGAGGGAAAAGAAGAAAAGCAATCCCAGATGTCCCGGCGAGATTTCCTGGCCAGCGCGGCCGTGGTCACCAGCGTTAGCGCCGCCGCCGCGGTTGCCGCCTCGTTCGGTTGGCGATTTCTCTATCCCGCCGAGGCGCAGGCACCAATGGCGCAGGTACTTGCTACGAGCATTACCAAATTGCCGCCGGGCACGCGCAAGACGATGGAACTCGCCGGAAACGAAGTCGTTCTCATCAACATGGACGGAAAGGTTCGCGCGCTTTCTACCGTCTGCACGCATCTCGGCTGCCGCGCCGCGTGGCAGGACGCGCGCCAGCAGTTCGTGTGCCCGTGCCACATCGGAATCTATGACGCAGACGGCAAGGTGGTCGCGGGTCCCCCGCCGCGCGCGCTCGACGAATTTCCCGTCGAGGTCAAAGGCAACAATATCTATGTCTCCGTGCCGCAGAAGGAGTAAACCGGATGACAGTTGGAAAAATCCAATCCACCGGGTGGCGCGCCTGGTTGGGCGAGCGCCTGCCCCTGGATCCAAAGATCTATGAACAACTGGCGAAGGAACCCATTCCGCGCCACATGGAACGCTGGTGGTTTGCACTCGGCGGGACGCCGCTCATCCTCTTTATGATTCAAGCGGCGACGGGGATACTGCTTACCTGGTACTATGTCCCACGTCCCGATGCCGCCTACGAAAGCGTGGCGCGGATCACGAACGACCTTCCGTTCGGCTGGTGGGTACGCGGTATTCACATTTGGGCAGCGCAACTGATGATCGTTTCGGTCGTGCTGCACCTGATTCGCACCTTCACCACCGGCGCGTATCGCAAGCCGCGCGAATTGAATTGGCTCGTCGGCGTAGGTTTGCTGTTCGTCACGCTGGCGTTTGCTTTCACGGGCTATGCGCTCGTCAACGATCAGCGCTCGTACTGGGCGACGACGGTGGGCACGAACATGTTCGCCGAAATCCCGCTGATCGGTCCCGTGATCCTCGCCCTCATCCGGGGCGGGATGCAGGTCACCGCCGACACAATGACGCGTCTCTACCCGCTCCACATCGGCGCGTTGCCGACCGCGATCCTGGCGCTGGTCGGCGCGCATATCCTTCTCATTCGGAATCACGGTGTCACCGACCTGGATGCCCAAGAGCGCGAGCGGCTCGCTCGGCTCGGCCAGCCTGTCCCCGCCCAAGCTGGCAAAGGGACGCAGACATCGACCTTCCCATTCTTTCCCGATCACGTAATGACCGAACTGGTCGTCGCGATGGCGCTGCTCATCATCCTCGTCAACCTGACGATCCTCTTTCCGCCCACGTTGGGTCCGAAAGCGAATCCTAACGAAACGCCGCTCCACATCGCGCCCGAATGGTACTTTTACCCGATCTTTCGCTGGCTCAAACTCTTTCCTCTGCAAATCGGCTTGGCGGGCTTGGGCATTGGCATGCTCGGATTCGCCTTCTGGCCTTTTATTGATGCCTGGCTCGAGCGCCGCTTTCACAACCGCGACGTCAACGTCTATGTCGGCATCCTCGCGGTCCTCGTCGCGCTGGGTTTCATTCTGTGGGAAATGTTCGTCCTCTAATTTCCTTCATTCCCCGTATTTCCCGGGGAAATGAACGAAATGAGGAAACGCACAAAAGGAGTGACTCATGTCATTGAACATCAAGGCCATCGTCGTCATGGTCCTCGCGCTGCTGCTGCTTGGGACGTTCACTGTCGTCGCATACGTGGATGGCGCACAGAATCGCGTGGGCGCACCGCCCAAAGTGGTGGCGAGCGCGGACTCGCAAACTTGTATCAACTGCCACAGCAATTCGGATGTAACGCCGAAACAAGTGGACGATTGGAAAACGAGTGTCCATGCCGAAAAAGGAGTGGACTGTTTGTCGTGCCACAAACTCGCGGCGGACGAGGACTGGGACAAGTTCACGTGCCCGGGCTCGACAGTTGCGATCGCATCCATGCCGACGCCGACCAAATGCAAAGAGTGCCACGAACAGCAAGTCGTCGAGGTTGCGCGTAGCAAGCACGGCGCACTCGGCGCGTACAAATTCGCCACCTCGCCCGAGCGCACCGTCTTCGAGCCGACGCTGCTCACTAAGAACGGCTGCCAGGAATGCCACAGGATCGGTCACATGTGGCCCGATCAAAGCGTGGGCGATTGCAGCGCGTGCCATGCGCGCCATTCGTTTTCCGTGCAGGTCGCGCGCAATCCGAACACCTGCGGCGAATGCCACCTGGGCCCCGATCATCCGCAGATGGAAATCTGGCAAGAAAGTAAGCACGGTAACCTCTTCACATCCGACCCCAAGAATCTGACCTTGCTCAATTTCAAGAGCAGTGACTGTGTCGGCAAGGCGACGCCGCTGCGCGCACCCGTCTGCACGACCTGCCACATGGATGGCACGCCGACCATGCCCGCGACCCACGACGTCAGTTCGCGCCTCGCATGGGAATTGCAGTCTGGATGGAGCAATCGTACGACCGAAGCGTGGGGAAATGGTCTGACGTGGCAAGCGAAACGCGCGAATATGGAAAATACTTGCGCGCAGTGTCACAACAAAAATTACTACCAGCGCTATCTGCTGACTGCCGATCTGAACGTCTTGCAGTACAACGAAATCTATCGCGAGTCGCGTCGCTGGCTCAATGAAATGAACAAAGCAGGCATCATTCTCACACCCGGCATCAAAGATAGTCTTGCCGCGTTCATGGCGGCTGGCTACGACGAAAAGCCGGAAGACACGAACTATTACGTCTGGCATCACGAGGGTCGCCGATTCCGCATGGGCGCGATTATGATGGGTGCGGACTATACCCAGTGGAATGGAATCTGGGAGTTGCAGCGCGATTTGGTTTCCGAGATTGATTACGCGGCAGACCACAATCTCCCCGAAGCTGTGGCGTGGAAGAAGAGCGATGCGCCGACGAAATTCTGGCTTTATCCGTTCTTCGACATCCCCGGCAGTCCGTGGGGAACCGACATCATCGCGTTCCGCAAGAGTCAAGAGTGGACGACGCGCATTCCGATGAACCGCACGGACATTCCCGATTATTGGGATCGCGCGAAAAGCAACGTGGAAGCGGCGTACAAGCAGGGCTTGCTCTCTGCGGACCAATGGGCGTTGTGGCAGAAACTCTACGCCAATCTCGACAAAGAGAACGGACAGATCTACGCACTGCCGCCCGACTGGCAGACGGCGATAGACGGTGACAAGCGCGATGCCACCGCACAGCAGAACCAGGTGATTGATTTCAAGGTGCCGTCTGGCAGTATGTGGGAGTGGCTCAAGTCGCAGATGGCAAAGTAAAACGCTGGACCTGGAAGGTTTCTAAAGACCTTCCAGGTCTTTGGAGACATGCAATGACCATCGTGGGCGCGCTGCTGCGCGTGGATGAAACTGTGCGCGACACAATTCGGCGCGATCTGGCAAGTCTGCCCGGCGTTACCCCTTTCGATTTGGAACGAACTACGCAAATGGGACTGGTGATCGAAGCATCCAATCTCGACGACGCGTATCACTTGCTAACCTACGATGTGCGCGAGGTCGGCGGGGTATTGCACGTCAGCCCCGTGTACGCGCATTTTGAAAGATGAGCCAAACGCGCCCAATGAATTTATGGCAAATTTGGCCGCTTGGGCACGTTTGATCTGAGGTGATTATGGATTTAACACGACGCGATTTTTTGAAAGCCGCTGCGATGGCAGCGGTAGCAACAGCAGCTGGTTGCGCGCCGCCCGCGACGCCACAACCTCAACCCACCGCGCGTCCCACCATCGAAGCAGTGCAACAATGGGCTAAATCGGTCTGCCGCTTTTGCGGCACGGGCTGCGGTGTCCAACTCGGCATCACAAACGGAGAACTCGTCGCGCTCAAAGGGGATCCCGACCATCCGACGACCAAGGGATTGGTTTGCGCGAAAAGTTTGTTCCTGCCCAAGGTGGTGTACTCGTCGGATCGTCTCACCAAGCCGATGATTCGCAAGGACGGCAAATTGACCGAAGCAAGTTGGGACGAAGCGATGAATCTCGTCGCCGATAAATTCGCGGACGCGATCAAGACTGCAGGCGCGGACAGCGTGGCGTACTACGGTTCGGGTCAAGCGCTGTCGGAAGAATCGTATGTCGCGAATCGTCTGTTCAAAGGCGGAATCGGCACGAACAATGTCGAGGGCAACCCGCGGCTGTGCATGGCGAGCGCGGTCGGTGGCTATACCACCACCTTCGGCAAGGACGAGCCGATGGGATCCTACGACGACATCGAAAAGGCACAGACCTTCTTCATCGTTGGTTCGAATACGGCGGAATGCCATCCTGTTATCTTCGACCGCATTCTCGCGCGCAAAGCCGAAGGCAAGAATGTGCAGATCATTTTGCTCGATCCGCGCAAGTCGCCCGTGCGCCGCGTCGCCGACATGCTGCTGGACCCGATTCCTGGTTATGACTTGTGGCTGTTCAATGCGATGGCGCAGGTCATCCTCGCGGACAAATTGCACGATCAGGCATTCATCGAAAAGAACGTGTTGTTCCGCACCGTGGATGCGAAGGGCGCGCCCGTAGACGTGGGGTTCGATGATTACGTGAAATTCCTCGCGGATTATACGCCCGAAAAAGTCGCGGACAAGTGCGGCGTCCCGGCGACGAAGATTCGCCAAGCCGCGCGCATGTTTGCGCAGGGACCCACGATGTCGTTCTGGACAATGGGGCTGAACCAGCGGCAATTCGGCGTCTGGGCGAACAATCTGGTTCACAACCTGCATCTCCTGACCGGGCAAATTTGCAAACCCGGCGCGACTTCATTCTCGCTCACCGGTCAACCCAACGCGTGCGGCGGCGTGCGCGATACCGGCTCGCTCTCGCACCTCTTGCCCTACGGGCGCGACCCAACCAATCCCGATCATCGCGCGGCGATGGAAAAACTGTGGGGAGCGAAACCGGGGACGATCAAAGACAAAGCCGGTCTCAACACGATTGATATGTTCAAAGCGCTTGCCGAGAACAAGATCAAAGCAATGCTGATTCTCACGACCAATCCAGGACAGTCGCTGCCCAACCTTACTGGCTATCGCGATGCCATGGGCAAGGATCGTCCGAACAAACCCCTTGTCGTCGTGATCGACGCATTCCCAACTCGCACCACCGAACTCGCGGATGTGGTTCTGCCTGCCGCGATGTGGAGCGAGAAAGAAGGCGTGTTCGGAATGTCCGAGCGTCGTTATCAGTTGATGCCGAAACTGGTCAAAGCACCGGGCGAAGCGCGCGCCGATTTCGACATCCTGCTCGATTTCGCGGCTCGCCTCGAACAACGCGGCGTCGTCCCGCAGGGTTACATGTCGTCGAAATTCAAAACGGCGGCGGACGCGTGGGATGAAATGCGCGAGGCGTCGCGGGGCACAGCGTACGATTTCACCGGTATGACCCGGGAGCGGCTGCGCAAAGAGCGCGGCTTGCGCTGGCCCGTGCCGGATGAATCGCATCCTGGAACGAGCCGCCGCTTCGTCAAAGGTGAAGACCCGCTACTCGACAAAGGACCTTTCGCCGACGACACGCTGAAACCGGGTGATGTGAAATTCTATGGCGGACCCAAGAACCGCGCGGTCTTGTGGTTGCGCCCTGCCAAGCCGCCTGCCGAACCAACGGACAGCGAATATCCGTACGTTCTTTCGACTGGGCGCGTGCTGGAGCATTGGCACACTGGCACGATGACGATGAAGGTTGAAGAGTTGCGGCGCGCGCAGCCCGAGGCGTTCATGGAAATCCATCCGTTTGATGCAGACAAACTGGGCGTCAAGACCGGCGACCTGGTCAAGATTACGTCGCGCCGTGGCACGGCGACAATTAAAGCGCGTGTGATTGATACGCCGCGCGTCGGCATGGTCTTTGTGCCGTTTCACTGGTCTGACGACAACAGTCTCATCAACCGCGTGACGATTGACGCGTACGATGCCGCCTCCAAGCAACCCGAGTTCAAAATCTGCGCGGTCAAGTTGGCGAAGGCGTAGAACGTGATATGGGATACGAGTGACGCGCATCCCGTATCCCGAATCGCGAGGAAAACTATGACCCGATACTCGATCATTCCGATTATACTCTTGCTCTGTTTCGCGCTCGCCGCGTGCCAGCCCGCGCCCACGCCCGTTCCGCCGACGCCAACGCCGTATCCGACGCCAATGAGCGCATTCGCCGCGCACGCGTTCCCGCCCGTCATCCCTGACAAGCCGCAGCACCAAAATGCGTGGCTGGTCACCGATTGCCTCGGCTGCCACAAAGACGGAATTGGCGAAGCGCCCAAGTTGGTACACAAAGACCTGCCCGATCTCTACCTGACGGCGAACTGTCGAACGTGTCATGTGCCCGAGGCGGCGACTGAAGTGACGCCAGTGCTGAAAAAGTAAAGGGGAGCCAGCTGACAGATATACAGGTAGACAGGTGTGCAGGTCGTTGAGTCAGCTTGTCTACCTGGTTTCCTGTTTACCTGTTTACCGAATGTATGTTTACTCGACGAAATTTTATCACGAGCATTGGATTTCTCGGCATTGCGTGGTCGAGCAAGCTCCTTTTGGAAGGATTAAAAACGCGCGCGCCGATGTTGCTGCGTCCACCCGGTGCACTCGATGAATCCGAATTTCTTGCTTCGTGCATCCGCTGCGGACAGTGCGTCGAGGCGTGCCCATATCACGCTCTGTCTCTCACTGCTGCCAACGCCAGCGTCGCGATTGGAACGCCCTACTTGGACTCACGGCGCGTGCCGTGTTATCTTTGCCAAGGGTACGATGAGTTGAAATGCATTGCCGCATGTCCCAGCGGCGCGCTGCGTCCGGTCAGCAACTGGGCGAGCATTCGGATGGGCACAGCGGTGCTCAATCGCGATACATGCCTCGCGTGGCAAGGCACGCCTTGCCGCGCGTGCTGGCATGCCTGTCCCTTCCCCGACAGCGCTATCGTGCTCGATCTGAGAGGACGTGCCATCGTACAAGAGGACGCGTGCGTGGGCTGTGGCTTGTGCGACCACGCCTGTCTCACGAATCCCAGTTCCATACCGATTGATCCGCGAGGTGTCTTGTGATACCCAGACACGTGGCGTCACACTGGCGGGCGATCGTGGCCCGGAGTGGCGGGCTTGACGCGGGCCACCAGCCCTTGGAAGCGCCGAGAGGGCGCCTGTCGACGGCCTGCCAAATAGCGCTCGCAAAGACGAGATGGCTGCGCCGCTGGATGTGGGCTCGCCGCGCGACGGCTGCGCTCTTTCTGCTCCTGCTCATCTCCGCGCACTTCGAATGGCTGGGTTGGCTCAAGGGATCGACAGCCTCCACTCGCGTCCTGGGTTGGTTCTGGCTCGCCGATCCGATGGCCGCGCTTGAAGTGGTGCTGGCTTCGCGCACGTTGCATCAAGAACTTGCCATTGCCGCTCTCCTGTTGGTGGTCTTGTATGCCTTGCTCGGCCGCGTCTTTTGCGGTTGGGTGTGTCCACTCGGTCTCGTCCTCGACCTGAACGACGACGCCCGCGACCGCCTGAATCGCTGGCTGGTCAAACGCGGTCGACGATTGCCAGAAGTGCACATCGCTCGTCGGGTAAAATACGTGTTCCTTGCCCTCGTGCTGATCCTGTCGCTCGCGAGCAGCCTTCCCGTCTTTCAACTGATTTCGCCGATCAACATCTTGTCGCGTGCGATGATTTTCGGTGTCGGGTGGGAATGGCTCCTCGTACTTGTTATCGTCGCCCTCGACTACTCCTCCCGCCGTGTATGGTGCCGGGCAATCTGCCCGCTTGGGGCTTTCTACAGCTTGATTGGGATGTTCGGGCGCATTCGCGTGTTGATTGACCAAGAGAAGGAACAGGGACAGCGAGGTTGTGGCTTGTGCGCGATGCGCTGTCCAATGGGGATTCGGGTTCAGTCGGATTACGTGAGGATGGACAAGCGGTCGGTGGATGAAATCGAGTGCACGCGTTGCGGGGCATGCGTGGACCCTTGCCCGCGGAGTAGCTTGAGATTGGGGATCAAATTGTCGAGGTGAAAACGATGGCGGGTTTGCAGACTCTATTGCACGATTCGGCGGCGCAACACCACAATCACTTGTGTCCGCGTCAGGTGCTCGGCGTGCGGATGGGATTGTATGCCGCAGAGCTCATGCAACTCGATATGCCGCAAAGCAACAAGCGTGTCTTTGTCTTTGCGGAAATGGATGGCTGCTTGTTGGACGGCATCACGGCCGCCACCGGCTGCTCGGTCGGTCATCGCACCATGCGCGTGCTTGACTATGGCAAGACCGCGGCAACGTTTGTAGACACCGAGAGGGAGTCCGCCATCCGTATGGCGGCCGCGCCGTCCGCCCGCACCCGCGCCCTCTTTTACGCACCCGGCGCACCCGATCGGTGGCACGCACAGCTGGCGGCATACCAGGTCATGCCAAATGACGAACTGTGGCTCGCGCAGCCCGTTGTGTTGACCATCTCGTTGAAAAAGATCATCGGTCGGCATGGGCAGCGGGAGGTCTGCGACAGCTGTGGGGAAGACATCATTAACCAGCGTGAGGTGCACGTGGATGGCAGAATACTGTGCCGTGCCTGCGCGCTAGGTTCCTATTACGAACCAGCGGACAGTCTGCTGGCTCCGGTTATGCCAACCGGCGGCATCGTTCTCCCGGATCTGGCACCCAATCGTTGTTAGTGTCCAGTAAAACCAAAGCACGTTGTAATACTCGGAGCGCGATTCGAACTCTTTGGGCGGCTTGGTGGAGCCGTCCATTTTTCTGCGCGCAAACTCGTGCAGGCATGATAGAATTCTGCGCAGGTGTTGGGAAATGCACTTTCAGACAAGGAGTGCCCAGATGACTGAAAGTATTCTCGTTAGGTTGTTTGAGCACAACAACTGGGCGAACGAAAAGATCATCCAAGTGTGCTCCATTCTGAGCGACGAGCAGCTCTACGCTGAACCCAAGTTTGCCACGAAAGGGAGCATTCGCACGACCCGGCTGCATCTTGTGGGTTCACACCTCATCTTCAAACCCGACACGCTCCTCCGTTGGCATCGCCAGGGTTTTCGGTTATTTTGGAAATTCAAATCACGCCATCGCCGCGGTCGTCCTAGATTGGAAGCAGAAACCGTCGCGCGAATTCAACAGATGGCATAGGAGAATCGGTTGTGGGGCGCCGAACGCATTCGTGGGGAATTGCTCAGACTGGGGGTGACGGTGGCCAAGCACACCATCCAAACTTACATTACCCGTGTCCGTTCTGCCCAACCTACTTCACAAACCTGGGCGACCTTTTTGAAGAACCACGCCCAAGACATCTGGGCCTGCGACTTGATGCCGGTCATCGACCCCGGGTTTCGTCCGCTGTATCTCTTTTTCATCGTTACTGGGGCGGACAAGGTTTTCAGCCAGTACAGGTGGTATACCCGGAGCGTACGTCCGCTGACGTGGGTTTCCCGTTTCAAGTGGCCAGCTTTCCGGGAGAATTCGTCCCTCTCCTCAACGCTCCACGCTATAACCCGTCTGCCGATTAAATCGGACATGAATGTGCTGCGCGGGCAATTCTAATTCATACCACTCCAACCCGATGTCGAGGGGAACGAATTGCCAGTCGTCGTCCGTTCGCTGCACCCCGCAGACGTGACGCACGATCATATCGAGGCACAGTCCCGTCCAACCATGATCGATCGCTCCCAGTCCCTCGCCGGTCAGCGGATTAAAGTATTCACGTGCGGAGGGATACCCCTGGCTCGTCAGAAGATCGAGCGTGCTGTGCAGCAACGGAGCGGCGAGGTCATCCCGTCGATAGCGCCGCAAACCTTCGAGGACGAGCCAGTTCTGATTGATCCAGCTGGGGCCGCGACAGTAATCGTGCGGCGTGAAGGTGGGCTCGGAGAGGGCGACGAGTGGGATCGGAAACTTGGCTCCAAAGAGTTTCGGATCAACCAGCTGCTTGAACAACGCCGCGGCTTGGGTCGGAGTGGCGATGCCGAACGTGAGCGTCACAAAGGCCGCCGGAGTACGCACTGGCACGAACCTCTCGTCTGGACCCTGTAAATCGAAGAAGGTTTGCGCCTGCGGGTTCCACATTTTGTCGCGAATGGCACGCGCCGTGCGTTCCGCCTCTGCCAGGTATTGCTTCGCCAGCGCATCGTCGCCCAACTCGCGGGCGATATTTGCGATCGCGATCTTTTGTTCATAGTACATGGCATTCACGTCCACGGGCTCGACGTCCAGTCCCACATCCCAGCGGGGCGAGGTATCCCAGCCTTCCCAGCGATGCATCAGGGTCATCAACCCGTCGCCATCGCGGTCACGCTCGCGCGCGCACCAATCGTCGTAGCGCAACAGCGCGGGGAGCAAATCGGCGAGCAATGACCGATCGCGGGTGACAAGATAGGTTTCCCAAAGCGCGTACGCGTAAATCGGCAATTGCGTGATGCTGCTCGCCTGCCCATCGCCGTCGGGCCAGTTGCCGCGCGCGGTCTCCGGCTCGAGGTAAACCTCATGCGGAATCATTCCGTCAGGGAGTTGCTGCAGCGCGGCGGTGCGCAGGTCGTCGTGTGCGATTCGAGGGTCGCGCAGCCAGCGATTAATGAGCGCATAAAAGGCCGAATCCCAAAACCAGAGATGGGGATAGGTGTGCTTGGAGGGAATCTGAAACGGAAAGGGGAAACGCGGGTTGTTGTGGCGCACGATGTTCGAGCGTTGGACGAACCAATGGTACAGCCACAGTTGCTCCAATGTGGGATCGGAGCAGCGGAATATTGGAATCTCGGCGGACAAAAAGTGTTCCCAGTCTTGCGTCTCCGCGTCCAAGCGCTCCGAAGGATTCTGACAGGCGGCCTGCGCCTTGGCAGCTGCGGCCTCTGCGACAGCATCGCACGCCAGGGCGAGGGTCAGTTCGTGGGACGCGCCCGGGGCGAGTTCCAGGTCGAAACGCCAACCGGGCACGATTTGATCGTGCCAGAAGACCCTGTCCGGGAGTTGGGGCGAGAGGTCACGCGCCAATAGCTCCGGATCGGTGCGTTCAGGGTACGGGCGCAACACAAAGCGAGTTGGCATTTCGCTGGCGGCAATGGCAACATGGACGCGTTGAGCGAGGGACAGGTCGAGGTGCACAGTGTGTCGATCGAGCAAGTAGCGCGCGGACGCTTTTCGCGACTCGTATTGGCCCCGAAAGACTAGACGAATTGTCTCCGGGCGATCGCTCGTGTTGCGAATGGTGATGCGATCCAGCAACAGATCGCCGCGCGCCGCCTTGATTTCATCAATCGCAAGGTCGCCAGAGACATAATGCGCAGTCACATGATCGGGTCGCCAGGCGAATTCGCGTTGGGCGGGCTCGACCAACGTGTCGCCGGAGATCACCAAGCCACGCAGCGCAGCGAACGAGAGATCGCGCTCCATCCATTGGAGGCGCCCCCACCCCAGCCCTGGGCAATCCGCACGCACCAAATTGCCGACGACCGTATGTTTATGTGGAAACGTCAAACGTTCGAGGGAGGGCATACTCACTCCACCAGCTCGCCACTCACGCGATAGAAAAAGGTGTGTCTGAGATCTGGTTCGAGCCAGACGCGCCCAGAGTAGTTCGGCGGTTCATCGGTGAACAATCGGACGGACAACGCCCGGTCGCCCACGCGGAGGATCAAGAGCGTTTCGGCGCCTAGCGGCTGGCTGACGTACATCTCGCCTGGAAACGATTCCGCCGTCTCGGTGGGATGGAGCGTCAAGCGCTCGGGGCGAATACCGAGGAGCAGCTCTTCATCCTCGTGGAACTGCTGCGCCAGGTCCGGCCAGTGGGCATGACTCCCCACATGGAGGACGGCTTGCCCGATACGGACTTGCTGCTTTGCCAGGCTCAGCCGGCAGGGAAGCAGGTTCATCGGCGGGCTGCCCAGGAAAGAGGCGACGAAGACGGTCCGCGGATGGCGGTAGACTTCCAGCGGCGTGCCGACCTGGACGATGCGGCCGTGATCCATAATCGCGACGCGATCCGCCAGCGCCATCGCCTCGGCCTGATCGTGCGTGACGTAGATCGTCGTCACCCCGATTTCGCGTTGAAGATGCTTCAGAAAACCTCGGGCTTCGACGCGCAGTTTCGCGTCGAGGTTGCTCAACGGTTCGTCGAACAGGAACACTTGGGCGTGGTGAACGACCGCGCGCGCGACTGCGGCGCGTTGCTGCTGCCCTCCGGACAGCTGGCTCGGTCGCCGGTCGAGCAAGTCGCCGATATCCAAGCTCTTGGCAGCTTCCGCCACGCGCGCATGCAGTTCACTTGTGCTCACCCCACGCACTTTGAGCGGGTAGCCGATGTTATCCATCAACGTCATGTGGGGATAGAGCGCATAATCCTGGAACACCATCGCGACGTCGCGATCACGCGGCGGCAGGTGGGTGACCTGCCGTCCGCTGATCTGAATCTGACCCTGCGTCGGGCTCTCCAAGCCAGCGATCATCCGCAGGGTCGTGGTCTTGCCGCAGCCGGAGGGACCCAGGAGCGCAAAGAACTCGCCATCTGCGATGGTGAGATTAACCCGGTTCACTGCCTCGACACCGCCGAAGACTTTGCTCACGTCTTCGAGAATCACTTGGGCCATGGTTATCTCTTGATGCCTCCAAAGAATCGAAACCCGTAGCGCCAGTTCACCAGCAGGTATAGGACGAGCACCGGAATCGTGTAGAGGAGCGAGTAGGCGGCGACGAGGGTGACGTTCGGCGTCCCCGCCTCGGTATAGAACGAATAGATCGCGATCGAAGCGGGCATTTTGTCCGGGCTGCGGAGGAGGATGAAGGGTATGAGGAACGCGCCCCAGGTCGAGACGAACGCCCAGATGGCCACAACCATCATCCCGGGCTGCAGCAGCGGCACGGCGATATCCAAAAAGACGCGGTGGGGCCGCGCGCCCGCGACCATTGCCGATTCTTCGTACGAGCGGGGAATGCTGTCCACAAAATCGCGCACGATGAACATGGCGGACGGCAGTAACCCGCCGATAAAAACCAGAATTACGCCGAGGTACGAGTCAATCAAACCGAGATAGAACACGATCATAAAGATTGGCACCATGGCGGCGGTGCCGGTGACGACAGACGAGAACAGGATCAGGACGTACGTCAGCACATTGCCGCCGGGGATCGCCGCGCGCGAGAGCGCGTACGCGGCAAGGGTGGCGATAAATACGACGCCGAACATCGAGCCGACCGCGATAATCAGGTTGTTCTGGATCAGCGCGCGCATCGCAAACGTGTTGCCGAAGACGTCGCGGAAATTGTTCAGCGTGGGGTGTTGGGGAATCTGCACCGAGAGTTCGGCGGCCGGGTTGAACGGCTCGATCGCCAGCCACAACAAGGGCAAGCCAAAGAAGAGAACGACGACCGCGACGAAAACGTAAAAGAGCAAGGACGCGATAGGTTTCCACATGCCATTCATGCGTACACCGCCTGTCTGCGCAGCGTGGCAAGGTACACAAGCGCCAGCATGAGATTGATGAGCATCACGGCGACCCCGATCGCCGCGCCGCGGCCGAAATCAAAAAACTGGAACGCGATGCGATACGTAAAGATCGAGACCACTTCGGTGCGGTACGCCGGACCGCCGTTGGTAATCAAGTATGGGGAAAACACATTAAAAGTCCACAGCGTGATGAGAATGAGATCGGTCAGAATGTGTCCTCGCAGCAAGGGCAGAATGATGTCGCGGAGTTTCTGCCAAGCGGACGCGCCCACGACCTCCGCGGTCTCGAGATAAGAGGGCGGGATCGTGGCGAGCGCGGACGAGAACAAGAGCATTGAGAACGCCGTGCCGCGCCAGGTATTGAAAATAATGATCGAGGGCAAGGCGTAGGTGAGTTGCCAGTCGGGGTGGTCCAGCCCAAGGTGACTCAGGATCAGGTTGAGCGTTCCCGCGTCCCGGTCGAGAAAGGCAACCCAGCCGAACGCGACGACGACTTCGGGGATGATCCAGGCGAGGATGATGAGGGTATAAACAAATTCGCGCAGGATCCCCTTGCGACGAAAGAAAGCCCATGCCAATGCCAACCCCAGCATGGCCTGACCGATCAGCGCCGAGCCGAGGACGAATTCTGCCGTGATGATGAGCGAGCTCCCGAATTGGCCGGGGTTGAGCCACTGGCTGAAATCTATCAATCGCTGGTAGTTGCGCAGCCCGACGAACTGCACGTTCGCCGCGTTCGCCCCCAGCAGTGTCTGGTTGGTGAAACTCAAAATAAAGACCCAGATGAAAGGAAGGAGCAAAAAAGCCGAGACGAAGATCAACGCCGGCAGCAGGAACAGGACCCCGGTTTGCCGAGAGAGAATGGAGTGTCTTGTTTCCATGAAACCTCTGTCGCGAGTTGAGGTAGCGGCGGATTGGATTCCGCCGCTACCCAGATGGATCCTTTACGGGGCCGGTTCGGTATTGTCTTTACCGGCGATGCCGATGACGGCGGATTCGTACGTCTGCGCCGCTTGTTGCGGAGAGGTGCCAGAGACGACCTGCTCAGTCATCTGCTGGATTGCCACCGAGACCTTGGGATAGTTCGGGTCCGAGGGGCGTATCGTCGTGATGGGCAAGAGCGTCTTGGCAAAAGCTGTCAGCACGGGGTCGTTTGGCACCGCGACGTCATCGCGAGCGCGAATGACGGGCTGAAGCGTTTGCAGCGAATCGAGCGCCGCTTTGCTGTTCATAAACGACAAGAGCGCCCACGCTTCCGCCGGATGCTTGGTGTTCGGATTGAGGATGTTTCCCGTGCCGCCGGAGGCAGTGACAAAGTCCTGCCCGTTGATGCCCATGCCGGGCTTTTCCGCCGGCATCTTGGCCCAGCCGACGAGCTGATCGCGGTTGGCCAGCTTGGTGTCGCCGGCGGCGAGCACCGAGCGCCAGAAGTAATCGCCCTCGACGAGCATCGCGATCTTGCCGTCGCGAAAGTCAAGGAACGACTGCTGGCGACCATCCTTCAGCAGCTGCAGGCGCGCGTCGCCGTACTTTTTGTCAATGTAGATGGTCTTGTAGAAATTCAGCGCGTCGAGGATCGGCTTTCCGCTGACGATGTACTTGTTCGTCTTAAAGTCGTAGACATTTGCGCCTGCGCCGAGCACGACCATGTACCAACCTTGCAGCGTGGTCGCTTCGCCCATGGCTGTGCCTGCATTGAGCTGGATGCATGTGACGCCGGTTAATTTGGATGTGATGGTTTGGCACGCGCTGAGGATGTCGTCCCAGCTCTTTGGCTGCCAGTCGGTCGGCAGCCCCGCCTTCTGGAAGAGATCCTTGCGGAACCAGATTGCGCGCGCGTCCGTGCCCGCGGGAATTCCATAGACCTTGCCCTGATAACTCAGCAGGGCCTGGATGTTCTTGGCAATGTGCGACCACCCGTCCCAGCTGTCCACGCTGGGTCCGGCGACGACGTCCAACGGTTTGATCAGACCGCCCGCGACGAACTCGGGAACCCAGAAACCGTCGAACGACATCACGTCCGAACCTTGTCCCACTTTGAGATCAAGGGCGTACTGCTGCTTCAGCTGCTCGTCGCTGCCCCCGAACTGCACGAGGTTGACCTTGACCGGCGTGCCCTTTTTTGCCATCATGTCCTGAAAGTTGGGGATGACGTAGGTCGTAAGCCATTTCACGCCGATGTCGTTCACACCGCCCGCGACGCAGCGGCAAATGATGTTGAGCGTCACGGTGCCCGCCGGGGAAGACGTCGTGGGTGCGGCGGTTCCTGCAGTGGAAGGTGCAGAGGTAGGCGCGGTGGGCGGGTTAGTCGCTACGGCGGCCGCCGTGGGTGGCACCGCCGTAGGTGCTGGCGGGCTAGTGGGCACTGGCGTCGGCGCCGCGCACGCAGCCGCCAAAAGCAGAAGCATGCCAAACGAAACGAATGTCAAAACGCGCTTCATTTTCTCCTCCTTGGACGACAATTTTCAGTTTCTCGAACGGATCCCCTTGTTTTCAGCAAAGGCATCACCTCCTCGGTTCTGGGGTTTATGTCGAACGAGGCGAGGCACAGGAGGTACGAAAAATGAGGCGACTCGGCCAGACAACTTGGCGCGGCGGTCGCTCCGGACAGGCTATGTGGTCGAATAGCGCTCGCGCGGCTTGTTGCACAAACTCGAACGAGCCCTGCGCCACGGTGGTCAATGGAATCTCCAGATGACTCGTCAAATCCATATAGTCAAAGCATTCCACTGACATGTCCTGCGGCACACCGACCGGCGAGCTCCGCCGTGTGCAGAGCCTGGAGTGCTGCCAGATCGTTCAGCTCCAAGCTTGCGGTCGCGCGCTGCGGGTTCTCGGGATAATTCTGAATTGGGGGCATTGGTAGCCTGACGAATGGTGCTGCGGCTGATATTCAACAGACAGTGGAGGGGATTTTCTGAGGGGATGCGGCTGCCCGAGGGCCACTCGCCTAAAAGGATGCGGCGCCGCATGTCGTAAAGCAATTGAGTGTGGAGATGGATAGATCTGTCTTTTGAGGCTGCAGTGTCCATCAAGACTCAGAGCGAGCAGTGTTAGCCCGACTGCTGCTATCCAATTTGCAAGTTCGGTCGGCTTCAACCAATAATCTAACATCGAATATGTCAATTGTCAATACTTGGAGGGAAAGGGCCAGGGCTGCTGCAAAGTCGCCGTGGTGTGTCATTGCGAGACCGATTTTTGGCCGAAGCAATCTCACCCTGCCGAGGATGAGACTGCTTCGTCGGCAAAACCGCCTCCTCGCAGTGACGATAAGCCTTGTCAACAGACTTTGCAACAATCCTGGGGAAGGGGCCAGGGCAATCGCATTTGAACTTTACTCTTCCACTTTGAGCTGAAACGAGGGTGCCAGCAGGGACGGCAGAGAAAGCTCACTTTTGACCAGCCGCTGTGGACTCCCACTTGGCGAGGACAAGTTGTTCGTGTGCAATCGCCCCGCGGCGATTTGCCCGGATCGGTTGCGAACGGGTAAAAGTGCTATAATGCGCGGTGCGCCGGCGGAGGAAAGCACGTTTCAACCCATCATCAGTGCGCTGATCTTTTGCGCTGCGCTCTTCGTCGTCATGATACGCCCGTACCGCATTCCGGAGGCGGTGGCGGCTGTCGTGGGCGCGCTCCTCTTCGTCGTCATTGGAACCGTGCCACCGGACCAAGCCGTCCGCGTGCTCGGCGAGCAATGGAACGTGTACGGCTTTTTTCTGGGCCTTATGACCCTCTCGGCGCTCGCCGATCAGGCGGGCATCTTCCAGTGGATCGCCGGCCGGGCGGCAAGGTGGGGAAAGGGAGATGCGCGCCGTCTGTATCTCATCATCTTCCTGTTGGGCGCCCTGGTCACGGCATTTCTCTCCAACGATGCCACTGCTCTAGTCCTGACTCCCCTGGTGTATGCGCTCGTCACACAACTCCGGCTCCCGGTACTCCCCTTTATGTTTGCTTGCACTTTTATTGCGGATACGGCGTCCTTTCTCCTCCCGGTCAGCAATCCGATCAATATTCTCGTCCTGAGCCGCTTTCCGAGTGGCCTCGGGGCATTCCTGCGCTATCTGTTACTGCCTAGTCTCTTTTGCGTCCTATGGAACACGCTTATCTTCCTTTGGCTTTATCGCGGCGATTTGAGGCTGTCCTACACGGTCGACTCGCCATCCGAGCCGGCTGCAAGACGGCCGCGGCAATTTGGCTACACTTTCGTTGTCCTGGGGCTCGTGGCGCCGGCGTTTATCATCGCCTCGGCGATTCAACTCCCGCTCTCATTCGTCGCCTTGGCCGGCGCGGGAGCGCTGCTCGGAGGGGCCGTGGCCTTGCGTTCCCTCGATTGGGACCATCTGCGCCGCGAAATCTCTTGGTCGCTCTTTGTCTTTATCAGCGGTTTGTTCATTCTC
The DNA here is from genome assembly GCA_023381515.1 of Chloroflexota bacterium. The sequence goes on along the minus strand of JAMCQI010000103.1, from coordinate 2,764 downwards.
GTCCGGGGCATTGAGAACCTCGGCCTGACGGCCGTCTTCGGCCACTCTCTCCTCGCGCTCGCCGGACCCGATTCTCTGGGGCAGATCCTGGCGACGGCTGTCGGGTCGGCGCTGGGCGCCAACCTGATTAACAATGTGCCGATGGCCCTGGTCATGACCTCGGCCTTGCACAGCGTGCCCGGTGTCGCGAATGCCAGCCCGAGCCTCGTCTACGCGACGATTCTGGGCGCCGATCTGGGTCCCAACCTCACGACCGTCGGCTCGCTGGCTACGGTCCTGTGGGTGCTGATCCTGAGACGCAAGGGGCTGGAAATCCCGACCGTCGAGTACCTGAAACTGGGGCTCTTGAATGTGCCGGTGATGCTTTTAGTCGGTTCCATCCTCATCTGGCTCCATTGGTAAGGAGATTTCAAGGGGGTCTCATGCAAATCCTGTGCGCAATCGGTATTCGCGGTGGGGACGAACTCGTACGCCGCGCGGCACAGCGGGTTGATAAGGAAGCAGAGTGGGTGCTGCTGCACGTGATTGACACGGGACCGCGCCGCGTGCTGGACCGGCTGGGACCCGCGCATCGTCCGCCCCCGCCGCCTCACGGAGCGCCTCCCCCTCCCCGCTCGGAATCGCGGGGTCCGAGACCGCACGGTTCCCACGAGGACGAGTTGAATCGAGCGGAAGAGAGCGCCGGGGAAGCGGCCCTGAAGGAGGCACAGGAGGTTGCTCGGGCGCTCGGGTTGCGCGTTGCGACGCGGTTGGAACGGGGTGATCCGAACCGGGTCATCGTCCAGTTCGCGCAGCAGCAGGAGGTAGATCTCATTGCCATTCGGGCGCGCGAGCGGGAGGGAGCGCCTATGGAGGGACCGGCGTCGGTGGGGCACACGGCACGCTTTGTGCTGGACCATGCCCCCTGTGATGTGCTCCTCGTGCGCGGCACTGTCCCGTCGGCGACCTAGCGGCCCAATGTGTCTGTCGGCTGTCTGCCCAGATCGTGGATTCGCCTAAATAGAACAAGTATACTGTTTTGCGGGCGTGGACCCATCCGTCAAAGAACTGGAGCTGTTTGTCGAGAGCAGAGATACGCGATCTCGTCTTCGAGGCGTGGCGCGCACATCCCGGCTGCCCCATTCAGGGCGGCGTGGTCCTCGACTCGAATGACCACCCGATCGCCGTCCTCCACGCTTTACCTCTACCCAAAGAGCGTCTCCGTCTCCTCATCCGCGCGCGCGACCCTGCGTTCTGGTCCGACCTGGTGCCCTATCTCCGCGCGCTCTTGGCGCAAATGCAGCGGCTCGGGTTCGAGTTCGAAGGCGACGCGCCCCTGTGCGATCCGGCTCCCGGCACTGAACCGCGGAGCGACCCCTGTGAACCACCGAGGGGCCGGCACCGGCCTCGCGAGAGCGGCCCTTCGGCCGAGGTGCTCGCGAATTGCCAGGGCGCGATGGCCAAGTGGCTGGATGGAGCCATCTCGCTTCCGAGAGCGGCCCAACTCGTCGGCGTGGACCCCAAGACGGTCGTTCGCTGGATCCCGAACGTCCTCGCCGTGATCGACCCGGACAAGCGGGCGCGGTGGATCGCACTGATCCGTGCGCAGGGCAAGAGCCGATACCTCGGCAGGTTTCGGGAAGATTAGGGAATTTCCCGCGATTTCCTCCCCAGATGTGTTACTGTGGCGGCAGTAAAAGCAAAGGATGAAGGATGAAGGATGAAGTGAAGAACTAGACTGCTCTTCCTTTGCTTCTCCATTGGAGGAAGCGTTCTCGGTGGGACGAGCGGTTGCTCTCGGTTTCCTCCTTCCGCCTTCATCACCTGCCCCGCGCTTTTTAGCGGGGTTCTGACTTGCTCCTTTACTTCATCCTTCATCCTTTATTTTCTGAGGAGGCAACATGCCACGCGTCATTGTCGATCTATTTCGAGATGAGCAGGATGCGCTGATCGCTCTCGCCGAACGGCAGCGTCGCGACATCCGTTCCCAGGCCGCGATCCTCATCCGCGAGCGGCTGCAGGAAATGGGACTCGTCACCGGTCCCTCCCGGATTCGCCGTCCGCACTTTATCCTGACGCCGGAGTTCTTTGCGCAAGCAAAGGAGCGAGAGGAAAAACGGGCCGCGGACAAGGCGGCAGAGGCGGCGAGAAAGGCAGAGGCGGCGAGAAAGGCAGAGGCGGCGAGAAAGGCAGAGGCGGCGAGAAAGGCAGAGGCGGCGAGAAAGGCAGAGGCGGCGAGAAAGGCAGAGGAGGAGAAGGCAGGGGACAATGAGCCAGTGAGCCAATGAGCCAACCTCTTGCTTTCCCTCTCCCTCATCAGGGTCTTTCCGTTGGGTCCAAGATCCCGCGTCCCTTGCGGGATGCAAGATCCCCGCAGCGCAGCGGAGGAGAGAGAGGGGAGGGTCGCAGACCCTCGCAGAGGTCGCGAGGTCTGCGACCCGCGACCCCCAGCGGGGTGAGGGGGCTGCGGGGGTCGTGGGCGTCCATCGAAGGACGACGCGGCGTAGGGGCGAGGCACTTGCCATCACCTGATTGGATGGGGAGCTATTCGGCTCGAGCCAAGCTCGTTGCAATGCCAATTGCGCCTCGGCAAGTGCCTCGCCCCTACAGGCACGGTGCAGAACGCCGCGTGGCCTGCCCCGCGCATCTGGCCGGGTTATGGGGGCGAACGGAACGGGCACAAGGCCCTAGGCTACGCACCGGGACGCGGCCCGCAATCATCCCAGTCCCGTCGATCGGGCACAATCTGCAATCGCGGAGGGCGAACGGAACGGGCACAAGGCCC
>JAMCQI010000090.1 GCA_023381515.1 Chloroflexota bacterium | reverse complement strand
ATGGCGAAGCAGAAATTTGACCGAACGAAGCCGCATGTGAATGTGGGGACGATCGGGCACGTGGACCACGGGAAGACGACGCTGACGGCGGCCATCACCAAGGTGCTGTCGATGAAGGGGCAGGCGAACTTTCTGGCGTACGACCAGATCGACAATGCGCCCGAAGAAAAGGCGCGCGGGCTGACGATTTCGATCTCGCACGTGGAATACGAGACGGACAAACGGCATTATGCGCACATCGACTGCCCGGGGCATGCGGACTATATCAAGAACATGATCACGGGGGCGGCGCAGATGGACGGGGCGATTCTGGTGGTGTCGGCGCCGGACGGGCCGATGCCGCAGACGCGGGAGCACATCCTGCTGGCCCGACAGGTGGAAGTGCCGGCGATCGTGGTGTTTCTGAACAAGGTGGACATGATGGACGATCCGGAGCTCTTGGACCTGGTGGAACTGGAGTTGCGGGAGTTGTTGACGAGCTACCGGTTTCCGGGGGACAAGACGCCGATCGTGCGGGGGAGTGCGCTGCAAGCGCTGGAGAGCACGGCGAAGGAGCAGAGTGCACCGGAATATGCGCCGATTTTAGAGTTGATGCGGGTGGTGGACAGCTACATACCGACGCCGACCCGGGAAGTGGACAAGCCGTTTCTGATGCCGATCGAGGATGTGTTTGGGATCAAGGGGCGAGGGACGGTGGTGACCGGGCGAGTGGAGCGCGGGCAGGTCAAGGTGGGCGAGACGGTGGAGATAGTAGGGTTGAAGGAGACGCGGTCGACGGTGGTGACGGGCGTGGAGATGTTCCGCAAGATCCTGGATTCGGGGCAGGCGGGGGACAACATTGGGTGCCTGCTGCGGGGGATTGAGCGGGAGGATGTGGAGCGGGGGATGGTGTTGGCGGCGCCGGGGTCGATCAAGCCGCACACGGAGTTTGAGGGGGAAGTGTACGTGTTGAAGAAGGAGGAAGGGGGACGGCACACGCCTTTCTTCAACGGGTATCGGCCCCAGTTCTACATACGGACGCTGGATGTGACGGGGGATGTGCAGTTGCCGCAGGGGGTGGAGATGGTGATGCCGGGGGACAATGTCAAGATGAAGGTGAAGTTGATCACGCCGGTGGCGCTTGAAAACGGCTCCCGCTTTGCCATCCGGGAAGGCGGCCGCACCGTCGGCTCCGGAGTCATTACCAAGGTGCTTGAATAGGGCAATACCTTTTGCGATTAAGGAGACTATGGCTCGACAAAAGATTCGCATTCAGCTCAAGGGATACGATCATCGCGTTCTGGATCAATCGGCGAAACAGATCGTAGAGACCGCCGAACGGACCGGGGCAGCCGTCGTGGGTCCCATTCCGCTCCCGACGAGGATCGAGAAGTTCACGGTCATGCGTTCGACGTTCATTGACAAAGACTCGCGCGAGCAGTTTGAGATTCGCACTCATAAACGATTGATCGACGTGCTCGAGCCAAGCTCCAAGACGATAGATACGCTGATGCGGCTGAATTTGCCCGCCGGCGTGGACATCGAGATAAAACTCTAGCTGGCTAATTTCCTAGTTGGACGGCAACAGTCGCACAAAACGTATCCGTCCGACTATCCGGCAATATAACCATCGCACAAGGAACTGACTATGGCTGAAGGATTACTCGGCAAAAAAGTCGGGATGGGGCAGATATTCACGGAAAAAGGCGAGGTTGTCCCTGTGACCGTGCTCGAAGCGGGTCCGTGCTTTGTCACCCAAATCAAGACGACGGACAAGGACGGCTATAACGCGCTGCAGTTGGGTTTCAGTGAGTCCAAACGATTGACCAAACCGCAACGCGGTCACTTGAAGAACCTGCCTCCGCTCAAGCATCTGCAAGAGGTCCGCACAGGGAACGTGGCGGAGTACCAGTTGGGGCAGAAGATCGGCGCGGGCTTGTTCGCGGTGGGCGATCTGGTCGATGTCAGCGGCATCTCCAAGGGCAAAGGGCATGCCGGCGTTGTCAAGCGTCACCATTTCCGCGGCGGCCCGGTGACACACGGTCAATCGGACCGATTGCGCCGGCCGGGCGCGAGCGGCGCGACGACGACGCCCGGGCGGGTCCTCCGTGGTATGCGGATGGCGGGCCAGATGGGGAATGCCAATGCCACCGTCTTGAATTTGGAAGTAGTGCAGGTGGACAGCGAGCGAAATGTGCTTGTGGTCAAAGGGGCTGTGCCTGGTGCGAACGATGGGCTAGTCTTTATCCGCAGGGCGCGCAAGGAGAAAAAGCGCGCCAAGAAATAGTGAGTGGGTAAGGGTACGGGGAATACCGTTTCGAGTGGAGTGAGCATCAATGCAAGTGCCATTGTTCAACCAAGCCGGTGAGAAAATCGGGACAACCGATCTGCGAGATGATATCTTTGGAATTGAGCCGAATCAGCCGGTAATGCACCAGGCGCTCGTCCGACAGCGAGCGAATGGTCGGCAAGGGACATCGGATACCAAGTCACGAGGCGAAGTGGCCGGCGGCGGAAGCAAGCCTTGGAAGCAGAAGGGGACCGGCCGTGCACGGCAAGGCTCAACGCGAGCACCGCAATGGCGCCACGGCGGAATTGTTTTCGGCCCAACCCCCCGCTCGTATGCTCAAAGGATGCCGCGGAAGATGCGGCGCCTGGCCTTGCGCTCGGCCCTTTCCGCGAAGGCGGCTGACGGACAGCTGCGGGTCGTAGAGAGCTTGGTCCTGGAGGCGCCCAAGACGCGTGACATGGAGGCGATGCTGGGGGGACTGGCGATTGATTCGAGCGCGCTCATCTTGTTGGCCGCTTCGAATCCGACGGTACAAAAGTCATCTGCCAATATTCCGGACGTCAAGACCTTGCGAGTGCAATATCTCAACGTCCGAGATCTACTCGGTTTCGATTTCGTCGTCCTGCCGCTGGACTCGGTCAAGGCGATTGAAGGATTCCTTGGCTAGGGTTCAGGTTCGAAGGCTTTACAGTTTCGTCAATGGGGTTTGCGATGCATCTCTACGAAGTACTAAAGCGACCGATCACGACTGAGAAAAGCAACCGCCTAAAGGATGACTACCGGCAGTACGCGTTCGAAGTAGACGAGCGCGCGAACAAGGTGCAGATCCGAGAAGCGGTCGAAACGGCTTTTAAGGTGCAGGTGGTGGACGTGAACGTCATGCGGATGGCGCGCAAGCGCCGCCGCTTTGGGCGCCGCGTCCTTTACACGCCAATCTGGAAAAAGGCGATTGTCACGATTCCGGCGAACCAGCGCATCGATATGTTCGAGGGTGTATAAAACATGGGAATCCGAATCTACAAGCCTACTTCGGCAGGCCGGCGCAACATGACCACTCCGACCTTTGAAGAGGTCACCAAGAAAGAACCGGAAAAATCGTTGCTTGTTTCGCTCAAGCGCCAAGCCGGGCGGAACAACCAGGGACGCGTGACCGTGCGGCACCACGGTGGTGGCGACCGACCCAAGTACCGCATGATTGATTTTCGGCGAGAGAAATTGGGAATCCCGGCCACTGTCACCGCCATTGAGTACGATCCAAACCGCACTGCACGTATTGCGTTGCTCCAATATGCGGACGGACAAAAGCGCTACATACTCGCGCCTGTCGGTTTGACCGTTGGCGATACGATTTCTTCCGGAACGAGCGCGGAAGTGCGCCCGGGTAACACCTTGCCGATTTCAAGCATCCCGGTCGGAACAATGATTCACAATATCGAGTTGCAGCGAGGAAAAGGGGGCCAACTGGCTCGTTCGGCCGGGACGGCAGCGCAACTGATGGCCAAGGAGGGCAAATATGCGCAAGTCCGGCTGCCCTCGGGTGAGACGCGGTATGTCAGCATCGAGTGCGCGGCGACCATTGGTCAGGTGGGCAATCCCGAATGGAATACGATCAAGCTGGGCAAGGCGGGGCGGCGCCGGCACATGGGCTGGCGGCCCACGGTGCGCGGCTCGGTTATGAGCCCGCGCGATCACCCGCACGGCGGAGGCGAAGGCAAGGTCGGCATCGGCTTGGCCGGGCCCAAGACGCCGTGGGGGAAGCCTGCTCTTGGCAAAAAGACGCGGCGTCGCAAGTACACCGACCGATTCATCGTGAAACAAAGAGGGAAAAGATAGTCTAGCGGGGTTGATGGGGGTTACATGGGTCGCTCTCTGAAAAAGGGACCATTCGTACAGCCAAAGCTGCTGCAGCGAATCGAGCAAATGAACAAGACCGGGGAAAAGCGCGTACTCAAGACCTGGTCACGAGCCTCGGTGATCTTTCCGCAGATGGTCGGGCACACGATTGCCGTGCATGACGGACGGCGGCATGTGCCGATCTATGTGACAGAGAACATGGTGGGGCATCGCTTGGGCGAATTCGCGCCGACTAGACACTTTCGCGGCCATTCTACCAAGGAAAAGGCAGCGGAGGCGGGAGCCGCGGCGGCGCCGGCCCGTCCGGCCGGGAGCCAGTAATTGTGAATCGACGTCGATGCGGAATTGGCATTTAGGGAGAAAGAAGAATGGCCGATTTATTTGAAGTGACGGCAGTGGAAAAGCATATCCGCATGTCACCGCGCAAAGTCCGTCTAGTGGCCAACTTGGTCCGGGGCAAGAGCGTTGACCAAGCCATTGGGATTCTCAAGATGACCCCCAAAGGTGCCGCGCCAGAGGTCGAAAAGGCAATCAATTCCGCCGCCTCGAATGCGACCCAGAATTACGGCTTGGTACGTGAAGACCTGATCGTGACCACCATCTATGCGGACGAGGGGCCCCGATTGAAACGAATGAAGGCTGGGGCACGTGGCCGCTATAAGCCGATTATGAAACGGTCGGCACACATTACGGTCGGTGTCGCTGAACGCAAGAACAAGACAGAGGAGAAATAATGGGACGCAAGGTTCATCCTTATGGTTTCCGGTTAGGCTACATCAAGGACTGGCGTTCCAAGTGGTACACGGCGGACAAAAAAACCTACATCGAGCAGCTCGCCGAAGACGCCAAGGTGCGTAATCTGATTCGCAGAGAAGTAGGGCATGCCGGCATTTCGGATGTGCGCATCGAGCGCTTTCCGAAGCAGGTGACGATCTATGTCCACACAGCCAAACCGGGGATAATTATTGGCCGCAAGGGCGCGAGCGTGAATCAATTGCGTAAGCACCTTGAGGAACTGACACAGAAAAAGATCAAACTGGAAGTCATCGAAGTCGAACACCCCGAATCGGATGCCTATCTGGTGGCCGAGGGTATCGCGCAGCAGTTGGAGAAACGAATCTCGCACAAGCGCGCGATGAAGCAAGCCGTGACCCGCGCCATGCGCGGCGGTGCGCAAGGGATCAAAATCACGGCAGGAGGCCGCCTGGCGGGCTCGGAAATGGCGCGGCGCGAGCTCGTCAAGGAAGGTCGCGTGCCTCTGAACACACTGAGGGCGGATATTGACTTTGCTCGCAGGGAGGCCAACACGACCTATGGCAAGATCGGGATCAAGGTTTGGATTTTTAGAGGGAACGTGATGCCTCAGGAGCGGCAAGCTCAGATTAAAAAGCAGGTCGAGGCCGCGGCACGCCAGGCCGAGGCGGCTTCCGCGGAGCCCCAACAAGCTTGACGTGCTGCTTTTGGCAGGGGCCCGGACAGCTATCATTGTAGGTGGAGTGTTTGTACATGTTGATGCCCAAGCGTGTGAAATATCGCAAGACCCATCGTGGGCGAATGAAAGGCAAAGAGACCCGCGGGGTGACGCTCGATTTCGGCGACTATGGTCTGCAAGCGTTGCAGCCTTGCTGGATGACGAGCCGGCAAATCGAGGCGGCGAGACGTGCCGTGGTTCGCTTTGTCAAGCGCGGCGGCAAGCTTTGGATTCGCGTCTTTCCCGACCATTCGGTGACGATCAAGGGCGCCGAGACGCGCATGGGTGGCGGCAAGGGTGCCCCGGACCACTGGGTGGCCGTGATCAAGCCAGGGCGCGTTCTCTTTGAGATATCTGGCGTCAAAGAGGATACCGCGCGTGAGGCGATGCGCCTGGCCGCGCACAAGCTGCCGATCAAGACGCAGTTCATTGGTAGGACGGAGGCGGCCGGATGAACACAGCGGATTTGACGAACATGGACGATGCCGCACTCAACAAGCAGTTGAACGATCTCTTTCAGGAGATGTTCAACCTTCGCTTTCAGCGGGCGGCCGGGCAGCTGCCGAATTATAATCGCCTGACGGAAGTCAAGCGAGACATTGCCCGGGTGAAAACGGTCTTACGGTCGCGTGAACTGACGGCCGGCGGCAAGGAGGCAAAGGCGCGATGAGAGAACGACGCAAAGTGTTGACGGGACGTGTCGTGAGCGACAAAACGCCCAAGACCGTCATCGTCGCCGTCGAGGAACGCGAGCGGCATCCACTGTATGGCAAGGTGGTCACCAAAGTGCGCCGCTTTAAAGCACACAACGATCAACCGCAGGCCAAGCTCGGCGATAAGGTCAAGATCATCGAGTCGCGACCCTTGTCGCGCGAAAAGCGATGGCGAGTCAGCGAGGTTGTGCAGCGTGGCATCGTCGTCGAGCAGATCGTGGAGAAAGAACTAGAATCCTTGAGAGAGAAAGAGGAAGCAGACCGCACGGCGCGGCGCATGGAAGAAGAACGCCGGGCGGCCGAGCGCCTGTCCAAGCTCGCAGGCGAGGAAGAGGCGCCGGCGGTGACGCCTTCTGCGGAGGAAGAGAGCCAAGCTGGTGAAGCGTCGGAACCCGAGGGAGAGGAGAAAGCGGAATGATTCAAGCCACTACTCGCCTCAAGGTCGCCGACAATACTGGTGCTCGCGAACTCATGTGCATCCGCGTCATGGGAGGATCGGGGCGCAAGTTCGGGTCGGTGGGAGACATCATCATCGGCGCCGTCAAATCGGCGATTCCGACCAGTTCCATCAAAAAGGGCGAAGTCGTGCGTGCTGTGATCGTCCGCACCACCAAGGAATACGGACGGCGGGATGGCTCTTATATCCGCTTTGACGAGAACGCGGCCGTGATTATCGAGCCAGAGGGCAATAACCCGCGGGGGACGCGCATTTTTGGCCCGGTGGCGCGCGAACTGCGCGATCGGGGCTTTATGAAGATCGTTTCGTTGTCGCCCGAAGTGCTCTAAGTCCGTACCCTGGCAAGGTTGACGCAGTTCAGATTTTGGAGAGATTGGGATGAACAAGATTCGCAAAGGCGATACCGTCGAGGTTATGGCAGGAAATGATCGGGGCAAGCGCGGAGAAGTCCACTCTATTTTGCCGAGCAAATCTCAGGTCATCGTAAGCGGTATCAACTTGGTCAAGAAGCACCAACGCCGTACGGGGGATGTTCGAACGCAGGCGGGCATCATCGAACGTGAGGGCCCGATTGAGCTCGCCAATGTGGCGCTCATCTGCAAGAACTGCGGCAAGCCTACACGCGTTGGGATCAGGATTTTTGAGGATGGCAAAAAGGCCCGCGTCTGTAAAAAGTGTGGGGAAATTGCCGAGTAATCATAGCATAGTTCCTGACTATTTACTGGATGTTTGAGAGAATGAGGTAAAGAGATGGCGAAGCCAGACGACGCCAAGCCAGTGGCCAAGAAAGCACCCAAGGAACCCAAGGGGACAGCGCCCCAGGGCGGCGCGAAGGGCGGCGGCAAAGGGGCGGGTCCGAAAAGCGCTCCAGCCAAAGGGCAAGAAGGGAAAGGCGCAGGCAAGGAAGCCAAAACGCGCCAACCGATCGCACCTCCCCGCCTGCGCGAGCGATATCGCCAAGAGATTATGCCAACATTGATGCGGGAGTTTGGCTATAAGAACACCATGCAAGTGCCGCGCATCAGCAAAGTCGTGGTTAATATCGGCGTGGGCGAGTCCATCGGGAATGCCAAGGCGCTCGACGGAGCGGTCAAAGACTTGACGAGTATCGCGGGCCAAAAACCGATTGTGATGAAGGCCAAGAAATCCATTGCCACGTTCAAGCTGCGTGAGGGAATGCCGATTGGGGTCAAGGCTACGCTCCGGGGCAACCGGATGTACTATTTCCTAGACCGGCTTATGAATATCGCACTCCCTCGGACGCGCGATTTTCGCGGTGTCCCGCGCGACGCCTTTGACGGACGCGGCAACTATACGCTCGGGCTGCGTGAGCAACTGATCTGGCCAGAAATTGATTACGATGCGATTGACAAGGTGCGCGGCATGGAAGTCAGCATCGTAACGTCCGCCAAGACGGACGACGAGGCAAGGCGTCTGCTCCAACTTTTTGGAATGCCATTCAGGACCTAGTCAGCGGAGGAGTGCGTGGCTAAAAAGTCAATGATTAACCGTGAATTGCATCGCAAGTACCCGAACCGAGTGCGAAATCGCTGCAGCCGGTGCGGTCGCTCGCGTGGATACATGCGGAGATTCAACCTGTGCCGGATTTGCTTCCGCCGGGAGGCATTGGAAGGACATCTTCCCGGCGTGACCAAGTCGAGTTGGTAAGTCGACGGGGCTCGGCCGGAGGGGCTCCACGGACCCGTACCGGTCGACCATCGAATTCTTCAGGATAGCCGTTAGTGAGGAGCAGGGACTGATGACTAATGATCCCATTGCTGATATGCTCGCCCGATTGAGCAACGCTGCGTCGGTTCGTCACCAGCAAGTGATGATGCCCGCAAGCAAGTTGCGGGTCGCGGTTGCGCGCATTTTGAAAGACGAAGGTTACATTGAAAAGCTGGAGGTCACCAAGGATCGGCCGCAGCCAATGCTGCGCCTATGGCTCAAGTACGACGGGACCAAGAAACCGATCTTGAGCGGCGTCAAGCGTATCTCCAAGCCGGGGCGGCGCGTGTACGCGGGCAAGACCGACGTCCCCTGGGTCCAGAACGGATTGGGAGTGGCGATCGTATCAACCACGCGTGGAGTCATGACCGGCGCGCGAGCCCGGCGCATGGGGCTCGGCGGCGAGATTCTGTGCTACGTTTGGTAAGTGGAGGAAGAAATGTCGCGTGTGGGACGAATGCCGATCAAGATTCCCAAGGGCGTCCAGGTGAAGGTAGACGGGAGCACCGTCACCGTCAAGGGCCCGAAGGGTGAATTGACCCAGTCATTTAATCCGAATATCAAGGTGGCCATCGAGGACTCGACCATCAGCGTGTCGCGGCCGGATAACAAAGCCTATGATGCGTTGCACGGTTTGACTCGGGCTCTAATCAATAACATGGTCACAGGGGTCACCGAAGGCTTTCGGAGGAACCTGGAGATCGAGGGAGTGGGATACCGGGCCGAAGTACAGGGCAAGAATCTTGTCTTGTCCCTGGGGTTCTCGCACCCGGTGCCTTTCGAGGCGCCTCCCGGTGTCAGTTTTGCCGTCGACAAAAGCCTGCGAGCCTTGACCGTGGAAGGTGTCGACCGGGAACTGGTGGGACGGACCGCCGCGCGCATCCGAGCGATCCGACCGCCCGAGCCCTATAAGGGTAAAGGAATTCACTACCAGGGCGAGAGAGTCCGCCGCAAGGCCGGAAAAGCGGGCAAGGTGGGCGCCAAATAGTCGCTCAGGACCAATAGAGGAAAGCTACCGATGAAGAAACTTTTTACCCAAGTTCGACGAGAGCGGAGGCAGCGCCGGATCCGGGCCAAAGTGGCGGGGACAGAAACACGCCCGCGCCTCAGCGTCTTTCGGAGTTCGAGACACATCTTTGCCCAGATCATCGACGACTCGAAAGGGCACACACTCGTCGCGGCTTCTACGCTCGATGAAGAGGTGCGCTCGAATGCCAAGCAGTGGAAGAAGACGGAGGAAGCTAAAGCCGTGGGTAAGCTGGTGGCCGAGCGCGCTCTCGCCAAGGGTTTGAAGCAGGTTGTATTCGATCGCGGTGGATACCAATATCACGGCCGCATCAAGTCACTCGCCGAGGGTTCGCGCGAGGGGGGATTGGAGTTCTAGAGACTAGAGGTTGGAGTTTGGAGGTTGGAGGCTCGAGATTGAACATTGGAAGCATCCTCCAACATCCGACTTCCGACATCCAGATTCAAGGTTGAGGTCTTATGGCAAATCGTCCGCGTGAAAGAGAGCGAGAAGAAGGACCAGGGCTGGACGAGCGCGTCGTCCACATCAGCCGCGTGGCCAAAGTGGTCAAGGGCGGGCGCCATTTCGGCTTCCGCGCGGTCGTCGTCGTCGGCGACAATAACGGAAGTGTCGGCGTCGGCGTCGGCAAAGCGCGTGAAGTGCCTGAAGCGATTCGCAAGGGCACCGAGCGTGCACGGAAGACGATGATGCACGTTCCCCTTGCCGGGACCACGATCCCGCATGCCAGCTTTACCAAGTTTGGGGCGTCGCAGGTCATGTTGAAACCGGCGACCCCCGGAACGGGCGTCATTGCGGCGGGAGGCGTGCGCGCCGTGCTCGAGTGTGCGGGTGTCCGCGATGTGTTGACCAAGTCGCTCGGCAGCCCGAACCGACTGAACGTCGTGCGGGCGACTTTGCAGGCGCTGACGGAGATGAGCGACGCGGAGGCGGAGGCCAAGCGGCGCAACAAACCGGTGCAGCAGCTCCTGCCGCCGTGGAGGAAGACGGGTAATGGCCAATCAGGGTAAGCTCAAAATAACATGGGTCAAGAGCGCGATCGGCTATAAGAAAAACCAGAAGGCGACTATCGCGGCCTTGGGCCTACATAAACTCGGACAGGTCATCGAGCAGGAGGATACGCCGCCCATACGCGGGATGCTCTTCACCGTCCGGCACCTGGTCAAATGGGAACAAGCCAAATGAAATTACACGATCTGAGACCGGCCGTTGGATCGAAGAAGCCACGCCGCCGCGTGGGGCGCGGCATTTCTGCCGGACAAGGCAAAACGGCGGGCCGTGGCACGAAAGGTCAGCGGGCCCGGACGGGGCGCGGGATCAAGCCGTACTTTGAAGGCGGCCAGTTGCCGCTCGTACGGCGCCTGCCGCACACCCGTGGTTTCACGAATATATTCCGAGTGGAATATCAGGTGGTAAACGTGGGTGCCCTGGATGCGTTCGACGCGCGTGCTGAAATCACGCCGGAGGTCCTTGCCGAAAAGGGGATGGTTTCGAAGCCGGAACGCGTCAAGGTCTTGGGCACCGGCGAATTGACCAAAGCCCTGACGATACGGGCACACGCGTTCTCGTCAAGCGCGAAAGAAAAGATCGAAGCCGCCGGCGGCAAGGCAGAAGTTCTACAATGACAAATGGGCAAATGACAAACGCAGGTATTCTTCCATTTGTCATTTGTCGTTGCGAATTTGTCATTCAGGAGTGAGATATGATTGATGCAGTCCGAAATGCAATGCGCTTGCCGGACCTGCGCAACAAGATTCTCTTTACGCTCTTAATACTGATCATCTATCGCCTGGCGGCGCACATCCCGGTGCCGGGGGTCAATCCGACCGCTCTGACGACGCTCTTCAATTCCAACCAACTGCTCGGTTTCTTGGACCTGTTTTCCGGCGGCGCGTTGTCAAACTTTTCAATCGTCGCCATGGGGGTGTATCCGTACATCACGGCGACGATTATTATGCAGCTCGCGACGGGTATTATTCCTTCTTTGGAAAAACTGCAAAAGGAAGGCGGCGATGCGGGTCGACAGCGTCTTGACCAGATCACGCACTTGATTACGATTCCGCTGGCTGCTCTGCAAGGATTCGGCCAAGCGCTCGTCTTGACCCAAAGCAATCCGCCCGTCTTGACCCAGTTTGGTCTGACGACTTTTCCGCTGCAGACGATCGCGATCATTGTCACTTTGACAGCCGGCACCATCTTCGCGATGTGGTTGGGCGAGCTGATCTCTGAGCAAGGCATTGGAAGCGGCATCTCGATCATCATCTTTGGCGGTATCGTCGCGGCCATCCCGCAGCGTGTGGGCCAGATGATCCAATCGAATCCGACGTCGCTCATCTTTTTCGTCGTCATCACGATCATCACGATCGTCGGGATCGTTTACATTCAGGAAGGGCATCGGAGGGTGCCGGTACAGTACGGCAAGCGGGTCCGGGGTACCAAGATGTACGGCGGGCAAAGCACCCACATTCCGCTCCGAGTTAACTCGGCAGGCATGATCCCGCTGATCTTTGCCATATCGATCCTGATTTTCCCGGGTGTCATTGCGGGGTATTTTGCAGCGCCGCCGGGCCAGCCGCAGAATCTTGCCAATCTGATCGTGAATGCTTTCAACCAGAATAGTCCGGTGTATTGGGTCGTGTACTTTTTCATGGTCATCGGGTTCACGTACTTTTACACGGATGTCATCTTCAGGCAGCAGAACCTGCCGGAGGTATTACAGCAGCAGGGCGGATTTATCCCCGGCATTCGACCGGGTAAGCGAACGGAAGACTATTTGAACGGCGTGCTGCAGCGCATCACGCTGGTGGGAGCGGTCTTTCTCGGCGTCGTGGCGGTCCTGCCTTTTCTCATCCAGGATGTATCCGAGACTAACACCTTGATTATCACAAGCACGGGCCTGCTCATTGTCGTTGGTGTCGTACTCGATACCATGAAACAGTTGCAGGCGCAGCTATTGATGCGACACTACGAAGGGTTTATCAAGTAATTCGAGAGTTGTGATCTGGAATTCGAAATCCCCAGAGGTGGAGCATTAACGGAGCCAAGTACATCATTTTGCTTGGAGCACCCGGCGCAGGTAAAGGCACCCAGGCCGAGATCTTGAAGGAGCGTCTGCTAAGCAGACGCCGCGTGGGAAGCTGGCCAAGTCGTACATGGATAAGGGCGAGCTGGTTCCGGACGACGTGACGGTCCAGATGGTCATGGACCGGATTTCTCAGCCGGACTGCGGACAGGGAGTAGTTTTTGACGGTTTTCCGCGAACGGAGGCACAGGCCAGGGCACTGGACGCGGCGCTGGGCGAAGAGAGCAAGCGGATCAATGGTGTGATCTATGTGAACGTGCACCCGGAGGTGCTCGTCGAGCGCCTCTCGGCGCGATGGATTTGTCCAAATGACGGCGCTGTATATAATATGCTGACGAATCCGCCCCGAGTCAAGGGCCGCTGCGACAAAGACAACGGGGAACTCTATCAACGGGACGACGACAAACCGGAAACGGTACGGCGCCGTCTGCAAGTCTATCAGAAACAGACTCAACCTTTGATTGACTATTACCGAACCAAAGGCTTGCTGCACGAACTGAACGGCGAGCAGAATATCGAAAAGGTTCAAGAAGACCTGGTCAAGGTTGTGCAAGGGTTGTGACCAGAGGGCACCTTTGTGATTGTCCTAAAATCGAAGCAGGAAATTGCGCTCATGCGCGAATCCGGGCGGATCGTGGCGGAGGTGCTGGAGACCTTGCGGCAAAAGGTCCAGCCCGGAATGACGACGGCGGATCTCGATGCTCTCGCGTACGCGCTCATTACTAAACAGAAGGCCGTTCCGACGTTCAAGGGGTATCGCGGCTTCCCGGCGTCCATCTGTGCTTCGCTTAATTCCGAAGTGGTGCATGGAATTCCCAGCCGGAAACGCGTACTCAGAGAAGGGGACATCATCTCGATCGACGTCGGCGCGACCAAGAATGGCTTTGTCGGGGACGGGGCTGTGACGCTTCCGGTAGGCAAAGTCTCCGACGTGGCACGGCGCCTGCTGGAGACGACTGAGGGGGCGCTGTACGCGGGAATCGACCAAGCACGCGCGGGCAGGCATCTGGAAGACATCTCCGGAGCCGTCCAGGACTATGCCGAAGAACGGGGATTCTCGGTGGTGAGGGAATATGTGGGCCACGGGATTGGGCGAGAGATGCACGAAGAACCGCAGATCCCGAATTACCGGCAGGGCAAGCGCGGCCCTCTGCTTGCTTCGGGGATGGCGCTCGCCATCGAACCCATGGTGAATGAGGGCGTCTGGGAGACCCGGACCCTACGGGACAAGTGGACCGTCGTAACGATGGATGCGAAACTGTCCGCCCATTTTGAACATACGGTGGCGGTTACCGACGGCGAAGCTGAGATTCTTACTCGATTATAGAAGGTCGTGCTCCATGTGAATGAGGCGACCGGATGCAGGAGGTAACGATGAAAGTACAACCTTCGGTGAAACCACGCTGCGAAAAATGCAAGGTAGTGCGGCGGCGCGGCGTCGTCCGCATTATTTGCGAAAACCCGAAACACAATCAACGTCAGGGTTAACGGAGGAAGAATGGCTCGTATCGCGGGAGTTGACCTGCCACGACAAAAGCGCGTCGACATTGCGCTGCGGTATATTTATGGCATCGGCCCGTACCGTGCTGTGGAAGCCCTAACCAAAGCACAGGTGGACAGTGCCATTCGCGTCAAGGATTTGTCGGAAGCGGAAGTCTCGCGCTTGCGCACGGTGATCGATCGCGACTATAAAGTCGAAGGGGACCTGCGCCGCGAGATTGCAATGAATATCAAGCGCCTTCAGGAAATCGGCGCCTACCGCGGCTTGCGGCATCGTCGCAATCTGCCGGTGCGAGGCCAGCGGACGCGGACGAATGCGCGGACCAAGCGCGGAGCGCGCAAGACCGTGGCGGGACGCCGCCGCTCGAAGGCGAAGAAGTAATTCACAGGATTCGGAGGATCAATGCCGGAAGAAAAAGCGACGGCGGGTGCTGCGCCGCGGCGACCAGTTCGGCGTGGAGGCCGCAAGGAACGCAAGTCGATCCCTTATGGGAAAGTGCACATTCAGGCCACTTTCAACAACACGATTGTGACTTTTACCGATCCGCAAGGCAAGGTAGTGGCATGGGGCAGCGCCGGCGCGAGCGGGTTCAAAGGCTCCCGCAAGAGCACGCCGTATGCGGCTCAGATCGCGGCACAGAATACGTCGCGTGCGGCCATGGAAGCGGGCATGCGAGAGGTGGATGTCCTCGTGCAAGGACCCGGTCCGGGCCGCGAGGCGGCCATCCGCGCACTGCAACAGGCCGGCATACGCGTTCGCTCGATCACGGATGTCACGCCGATTCCTCACAACGGCTGTCGTCCACCGAAAAAGCGTCGCGTCTAGGAATTTGACAAGGGTTTGTTTGTTTTGTCAGGAGGATGAATGGCACGTCACATCGGACCGGTTTGCGTCTTGTGCCGGCGGGAAGGTGAAAAGCTCTATCTCAAGGGGGATCGCTGCTACACGCCCAAGTGCGCGATCGAAAAACGCAATTATCCCCCAGGCCCCCACGGGCAGAGCTCGACTTTTCGTCGGAAGATGAGCGACTATGCGACGCAGCTTAGAGAAAAGCAAAAAGCGCGCCGCATCTATGGCGTTTTCGAACGGCAATTCCAGCGGTACTTTACAGAGGCAGCCAAAACGAAGGGTGTGACCGGCGCTACCTTGCTCCAGTACCTGGAACTCCGACTCGACAATGCGGTCTATCGCTTGGGCTTTGCCTCGAGCCGGAAACAAGGACGCCAGTTGATTTTGCACGGTCATTTTCTCGTGAATGGCAAAGCGACGACAGTCCCGTCTTTCTTGCTCAAGCCAGGCGACACGATAAGTGTGGCCGAGCGGAGCCGCAAGAACCCCTATTTCGAGGGCTTGACCAAGGAATTGGCTCATCGAACCGTGGCCGAATGGCTAAGCCTGGACGGGCAGAGTTTTTCCGGTCGCGTGGTCACGCTGCCTTCACGTCAACAGATTGATAGTCCCTTGAAAGAACAGTTGATTGTAGAGTATTACAGTCGGTAGAGCATGGGATTGGGAATCGGAGGCTGGAGAGGACGGGCTGGACCTTTCTTCTGGTGCTCGATTCGCGGTTGTCCGGCTTCATCGCACTGCCTGTCATTGTCGATTTCCAGCCTTTGATCTGCCGAGGAGGGAGCACGTTGGAACCCGTTTTGCCAAAAATCGAAGCTGAAGCTATATCCAAGAGCTATGGTCGGTTTATTATCGGTCCTCTTGAGAGCGGATACGGTGTGACACTCGGGAATGCTCTGCGCCGCGTTTTGATCGCCTCATTGCCCGGCGCAGCTGTCAGTTCCGTCAAGGTGGACGGCGTCCACCACGAATTCACGCCGATCCCGCACGCGAAAGAGGACATGACGCAGCTGATTCTGAACTTGAAGCAGTTGCGCTTCAAGGTGCATGATGGCGATCAGCCCGTGCGGCTCCATCTCGAGGCGCGCGGTCGCGGCACGGTGACGGCGAGCGATTTGCAGACGCCACCCCAAATCGAGATGATCAACCCCGACCTGCATCTGCTTACTTTGGACTCGGATGATGCGGTGGTCGAGATGGACTTGACCGTTTCTCGGGGCAAGGGCTATTCTCCCGCCGAAGAGCGCGGCAAACTTCCGATTGACGAGATTCCGGTAGATGCGGTGTACGGCCCGGTCAAGAAAGCAAACTTTCGAGTGGAACGGGCCAGGGTCGGCCAGATGACCAACTTCGATAATCTCATTCTAGACATCTGGACCGACGGTGCGATCACCCCGCGTGAGGCCTTGACCGAGAGCGCCCGGATCCTTGTCAAATTGTTCAACCTCGTCTCGGGATTCGGTGGGGAAGGCGAGCCAGGCGTTGTGCCAGAATCCGAGATCCCGAGTCGCGTTTATGATACGCCGATTGAGGAATTGGAGCTTTCCGTCCGCGCGTACAATTGCCTAAAGCGGGCGGGTATCACCAAGGTGGGCGAGATACTGGAGCGACTCAAGAAGGGTACGGACGAGATTCTTGCCATCCGCAACTTTGGACAAAAATCGCTGGACGAGCTCATGGAGCGACTGCAGGCCAAGGGGTATCTAGAAGCCGTGCAGCCGGCGACCGATGGGGACGCGCCAGCCGAAGAAGGTGGCGAGACTGAATACGAAGCGCCAACTGAAGGGGAATAGCTATGCGACATCGTGTGGCGGGACGCCAGCTCAACCGCGACAGCGGTCAGCGGCGTGCGCTATTTCGAAGCCTGATTACAGAATTCCTGCGCCATGAGCGGATTGAGACGACCGAGGCGAAAGCCAAAGCGATTCGCCCAGAAGCCGAGAAGCTCATCACACTCGCGAAACGCGGTGGCGTGCACGCACGGCGTCTCGCCGCTGAGACCATCACCGACCCGGAAGTGACCAAAAAGCTATTCGAGACGTTGGGCACTCGGTACAAGGAGCGCGCGGGTGGATACACGCGAATTCTCAAGGTCGGCCCACGGCACGGAGACGCCGCGCCGGTTGTGATCATGGAGTTGGTCGAGCGCGAAGCGGCCTAACGGCCGCGGTTCAAAAGGCTTACGTGGACAGCCGTCGGGTGCTTGCGATCCTCGAATACGATGGAACTGACTTTGAGGGATTCCAGATCCAGAGGCGCGGGCGCACGGTCCAGGGTGAGCTGGAACGTGTTCTCGAACGAGTTACGGGGGAGCGCGTCCGGATCGTGGGTGGAGGCAGGACAGACAGCGGAGTACATGCCCTTGGTCAGGGCGCTCATTTCGATACCACGTGGAAACATCCACTCGACGCCTTGCAGCGTGCTCTGAATGCCGAACTGCCGCGTGATCTCGCAGTTCGCTCGATTATCGAGGTAGACGCAAGATTCTCGGCACGACGAAGCGCCAAGAGCCGACTCTACCGCTACACGATTCTGAACCGGCCTGTTCGGTCTCCGCTCTTGAGCCGGTACACACTGCTCGTCCCCGAGACGCTGGACGCGGCGGCGATGAATCGAGCGGCACACGTCCTTGTTGGGGTTCACGATTTCCGGTCGTTCGGAACAGCCCCGCGGGGGACGAACACGGTCCGGCGGACGTACTCAGCCAGGGTGGAACGAAGCGATGAGGACCGCATCCTGATCAGCTTGGAAGCGAATGCGTTCTTATACCGAATGGTGCGGCGGATCGTGGGGACGCTCCTCTGGGTGGGTAAAGGCGAGATGAGCCTCGAGGGATTCCAGGAGGTCATTGCAGGAAAGCGACGCGCAGGAGATGCGGCCGGCCCACAGGGACTGGCACTCGTCGCCATCAAATACGATCTGACCACGGAACCAGGGACAATTATCGGAGTGAAGAATGAAGACATTTAACACCAAACCCGCCGATATTCAACGGGAATGGTACGTGGTGGATGCGCAGGGCAAGACGCTTGGCCGGCTTGCCTCCGGAATTGCGCGCGTCCTCAAGGGTAAGCACAAGCCGATCTATACACCTCATCTAGACACTGGCGATTTTGTGGTCGTCGTGAATGCGGGCAAGGTCCGGGTGACGGGGAAAAAGCTGGACGTCAAGTACTATTATCGGCACTCGGGCTATCCTGGCGGGATGAAGAAAACGGTCTTGCGCGACCAATTGGAAAAACACCCCGATCGGGTGCTCAAGGCAGCGGTCTGGGGGATGCTGCCGCACGGGCGGTTGGGACGAGTTATGTTCAAGAAGCTCAAGGTCTATAAGGAACCGGAACATCCCCATCTGGCACAGCAGCCGAGGAAATTGGAGGTTTGATTCATGGCGACGGGCAAATATTACGAAGGTATCGGTCGGCGTAAGGCGGCGATCGCACGGGTGCGGCTTTTTGCTGGCAGTGGTGCATTCATGATCAACGAGAGGCCGCTGGTGGAGTATTTTCCGGTGACCTCGCATGCGAACCGGGTGATCAGTCCTCTCCGCGTGACGCAGAATGAAGACCGGTTTGCCGTTTCCGCGCAGGTCAAAGGCGGCGGGCCGGTCGGCCAGTCTGGAGCCGTCGCGCTTGGCGTGGCGCGGGCGCTGCTTTCGGCGGACGAAAGCTTCAAGGGCGCGCTCCGCAAGGCAGGCCTCTTGACACGCGATGCGCGAGTCAAAGAGCGCAAAAAGCCCGGGCTGAAGCGGGCACGCAAGGCCAAGCAGTACACGAAGCGATAAGACGTGGTCTTGTCAAATAGAAGTGAACGGGCGGGGATTCCTCCTCGCCCGTTGCCGTTATTTCGAGCTGCCTGCGCTATGAAGTCAGCGTGTTCGCCTGGCTGGGCACAGACTCCTTTTGACTAATTGCCAAGAGGAGGCGAAGGCCCCTATGTTCCGCCGAAGGCGTATAGAATTCCGACCGCAACCGCGGCCCATAAAACAATGGAAGCGAAGAGAGGGCGGTCCCGCAACACCATCTCTTCAGGGCTCCCGCCTTCCCCCTTGACATGAACGAGGTAGAGAAGCCGGAAAATAATGTACAGCGCGAACGGGATTGTCAGCATCATCGTATGATTCTTGGGCAGGTTCTCTGCCGTAAAGGTGTAGAGGGAGTAGGCCATCACGAATGATGCCGTCGTCACGGCGATCATTTCGTCCAGCACCTCGGCGGTGTATTCTTTCAGGATCAGTCGGTGGTTGGTCGCGTCACCTTCCAGGAGGACCAGCTCGTGGCGGCGCTTGCTGAAACCGACAAAGAGCGCCAGAAGCATCGTGCAAACGAGAATCCAGGCGGATGGGGGAACGTGGATGGCGAGAGCCCCGGCCAACACCCGTAGGACAAAACCGGCGCCGAGAGTGAACACGTCGACGATTACGATATTCTTGAGCACGAACGAGTA
This sequence comes from Chloroflexota bacterium, assembly GCA_023381515.1. The sequence continues at coordinate 24,480 of JAMCQI010000090.1, read as the reverse complement.
AATAAGCATCAAGACGAAATAGCAGACCGCCATGAGCCCGAACCACACGTCGAGCAGAAACGATAACGGGATCGCCACCGCCAGCAGAACAATGACGGCGATGATCACGACGCGGACCTTTACGGCGCCCGAGGCAATCGGCCGAAACCGCTTGGTGGGGTGAAAGCGGTCCTTGTCGATATCGACTAGATCATTGATCAGATAGATTGTCCCCGATAGAGCGCAAAAAAGTGCAAAAGCTGCCGTGGAGAGAGCAATGAACGTGTACATCTCTCTGGAAAACGGCTTCCAGTACTGACGAAGCGTGAAAAGAAAGGGGATATAAACCAGAAGATTCTTGGTCCATTGGCGGGGGCGCATCGACTTGAGTAGGTTGAGAAGCAACATCTCCTCCAGGCCATTTCATCATATTCCTGAATCGCAATAAAGTCAAACAGACTTGACTTTTTGCCGCGTTACGCTTATCTTTTATCCGTGGTCAAGAAGCGGCTGGACCTTTTGCTCGTCGAACGAGGGCTCGCCGAAACGCGTCAACGGGCGCAAGCACTCATCTTGGCCGGGGAGGTCCAGGTCAACGGCGGGGTGGTGAGCAAGGCCGGAACCCCCGTTCCTGAAGATGCGGCCATCGGCGTCCGCGCTCCGCTCAAGTATGTGGGCCGCGGCGGGTTGAAACTGGAAGGCGCCCTGGACAAGTTTCGCGTCCAGCTGCAAGGCAAGGTCTGTGCTGACATCGGTGCGTCCACCGGCGGGTTCACTGACTGCTTGCTCCAGCGCGGCGCTTTACGAGTCTATGCCATTGACGTGGGTTACGGCCAACTCGCATGGAAACTGAGGAGCGACCCGCGTGTCATTGTAATGGATCGGATCAATATCCGGCATTTGAAGCGACTAGACGAGCCGATTGAACTGGCGACCGTGGATGTTTCGTTTATTTCGCTGACGTTGGTACTCCCGGAAGTGAAGCGACTCCTCTCGGCGCACGGCGAGGCCATCGCCCTCATCAAACCGCAATTTGAAGCAGGACGCGAGCAGGTGCCTCGCGGAGGCATCGTGCGGGATCCGCAGGTGCATCGGTCCGTGATCAAAAAGGTGGCCGATCACGCCATGGATGAGGGTTGGCGGGTGCTGGGCATTGCACAATCCCCGCTTCGAGGCGCGGATGGAAACAGCGAGTACTTTATTCAGTTGAGCGTTCATCCAGCCGCACAGAACGTCGATTTGTCGTCTGTGATCGACAGACTCGATTAGAGGACATGGTGGAACTAACCTGGCCTATCGTCCAGACGCTCCAACCCCGTTTCGCTCGCGTGCCGCGCCACATCGGCATCATGATGGATGGGAACGGCCGTTGGGCGAACCAACGGCAGCTGCCCCGCCTCGAAGGTCATCGCCAGGGGACGCAGAATGTTCGGCCCGTGCTCGACGCTTGCAGCAAGTTCGGGATTCGGGTCGTGACGCTGTATGTTTTTTCAACCGAGAATTGGGGCCGGCCGCGAGAAGAGATCGACGGGTTCTTTGAGCTGCTCGCGCAAGTCATCGACCGGGAGACGGAGAATTTCCGAGCGCGCGGCGTACGATTGATCCACAGCGGCTCCTTGGAGGGTGTGCCGGGTGTCCTCGCCGACAAGGTCGCGCGCGCCGTCCGCCTCACCCAGCATAACGACAGGTATATTCTAAACATCGCGTTCAACTACGGCGGGCGGATGGAAATCCTCCGGGCCGTCAGTCAGATTCTCGCACAGGGAATCGAATCGGCGGCAGTTTCCGAAGAGTTGTTCAACTGCTTTTTGTACACGGATGGCCTCGGCGATATCGATCTGGTCGTTCGCACCGGCGGAGATGAACGTCTGTCCAACTTTTTCCCCTGGCAGGCGGCAAAAGCCGTGTTCGTTTCCACGCCGACGTTCTGGCCCGACTTTGACGAGGAGGAACTCGAAAGGGCGCTCTCGGCGTATGATCGCTTTATGACGGCATCGGCCGCGCGCGGCCTCTGAGGTTGATCTGCAGCGTTAGAAGAAGATAAGAAGAAGCTGGTTGACGCCACGCGGTGACTGGTGGTAGAATATTCCTACCGAAATCACCGCAGAGGCGCGGGCGCCGGTCGCCAGAGAGGATGAGGGCGGCCGGCGAAAGGACGCAGAGATTCTGCAAGACTCGGCGGCCCGCGCCTCTGCGGTGATCACTATTTAAGGGAAACGCTTATGTTTCATGGACCGGGTGCTCAAGGTGGATGGTGGGGTTTTGTTCGCGCGAATGAAGAGAACCGCCCGAACGTAACAAAGGACCTGTTGCGGCGCGTTGGGTCGTACGCACTTCCGTATGCTTTCCCCATTTCGATTGCCCTCATTGCCATCTTTATCTCATCCCTCATTGAGCTCGTCCCGCCGCTTCTTTACCGGAACTTGATCGATCAGGCTATTCCGCAGCGCAACATCGGACTGCTCAATTTGCTCGCCCTGGGTATGGTCGGCATCCCGCTGATCGATGGGGTCATCGGCGTGGGACAGCGCTGGCTGACTGCGCGCATCGGCGAAGGGATTATTTCTGATCTGCGTCAGGCACTGTATTCACACATGCAGAAAATGTCTCTCCGCTTTTTCACGAACACAAAGACGGGAGTGCTGATGTCCCGCCTGAACAACGACGTGGTCGGGGCGCAGAACGCGGTCACAAGCACGCTGATCACCATCATCACCAGCATTTTTAAGCTGGTGCTCACGCTCGGCGTGATGATCTCGTTGGATTGGCGGCTGACGTTGCTCAGTCTCATCATCTTGCCGCTCTTCATAGTTCCTTCGCGACGGATTGGGCGCATCCTGCGTTCCATCGTGAGAGAGCAACTCGATCTCAATGCAGAGATGAATGCGATGATGAATGAGACCTTGAACGTCAGCGGCGCGCTCCTCGTTAAATTGTTCGGTCGGCAGCCGGACGAAGTCGCCAAATTCAAAGAGAGGGCGAATCGGGTCCGAGATATCGGGGTGCGCCAGGCGTTGGTGGGCCGCTGGTTCTTCATGGCCCTCGGGCTGGTGACGGCCATGGGGACGGCGATTGTCTGGTGGGCGGGCGGTTACCTGGTCTTGCAGAATGCGTTCACGATCGGCACGATTGTCGCCTTTGCCGCCTACCTGACTCAACTCTATGCTCCGCTCTCTTCGCTCATCAACGCACGGGTGGACTTGGCGACGTCGCTTGTTTCTTTCGAGCGAGTCTTTGAGATGCTCGATCTCCCGATCGAAATCAACGATCCCGCGAACGCGATTGAATTGACGCGTGTGCGCGGCGATATCCGTTTCGACAATGTCTGTTTCTCGTATCTGGAGGTGCCATCGGGGACGTCCTCTCCTGACGGGGAAGGAAGGAATGGCCACAGCGACGTGACCGCGCCGGCTTACGCAGGAAGGGACATGGCGCAAGGGCCGAAGACCAATCCCGGTCATCCACGCTGGGCTTTGAGAGATGTGAGTTTTCAGATTCAGGCGGGGCAATTGGTCGCGCTCGTGGGACCCAGCGGGGCGGGAAAAACGACCATCACTTACCTCATCCCTCGGCTCTACGACCCGACAGAGGGGCGTGTCTTGATCGACGGAAATGACCTCCGTGATGTGACGCTTGCATCGCTGACCTCGCAGATTGGCATGGTGACTCAAGAGACGTATCTGTTTCATGACACGGTCCGAGCCAATTTACTGTACGCCAGATTGGATGCGTCCCAGGATGAGATCGAAAGCGCGGCACGGGCGGCCAACATCCATGATTTCATCACTAAAATGCCGCAAGGCTATGATACGGTTGTCGGCGAGCGCGGCTATCGTCTGAGCGGAGGAGAGAAGCAGCGCATGGCCATCGCGCGTGTGATTCTCAAGGATCCGCGCATCCTCGTGCTGGACGAGGCCACTTCGAACCTGGACTCGGAATCGGAGGCGCTCATCCAGGCGGCGCTCAAGCCTCTGATGCAGGGACGGACCAGCGTTGTGATCGCGCACCGGCTCTCGACGATCCTGGCAGCGGATATTATCCTCGTCATTGCGGAGGGCAGGGTGGTCGAACAGGGCACGCACGCGGAACTCTTAAAGCGCGGCGGACTGTATGCGCGGTTGTATCGGACTCAATTTCGAAGCCAGTTGGGGCTGCCGGAGAGCCAGGGAGTAATCCCAGTCCTCGACGATGTTCCGCCTGGCGCCCCGCTTCCATCGTAGGGAAACTCGCGTCAGTAACGGAATGTAATTCGGGCACGTTCAAACGAGTGAGGAGAAACGACCAAATGTTCAACAGTATCAATGACGTCAAGTCGGCGCTGGGTTCCCAGAGCTACATTGCTACCGACGAAATCGCCACCGTCATATTTCTCGCCGACAGACTCCAGAAGCCAGTCCTGGTCGAAGGTCCGGCGGGAGTGGGGAAAACGGAACTGGGCAAGGCGTGGGCGTGCGCCGCGCAGCGGGAATTGATTCGAATGCAATGCTATGAGGGCCTTGACGAGACCAAGGCGCTGTACGAATGGGAATACGGCAAGCAGATGCTCTATACGCAGCTGCTGCGGGACAAATTGCATGACCTGTTGCATGATACGCTGACCCTCGCTCAAGCCGCCGACCGGCTCGCGAGCGAAGAGGATGTTTTCTTTTCCACTCGCTTTCTTTTGCCGCGCCCCCTACTGAAGGCGATCCTGGCCGATCAGCCATCTCTCTTGCTGATTGACGAGATTGATCGAGCGGACGCCGAATTCGAAGCGTTCCTCCTTGAAGTCCTGAGTGATTTCCAGGTGAGCGTGCCCGAACTCGGGACGCTCAAAGCGAAGCAGCTGCCGTTGGTGATTCTCACAAGCAATAACACGCGTGAACTTTCCGAGGCGCTCAAGCGGCGGTGTCTTTACCTTTACATCGACTATCCGACGAGCGAGGCCGAGCTCAGAATCGTCAAGCTCAAGGTCCCCGACCTGGCACCACAGATGGCCCAGCAAGCTGTCAACCTTGTGCAACGTCTGCGCAAGCTCGACCTGAAAAAGCACCCGAGCGTTAGTGAGACGCTCGATTGGGCTCGGGCGCTCGTCATGCTCAATGCCAAGAACCTGGACCAGAAGACGCTGGAGGACACGTTGACCGTGCTGTTAAAGCACGAGCATGACATCCAAAGGGCCCAACGGATCGTCGGGGAGTTCAACGTCGACAGCGGAGAGGAAGACGATACGGGGCGCGGCTCTAGCCCGACCCCGCGCTATCGCATGCCCCCTGGCAAACGATGAGCCTGATCTGCACGAGCCCGGCGGAAGTGGGGCCCGCGCAGTTTTTATTGCGGGGCGGCCGGTCCGCCTATCGATCCGGAGGAGGATGTAGCACCCATTGGATGGCGATATCGAGAGACCGGCTTTTGTGAGGGTGGAGAATGGACCAAAAGATCGTTGAATTCATTGCCGGGTTGCGTGCCGCCGGCGTGCGTGTCAGCATTGCCGAGAGCTCGGACGCGTTTCAAGCCGTAGAGCAAGTAGGGATTGCCGACCGCGAGCTGTTCAAGTCTGCGTTGAGAACGACGCTCGTCAAGGATGGGGAGGATGTGCCCGAGTTTGAAAAGCTCTTTCCCATCTATTTTGGGAGCGGCGGGCCGCCCATGCGTGACCCGAACGAAGAATTGTCCCCAGATGAAATGCAAAAGCTCAAAGATGCGTTGCGCGATCTCTTGAAGGACGACACGCGCTTGCAGCAGCTGATGCGTTATTTGATGCAGGGCGAGAATCCGACGCGGGATGAGATGGATGAGCTGGGGAAGCAGGCCGGGGTTCCATACGCGAACAATCCGTCTCAGCAGCCGTGGTTGACTCGGCGCATGCTGCGTCAATTGGGCATGGACGAAGAGTTTCGCGACCTTATGGAAAAGCTGGTGCGCAGGCTCGAAGCCATGGGGATGACCCGAGAGGCGATGCAAAGGCTTGCCAAGACGGCCGAAGAGAATCTGCAGCGACTCGAAGAGCAGTTCAATCAATACGTGGGCGCGCAGATCGCGCAGAATGCGAGCAAGGAGCCGCGGGAGCGAGAACCATTGCGCGGGCCGGATTTGATGCACAAGCCGTTTAGCGCTCTCGGGGAGCGCGAAATTGCAGAACTGCGCCACCAGATTCGGCGGCTCGCGGCCCGACTCCGCTCGCGCGCGGCCTTGCGCCAACGACGGGGCAAGCGCGGCCTGATGGACACCAAGCGCACGATCCGGACGAATTTGCGGCATGCGAGTGTCCCGATGGAACTCAAGTTCCGCCGGCGTCACTTGAAGCCCAAATTGGTTCTCCTCTGTGATGTTTCGACCTCGGTGCGGCCAGTCGTGGAATTCATGCTGCGGCTCGTGTATGAGCTGCAAGATCAGATCCACAGTGCGCGCAGCTTTGTCTTTATCGATGATATTGTGGACGTGAGCTCTGAGTTTGCCCAACGGCGGCCGGAGAATGCCGTCCAGAGGGTGCTGGAAGACAATCCGCCGGGCTACTATAACACAAACCTCGGGTTCTCCCTCGCGCACTTTTGCAAGGACTATCTCGACACGGTGGACCACCGGACGACCGTCATTGTGCTTGGGGATGGGCGCAACAACTATCTCAATCCGCGGCTGGATGCTTTTCAAAATATCAAAAAGCGTGCTCGTCGCCTTCTCTGGCTCAATCCGGAAAGCCCGCGTATGTGGGGGACGGGCGACAGCGACATGATGCAATACCTGCCTCTTTGCGATAGCGCCCACGAGGTTGGGAATCTCGCTCAACTGGCTGAAGCGGTCGACCGACTTTTCGAATCCCACTAGACTCGTGCGTAAATATGTAGGGGCAGGGGGCGCGGGCCTCCTGCCCTTTAATTTCGCGCGCAGGGGTGGCCTGTGGCAACATCCCCGTCCACGGAAGAAATCGTCCCCGATTTTATGGTGATCGGCAAAGGGCTCTCCGCGGCGATCTATCCCATCAGTGCAGCCATGTACAAACCTCGGATCGACCGCTCATTTGAAGACGAGCCATTTCTACATCTCTCTTCCTACGGCGGTGCAGAGCTGGGTTCTGTGGCGGCATCGGCGATGCTGGATATTCTGACCGGTCCGGGTTTCTTGGAGAATGTGAAGGAACGGGCCGATCAGTTCGCTCGCGGTCTCGCCGACATGTGCACGCGCTACCCTTGGCTTATCAAGCAAGTGCGGCAGAGAGGTCTGATGATCGGGATGGAAATGAAAGAGGACATGTACGGCCCTGCGTTGACGCTTGCGCTCGCGCAACGGGGCGTCTTGGCAAATTACGCGGGCGCGCGCGAAAACACGCTTATCATCATGCCGCCGCTGATAATCGGTCCCGAGGATAGCGGCCTTGTCCTCAACGCGCTGGAGGACTCGCTCAAAATCATGGCGACCGGTGACTGAGCGCTTTACCATGCCTCATCGACGAGAATGAGATGAATCGATTCACACTGTCATTCGATCTCATCACCGCGCGGGACGCGCCGAGGATCGGCGGCAAAGGAATGCACCTGGCCGAGTTGAAGCAAGCCGGCGTCCTTGTACCGCCCGGTTTTGTCGTCACAACAGATGCGTATTGCGCCTTTATTGAGATGAACGAGCTGTGCGCGCCCGCAGGGGATGGAGCCAGCCAACATTGCGAACTTGGTGACCTGTCTGGGAAATGTGATCACTGCGCGCCCCATCGTCGAAATGGACAAGCTCGCCCGGTCGGCGAGGAACGATCCCCAAGTGGCGCAAACCTCAAGAGACACTCCCGTCGAACTGTTGGCTGCCCGGTTGCAGGAATCGGAAGCAGGGAGAGCCTTTTGGGAGGAATTCCAGGATTTCGTCCGGCGCTTTCGTTTTCTCGCCGAGATTGACGAGGATTTCGCCCTGCCGCGCTATGACGAGGATGCGACGATTCCGCTGCGCGTTCTGAAAGCGAGCCTTGAAGACAGAGGGGACGAGAGCCTCCACGATGGCAAGGCGGTGCGCGAACGCGAGCAAGAACACGCCGGCCGACTGCTCCGTTCCTTTCGCAAGCATCTCTTTTCACATCTGCTCCATTCCGCAACGCGCGTGGTCGATCTGCTGGCGGCCCTACAATTCGACGAGCAGTTGGCGACGGTCCGGCGCTACACGTGGTGGCGCGAAGAGACACGCGAGTTGGTCACTCGGGCACACTATCTCTGTCATCGCTTCTTCTGGGAACTGGGATGGAGATGGGCGGCCTGTGGAGTTTTGGACCAGCCGGAGGATGTCTTTCTGCTGTCATGGAGGAAGGAAGCCTCTTGTCTCACTGTGCTGTAATTGCGCGTGAGGTCGGCATCCCCGCTGTCCTGCAAATCAAGCGCGCGACGCAGTTCTTGTACGATGGCCAGAGGATCTGCGTGGACGGGACGCAGGGAACGGTGGAGGACTTCTAGTCCCTCGGGCTCAGGTATATAGCTGGTCTTCGAGGTCCTGGATTCGCTTTTCGAGATCCTCGATGCGTTTGACAAGCTCATTGCGGAAGCGAACCTGGTCGGGCGTATAGTCTTGTGGATAGCGGTCGGGCTGTACGAAAGGATGGGGGTTCGGCGGATAGAGCCGAGCCTTTTCTGCTTTTAGGCTTTCCAGCTGTTGTTTGGCCAGATTCAGCTGCTCGGCGATACAAGGATTGGGTTGCGGTGTCATGGAGCCTCCTTGGGATTTGAAGAGCAAGACTCTTGCAGATGCTAGACGCGTGCTCGTGGATTTCGCGCTCCAGCACCGAAGAGAAAAACGTCCGCCTCTTGACTGAGTACAACGACGCAGCCTCCACTTTATTACCAGAGAAAGGGCTATATGTCAACGGGCTTGACGGATACATGGTTTTCGATAAAATGATGTAGTGAATCTTGAAGACGTTCGGCGCGCCCTCGCCCTGCCGCGTCCCGGCCGCGCGGCTCACCTGCGAATGTCTCCTCGCCCACGCCCGGGCGACGTCTATCCGTTACCCCCTGACGTTCACCCCCGCGAGGCGGGCGGCTTGATTCTGCTTTATCCCGGTCGCGAGGGACTGCGCTTTTTTTTGACGTTGCGCACCGAGAGAGTGGAGAGTCACAAGGGGCAGGTCTCTTTGCCGGGGGGCGCGCAGGAAAAGGGGGAGCTGCTGCAAGAGACTGCGCTGCGAGAAGCGGCCGAGGAGATGGGCATCGACCCGACCTGCGTCGAAATTCTGGACGGGCCGCTTTCTCCCGTCTATATTCCGGTCAGCAATTTTCGTTTGACCCCTTTTGTGGGTTTTACGCCCGCTCGTCCCGATATCCGCGCAGCGCCGGAGGAAGTCGTCGAGATCATCGAGACGCCGCTGGACTTGATCGCCGACGAACGAAATATCCGTGAAGAATACTGGAATCTCCGGGAGTACTACACCGGGCGAGTCCCATTCTTCGCGGTCGGCGAATTCAAGGTTTGGGGCGCTACCGGAATGGTGTTGGGCGAGTTCTCCGAGATGCTCAGGCAGGCAAAGGATCATGGAGTATCGTAGGTTAGGCAAGACAGGCTTGCACGTTTCTCAACTATGTCTCGGGACGATGACGTTCGGATGGACGGCCGACGAACGCAATGCCTACGAGGTGCTGAACGCCTCGCTCGAAGCGGGCATTAATTTCATCGACACGGCTGATATCTACTCGCGGTGGCACCCCGGCAATCCGGGGGGCGTGGCCGAGACGTTAATCGGGAATTGGCTCCGGGGCAAGCCGCGCGAACGGATTATCATCGCCACGAAGGCACGCGGGCGTATGGGGCTCGGTCCCAACGACGAAGGTCTCTCTCGCGCGCATGTGCTCCAATCCGCGGAGGCAAGCCTGAGGCGGCTGCGTACCGATTACATCGATCTGTACCAATTGCATTATCCTGACGAAGAGACGTCGATGGAAGAAACACTCCGTGCGCTTGACGATCTCATTCATCAGGGCAAGGTGAGGTACATCGGAGTTTCGAATTACTCGGCTTGGCAAGTTGTCAATGCAGTTTCGCTTTCAGATCGTTATAACCTTACGAAGCTAGTCTGTGTTCAGCCGCACTACAACCTGGTCTGGCGCGCCGAGTTCGAACGTGAGATGCTGGGCGCCTGTATGAGCGAGGGGTTGGGCGTCATTCCGTATAGTCCGCTGCAGGGCGGTTTCCTCACCGGCAAGTACCGAATGGGGCAGCCCTCGCCGCGCGGAGCCCGCGGAGAGGGTAATGATCGGATGACGCGTTTTCTGACCGAGCATAATATGAGATTGCTGGACACAATGGAGAACATGGGGCGGGGACACGACAAGACTATCTCTCAGGTGGCACTGGCCTGGCTGCTCACCCGGCCCATTGTCTCCAGTCCTATTATCGGTGCGAACAACACGGAACAGCTGAAGGAAGCGCTCGGCGCAATCGATTTTCAGCTGAGCCCTGCCCAAGTGCAGGAGCTCGACCAACTAACGGCATGGCAATGACGATCCTGCTCTTGATTAGGCATGCCAGCAACGACTATGTGAAGCAGGGGCGGCTCGCCGGATGGACCCCAGGTGTTCATTTGAATGCCGAGGGTCAACGCGAGGCCGATGCCTTGGCAAGACGGCTGGCGCATTTGCCCATCCAGGCGATCTATTCCAGTCCGCTTGAACGAGCGATCGATACGGCGCGCACGGTAGCGGCCTGTCATCGGCTCGACGTCGAGATTCGACCACAGTTGGGTGAAACGCAAACAGGCGAGTGGACGGGCAAGTTAATCACCGAGCTGAACGGGACCGAAACCTGGAAAAAACTGCAGAGCCATCCGGTCGGAGTTCATCTCCCGGGCGGCGAAAGCATCGACGAAGTGCAGGGGCGGATCGTCCCTGCGATCGATGCCATCGTGGCTGCTCACCCGAACGAGATTGTTGCCGTCGTATCGCATTCGGACCCGTTGAAGGCAGCGATCGTCCATTATCTTGGCATGGACTTGAATCAATTTCAGCGGCTCGTCATCAGCCCCGCGTCCGTGACCGTCTTCTTCATGGGAGAGGGGGGGCCGGTCCTCTTCCGATTGAACGATTCCGATAGATTGCCCGCGTTGAGAGCAAAGCCCGAAAAGAAGCAGGAAGCGTCAGAGAACGGCGAGGAGAGGGGAAAGGAAGAGCAAACCATGCCAGAGGCAAACATCCTCTACGATTTGAATCCCGTGACGCACATCACCGCAGGGGCTGTGGGCGAACCCGGCAAGCGCACTTTTTACCTGCAAGGCCGCCGGGGAGCAACGATTGTCACACTGACAGCCGAAAAAGAGCAAATTGCAGCGCTCTCGACAGGCATCGACCAACTCCTGGAACGGTTAGGTGCCGGGAGTCGAAGCGTCGAGGTCACCGCGACGCAGATGGAACTCTCGGAACCGATCGAGCCGGTCTTCCGCATTGGGCAGCTTGGGCTCGGCTACGATGCCGAGCAGGGATTATTGGTAATTGTCGCCTATGAATTGCCGCAGCAGGAGGAGCCGCCGACGGTGAACGTCGTGCGGTTTTGGGCCACAAAGGAGCAGATGCGCGCCCTAGCGCGCCACGCCGCTGGCACGGTCGCGGCCGGTCGCCCGATCTGCGTGCTGTGCGGCCGCCCGATGGATCCGCAAGGGCACTTTTGCCCACGCCGGAACGGGCATGGCGAGCATGCCCCGCTGACCTAGAGCGGAGGAGCCTGCCCTGCGGCCGACAGACAGTTTACATCAGGAATGACACAGGCTTGGCAAAACGAACGAAATCGCCTCCCCGGATCTCGCGAGGGGATCCGTCCGGAGCAGGACTGGAACTGGAGCAGATTCTCTCCATTCTTGCGACCGGGGTGATTAAGATAGAACAACTCGTGCCTTGGAGTTCGAACTATACTTTTCTCGTCAGAGTTGCCAGTAGTTCGCAAGAGCTGCGCGCGATTTACAAGCCGAGCCGCGGAGAGCGGCCGTTGTGGGATTTCCCTACCGGTACGCTGGCCAAGCGGGAATACGCCACCTATCTCGTCAGCGAGAGTCTCGGCTGGCCGAACGTGCCGCCGACCGTCTTGCGCGACGGCCCGCAGGGAATCGGAGCCGTCCAGCTCTTTATCCAGTCGATTGAAGGGGAGCACTATTTTACGCTGCGGGACACGCATCGCGAGGAGATGAAGCGTATCGCGGTCTTCGATGCCGTCATCAACAACACCGACCGTAAGGGTGGGCACATTCTTCTGGGCAAAGATGGCGAAATTTGGTGCATCGATCACGGCGTGACGTTTCACGAACACCCCAAGCTGCGGACGGTGATCTGGGATTTTACGCAGGACCCGATTCCAGGAAGCATTCTCGAGGATCTGCGGGATTTGAAGGCGAGGTTGTCGCGCTCCGATCCTCTTTGGCGTTCTCTTGCCCCCCTGCTATCCATGAGGGAGCTCGATGCCGTGTGTCAGCGGACTGACGATTTGCTCAGGCGAGGGGTGTTCCCTGATCCACCTGAGGACTGGCCGCACATCCCCTGGCCGCCGATCTGAGTTCAAGGTTCCATGTTTCAGGTTACTAGCTCAAGGCCCGCTGCGCCTCGGTAATCCTGCTATCGCGTTCGCGTCGGGATCAAGTGGGAAACGCGATTCGACTTGACCAAAAGGCGGACCTGTAATAGAATGATGCGCGTTGGGTAGCGCCCCCATCGTCTAGGGGACTAGGACGTGGCCCTTTCAAGGCCAAAACTGGGATTCGAATTCCCATGGGGGCAAGCTGGATAAGATGAGGCGCACGAGCGGAGCGATTTCGCCGTGCGTCTTTTCGCGCACCGCATCCGATATGCGACTGACTCGGTAAGGAGCGGCCCAACAGCGGGGGCCTGCTAGCAGTTTTGACCTGATTCTACTCCGATGATAGAATAGATTTGAGCGAGGTCTGTTCTCCCTGCAGACCGGAACCGCGTTCAGAGTTGACGAGTCGACTCGAGCTCGAGTCGACTTTTGTTTTCAGGATGGCTGCGGATGAGTTCGCCCTACGCCTTCACGCCCTATATCTGGCCGATGCTCGCCTCCGCCGTCTTTATGACTGGGCTCGCCGCCTACGCCTGGAAGCATCGGACAGCGCCGGGCGCCGCGCCCTTTGCCCTCCAGATGCTCTTCTCCGCGCTGTGGGCCCTCTTCGCGGCGCTCGAGGTCGCCGCGATCGCCGAGCCTGCCAAGATCCTCTCTTACCAACTCGGAAGGATAATGGCTCCTCCTGCCATGGCCGGGCTGCTCGTGTTTGCACTAGAGTATGCGCGCCCGGGCCAGCGGACGACACGACGGACCGTGCTGGCGCTGTCGGGCTTGACTCTACTTATCACCGTGCTTCTTGCGACGAACGACCTGCATCATCTCTTCTATGCGCGGCTCTGGTTTGATGGTTTCGTTCGCGTCGAGCGGGGACCTCTCGCCCCTGCCGTGCTCGGCTATCTCCTTCTCCTGCCGACGCTTGCGATCGTGATCTTTTTGCGGCAGGCGTGGCGGTCGCGTGGAATCTATCGTACTCAAGCCCTCCTGCTGTTCACCGGCAATGCCCTGCCCGTAATGGCTTTCTTCTTCGATCTGGCGGGAGTGAATCCGGTGGCACCACTGAGCCCAATCATCCTCCTGCTCAACGTCACCGGACTGCTCTTCACGCTTGCCATCTATCGCTTTGGGATGCTCGGGGTCATCCCGATCGGGCGCGATACCGCGGTCGAGCGCATGGCGGATGGGCTGCTTATCCTGGATGCAGGAGACCGCGTTGGCGACCTCAACCCGGCTGCTCAGGAGGTGCTCACCCTGACCCGACGCAGCGCCATCGGCCAGCCAGCTTTGCAGGTCTTTTCTGCCCATCCGGATCTGGCCAACCTTATCCGTGAAGAAGTGGCGGCTGGGGCCGAGGTTCGCGTGAATGCGAGTCCGCCTAGGTATTATCAAGCGCACGTTTCGCCTTTGGTTGATCGCAGTGGGTTCAGACTGGGGCGGCTCATCTCGCTCAAGGATGTAACCGAAGAAAAGCGCGCCCAAGCAAAGACCATCGAGCAACAGCGCGCATTGGCCACTCTGGCCGAACGGGAGCGGCTCGCGCGTGAATTGCACGACGACATTGCTCAAGTGCTGGGCTATGTCAAGATACAGGCGCAGGCCGCCCGAGATCGGCTTGCCGAAGACAAGAAGGGAGCAGCAGACAGCGACCTGAGCCGGCTGATCGCCGTGGCCCAAGACGCTCACGCGGATGTGCGCGAGTATATCTTGGGGGCGCGCTCGGCGACGGCGGCCGGTTTGGGCCTGCTCGCGGCACTGCGTCAGTATCTGCAGCGGCTCAAGGAGCACTACGGCATGGAGGTCGATTTGCGAGTTGCCGCGGATTGGGCCGACGACGCGCTCGAGCCGACCGGGGAGGTGCAGGTGCTGCGGATCATCCAGGAAGCACTCACCAATGTGCGCAAGCACGCCCAGGCTCACTCCGTCCAGGTGAGCCTCGAGGCGAAGGATGATCAAGCGCAGGTGATCGTGCAGGACGACGGCGGGGGGTTCGAGCCGAGTTTGCAGAGCAACAGGGAAGGACAAAAATACGGGCTCGGATTTATGAGGGAGCGAGCCGAAGCCGCGGGCGGCAGTTTCACCATTCACTCCGGCCCCGGCTTCGGCACTCGAATCGTCGTGTGCGTCCCACGGCGCAAGCCACTGCCCGGGACGAGGAGCAACCATGAACCTTTTGCTCGCGGATGATCATCCACTTTTTGTGGATGGATTAAGGAACTTGCTCGGCGGGCGAGGTCTGAACGTGGTAGGCACGGCGCGCGATGGGCTGGAGGCGCTGGAAATGGCGCGCCGGCTGCACCCCGATGTGATTCTCATGGATATCAATATGCCCGGCTGTGACGGGCTGGCCGCCACGCGTCTGATCAAGGCCGAGCTGCCCGAGATCAAAATCGTCATGTTGACCATGTCCGGTAATGACGACGATGTGTTCGAGGCGATCAAGAGCGGCGCGTGCGGGTATTTGCTCAAGACGGAAGACACCGAAGACTTTTTCTCTCGATTGAAGGAGTTGGCTGAGGGCGAGGCGCCCCTATCGCCGGGGCTGGCCGCGCGCATCCTGGAGCAGTTCGGGCGGGAGGTGAGCGCGGCCCCGCAGCATCAGGACTCTACGTCGAGTGAGCCGCTGACAGAGCGCGAATTGGAAGTTCTTACGCTGGTCGCGCAAGGGCTGACGTACAAAGCGGTAGCGGCCAAGCTTTATCTCACCGAGCGCACCATCAAGTACCATATGGGGGAGATTGTGGCGCGGCTCCAACTGCGCAACCGCAAGCAGGTCGTCGAATATGCCCGGCGAAGCGGTTTGGTCAGCCCCAAGCCACGGTCCTCCTAGTTCCTCCAGAAAGCATAGTCAATAGTACAGTCCCGGGATCTACGGGCCTGTACTTTTTTTGTCCCGACCCTGTCCGCGAGGTACATGTTCGGGGATCAGGAACTGTGGGACGATGAAGATAGGCGACTAGACCCATGGAGCAAATCGCGGCACTGATTAAAGATATGCGAACGGTCGTCCTTTACGGAAATTCTCTAGTGGTATCCAGTGTTGGAGCGAGCTTGCAAAGGGACAGCGGGCTTGAGGTTCTGCCCACCGACGTATCATCGCCGGGTGCCGCCGCCCGACTGGAAGGGCTTCATCCCGACGTCGTCATTTTCGACCTGGCGACCGTCAGACCTGAACTCAATATCTCTCTCTGGAAAGCACACCCCAATGTCCTGCTGATCGGCATGGACCTGGCGCGCGACGAGGTGCTGGTGCTGTCCGGGCAGCCGGCTACCGTCCGCTCGCCAAAAGAACTCAGGGAGTTGGTGAATGGGCCAAAACGCGGCTTGGCAGAGCCACCGAACGTCCGAACCTCAAGTTAGCCACGGAAATCTACAAAACCACAACTGGCCCCCAGTCCTTGCATTTGGCCGGACCCTGCGAGGACGGGAATAGAAAAGGAGAACCATGAAAACGCGCAACTTGATCTTCGCTCTGATGCTCGTTCTGCTCCTGACGGTCGCGGTCACCGGCTCTGCAGCGGCCGGGAAGCCCCCACCGCCTACGCCGTCATTAACGTTTGGATCTTATAACTGGAGCATGGCAAACTACGCTATGACCATTTCGGTCTCTAACATTGCCTGGAGTGGCGTCAAGCCGGCCGATATTGCGTTCGCGGTTGAATCCACCGGTCCATATGGGTCCTTTAGTAATTATGTCAGCATGACAAGGGCCAGAGGCATAACATCTCTCAGCTATCTGGAAACCCCGGCTATGAACGTCACTAATAATGCCGCGGGCTACTTCGAGGTGTACTTGGTACTCCTGGATGGAAAAGGCAACGAGCTCGCTCGGACTTTCGTTATTTCGTTTAGCGGCTCGTACCTGTCCTAACTGGACGAACGTTATGGGCACGGCGATGCCCATCAGAACGGTTACAACAACCTTCGTGGGGAAGTCGTGTCGTGAATGACGCGACACTGGCAGCGACTCCGGCTACCAAGTGGCACTAGGCAGGGGTCGCCAGTCCCAAATGTAAGCAAAGCGCGACCGGACAATACCACCCGGTCGCGCCTAAATTTCTGGTCGAATTCGGCGAGAGCTGATTTTCTTGAGCGCCCTTGTAATGGGACCGGGCTTATTCCCCGACTGGTTCATTCAAATCGGTACCGCACTATCCGCGAGTTCAAGCGCCTGGGTCGTCTGGTTGCCGATCTGGCAAATGCCGAATGGCCCTTCGATCTCGACGGTCACTCCACTTGTTATCGGGTCAGAAACATCGAACGGACGCTGAAGCAGTCAGGAAAGTGAATATAGACCGTATAGATCCATACGAACCTGATGCAAACTGACCCGCTCCGAGATTTCTCCTGGAGCGGGTCAGCCTTACTCTATGATTTTGATTGGGCAACGCCTAGTCAGCCAGTGCCGCGCGCTGTCGCGCTGATGGATCGCTATCGCCGCTCACGGATTGGGGAGGGTAATCCGCACGATCTGCCCCAGCCCTAACGGCGGCGCGCCGAAGCCGAGATTCGAAACGTACAGTCTGCCATCGGGACCGTAAGTTATTGCCGTTGGAAAGACCAGGCCGGAGGCGATCGTCGTGAGCGTGCCATCGTCATTGACTCGCACGACCCTGCCTGTACCCGCCGCGCTGGGACCTGGGAAGCCCGCGACGGTGTCGCTTTCCACAGCGTATAGATTGCCTGCTCGATCGAACGCGACGCCCATTACCGTGGTGAGTCCGTTGGCCACCTGTGTCATGTTGCCGTGGGGCGTAAACTTGTACACGCCCTGCGTGCCCGGCGTGACGGGAAACATGCCCAGCATTCCGATGAAAAAGTTGCCGTGATAGGCGATGCCCGTCGGTCCTTGCCAATTGTCGGGTGCAACGAATGTGACGGACATATCCACGATACGCGTGATGTTTCCGTCCAGTCCCACGCGGACCAGTTCCTGATGGTTCGGTTCGGTCGCGTAGAACGCGCCGCGCACCGCGACCACGCCGTACCACGTGCCGTCGGGTTCCAGGTCGCCGGAGTCGGGATGGGCGACAGGGTTGGCTTTGACGAACGCGCTGAGGTTAGCAATGGTCGTCGTCGTGCCATTGCTGTTGACACGAAAGATGGTGTTGTCTGTCCCTGCTAATCCGTGCGAGCACCCTGCTCCCGCTTCTATGCCGTACAACGTGTTGCCGATGAATGCCACATCGGCAACGCCGCTCACCAGACTGCCCATTACTGCTGTCGTCTGACTCGACGGCAGGTGGTCAGCCACGATCGAGCGGACCCCCGCGGGGCTGATCTTGGAAATGAGCGAGGTGTACCCACCAGAGTAGGGTCCGACCGGACCTGGCACCTGGGAGCATTGTTGTGCCATTGTCATTTGCGTTCCCCCGGAACCGCCTTCTGCAACATAAAGGTAGCCATCCGGTCCGAACGCTAGTCCTCGCGGGTTGTCCAGTCCAGTGGCGAAGACGGCAGTATTGGCCGAAAGGACCGGGGACGCCGGGGTCTTGAGAACACTCAAGCCGTCACCTTTGGCGGCAAGCGTGACGGTTGCCGCACTGTCGGCGACCCCACTCATCGCCCAAAACGAGAGGGCGATAAGCCATATAAACGAACGATGGTGGAACAACTCTTCCTCCTCGGGCCTTGGCGTTCCTTGCGATTAACGCCAATGACTTGCTTAGGCGCGCAGCGCCCTTCTCCGAAGGAACCAGCCGCCGAAGACGAGCAATATAACGACGACGGCCGCGAGCCCCAGGAACGTCAGCCAATTGATTCCAGTGTTCGCGGCGGCGGGCGAAGCGGCGGGAGCGCTTGATGGGGCGTTCACGATGGTCTGAATCTCACCTCCCGGCGGCAAGAGGATGGTGCCAAAGAAAATCGCCGGCGCATTCGATTCATTCCCAATCGTGTGGACTTGGTGGGGGTCCTCGACAAAACCAGTACCCGCGCCGATCTGGTTCACTATCTTCCCATTGTGGTTAGTCAGTTGACCTTGAATGACCAGCCCAAGCACTGGCCCATCGTGAAAGTGCAGTGGGATTCCGACGTTGGGTGCAAATTCCAGAACATCCTGCACGACTTTGAACGTCGCCGGGGGATTGGGGATTTCGCGTTGTGTTTTGTAAACGACCGATTCGGCTGCGGAGGTTCTCGCGTCCACCTCTAGAGCTGCGCCTTTTGGAAGGAGAATCGTCGAGATCAGGCGCGCGGCGGTCGCCCCAGGATTGCTGAGCGTTTCCGATTTGCCTGCTCTAGCAACGTAGCTCTTTCCAGTGGCATAGGATTCTCCGGCGACAGTGACCTCTCCCTGGATCACGGTGGCGAATTGATCGCCGCCGTACTGGACCAATGAATTTGAGGTGTTCGGCGCGACGTCGATCAGCATCTCGACTTCGTCGAACTGGCTCGGATGGTTGGCCACATCGAACTCGGCGTGGAACAGGTCCGTCGGACCCTGCGGCGCTTGACCGAGGGCAACGCCTGGCGCCATCATGATGGCGAGTAGTGCGAGCGCAACGAGCATTTTGAAGGTACGATGGTGAAACATTTTTCCCTCCTCACTCTTGCGTGGTGTTCTTGTTTACGTTGACGGTTATTGGCCGATCTGATAGAGAGTCTGGCATCACCTCCTTTTCATTGTTCGGGTAGAGATGCCGGGAGCCGGCAGATTGAGCTTTTTCGCCTGAACCGGCGGCGACCGTCACTGCTGTCGCATCGCCACTACATATCGAAATTGGTTCTTGAGCAGATACCTGCCGGACGACTGCCTGAATGGCGCAATGGCGCGTGTGACAAGTTCGCGGACCCTGGCTTCTCCGGAGGCTTGTATCGCTCTGACGGCCGGCCCCGACGATAATAGACCCTTCAGGGCGGACTCGAGATTTGTGTAATCCCAAGGGCACTCTACAGCGTCTGCATACAGCGGCGCCATGCCTGCCCGTTTCATCAGCTCCGCGAGCGTTCCGTCTCCAGACATGGCAAAGGGACCTGGCGTGCCCGGCGGCGGTGGCGGCATCAAAGAACCGAGAGCCGCGATGTAAGCCGAGGCTTGGCAATCTTGCGGCATGCCCCACGTTGCCGCGACCACTAGCGACTCGACGCGCGCCACGCGGCGAGCTTGCTGGAGCGCGTTGGATGGGTCGGCGGCATACTGGAACGAGTTGAATCCGGTCACCACGTCGAACGATTTGTCGGGATAGGGGAGGTCTTCCATTTCGCCCACGCGCCAGTCGCCTTGAGGCGTGCGCTCGCGAGCGATGGCAATAAGCGGCGCGGCGGCATCCAGCCCGCAAATGACGGCGTCGGATTTCGCCGCCATCGCGCAGAACATGCCCGACCCACAACCGATATCCAACAATCGCGTCCTGGAGTTGATGCCCGCCTTAACCAGCACTGCCTGGAACAGCGCGAGAACGGTTTCTTCTTGATAGTCTGCCCAGTCTCTCGCACGTGCACCCCACAGCTCGCCCTCGACGGCGGCGGACCCTATTATCCGTGGCTTGGATTTCAGCATGGCGTGGCGACTCCCTATGGACTTGGTCCTATATATTTTTCAACACGGTTGTCGAGAGTTTAGCTGAGATCGCGCATTCGCGCATCGGCAAATCTACCTATTCGAGTCACCTATGTTTCGCTCGTGACACCGGACGCAAAAAAAACCATGTTCTCAGGAACATGGGATCGTGAAATGCAGAAGCGATAGGCTCAGATGATTTTTCGTTCGAGCGCAACATGGGCGGCAGCACCGCGCGTCGTCACGTCCAGCTTGCTAAAGATCGAGCGCAAGTGCGCCTCCACTGTTCGGCGGCTCACGACCAGATGGTTGGCAATCTGCTGATTAGTCAGACCGTTCGCGACTAGTCGCAAGAGTTCGACTTCGCGGACGGTCAGCCCAGCGGACGACTCTAGGACTGCTGGCGTCGGCGACGGCTTCGTAGCCAGCTGATCCACTCGTTGGACAGCCTCTTCGAGTGTGAGCGCCCGTCCCTCTGCCCACCCCTTTGCAAAGTCGCTCGGAGCGAGTTTCGCGCGCAGAGCGGCTAGCCCGCGGTCGTAGAGGTCGAGTTCAAAGATGACGACACGTTCGTAGGAGTTCTGGGAATCCCGTTGCCACAAAGGCTTGCCCACTTGCTCGGCTAGCGCCTCTGCGGCCCCGAACAAATGCAGGGCGATGTCGGCGCGTGCCTGTGCGGTGGCGATACCGCCGAATGCGACAAGGTCACGTGCAATCGCGAGCGTGTCGGACGTTTCAATTTGCCCTTGGAGGCTTGCTTCGAAATAGTCCAGAGCTCCTGCCGCGTCACCCAGAGCCAGAGTCGCATAGCCCAGATAGGCCAGCAAGAGCGCAGGCCGGGCTCGTGCGCGGCTGCGAGTTTGAGATATGGCCAATCCCTCCTTCCAGCACGTGACGGCTTCCCCATAGTCGCCTTGCAGGTAGGCCACTTGGCCTAGCTCTATCCATGCCAAGGTGATGCTGGCGGGAGCGCTGGTCGCCCGCGCCCACTTTAGCATCTTCTCTGCCCACACGCGCGCTAGAGCAAAGTCACCTTGATACTCTGCCATCTGCGCCAACTGGGCCAGAGACTCGATCAGGATGCGCCGCTCGCCCAATTGCTCCGCCGCCGCAAAGCTTTCTGTGAAACAAAGGATGGCTTGCTGATAACGTCTTTGGACTTTGGCGGTAAAGCCCAGACCAAGGAGCGCCCAGGCGATGCCCCATCGATCGCCCAGTTCACGCCACCGCGCGAGACTCTCTTCCAAGAGTTCCCACGCGCTCGCCGGATCGCCGACGTCTCGACACGCAAACCCGAGGAACGCGAGCGTTTCGGCGATTTCCCACGAGTCGCCCAACTCGCGCCGCAGGGCAAGGCTCTTTGCGTGGAGCGGGCGTGCCTGTTCAAACTTGTCTCTTTCGAACTGGAGGGTGCCGCTCCGACCATAAAACATACCCTGACTATTCAGCGCCCCCGCGATGCCGCGCCGGTCTCCCAGCTCCGTTGAGATAGACAAGCTCTCCTGGACGGGCGCCTGCATCGCCAGGTGGTCTTCATTGAACCAGCATAACATGCCCAGGGCATTGAGCGCCTTTGCCCGCCCCTGGTCGCGTGCAGGCGATTGAGCCAGCGCCCTAGTGAGCCACTGACGACTTTCTGCCCAGTAGCCGCGCACGTTCCAGAATCGCCATAACGCTGTAGCCAAGCGCAGAGCGTCTGCCCCGTGAGCGGATTCGAGCGCGAACGCGAGCGCCGCGCGGATGTTGTCGTGTTCAACCTCCAGCCGACCAAACCACTGCAATTGGTCGGCGCCCCGCAGCCCGGGTTCCGCCTCCTCCGCCAATCTCAGAGAGCACATGAGGTGACGCTCCCGCCACTGAGCAATCTCGCCCGATTCGACCAGTCTTTCGTGGGCATACTGGCGGAGCGTTTCCAGAAAGTGATAGCGCGCACTGCCGCTTGAATCTTCCACGGTTACAAGCGATCGGTCGATCAACCGCGACAGCAGGTCGAGGATTTCGCTTTCGGCAATGCCCTCGCCGGTGCAGACCGCTTCGGCTGCCTCCAGGGTCCAACCGCCCGCAAAGACCGACAACCGCCGAAACAGATTCCGCTCGTCGTCGGAGAGCAGGTCGTGGCTCCAATCGATAGTCGCGCGCAGGGTTTGCTGACGTGGTGACGCCATCCGGTTGCCGCCGTTCAACAATCGAAAGCGATCGCCCAATCGCGCGGCGATCTGTGTGACGGAGAGTGTTTTGACGCGCGCCGCAGCCAATTCGAGCGCCAGCGGCATCCCGTCCAGCCGCATGCAGATCTGCGCGATCGCCAGCGCGTTGCCCGCGTTCAATTGAAAATCGGGCATTACCATGCGCGCACGATCGACGAACAATTCCATCGATTCGATCGCGGCAAGCTCGTTCCAGTTCGACAAATTGGATGGGTCGGGCACTGCAAGCGAGGGAACGCGCCAACTGATTTCGCCAGGAAAATTTAGCGGCTCGCGGCTGGTTGTCAGAATCCGAAGGTGAGGACAGACGCGCAACGTCGACTCGGTCAAGGTTGCGCAAGCGTCCAGCAGATGCTCGCAGTTGTCGAGCAGAAGCAGGAGATGTTTCGACTGGAGGTAGAGTGTGAGCGCGTCGACGAGCGAAAGGTTTTCGACGGCTCGGATGCCGAATACCGACGCGACGGTTTGCGGCACGAGCGCTGGGTCGGTGAGCGATGCCAGCTCGACGAGCCAGACGCCGTCGGCGAATTGGTCGATGAGGTCTGCCGCCACCTGCAATGAAAGGCGTGTCTTGCCTGCGCCTCCGGAGCCCGTCAACGTCAATAGGCGCGTCGCACCGAGCAAGCGTTTGACTTGGGCGACCTCGCGTTCGCGACCGACGAAGCTGGTCAGTTGAAGCGGCAGGTTGGTGAGAGCCGGGTTTGCCATCGCACCTTCACCATACGTCGAGCCCTCGAGGACCGTTGCTCCTTTTGCGGGTCTGGGTTCAGCGCAATGGCACATCATCGACCCCGGAGTTCGCACGAGGGATCGTGCCATTCTTACCACCGTTCACGGAGCAGGTCAAGAGGGGCCAAGAGCACGCAATTGACAAGAGACGACGTTCCCGGCATCACTATTCGCCCTTATTAGCTTTTCAAGGATACCGGCGCTCACAGCCGCACATTGGAACAATAAGACCCTTCCCCGTTCGCTCCGCTATGGGTCTACCGGTTTGTGGCTCCTCATCAGGAAGCGGACGTGGCTGCTTCACTCTCGTTATTTGCCTCCTGTCGTGCGTTTCGGTGGAGTCGAATTCGGTACTAGAAGTTGTCTCCCGAACACGAGCTTTGAAGGTTTTTTTCAGCGATTGGATTTGCACGGAATCCATAGGCGATACTGAGCCCTCAAACTCCCATGGGGGCACCAGCGAGTTTCGGGTCGAAGGTTCAACGTTTCAGGTCGAACCTTTTTTGTTTGACGAGGGCGTGTGGCCGCGGCAGCATTATGACGCGGTCTTTCCCTGATGATAAAATAGTCTTGAGTGAGGTTTGTTTCGATGGCAGACCCAAACCGCGTGCAGAGTTGACGAGGCGACTCGGACTAGAGTCGCCTTTGTCGTTCTCAGGATGGCTGCGCATGAGTCGGTCCTACGCCTGCACGCCGTATATCTGGCCGATGCTCGACTCTGCCATTTTCATGACTGGGCTCACCGTCTGTAAGGGCTACCGCCGGACGCCGCCGGGTGCAGTGCTTTTGCCCTCTTTTTTCTGCATCATCACGCAGTTTTCCCCTCGATGCCGACAGCATGCTTGAAAGCTCGTTGGGGCACAAATCAAACCTTGAAGAATCGCAGGCATGGATTTGTGCTTCGTCCTGGATGGGAGGCCAGGAAGATGCAAAGAAACGCCCATCTCGACGAAAGCCGGACGCACCACGTGGCCGCTGTACAGATGCAATGCGAGAACGGCTATGTCGAGGTAAACCTCGCTCACGCTACCCCCTTAACCGAACAACCAGCCAAGGAGGGCACCCAGCTCGTACTCCTACCCGAATTCATGCCGACCGGGTACCTTCTGGCCGAGGGTATCTGGGAAGTCGGCGAACCGGCAGATGGCCCGACGATAGCCTAGCTCAGGGGGACCTCCAAGCGGCTGGGTATTTGGCTGCGGACAAGCTTCCTCGAGGCTGATGGCCAAGATTTCTTCAACACGTTCGCGCTAGCAAATCCTGATGGTGAGTTGTCGGGCCGGATCAGGAAGCGATCCCCTGCCCTTTGGGAAGCATACTTCTTCATGGGCGAGCCGAGCAATCATGCCATCAATACGACATTAGGGAAGGCGGGCATTGGTATTTGCGTCGATAACCAGAAGGCTGATGTGGCCGCGGCCATGAGCAGACAGCCGGTTGACATTGCGCTCATGCCCCACTCCACGCCAGTGCCGTCAGCCACGACGGGAATCTTTACCAAAGAGAAAATGACCCAGACACTGGAGACGATTGCCCCACTCTACGCTTCCCGGCCATCGCCGCCGA
>JAMCQI010000085.1 GCA_023381515.1 Chloroflexota bacterium | reverse complement strand
CCGCGGTCGTGCGGAGATACAGTACTTGCAGTCGATGCAGCGCTCTTGATCCACGACGACGATGCCCTCGGCCGTCTTGTGCGACGCCCCGGTAGGACACGCAGCGACGCACGCCGGATTGTCGCACTGCATACACAAGCGCGGCGCGAGCGCGCGCGTTACGTTCGGAAACGTTCCGCGCGTCGCGTCTTGTACGTGCGTGCGGAACTTGTCCGACCAGTAGGGCGTTTGGTTTTCCATGGTGCATGCCGCCATACACGCACGGCAGCCCGTGCAGGTATTCAAGTCCAGGACCATACCATATCGTGTCATTTTGATGCTCCTACACCTTGCTGACCTTGACGGTGAACTGTCCCGTCAATGCGACGCCGGCGACCGGCTCCATTTTGTACGGCACGAGCTTGTTGAGCGCGGTGCCAACACCGTTCGCGGTCGTGAGTTGTTTGCCCTCGTGACCGAGCGCGGACGCCATGAAGAGCGTGTCTGGACGGATGAGTTCCGTCACGTAAGCAATGCCGCTGGCTTTCTGGCCGGTGTTCGTGTTCTCGAGTTCAATGGCGTCGCCGGTCTTGAGACCCAGCTTGGCCGCCTTCTGTGGATTGATCCACACGCCGGTGTAGCTAGGACCTTGGTCTTGTCGCGATGTGGCCGTGGGTAAAGTAGAATTCGTTGTCGGCGAGAGGGTCTTCTGGCTTCAAACCGGGCTTCCAATCGGGCGTCATATACGCCACGATCGGATCCCAATTCGGTTTGTAGCCATACTGCTTGGTGAACCCGGCAAAGAAAATGCTGTACACTTCGACTCGGCCAGACGGCGTCGGCGCGGGGTAGACGTAGGGGATGCCGGCCTCTTTGAGCTGATCTTCCATTTTCTTCACCGGCAGCACGCCTTGCTCGGTCAATGCCTTTTGCAGCTGCTCGACCGGCTTGCCCATCTTTTTCGCGTTTGCCGCAATGAGCATATCGCGCAGCGGTGTACCTACGGATTTGCCCGACGCGCGCGCGCCATCGACCACCTGTTTGAGCGTCGGCGCGTCCCAGCCAAAGAAATCCGCCATCGCCTTGACGTACATTTCGTACTTGCCGAATCGACTCGCGAGCTCGAAATAGATGTCGAGCATGTTACGGCCGTCTGCGATCGCTTCAATGGGATTGCGCGCGACCATGGCGCGGTCGAGCGATTGCTCGGCTTCGTACAGTTGATCGCCGCGTTCCAGATACGAGTAGTCGGGCAGGATCACGTCGGCGTACTGCAGCGAGTCCTGCGGCTCGACATCGTACGCGACCACGAGCGGCAGCGTCGGGCTCGAGAGGGCATCCTTCCACGTCTGATCGCTATAGGACGAGCGAACCGGATTGGCTGCGGTCAGGAAAACGAATTTGAGTTGATACGGCTTGTCGTTGTACGACAGTTTTCCCAGCATGGATTCAGGGTAGCCGCCGTACGATGCCATATCGAACGCGATGCCGTCCTTGCCCGCCGCCCACTGCTGATCGCTCCACACTTTCGAGACGGTCGGGACGCCGTGTTTCCAATTGCTCGGCGTGTCGAACAGCGCGGCCTGGCCGATCGCGCCGTACATCCCGGGCGCCATGTTCGGCGTTCCGCCGGCGCGCATCGTCTTCCAGAAATTCGTGTTCACTTCGCGCGCGCTCGAACTGTAGACCCAGCCTGCCGCCTTATCGATGCCGCCGAGCAAGACCTGGATCAGCGCGGCGGTGCGCCACGTTTGCATCGAGCTGGCGAAGCGCACGTCGTACCAGCCCGAATCCACGAGCGCGGGACGGACGGTCGCAAAATCATGCGCGATCTGAGTGATCTGCTCCGCCGGCACGCCGGCGACGTTTGCCGCCCACGCCGCGTCATAACCCTTGACCTTGTCCGCGAGAAATTGAAACACAGTCTTGACGGGTTTGCCCTGGAACGTCGTGCCGTCGGGCACGGTGAGCGCGGGCGTGACCGCGTTGCCGTCGATGTCTTTGAGGTTGCTGTTCGCCGGACACGGGAGCGTGACGATTTCCTTCTTGGTCTCGTCGTAGACGTAGAACTCGGCCGGCTTGCCGGTTTTGTCGTCTACCTTCATCGCAAGCTGCACCATCGGCCCCTGCGGCGCGGCCGTCGCAAGGAACGGCGCGTTGGTGTGCGATTTCAAAAAGTCGGCATCGTACGTTGCGCGTTGGATGATCTCGTTGAGGACGACGAGCAGCACGGCCTGGTCCGTCCCCGGCTTCACGGGCAGCCAGGTCGTCGCTTTCGTCGCGGCCTCAGATTTGCGCGGATCGAGGACGATGAGCTGCGCGCCCTGGCGAAGCGCATCGGTCAAGCGGCGCGCGCGCCCGGCGGCAGACGTCAGCGATGCATTCGCGCGGACCGAGAGGATGATTTTCGCATTCGCGTAATCAGAGACGATTTCGTCGTGCGAGTTGAACGACCCTACGACGCTGTCCAAGCCGAAATGCTGACCGAGCATGCAATTCTGGACCTGGAACGAGACGACGTTCGGGATTTGGAGTACTTTTGCCAGCACCAACCGGTGGGCTTTGTAGAACAGTCAGATATTCCACGACCCCATGATCGCCATTTCGTACGGTTGGATGTTGTGCTCCTTCACCTTGGCGAAAATGTGATCGAATGCTTCGTCCCACGACGCTTTGCGGAACGACCATTCGCCGCGCTTGGAGCCTTCGACGCGGATGAGCGGCGTTTTGAGACGATCGGGGTTGTACTGGCGGCGAATGCCGGCCTGCCCGCGTGCGCAAATGCGCCCTTGGTTGTACGGGTGCGCCGGATTGCCTTCGATCTTGACGGCGCGCTCTTTGCCATTCACTTGTTTGACGCCCACCTTGACGCCACAGATGTTCGGACACATGTTGCAGATGGTCGGCTTCCACTGCAAGTCGCTTCCGGCCGCGAGGTTCGCCGCGTACGCCGGCAGGGTCTCCGTCCCCTCAAAACGCAAAAAGGTCAGACCTGCCGCGGCGACCGCACTCGCCTTGATAAAGTCACGGCGCGTGACAGTCACATTCATGGCACACTCCTTTGTGATGATATCCACAAACGAGCATATCAGAACGGGCTGACAAATGAAATGGGGAAAAAGCCGCAAAGTAGGGGTGGGGAAATTCTACTCTTTGCTTGAAACTTCGGGGACGGAACTTTGTGGCACGGCTGCAGCAATCTGATCTACGACCAAGTTGCCGCCCGCAAGTGCCCGAAACTCACCCTACTCAATTTGATGCGGGACGTAGTAACACGGGACGCCTGGTCCGCTCGTCACTGCGGCGTGCTACTTGCCGACCGCGTATCGTATCAACGCGGCACGCGTTGTCACTCCGAGTTTGTTCATCAGGCTGGCGCGGTGCTTATCCACGGTCTTTTGACTAATGCCAAGCGCCCTGGCAATTTCCGCGTTCGTCTTGCCCTCGCCGATG
The DNA here is from genome assembly GCA_023381515.1 of Chloroflexota bacterium. The sequence continues at coordinate 7,670 of JAMCQI010000085.1, read as the reverse complement.
AGCGTGAGAACTTCTCTCTCGCGTTCGGTGAGGCGATTTGGGTCTGCCCCACTCTGTGAGTTGCCTTCGACAGCCGCGTCAATTACAAAGTGCGCGATCGCGGGATGCAAGACACTTTCGCCGCGCGCGAGAGCGCGGACGGCTTGTGCGACTTCGGCGCCGCCTGATTTTTTCAGCAGGTATCCCTTCGCTCCGGCCTGGAGCGCTGGCAAAACGTACTGGACACTATCGTGCTGAGTGAGCACCAGTACTTTACAGTTGGGTTGCTCTTTGGCAATGCGGCGCAACACCTCTAGGCCCCCCAGGTTCGGCATCGCCATGTCAAGCAACAGCACGTCGGGCTCGAGCGCCCGCGCCTGCTCGAGCGTCTCGACCCCGTCGGACGCTTCCCCGACGACTTCGATGTCGGCATACATTCCGAGAAACGCACGCAGGCTGTCGCGCAGGACGGCGTGATCGTCAGCCAGCAAGACTCGAATCGTTTCCATCGGTCAGCTCCAATTCAGCGGGAATTCGCACGGTGATGCGCGTGCCCTGGTCGGGCGCCGATTGAATTGCAAACCGTCCGCCGACGAGGTTCGCGCGCTCTTTCATTCCGAACAAACCAATACCCACGCGGTCATCCGGATGCGACTGCACGGCGTTCACGTCGAATCCACAGCCATCGTCTCGCACAGTCAGCGTGAAATGGTTGTTCGCGCGGGTGATGCTCAGCCAAACGTTCTTGGCGCGGCTGTGTTTGCCAATATTTGTCAACGCCTCTTGGGCGACGCGATACAGGGTCGTCTCGACATGCGGCTGCATGCGGGATTCTATTTTGCCGATGCGCGTATGCACGGCAACCCCCGCTGGCTCGAGCCGTTGGCTGGCGTACCAGCGCAGCGCGGCGACGAGTCCCAGATCTTCGAGCAGGGCCGGGCGCAAGTCGAGAATGATGCGGTTCACTTCATCCAATGCGGCCAGCAGGCGCGGGCGCAGGTCGCCCAGTCGCGCGATCGCCGCGTCGGATTTGCCGTGGGCCAACTGGACCGCTTCCAAGTCGAGCGCCATCGCGGTCAGCGATTGGCTGATCTCGTCGTGGAGTTCGCGCGAGATCCGCCGGCAGCGCTCGTCCTGCGTCGCGATGATGCGCCGCAGCAATTCGCCGCGCCGTGCGGCAAGGTGCTGCGCTTCCTCGAAGAGGCGTGCGTTTTCCTGCGCCAGCGCGAGTTGATTGCCCGCCATCATAATGAATTCGCGGTCGTTTTGATCGAACTCGGTTCCGCCCGGTGCGACAATCCACAAGCGTCCTTCGACTGTGCCGCCCACTTTCATCGGCACGGCGAGCCAGGCCACTTGCGTCTGCCCCCACACAGGGTGCGCCAGAGCGCCTCGAGCGCGAATCGCCCGACGCGTCGCGTCGTCCAAGCGAAAACGCGTTGGGCGCAGCTCGCGCGGACGGAAAATGCCGTTCTCGCCGCGCCAATCGATGCCGGCGGCGCGCGCGCCCACAGACGATCGCAAGCAGTCGAGCGCGGCGGGCAATTGGAACGTCATGTTGCGTGGTTGGCACGAAAGAACACAAACCATCTTTTTGAGCATCGCAAGATTTGCCATCCTCATCGCTCCCGTCCGGCAGATGTATGACGTGCGATCAAGTCTTGTCCCTCCGGAGAATCGACGAATTTCTGAAAGCGCCCCGCCAAGATACTCGCGCGAGAGCGGCTCTGAATCAACCAAACCTCACGACGCACTGGCGTCAGTCCTGCGACCTGGATCATTTTGATGCGTCCCACTTCCAGAGTGCGCCTCGCCGCGAGGCGCGAGACGAATGCGACTCCCTGTTTCGCTTCGACGGCGGCCTGTATCGTTTCTTCGTCGCTCAACTCCATCGCCACGCGCAACTCCATGGGTCTCACGCCGCAGTCCGCGAAACCTGACTCAATTTGCCGGGAACGCTCGTCATCGACGTTACCCCAAATCCATGTGGCTTGGCGCAGCTCCGACGCCGCGATCTTGCCGCGCGTTGCCCAGGGATGCTCTGCCCCGACGACGAGGATCCATTCGTCCTCCAACAAAAGGTGATGACTCAGGTCCGGATGCTTCGGTTTCTCGCCGACGATGCCAAGATGAATCCCCTGTTTCAACAACTGCTCTGTGGTGGTGTCAGGAGTCATCCCTTCGCAACTCACGTGCACGAGAGGATAGTGCTGACGGAATGCGCCAAGGAGCACGGGCAAGACATACCCGGCAAGACTGGTTCCGCACCCAATCTGCAAATGCCCTTTCAGCTCTCGGCGGACATCCATCGACCCTTCGATATTCGTCGAAAGAGCAATCAACTCACGCGCCATCTCCCGCAACTCGCGCCCCGCTTCCGTCAACACGACACGTTTCCCGACGCGCTCGAAGAGATGCGCCTTCAGTTTTTTCTCCAGCGATTGGATTCGAAAACTGATTGCGGGTTGGCTCAGACCCATTCGGCGTGCAGCTTCCGAAAAACTACCTGTCTCGGCAGCGGCAACGAACACCTGCAATTCGCGTACCTCGAGCATTCCATTCCTCCCGCTGAAGGAAGCGTTTCCCTCGAATGCCGAACGCGGGCGGAGCACGCGTTCTCGGAGCCCAACCAGGCCGCAATCCGAATGTTCCACAAATCCCTCGTCGCTTCAGGCAGACAACGATCGCCGCTCAAGATGCGTTAGCAAAACCATGAGCGCCGTCATAATGACCGCCGACGATAGACACCACGCGCACACCGCGCCGATCACGAACGGTTCGAGGAAAGTGAGATAGAGCGAGAACAGCACGCCGAACGCCGCGAATACGAACGCCACGCGGCGTGCCCGCAGCGCCAATCCATCGCTCCTCACCTGACCGATCAGCCACGTGCCCAGAATCGCGAGATAACCAACCACGCCCAGCACGCCGATAGGCAATACGCCGAACAAGCGCGCGTATGGACTCTGCTGAACGGCGTTGCAGTGTCCCACCGGACCACAGATCGCCGACACCTCGAACACTTCGACGTACGCCAGATAGCCAGCGACGCCGAGTCCGAATACGACCAGAATGGGGACTGCCGCATTCATCCACGCGGGAATAGACTTTTTCCCACGGTGTCGCATACCCAATGCAACGCGAACAAGCGCCGTCAACATTCCTAACATTACGACCGACGCGAGCACAAACCCCGCGGGGTCTGTGCGCAGCATGGTCTGAACCGGCAGATCCTTTGCGGTCTCTGTCCCGCAGTCCGGACCGGTCGCCGCGCAGATTGGACTGGACGACGCCGGGGTCGGTACTGGCTTTGCGATCAAGCCCGTCGTCGCCGGCAGATCCACGCCGCCGGCCGCGATGTATTTCTCTATCAGCGCGGGCAGTTCGGCGGGAATCTGATCTGAGCCCACCAACGCCTGATCGCCGACGATCAGAAACGGCACGCCCGTCTGGTCTTTGGGAACGCCGAAACGTGCAGCCGTTTGGTAGAGTTGATCCACGTCCTGTGTCGTTCTCACTTCGACCATGCGAATATCCAGTTGATCGCCGTACTTTTCTTGCAAGGGTGGCAAGACACGATCGATGACCTCCTCGCAATGCGGGCAACCGTTCATCCAAAACATCAACCCGCGCACGACCGGTTTGGAAGACACGCCGGTAACACTCGCCGGCGGCAATGGTGTGTCAACGACGTCTGCACTATCGACGCGTGTTGAATCTGCTGGCGGCGTTTGGGCCGGCCTCGCTCTGACGAAGTTCTCCAGCCCAGGGATCGCGGGCCAGCCGACTCCGCCGGCCGCGAGATGTTTTTCGACGAGCCCGGGGAGTCGCTGCGGAATATCGAGCGAGCCGACCAGGACCGTATCGCCGACGACCAAAAGCGGCACGACCTGCTGGTCGGGCGGGATGCGCAGCGCGTCCAACGCGGCGTCAAACAACGGGACGTTCGCGGGATCGGACAATTCAAACATCTGAATGTCGAGCCGACTACCGTATTCTTGCCGCAGCGGCGGCAATACGTCGTCGACGACCTCGCGGCAGTGCGGACAGGTGGCGCTCCAAAACAGCACGGCGCGGACGACCGGTGTTGCTTGCGCACTGGGAGCGTTGCCCAGTGTTGGGGTAGGCGAGGACGCGGCAGCCAGATTCGGTTTGAGTAATTCGACGCCCCCTTGCGCGAGATAGTGGTCAATCAGCCCGGCGAGCTTTTCTTGAATTTTCTGATTGCCCAAGAGCGCGTAGTCGCCGATGAAGATTTCGGGAACGTCGCCGTAAGCCAAGCCGTGCCACTGTTCGAGCGCGCGCATCATATCGGACGGTCCCTTTTCCAGATCGTACTTGAACACCAGCACTTGGTCGGGATCGTATTGCGCCAGAATCGCCGGCAATATGTCGCGCACTAGTTCCACGCAGTCGGAGCAGTGGCTGCCGTAGAACAGCCAGAAATTCACGACGGGCTTGGGCGTGGGAGACGCGCTTTCTTCGTCACCGATCTGGCCGGTCTCGATAGTGGGCGTCGATCGCGGCATTGCGGTCCGCGTGGGCGTAGGTTCAGTCGCCGCATCCACCCGAGCGACCGGCGTTAATGATCCCAACCCCAACGTCGCCACAATCAGGATCGATACGATTGGTTTCACTATAATCCTCTTTGCTGGAATCTTTGTCGCGTGCGCCGGCGCGCTTTATTCCACCCAGCGCGCGAGGACGCGCACTGCAAGCGCAAACAAGACCACGGCGAACCCCGCCAGCGCGAGCAAATCGAGCGCCGCATCCGCCAAGCCGCCGCCGATCAATGCGGCACGCAATGCCTCGACGGCGTAGGTCAGCGGCAAGACGCGCGCGAGTGCTTGCAGCGCGAGCGGCATCGAGTCCACCGGCACGACCAGCGTCACCGTCAATCCGAAGACCATCCCGCCGAGCAAATCGAACGCCGACAGCTCGTCGTACAGATTCGACGTTTCGGGCACGACGCCGATCCGCTTCTTGACGCGTGTCAGGTCCGTTGCCAAGTCCAGCCCCATCACCGACGCTCTGCCCGCCGTCGGACGCGCGAGCCCAGTGAGCATGCGAATCGTCGTTGTTTTGCCTGCGCCGTTCGGGCCCAGAAAGCCAAACACTTCACCCTCGCGCACGTCAAAACTCACTCCGTCCACCGCGCGCAATGGAGATTTGTGCTTGCCCGTCTGGTAAACCTTGGTCAACTCGGTCACCTGGATGGCATTCGTCATCACCTTGCTCCCTGGAGCGCCTCACCGAAGAAATCCCTCTCGACCTGTCTCACCGCAAACCGGACCCAGTACTCCGTCCCAAAGAACAGCCGTTGCCGCTCAACGGGTGCGCCCATCATCGGCGACGCGCTCGACTGCGTGGCGTGACAGCGAATCGCCGTCACTTTGGTATCCCAGACAGACGAAACGTCCACGCGCAGCGTGATCTCCGCGTCGGGCACGGCGCGAACTTGAGCCATCTCGACTCTGGCACGGCGACGGCGTACAAAGCGGCAATCTGCTCTGCGCGGCGATATGCCTCCGCCGCGCACCGCCCGATGGCGATGTGATCGGGATGTCCGGACAATCCCTCGGGCCCGAAGGTCAGCATCACTTGTGGGCGTACTTCGTCCACGACCTGCAGAATCCGCTCGACGAGTTGCTCCGGATCGCCTGCGCCGACGTGTCCATCGCGATAATCCAGCAGGCGCGGCGGCTCGACGCCGAGCGCGGCGCACGCGCAGCGCAGCTCACGCTCGCGCACGGCGGGCAGCTCGTCCGGTGTACACAAAGGCGGATTTCCGCGCGAGCCTGCCTCGCCGCGCGTGGCGGTGAGCAAGTAGAGGCGTACGCCGCGTTGAGCCAGCAAAGCCAGCGTCCCGCCAGGACGAAAGGACTCATCGTCGGGATGCGCAAATACGGCGAGCACTCGGCGTTCGCCCACGTCTACGGCTCCATTTCTCTCAACGGTAGGATGTCAAAGCAGTTTCCGCCTTGCATCAGCGCAACCAACCGCCTCACGCTTCCGTATCGCGCCACACGGCATGCGCCGCCTCGTAATTTCCCAGCAACCCGCGCAGCGACTCCCGTTGATCTAATGCGTCGGCTTGCATCAACGGTGCGCACTCGTCCGATTGCCGCCGCGCTTGCAGCAACGCGAACGCGAACGCCATGCAGGTCGCTTCACCGCACGCGCGGCAATTCGTACGCGGCAACAATTCCCACACGTCGAGCGGACGCGGGGTCCGACGTTCTTCGTCGCGTGGGGTGATCTCGTCGCGCGTGTCCCATGCCTGATTCAGCAAATCGCGTAACGCGGCGAGTAGTTCAAGTTTTCATTGCGCACCTTGTCTATCACGGAACGTTTTTTGCGCCCCGGATTCCTTCTCATCCACGCATTTCCAGATTGGGGATAATGGCGTAAAATAGGACTTACATTCCAGCGACTGGAAGGTGTATCATAGACAGGAGCAACGGAAATGGTCATTCGCGAATTAGCCCAGCAAACCCGAGTCCCCGCCAAAACGATTCGCTACTACGAGTCGATCGGATTGTTGCTGCGCCCCAAGCGCGCCGCCAACAACTATCGGCAATACACACCCGCCGACGCCGAACGTTTGCGCTTTATCGCCAGCGCGCGCCTTGGATTTTTCGCTGAAGGACATTTCAGAAATTCTTGCTGCGCGTGACCAAGGCATCGCGCCTTGTCAGCGCGTTCTGGACGCCATTGCGCGGCGACTTGCCGAGATTGATCGCCACATCTTGGATTTGTTGACGTTACGCGATTCGCTCCAACAACTTGAGGTCGAAGGGTCGAGCTTGCCGCGTGACGATGTGCGTGGCGAGCACTGCGTGTGCTATTTGCTCAAGACCGTTCGTGACACCAATCAAATCACCATCCAGAAAGGAGATTTTTCAAATGTCTGATACTTGCTGTTCCCAGCCCGGCGCGGGAAGTACGGTTTGCGAACTGCCCGCGCCGACGCTGGAACGCCCGCCGCGTGCGGCAACTGCTTGCCCGGTCTGCGGCGAAAAGGGCAAGCCCGTGCAAGGGCAAACGGTCAAAGCGTTGTTGTCCGTGAGTCTCCGCCAGGTGCGAAACGATGGGAAATATCTTTTTTGCCGCACGCAGACTTGCCCTGTTGTCTATTTTTCACCCGATGGCGCGCAGACGATTACTGCCAATGAAATCCGCGAGCGCGTTTACCAGAAAGAACCTGAGGCGAAAGATGTCCTGGTTTGTTACTGCTTCAAACACAGCGTCGGCGAACTCCATGCGGCTGCCCAGGAAACACGTCTTGCCATTCTCGACGACATCAACGCGGGCATTCAAGCCGATCAATGCGCGTGCGATTTGCGAAACCCGCAAGGTTCGTGCTGTCTGGGCAACGTGCGTGACCTGATCAAGCGCATCGAGCAATCTGCGCCAGTCGCAACCTAGCGAAGTAGATTTCGGCTATACCTCCGCCCCATCCAACATCATCCCCCGCACGCGCGTGCCCCCGCCCACGTGAGTCCAGTCTTCCGGGATGATCGCGACGCCGTCCGCGCGCACCATTGAACGCAGAATGCCCGAACCCTGATCGCCCGTCAGGTGCGCGAAAGTTTCGCCGCCGCGCGTTTCCAATTGCACGCGTTGATGTCGTCGAGAATGGCAAGACGTGTTTCCTGGGCAGCCGCATGGAGTTCGCCGACGCTGTGTTT
>JAMCQI010000077.1 GCA_023381515.1 Chloroflexota bacterium | reverse complement strand
GATCAAGGAGCAGCTCGAGAGCGCCGGTTCATCCATGGAAAAAGTGCTCAAGTGCAACGTGTACTTGAAGGATCTGAAAGACTTCGCCGCCATGAATGAAGTCTTTCTGGGCAAATTCGGCCCGGAACCGCCGGTGCGGACCACGATCGCTGCTGCCGGCGTACCGGGGAATTCCCTTGTGGAGATCGACGTAATCGCTTGCCTTTAGCCGGAAATCGTGCCACGCGGTGCCCTGCGTCGGCGCGTCCAAGACAAGCTGCTTCTGGAGCGTGCTCGATTCGACGATAGTTCCGTCTGGCAGGGACCGGAGCGCTGACGTGGAACTCCTCGCGCGGTGGTAAAATTTTTCCAGCCGAGGAGGGCTTCCAGTGAATCGACGCGATCTACTTCACCTCGCTGCCGGAACGGGCGCGGCGCAGGCTTTCGCCCGCTCTATGGTGGCGGCCGCTAATCGGCCCCCCGATGAGGTCGCCGCCGACGAGGATTTCTGGGCCGCCGTGCGCAATGAGTTCACAGTCGACCGTCTGGTGGTCAACTTCAACAACGGAGCCGTGTCGCCTGCGCCGCGCACCGTGCAAGCCGCCATGCGGCGCTACCTGGACTACAGCGATATGGGCCCGTACCACACGATGATCCGGCAGCTTGAACCGAAGGTCGAGATGGCGCGGCGCATGATTGCTGAGGCGGCGGCGTGCGACCCCGAGGAGATCGCTATAACCCGCAACGCGAGCGAATCCCTTGAAATCGCGCAGCTTGGGGTCAAACTGAACCCCGGCGATGAGGTCCTCACCACAAACCAGGACTATCCGCGAATGCTCACGACTTTTGACCAGCGCGCCCGCCGCGAGGGCATTCGAGTCAAGCAGATCTCGTTCCCCGTCCCATCCCCCAGCCTGGACGACCTCTATCATCGCTTTGAGGAGGCCGTTACGCCCGCCACGAAGTTGATCCTGGTCTGCCACATCACGAACCGGACCGGCCAGATCTTTCCGGTGCGCCGCATCTCCGACATGGCGCACGCGCGCGGGATCAAGGTGATCGTGGATGGCGCGCACGCGTTCAGCCATTTTCCCTTCCGCATACCCGACCTGGGATGCGATTACTATGGCGTGAGCCTGCACAAGTGGACCTTCGCGCCCGTAGGCACGGGATTCCTCTACGTGCGCAAGCCGCTCATCCGGGAGACATGGGCGCTGATGGCCTCGACCCAACCGCAGAACGGTGATATCCGCAAGTTCGAGGAAATCGGCACGCATCCCGCGGCCAACTACGCTGCCATCTGTGAGGCGCTCGTCTTCAATCAGAACATTGGCATCGAGCGCAAAGCCGCCCGGTTGCGCTATTTGAGGGACCGTTGGGCCGCGGCTCTCGGTTCCCACACGAACATTCGCATACTGCACAATCCCGCTCCGGAGATGTCCTGCGGGATAGGGATGTTTAGTCTCCGCGATGGCGATCTGTCCGCCTTGGGCCAGGCGCTCGAAACCCGGTACGGCATATACACCGTTATCATTGCCCACCCCGAGTACGTTGGCATGCGCATCACCCCAAGCGTCTACACCACTGTCCGCGAGATCGACTACTTCGTGCACGCGGTAGAGACGGAGCTGAAACGCACGTAGGATAGCTGCGGGGGGCAGGAGCTATATACCCAGCCCACTACCGCGCCGGCAGCGCGCCGGCCACGCCCTCCAGTTGGTTCTGTTCACCAGCCGGGAGCGAGCCGAAAAAGTCCAGTCCTGTGAGCTTCTCCACCTGGTCCACGCTAAAGGTGTAACTGGTAATGGCCCCGCTAGGCTTATTTATATTTGGCAGCACGAAGCCGAACATCTCCTTATGGCCGTTCGGGTGGACGCACAGGACTACCTTGTAAGTGTGGCTGGGCACGGCTACTTTGTCCCGCCCGATTGTCCCAACGGGCGTCTTCCCGGCGAACACCGGTCCACTGAAAACCCAGATAGCGCCGCCTGCAGAAGCGAGTGCGTGGACGGCTGCTTCCAGTTGTGCCCACTGGCCGCCGTTTACACCGTGTTTTTGCGGCACGGCATTCGTTAAAACGAAGGTGGACTTCATTGCCTCGACGCTGCGGGTAAAGTCGTTGGCGGGCGCCATGTGGCCTTTGTCGTAGCCGCTCTTGGAATAGTCGGCGTTTTCTGCTCGCCCGCCGCGCGGCAGCGCCGTGTCAGCGCGGAAACCGCCCTGGCGGCTGGTAGCCTTCACGAGGGAGTCCCCTTTTGTCAGCGCGTAGCCAACCCAAGCCGGGATCCTATGGGCGGGGTCATAGCACACGACGAAGTACTTCTTGTCGAGCACCGGCCCCACGCAGGCGGGTTGGCCGTACTTCAGGTTATCCTCGGCCAGGAGCGGGGCGCGAATAACGAAAAGCACGAGGATGAAGCGACGCAATCGGTTCTGCATTGCCGAATCGTAAAGCATTTGTTGTCCGCGATAGTGCGCCGCACGGAACCGTTCACGACTCCGGCGCCGTTGCGGGCAGCCTTCTATTTCCGGGCGTCGGGTTCCTCGATGTAGAACAGCGAAGTGACTGGCGGTAGTGCCAGGCGGACAACCGTTACATCGGATCCGCCGCTCCTGGCTCGTGTGAATTCGGCCCTCTGCTGTTCTCCGGTATGGGGATTCCAGATGCGCAGTTTATGGCTGCCGCGCAGGAGCACAGTGGTATCCACAGCCCTCGCGGCAGACGAGTTCGCGAAGAAGTAGATATCGCGGCCATCCTTCACCTTGTGGATATAAGTCAGGGCTCCTTTGAAGGCGGTGCCCTTGCCGATGGGCCAGGCCCCTTCCTGAATCTCCACGTCGCGCGTCGGCAAGGCCTCTTTCAGAACCGCCGTCAGCAGCGCGGCATCCGGTTTGGGCAGGAAATAGGCGCGCCCTCCCGCGCGATTGTGGGTCGCGTAATACCCGGTCGCGCTGTCAACCGGCACCTCGCCGCGGGCGACGCCATCGGGCGTAAGTCCGAAGACCTGCGCTATCGCTTGCCGCACCTCCGCGTTACGGCCGGCCTCCGCGGATTCGAAAGCCAGCCTGCTGGTGGCGATCACAATCCCGCCGCTCTGATAAAAATCCCTCACCTTACGTGCTGTCGCTGCGCGCAGGGTGGTGCCGCCGGGCACGATCAGCACACGATACTGCTCGCGGTTTTCCTTGTTGTTCAGCGTGAGTTTCCCGCCGGCGGCGGTGCATTTTGTCTCAAGCACCTCAGGGTGCAGGTAGGTATAGTCCACGCGCATGCCGCGGAAAAGCGTCTCGCCGATATCCATGTAATCGATTTCGGGAGGTGGGTTGCCGCCCTTGTAGGCGTATTCCCAGGCGGGACCCTGCATCTTGCGCAGATCGTGTGAGGTGAGATCGGGTGTCCACTCTTCAGGACTGGGATCCGGACTGAACTGATAACACGCCTGGAGCGACGCAATCGGATAGAGCACGGCCACGTCGGCAACGTGCCGGCCATGCTGGAGGATGTAACTCAGGCGGCCAACGTAACGGTTCAGGTCCGGCACGTTCTTCGCACGGCGGTCGATGCCGGACCACGGGACCTGGAAATTGATTCCCATGGCGTACTGGTCCATCGCAACCTGGAAAATATTCTTCTCGTTGATGGTGGCATAGGCCGCATACGTTTCCGCCATGATGACCGGCTTGTCATAGTTGAAGGCCGCCGAGGTCACCACCTTATAACCCGTATTCGCCCGGCCGAAGAAAGCGATGTCGTCGGCTCCGGGAACATCCTGGTCCTCGAACACCTTCATGAGATCCCCGTTGACCGGTACAGGATTACGAACCTCCTCCTGGTCCATGTGGCCGGCGCTCGCAATCCCGTGCGCGTGGCACCACCGGGTGATTTTCCTGACGAATGTATCGGCATAAAGCTGGGTACGGAATCCGTACAGCGCGTTGCGGGCGGCCGAGGTCTCCGGACCGATGTCGTACCATAGCGCCGGATAATAGGTCATCGGCGAGCGGCCGTAGCGGGTCTGGAACTTGCGGTTGAAGCCGGGCGTCCACATCCGGCCGTTGAGCCAGTGCATGGACGGCTCGTCGTAAAACGACCTTTTGATAACGGGGCCGAAATACTCCTTTAAGTGGCTATAGAACTTGTCATAGCTCATCGCCATGAAGGTGTTCATGGCCGTGTCATCCAGGTAATCCACGTAGCCCGGGTTGCGGATCTTGAGCACGGCGTCTGTATTCAGATAAAACGCCATCACCTTCCAGTTGCCGGCCGGCACATCGCAGACGATCTGGTTGTCCTCGGTGCGCTTTGCACTGATATCGGTGCGGGCGAAAGTGTCCCGGTTCATGAGCACGGCGCCGATATATGGGCCTTTGGGAACAGACAACACAACGTGGGCCGGTCCGGATACGTCCTTCTCCATTTTGTCGAGGCGTTTGGCCATGTATTGCGGGTATTTCTTATGGAGTTGCCCGCTGACGGTCCCGGTCGGATACTCGAAGTCGTCGTAGAAAAGCATTTCTAGACCGTGCTTTTTCGCCTCCTCGACGGCAAGCCTGTAGAATTTGAAGAAATCGTCGCTGAGGTACTCGATCCCATCATCCGTGTAGCGGAAGAACGGCCTCGCCTGCCGGACGTAGGCCGGGTCGAGGTTCTTGCCGGTGCCGCCGCTCACGGAAATGAAAAAGTCGCCGTAGTGCTGTGCGGCCAGGTTCTCAACGCCGGAAGTGATACGGGCTTCCTGCACGTTCGACAGGTTGAAGCCCCACATGGCCCAACCCCGATATTCCGCGGGCGGGTCTTTAAATATTCCGGAGTCGAACGACGCGGAAGCGCCTGCAAGCGGCCATACGAGGAGGAAGGCCGCGCACAACGCACAAAAATGGAGGCGGTATTTGAAGTTCATGCCCATTACCTTTCGACGGACCAAAATTATACCCTGGTCCTCAATTTGTCAACGATGGGCGTTGCGGCAGATTGGATACGCTGCCTGAGAACCAAAACCTAAGGGTTGACGCAAAAACAACTGCTCGCTCATAGTCGTACCTAGATCATTTCCAGGACTTCTGCTCGTTTCGGGTGGGGCGCTGATCGCAGTGTCTACTCCCCCCATGGAATCAATGCCTCAGCGCCATCCCTCGTTTCGCCAATTCGTCTTTAGCTGGGTGTGTTATAGTTCCTAATGCTTGGACAGTCGGAACTATAACATTATGCGATCCCTCACCTTCGACCCCCAGATCCTCCGCAAGCACCTGCTGCGCCGCAAAATCGCGACGCTCCCCGAACTCAAGGAGGCCCTCGGCGCCACTGCCAGTCTCACCGTCTTTCGCAAACTCAAACTCCTCGACTACTTGTCCAGCTATACTCATCGCGGGCGCTACTACGTTCTCCGCGAATCTGCCCGCTTCGACGACGCCGGCCTGTGGTCTCATGAGGCGGTCTGGTTCTCTCGTCACGGCACACTCGTGGCCACCATCGAGTCCTTCGTCAATCAGGCCCCTCACGGCTGGTTCGCCGACGAACTGGCCGATGCACTCCATGCCGAGGTCCAAGATCCCCTCCACGATTTGGTCCGCGGTGGACGTTTACGCCGAACGGATGTTGCCGGACGTTTCCTGTACACTGCCGCTGACAGCAGGCAGTCACGGGATCAGATCCGCGCCAGACAAACTGCCAGTGCCGTTCCGCTGGTGGCCGACGCCTCCGCCCTTCAGGTTTCTCCTGAGGAACTCAAGGCGGCAATCCTGCTGTTCTACAGTTTGTTGGACGAGCAACAACGCCGCCTCTTCGCCGGCCTGGAATCCATCAAACTGGGGCACGGCGGCGATAGCACCTTGGCCGCATTTCTCGGCTTGGATCCGCACACCGTTGCCCGCGGGCGCCAGCAACTGCTCGATCAAAATGTGACCTCGGGACGCACCCGCCGTTCCGGCGGCGGGCGCAAGCGGGTCGAAAAAAAACCGCCGACATCGTCCCACTGATCGAGTTCTTGCTCGAATACGACACCGCCGGCGATCCCATCACCGGGCTGAAGTGGTCCCGACGAACTACGGAGAAGATTGCCATGGCGCTGGGCGACTTCGCTGTCATCGTTAGCCCCAACACCGTCGCCCGTCTTCTCCATCGGATGGGTTATTCCCTTCGGGTCAATCACAAAAAACTCTCTACCGATCACAGTCCAGATCGCAATGATCAGTTCCTCTACCTTGGCGACCTTCGAGCCCGATTCCAGCGGCGTGGCCACCCCATCATCAGCGTGGATACAAAGAAGCGCGAACTGGTCGGCGATTTCAAGAATCCCGGAACGCGCTGGGATCTGTCCCCGCGCCTTGTCAACGATCACGATTTCCGCTCGGACTCCACTGGCGTCGCCATACCATACGGCATCTATGATCTCGTCGCCAATCGAGGCTCCGTCGTGGTCGGCGTCTCGCATGACACTCCCGCCTTTGCTGCTCACTCGATCGCTTATTGGTGGCAGCAAGAAGGATCGCTCCGCTATCCGCGCTCCCGACAAATCCTCATCCTGAGCGACACCGGCGGCAGCAATGGCTATCGTTGCCGCGCCTGGAAAACAGAACTTCAGTCCCAACTGGCCGATTCACACGGCCTGACGCTCACCGTCGCCCACTACCCAACGGGTGCTTCCAAATGGAACCCCATCGAGCATCGTCTCTTCTCTGAGATCTCCAAGAACTGGGCAGGTGAACCGCTCGACAGCGACCAAAAGATCCTCCGCTTCATTCGCTCCACCCGAACTCAAACCGGGCTGTCCGTCTCCGCCCACCTGGACCGTCGCAACTACCCAACCGGCACAGAACCGACTTCCGAACAACTGCAAACCCTTCGCATCAAGCCGCACGAAATTCTGCCCCGGTGGAACTACACTATCTCACCCAATCTGTGAAGTTGCTTTTGTGACGACCTCAGCTGCCTACGGAGCCTGTGTTGCGTTTGCGATCAGGTAGCGATCACGAGTCCCGCAACGCTGGCAGCACCCAGCACTGCCAACGTGCCATACAACCGCAGCGCGACCTTTGCGTGCCCAAACTCCCATCCCGACCGCAGGCAATACATGACAAATCCGTCCACCGATGCAAAGAGCGCGAAAGCGACAACCGTCGGCCATGCTCTCGCGGTGGCGATGCCCACGCCGACCAGCCCCCGGCAGGCAATGTGTAGCGTAGTGGCAATGGCCCGGTCGGCGAACCCGCTCATGACTGAAACCCATACCGGACCTTGCCGCAGCGCGGCTATCTGGGTTTCCACGAGTTTGACATTCGGTCCGCCTGCGTGAACGCTCTCGGCATCGAGCAGGGAGACAATCACCGCTTCTAAGGCTGCGGCGCCGGCTCCAAAACCGAGAATCGCCGGAAAGTCCAGGCCCGGAAACACGAGGCCAAACGCGACCGCCGCAGCGCCCAACTCGCAACTTGCCGACAAAAGGCCCTGAAGGCTGCCACCCACCAATGGACTACTCCTAGGCAGCACGTGGTGCGCCATGACTCCCAGATAGATCGCCATCTTCAACAGCACGGATCCGACAAAGAAAACTGTCGCGTAGCCGACGACGATCTTGGCAGGCACGACGCCAGCGACAACCAGCCATACCGCGGGCGCAAGCCCCGCCGCCAGACCTAGCACTCCACCGACCCGTTCGCCAACAGTCGGCCGCCGCACGATGCGATAGAGAACGATGAAAACGCCCGCAAGCAAGGGAAGGTGCTTGGAGAAACTCATGCCAAACAGAGTAGCGCTCGGTTGCTTCGCACGCGACCTTGCCGCTCGCAGTGGTGGCCCATGTCACCCGCAACCAGGACCGGATTACTCCCACTCGCAACGGCAGCACCACGTGTCCGGGGCTCAATCGGACTCCTTCAGGCGGACTTCGAGCGACCGCGTGATGCCGAGCCGTCCGACCGAATTCGTGAAGTTATTTTTGCGCCGTCCCTAAGCGGTGGCGGGCGATGCGAAATAGCACGCCGCACTCTGGCGCAAAGCATCAGCATAGAGACGCAGCACGCGCCCACCCGGGATTCCGGCCGGGTCAATGACGCATACGGCTTTGGCCCAGGACGCTGCCTCCGGAATGAGTCGCGGCAGTTGGTTGGAAGCCCGTGCAAAGAAGTCGGCGTTGACACTGTTTCCATCCTTGCCGGGGATCAGCGCCAGGTAAAGGACCTGCATTTCGACCAGGTCGTTGAAGAAGTGCGTACCCAGCGAGACATCCGGCACCAGGCCCTCGCGCATTTCAATGATTTCGCAGAGAGCGTTGACACGGCTGATCTCGGCGAACGAGACAGGCACCCCCAGCGCGGGTTCAGCGGTGCCCCATCGTCCCGGGCCGATGAGCAGGAGCGCACCTTCCGGTTGCTCCCCCAGGCGCGTAAGCCGGCCAATCAGCCGCGCGATCGAATAGCGGTCGCGGAGGGGAAGACTCCCATAAACGGAAGGCACCACGTAGATCAGGCGTCCCACCGTGGTCACCACACTCGAACCGATGACGGGCCCCTTCGTTTTTAGAACGAGATCACCGTCGCCAGCCGCCTGCGGCTGTGCGATAACATGCCCGCCGCCTTTCACCTGGAAGGGCCGGCATTGAACCAGGTTTATGCGATAGCTGCCGTCCGGAAGGAAGTTCGCGGTGAACTCTACATCTACAGGGTACTCGTAGGCCCGCGCGAGCGTCTCAAGGAGGCCGCGCATGTCGGCCACGAAAGAGGTCTCCGAGAGAAGTCTGTGAAATGTAAGCACCCAGGGGAAGATCGGACGCCCGGTTTCCCTAGACCGCCGCACCAGTTCGGGATCGCACCCGGCCACCATCTCGACGCATTCTTCCCCACAGGAGCAGACGATTTCCTCCAATGAGCGCGAGCCCTGTTCCTTCTTTTCGAGATCCAGAACGTCCACGCGCCATTGCGCATATCCACGCACCTCGCTCGATGTTGTTTCCGGTCGGCGCAGAGGCGCGTTGAGCGCCACGATGCGCGTATAGTCGTCGTCGGACCGGCGCACCGCGCGAGTGCCAAGGCCGAAAACGAGCCGCAGGACGCCGGCTTGCGGGTTGATCTGCTCGGACCAGACGAATGGATTGTAGGATAGGCCCACGCCGGCCACGTGCGGGAAGAAAAAGCGTCCGTGTACCGCGCCCGAAACCCGCTGAACCAGCAGGGCCATCTGTTCGTCGCGGTAGAGCAGGCCGCGTTGGGCCCGATATAGCAGGGCGTCACGCCCCATGGCGCTCGCGTAGATCTGGCGCACCGCCGCGAGAAACGTTTCCATGCGCTCCTTCGGCGAACCCTGGTTGAGACAGAAGACGCTTTCGTACTTGCCCGAAAAGGCGTTCCCGAAACCGTCCTCGAGCAGGCTGGAGGAGCGCACGACAATGGGAGCCTGACCGAAGTAGTCCAGCATTTCCGCAAACTGGTCGCGGACGAACTCCGGGAAAGAGCCGGCGAGCATCTGCTCCCGGGCGCGCTCCACGCCGTCCAGGAAACCCACGCCGTCGCGCTGTTTCTGCCGGGTGCGCCAACAGCCGTTGGAGACAAGATAGGAATAGAAGACGTCGGAACCCACGAAAAACGAATCGTGCGGCTCGAGGATTCCCCGCCGGCAGCTTTCCGTGCTGCGCAGGATCGCGCGGGCCACGAGCATACCCGTCGCCTTCCCGCCGAGCAGCCCTGTGCCGATCATGCGGCGGCGTACGGCCAGCAGGTCTTCGATCGTCAGATAGCGTTCGGCCAACTCCAGCATGCGTTCGTTGCGGCTGATCAGCATACGCAGCAGATGCCGGACGGTCTCCCGCACCCCCTCCGTCTTCCGCTCGCCGCGCCTGACGGCGTCGAGCATTTCCTGCGCCGCCTGGAACGTGCGGTCCCAAAGGTCGAAGCGGTCGGTTTCCCGCCCCGAGCCGTCGCGCATCAGGGTCTCATAAATTCCGGAGATGGCGGTGCTTTCCGTAACCGGGTGGAAGGAGTCGCCCTGCCAGACGTGCGGCAGATACATGGTTGGCGAATAGCGCTCGAATACTTTGAGGGGATGGACATAGAGCACGCCCTCATGGCGGTGCACGTCCAGCAGGAGCTGCGTTGTGTCCCGGATGGCGGCTACCGCACGGTAGGAATGGCGCCTTCGCAGGAGCGCGAAATAAGCGATGGTATCGAGTTCGGCCAGGTATGGGCAGGTAACCTTGAAAAAGTTGCCCAGCATCATGTCGCTGCACCAATCCGCGGCCAGATCGGAAAGGCTGTCGAACAGGTAAAATGCGCCGCGGCCTGCGCGCGCGATGACGCGATGGATCTCCGCGGTCAGCGTCTCGAAGCCGACGGCCGGATCCAAACGATGGGTTTCGACGCGCGGATCCGGAGCGATCAACTCTTCGTGGCGCTCGAAATGGAAATAGACGAACTTGCGGCCCTGCCCCAGCGCTTTTTCGCAATAAGGGCGCACAAAAGGCAGATA
This sequence comes from Chloroflexota bacterium, assembly GCA_023381515.1. The sequence continues at coordinate 763 of JAMCQI010000077.1, read as the reverse complement.
ATCCTCGATGCAGCCGACCTGCCAGACGACGTTGTCGCCGTCCATCAATCCTTCGAGAACGCGATCGAGCGCCGGTAATCCCGTGCTGGGATGTGTTTCAGCCACCGACACGAATCATCACCTCTCCCTGCCGCCATCGAACCATCTGTCGAATTCCCATCTCATTGTAGGCCACATTCCCGCGCCGGCACCTCAGGCCAGGGAGATGACGCCCTGCTGCGTCTGGCCGTCCATGTGCACCGCCAGCGGCTGGCTCAGGCGAATATGCCGTACTCCCGGCGCGATCTCTTCTCCCGGCAGCCCCCGAAGCAGATCCCAGCGGACGAACTCCTTCTCGCTCGACCCGCACAGGGAAAAGTAACCAATACCCGCTGAGGTCATATTGTGGAAGAAGTGAGTGCCCTGCGACGGCTCCATAGGCAGGTCGTTTGCAGGGAGTTCGACGATCACGCGCGCCCCGGAGATCTGGTGCCAGGACACCGGAATGCCGATCCAGGGGTCGAACGATCCCCAGCGGCCGGGGCCCAGGAGCACGTAGTGCCTGCGCTGGCGCCTCAGGCGTTCGTTCATTGCCGCCACGACCGATGCGATCTCGGCGCTGCGCGCGCGGTCGAATTTTGCGGAATCGACATAGAGAATATCGCGCAAGCCCTCGATGCGGCCGTTTCCCAGAACGCGCTGCGAGCGGCAGAGCAGCATGTCCGGGGGAATGGAATCCGAGGCGATATCGTAGCGCTCCCGCAGGGCCACTAAGGGCCGCATC
>JAMCQI010000084.1 GCA_023381515.1 Chloroflexota bacterium | reverse complement strand
CTTCACCTCCTGCTGGAGGCAAGTATGCCGCATGGCACAATCTTCTGACAACAGCGAGTGTCGAATTACACGATGTCCTGAATACACGGCTTGTGCACGATGTCCTGACAGCGAATAGTTACCCACAGGTAGGGGCGATCCCTTGTGGTCGCCCACAATTGGGCAGGCACAAGGCGTTGCCCCTACGCGATGTGTACAATCACCAGCGAACAACAATTGACAAAAAAACGAAAAAGTGTTACAATTTCTCTAGGTAAAAGCTACTTTCATTGTATGAAAACTGCAATTCGAAGGATGTTTGCCTTGCCATCTCAGAAAAAGCACTCTGAACGCTATCACATCCGGGCCGTAGAACGCGCGCTGACCTTGCTGCGACTGTTCCTCTCCTCTGAAACAGACCTCAGCGCGACCGAGATCAGCAAACAGGTAGACCTCGATCTCAGTACAACTTTTCGCCTGCTCATAACGCTTCAAGCTCAGGGCTTTGTCGAGCAAGAGTCTGCAACAGGGAAATATCGGCTGGGGGTGACGTGTTTAGAGTTGGGGAGCCGATTTCTCAAGTACAACGACATTCGGAAACGCGCACTGGATGTACTTGAGACCCTGCGGAATGAGTTCGGCGAGGCTGTTCACTTGACGGTACTGGATGGCGACCAGGTCGTGTATCTAGAAAAACTACCTGGACTATATCCGATAGGTTTTATGTCTTCGCGCGTCGGTGGGCGCTCGCCGGCGTACTGCACTGGCGTTGGAAAAGCACTGTTGGCTTATTTGCCAGATGAGGAAGTGAAAAAGCGATACCCGCGTTCAAAACTCATCCGGTATACCGACGCAACGATTACGGACATCGGTGCGCTGCAAGCCGAACTTGCTCAGGTTCGGGAAAAAGGGTTTGCCGTTGACCGCCAAGAACACGAAATCGGCGTCGTTTGTGCAGCCGTTCCTATTTTCGATCACAAAGGTGTTACTGCTGCCATGAGTGTTTCCGGACCGGCGGAGCGCATGGAACAGCACATAAAGGGCGGCAAACTGATCGAGACGCTGAAACAATCGGCTGGAGAGATTTCAGCACAGATGGGCTGGGGGCGGGGAGTAAATCAACTGGGTAACGAGTCCCTCACGGTTTCGTCCGGCCCCGTAAAGGAAAATCCACCCAAGGGATCATCGAATCTGCTCAAAGGTAGAGGGCATAAGTATCGAGCGATCAAACAAAGAGCCTGAATTCTTGAGATGGAACGAAATCATAGCCGAATCGATTGATTCCTCGCACAAAAAACATCTTGATAGTTCCGTCACGCTCATGCAACAGGGCGTGATCTGCGAATCCACCCGTTGCCGATTCACTTCTACACCAACGTACACTTGGCTAGGAGCTTCGGGCTAGTCGCGCTGAGCCCGAAAATGAGGGACTTTTCCAAAGCTGATCTTGCCACCCGTGTCCCGCGGAGACGGCAGGATAGAGAACGAGTTATTTGACGTTGACCAAGCCCTGGCAATCATGACTCGGAGTTACGAGAGCTTTGGTTTGATGTAAAAGCACCCTGTGCGAACCGATTCACGCCCCCCAAGTGGTCAAACTCGGATTGAGAAATGCGAAAGGCTCTACGATCCGCTGCCGGCCGCAACGGTAAAAAAGCCATGCGCTATGCTGTCGCAAAAACCCAGACGATGCGTTGTCGGGTCGCAACTAGGCTCCAAGGAGGACAACAGTGGAGTACGTTATTGATGTCAACCAACTGGAGGCAGTTCCGCGCGATCACTCCGACAACAAGCACATTGTCCGGCGCCAAGACCTGAAGGTGGGCCTGATAAGTGTTCGGCCGCACGATGAACTGGCGGTCCATTCCCATGAACGGGAAGATCAATTCTACTATGTTTTGGAGGGCGAGGGCATCGTCCGGATGGACGGTCAAGATTATGCACTGCGGCCCGGCACTGCGGTAACCATTCCGCCCGGTGTTCCTCACGGAGTACGCAACCCCAATGATGTTCCTCTGCGCTATCTCGATGTCTTTGTGAATTGGAATAAGTAAAACACCCTTGGCTTAACCGTTTCAAGGAGGATTGTGATGGCGGAAGTAGTGACATTTGGCGAAGCGATGATCCGTTTCGCTCCGCCTAATTTCGAGCGCCTGGAACAAGCCACGACCTTGAAGACGACCGTTGGCGGATCTGAGTTGACTGTAGCCGCTGGTGTTTCCCGCTTAGGACTGACCGCGAGTTGGATCAGTCGCTTACCCAATAACCCTCTTGGTCGAATGGCGCAAAACAAGGCGCGTGAGTTCGGCGTGGATACCAGCCATATGGTTTGGGCGAAGGAAGACCGAATGGGTCTTTATTTCGTTGAGTACGGCGCCTCTCCGCGCGCCAGCGGTGTCCTGTACGACCGGGCTTTTTCTGCCATCAGCCGCATCCAGCCCGGCGAAGTGGATTGGAGGAAAGCACTCGCTGGCGCACGCTGGTTTCACACCAGCGGTATCACCGCCGCGCTCAGCGACAGTACCGCTTCCGTTGCAGGCGAAGCGCTTAGAACCGCCAAAGAGATGGGCTGCACAGTCAGCTATGATTTGAACTACCGAGCCAAGTTATGGACGCAAGACAAAGCACGCGCGGTTCAGGAACCCATCATGAAGTATGTGGACATCCTGATTACAACGGAAGAAGACACCGAACGCGTATTTGGGATCAGGGGAGAGGACTATAAGAAGGTCGCGGCGCAGCTGGCCGATCGGTTCAACCTTGACGCGGTGACTATCACGTTGCGCGGGACTCCTTCCGTTTGGCGGAACACCTGGAGTGCATTCGCGTACGCGGATGGCAAAGTGTACGAGGACGTGACGTATGATATTGAAGTCGTAGACCGATTGGGGGGCGGAGACAACTACACCGCCGGATTCATCTATGGCTACGCGACCGGGGGCGTCGAAATGGCGGTGAAACTGGGGAATGCATTCACCGCACTCAAACACACCTCGTGGAGCGATTTCAACTGGACCACGCGCGAAGAAGCAGAAGCGTTGTTGAAGGGGGTGGGCAACCTTCGCATCTCGCGCTGAGGAGACGCAACCATGCAAAAAGACGAGCAAGTTCGTTTGATCGAACAGGGCGGCATCATTGCCATTGTGCGCTTTGACCGCTCAGAAGAATTGGTGCAGGTCGCACAGGCGATTCGGGCCGGAGGCGTGAACGCCATCGAATTCACAATGACAACGCCCAATGCTTTGGCGATCATCGAGAGCGCCACGCGTGAATTTGGCAACGACGTGCTGCTCGGCGCTGGAACCGTTCTGGATCCAGAGACGGCGCGCGCGGCGATTCTGGCCGGCGCGCAGTTCATTGTTGCACCCACGCTAAGCGCAAAGGTTATCCAAGTATGCCGCCGCTACAGCAAAGCAGTGATTCCCGGCGCGTTTACGCCGACCGAGATTCTCACTGCGTGGGAATGGGGTGCAGATTTCGTCAAAGTGTTCCCCGCGGAATTTGGCGGCCCGGAGTATTTCAAAGCCATTCGCGCGCCATTGCCACAGATCAAACTCATTCCAGTGGGCGGTGTGTCATTGGAAAACACGGGCGATTTCATCAAAGCGGGCGCGTCCGCCGTCGCCGTGGGAGGCAACCTGGTAAAGAAAAGCGCCATCGCGGCCAAGCATTTCGACGAATTGACGGATCTCGCGCGGCAATTCAAGGAGGCCGTGAATCGCGCGCGGGCGGAGATAAAGTGACAATCGTCCAAGAGGTTCCTCACATGCGACGCGTCATTAACCCAATGCCGGCTCGACCCCACGACGAACACGTCGCTGGTTTTCGCGACTTGCTCACCATTTTCAGCCCATCGTGTGTTGTGGCTGATTGTATGGAACGCGCGGGCGTTCTGCGAAGTGATATCCGTCCGCTGTACGATGCGCGCTTTGTAGGCGCGGCGCTCACGGTGAGACTCTATCCGGGCGACTTGGTGGATTGCCTCGACGCGCTCGCGGTCGCGCAGAAAGGAGATGTCGTCGTCGTGGACGCGGCGGGCGAAACGGAGACCTCGATCTGGGGTGGATTGATGGCTGGGCTGTGCCAGCAAAAAGGCGTCGTCGGCGCTGTGGTGGACGGCGCCATCCGAGACATTGATGAAATCAAAGCACTGCATTTCCCGATCTTCAGCCGCGCCATTGTGCCCCGCTCGACGCATTCGCCGTTTTCCAAACGGATGGAGCCGATCGAAGTGAACGTACCGATCCACTGCGGCGGTGTCCTTGTTTTTCCCGGAGATATCGTGTTGGCAGATGAGATTGGTGTTGTGGTTGTGCCACGCGAACAGGCGACAGATGTTCTCGCACGGGCGCAGGCGCAGGCTGCACAAGAGGAGGCCACGCGTCAGCGGATCCGCGAGGGGAAGACGGTAGAAGAACTCTTGTCGGAATTCGGTCGACTTTGAAAGTTGTGCACACCCCGGACGCCAAGCGAGGAGGTAGGGCTATCGAACGCATAACATCCCTAGCCGAGGAGAGGAAGACGAATATCGGAGTTTCTTGAAGCAGGTAACACTGCTCCGGTGACAAGGTCGTGGAAGTCAAAGGAGGACTCTGATGCGTAACCGATCTTCGATCAATCCATTATTGCTGCTCGTCGTGGTGGTCGTCTTGACCTTCGCCGTCGCCGCGTGCGCGGCACCCGCGGCGGCACCCACGACGGCTCCGGCACCGGCAAGTGCGGCTCCTGCAGCGGCTCAACCGTCCGCAGCGGATTACGCCGCCTACAAGCCAATTCTGGGGGCCTACTCGCCGGTGCCGCTCGCAGCCGCCTCGCAGGCCGCCTGCAAGAATCTTGCGTACAAGCCCGGCTCGAAACCCAGTATCGCCTACATGCCGCCCGCGACGGAGTTCGACTACTACATCGCGATCGGCGAAGGCGTCAAAGCTCAAGCCGCGCAGCTTGGCGCTGACACCTACATGTCCGCACCGCAGAGCGGATCTGACATCAACGGCCAAATGGGGATGCTCCAGGACGTCATCACCAAGAAGGCTGATGCGATCATCTTCTCCACCCACGACGAGAACGCCGCGGCGCCGCTGGTGAAGCGAGCCGTGGATGCGGGTATCGCCGTGATCATCGTCAACTCCGACATCCCGACCTTCCCAGCACCGGTGCATGCCGTCGTCGGTTACGGCCAGCGCCGCGGCACGTACAAGATGGGCATGTACGTCGCCGGTGTCATGCACGGCGTGGGCAAACTCGGCGCACTGGAAGGTCAGCCGGGCTGGCACTCGACCGAACGAATTGGCGGGTACCTGGATGCGCTCTCCCAGTTCCCCCAGATCGTAAAGGTTGCATCGCTGCCAACGGCATGGAACGTGGAAACCGGCAACTCGGTGATGATGGACATGATGCAGGCACACCCTGAGATCAATGTCGTCGTCGCCGCCAATGACTACGAAGCCATCGGCGCTGCAAAGGCCGCTCAGTCGTTGAACCGCAAGGATATCCTGATCTTTGGTAACGACGGTGACACGACGGGCATGGAGCAAATCCTCGCTGGGACGTGGAACGGCACGGTGAACACGACGCCGTTCGAAATGGGCGAGGTCGCCATGCAGGTCGCGTGGGACTGCTTGAACGGCAAGTATCCCGGCGGCTGGACCGAGACCCCGGTTGTGATTGTGGACAAGACCAACGTCATCAACTACCTCTGCCATCCCGAGAGGTTGTACCCCAAACCGTCCAAGACGTACGATTGTCCGAAATAAAAGTGACCCTAGACCTGCAAGGTCTTGATCTTTCGACAAACTCGATGCAGACCTTGCAGGTGTCCTCCAAATCCAATGAGCAATAACCCTGATCCCATCTGGGAAGCGCGTCGAGTTTCAAAAGCCTTCCCCGGCGTCCAAGCTTTGAATCGCGTCTCGATCGCTCTGAACGCGGGCGAGATCCATGCGCTCGTAGGACAGAACGGCAGCGGCAAATCCACATTGGTGAAATGCTTCGCCGGCGTACATCTGCCCGAGGAGGGCGAGATACGGTTGAAGGGTCAGCCGGTGGTTATGTCCAACCCCACCGTCGCACGGGCACGCGGAGTCGCCACGATCTATCAAGAATTGTCCCTGGTGCCCACGCTCACCGTTGCTGAGAATATCTGCCTGGGACGGCTGCCTACGAGTACGCTCGGGCGCTTGGTCGATTGGGACAGCATGCGACGGCGGGCGGTCCAGACGCTGAAGGAATTAGGTATCGAGCTCGACCCTAACGGGCTGGTGCGCTCACTCTCGGTCGCGGAACAACAGCTCGTCGAGATTGCCAAAGCCATTTCGGAAGATTCGACGCTGTTGATCATGGACGAGCCGACCGCCTCGCTCGGCTTGAACGAAACGAAGCGCCTGCAGGGGCTCATCCGGCAGCTAGCCAAACAGGGCAAGGCGGTCCTCTACATATCGCACCGCATCGACGAAGTGTTCATGGTCGCGGATCGGATCACCGTCCTCCGCGACGGCAAGGTTGTGGATACGCAGTCGCTCTCGGCGGTCGATCCAGGCGTCGTCGTCCGCCTGATGCTGGGTACGGAAGTAAAGGAGACCTATCCGAAGGAGCACCACGCCACGGCAGAACCGATCCTTGCAGTCGAAGGGCTGCGCACCGAGGAGGGCGTGAACGGCGTCTCCTTTACCATCCAGAAGGGCGAGGTCTTTGGTCTGGGCGGAATGGTCGGGTCGGGACGCAGCGAGATTGGGCGAGCGCTGTTCGGAGTCGACCCCATCACCGCCGGCACGGTGCGGCTGGATGGGGTCCCGCTGCACTTGAAAGCCCCCAGCCAGGCGATTGCTGCAGGCATCGCGCTGCTCCCCGAGAACCCCAAGGCAGACGGATTGTTCTTTAATTTCCGCGGTCCGCAGAACATCACGATCGCGGATCTGCGCGCCATTCTCTCTGGTCCCTTCCTTAACCTGCGGCGCGAAGAGCAGTACGGCGTCGAGTATTTCGACAAGCTGCGCATCAGCCGCACCGGGCTGGAGCGCACGGTGCAGTACCTGTCCGGCGGCAACCAGCAAAAGACCATCCTGGCGCGCTGGCTGTTCACCAAGGCGCGGCTGCTCATCCTGGACGAACCGACGCAGGGCGTCGACATTGGCGCACGCATCGAGGTCTATCACATCATCAACGAACTCACCTCAATGGGAATCGGCATTTTGCTGATTAGTTCCGATTACCCGGAGCTCCTGGCCATGAGCGACCGCGTGGCCATCGTGCGCGACGGCCACATCCTACAAATCGCGGATGCCGGCAGCTTGACCGAATACCAGCTTCTGGAAACCGTGTCGCAGACGAATCATTTGGAAGGAGTGCCAGCTTATGCCGACTAGTATCAACCGTATGCTGCATTCGCCGGTCATCGGTCCACTGATTTCACTCATCGTCGTCTGCGTCGGCGTGAGCCTGACCACCGATCGCTTTCTGTTGGTGGACAACATGAACAACGTCGCCCTACAAGGGAGCATCGTCGCCATTGTTGCCATCGGCTCCACGCTGGTCATTCTCACAGGCGGCATTGATCTCTCCCCCGGCTCGGCGATCGCCCTGCTGACGATGATTTTGGCGCAGTTGATCAAAGACAACGGCATTCCCGTTCCGGTAGCGATTCTGATAGTCTTGGCGCTCGGTTCCATGATGGGGGCGATGAATGGCGTCCTGGCGTCGCACGGGCGGATTCCCTCCTTCATCGTCACGCTCGCGACGATGAACATCTTTCGCGGTGCCGCCTTTCTATTCAACAATGGGTCTCCCAATTTTTCGGTCTCGCCCGACCTCGAGCCGTGGTTCTACGGAAAAGCGTTTGGCGTCGCGATCCCCTTCTTTTACGTCCTCATCGCCTATGCGATCGCGTCGGTGTTCTTGAAGTACACACCGAGCGGGCGGGCGATCTACGCGATCGGCGGAAATCCGGCGGCGGCACGTCTGTCCGGCATCAACGTCAACCGCACCCGGCTCCTCGCGTTTATTATCGCGGGCCTCACCGCGGGGATCGGCTCGGTGCTGATGACCGCCCGGCTGAACTCCGGCTCACCCAACTATGGGGTCGGCACCGAGCTGCAAGCGATCGGCGCAGCCGTGGTGGGCGGCGCGAGTCTCGCGGGAGGGTACGCGCACATTGTCTCGTCGATGGTCGGCACAGCCATCATCGTGGTGGTCCAGAATGGCCTGAACCTGAACGCGGTGCCCTCTTCGTGGCAGAACATCACGCTCGGCCTGATCATTGTCCTCGCCGTGTTCCTCGATATGTGGCGGTCGGATTTTGGACGCGCGGTGGGACACGTGTGGGCGCGGACTGTGCCGCAGAGGAGGGCGCCCGCAGTTTCTAATCCGTCGATCACCCCAACGTTGCCTCATGATGATTGAACCCCAAACGGAGGGCTGCGAAATGTATACCTGGGGTAGGAAAATGGGTTGTCGGCTCTCATTGGATTACGCGTATAAAGGAATGCGCGTCGCGTTTTTGGAAAACGAATTGCTGCGCGTGGGCATCCTGCTCGATAAAGGGGCCGATATCTTTGAATTCACCTACAAACCACACGACCTTGATTTCATGTGGCAGTCGCCAATTCCAATGAGCAAACCGTTCGTGGCGACTTGCGCGTTACCGGAAGGCGCATTTCATGACTATTTCTATGGCGGTTGGCAAGAAGTGCTCCCCTCGGCCGGCTGGGCGACAGAGCCGTACCTGGGGGCGAGACAAGGTTTGCACGGCGAAGTTTCGTTGCTGCCATTTCAAGCCCAAGTCATCGAAGACACTCCCAAGCGTGTCTCCGTGCGAACGCGCGTACGCTGCTATCGTTCGCCCCTGACACTCGAACGTACGATGTCGCTGCAGAGCGGGATGGCTACGCTCTTCATCGGCGAACGCCTCGTCAACGAATCGGTCGAAGACTTTGCGTTGATGTGGGGACACCATCCGTCCATTGGGACGCCGTTCCTCGACGACAACTGCGTTGTGCAAGCCCCAGCCAGAAAAGTCCAAGTCTTGGCATTTCATCCGAATGGCTTGTGGGAGGTGGGGGACGGCTACGACTTTCCGATGGTCAAGAACCGCCGGACTGGAAAGTTGCAGGACATTACGCGAATCCTGCCGCTCGAAACCCGTTCTGTGGATGTCGTCTTCTTCCAAGAACTCGCCGAAGGCTGGTATGGTCTGACGAACCAAAAGTCGGGTATGGGTTTCGGAATGGCATGGGATGCCAAACTGTTCAAGTACCTGTGGATGTGGCAGGTTTACGGTGGGCACAACGACTATCCATGGTACGGCAGAACGTACAACTGTGCGTTGGAGCCGTTTACGAGCTATCCGCCAGCGGGCGTGAAGAATGCCATCGACAATGGGAGTGCGTTAGTGATGAAGCCGGGCGAGGTGATTGAGACCGATTTAGTTGCCGTGGCGTATGAAGGGAAGGGTATCCGCAGCATTGCTCGCGACGGCTCGGTCGAATTCTGAGCGAAGGCGTAGTGCGCTGCAATGCCGAGCAATTCCAGAATCGGGAGCGTGAGGCTTCTGCGGGGCTGGGTTGCCGCAGCTGCGTGTATCGCCAGAGTCGGAAAGGAGGATCTGAGGGCAGAAGAGAGACGCAAAACGCTCGCCTGTGAAACCATCTGTCAACTGCTCAAGCATCTATTGAAAAAGGAGGAGAGAGATGAAGAGGAGTCTTCTCGGCATTGTCGCGCTGACCGTCTTCCTCGCCCTTCTGACGGCCTGCGCTCCCGCGGCAACGCCCACCCAGCCGGTGGCACCAGCCGCGCCCACAACCGCGCCTACGCCGGCGGCACCAGCCGCGCCCACAACCGCGCCTACGCCGGCGGCACCAGCCGCGCCTACAGTGACCCCCACTGTGGCGCCCACTCCGCCGGTGGCTCCCACGTCCAGCGAGAGCTACATCTACGTTTCCAGCATGGGGAACCTGGAGTTCTTCAATGCTCACAAGTTTGGTTGGGCGTGGGCTGGTAAAGCTCTGGGCGTCAACAGCAAGTACGTCGGCCCCGCCGAGGTGGATATAAACGGCGAGGTGGCCGCCTTTGACCAGGCCATTGCCCAAAAGCCGGCCGGGATTGCCGTGTTCGCCTGGGACCCGGTACTCGCCCCCGAGATCAACAAGGCGTGGGATGCCGGCATCCCCGTGGTCACGATTCTGGGCGATCTGCCCGACTCGAAGCGCATTGCCTACGTGGGATCACCCCAGCACGATCTGGGCTACGTGGGTGGTCAGCAGATCGCCAAGGTGTTAGGCGGCAAGGGTAAGGTGGCGATCCTGTCCATCCCTGGCAGCCAGATGTTCGACGACCGCGCGGCTGGCTTCGTCGATGCGTTCAAGAAATATCCGGACATCCAAGTCGTGCAAACCGTGGACACCAAGGCGGACACCGTGACCGCCATCAATGCAGCCAAGTCCATCTTGCAGCGCTTTCCTGACCTCGCCGCGTTTGTCTGCACCGACTCCACTGGCGGCATCGGCTCTGCCACGGCCGTAAAAGAGGCTGGCAAGGCCGGGCAGGTCAAGATCGTGTCGATGGATCGCAACTCGGACGTGCTCCAAGCAATCCAAGAGGGCACGGTCACCGGCACGGTGGCGCAAGACGACGCCGCGATGGCCTTTTGGGCCATGCAAGCGCTTTACAATTTCAAACACAATCAGGCACCCCTCACTGCCGACAATGCCAAGGCCGGGGTCATCACTGGGCCCAGCCAGGTTTTGATGACGGTGAACTGGGTGGACAAGAACAACCTCCAGTACTTCCTGGATGCCAACAAGCTCTACACACAGTAAGCCCCAAAGTAAAATGCCGGTAGGGGCGTAAGACACTTGCCCTAGCGGCGAGTGCCAGGGTGTTACGCCCCTACGCGCATCCGAAGGGATTCTATGGAGCAGGTCCTCAGTGTAGAGCACGTCTCGAAAAGCTTCCCAGGGGTTCTGGCGGTCGACGATGTAAGCTTTTCTCTCGGAGAAGGAGAGATCCTGGCCCTGATCGGTGAGAATGGGGCGGGGAAAAGCACGCTTGCCCTCGTTCTAAGCGGCATCCATCGCTTCGACCGCGGGCAGATTTACCTCAAGGGCTATCCGGTTAGCTTTGTCTCCCCCCTGGATGCCATTCGCGCCGGCGTCAGCATGGTCTTTCAGGAACTGTCCCTGGTCGGCAGCTTGTCCATTTCCGAGAATATTTTCGCCAATCGTCAGCCGGTCGGCCGGCTAAACCTTGTCAAATGGAGAGATCAAA
>JAMCQI010000071.1 GCA_023381515.1 Chloroflexota bacterium | reverse complement strand
TCGTCATCCTGGTGGCCGCCGGCGCGATCGGCGCCTATCTCACGCTCGTCGGCGGCTGGTTCGTCGCCGCACTCGCGGTGGCTGGCGGGGCGATCCTCGTCCTCTACGCCGGCGATCCCTTCCCGCTGAAATACATTGGCTTGGGGGAGCTCGCCGTCGTCGTCGTATGGGGCCCGATGATGATCGGCGGCACGTACTATCTTCTCGCCGGCGACCTTCCACTGTGGGTCATCGCGGCGTCGCTGCCGTACGCGCTCGGGGTCACGACCGTCCTGTTCGGCAAGCACATCGACAAGATCGATTTCGACTCGCGGCATCGCATCCGCACGCTGCCGATCATCCTCGGCGAGCGGAACGCGCGGGCGGCGGTGATCGTCATGATCGCGCTGATGTACCTCTCGACGCTCGCGCTCGTGATCGCCGGGCAGTTCTCGCCGCCGCTGCTGCTGGTGCTGCTCGCGCTTCCGCTGGCCTGGACGACCGTCAAAGTTTATCGCGAGCACAAGCCGCAGACGCCGCCGGCCGGCTACGCCGGCTGGCCGCTCTGGTTCGTCGGCTTTGCTTTCATTCACAACCGGCGGTTTGGCTCTTTCTTCGTCCTCGGCTTGCTTCTCCAGGTCGTGGTCAAAATGGTCTGGCACGTTTGATCGGCGAAGCGACGTCCAACACCCGGCCGCGTTTGACGACCGTTTCGATCGGGTTGGCGCCAAACCGATAAGCCAGGTGAACATAGTCCGGCACGTCGGCGATGAGCAGGTCGGCGCGTTTTCCCGGCATCAGCGATCCGGTTTCGCCGGCGATACCGAGCGAGGCAGCCGCGTTGATCGTCGCGGCGGAGATCGCCTCCGCCGGCGTGAGCTTTTCATAGCGGCACGCGAGCGCGATGATGAGCGGCATGGACTCGCACCAGCAGGTGCCCGGGTTGACGTCGCTTCCGAGCGCGACCGGCACGTTCTCGTCGACGAAGGCGCGGCCGTCGGCGTATCTCGACTGGCCGAGCCCGAACGTCGTCCCGGGAAGCAGGACGGCGGCGACGCCCGCGTTGGTCATTGCACGCATCTCCTCGCGTGAGGTCATCACGAGGTGATCGGCGCTCGCCGCGCCCAGCTCAGCGGCGAGCGTGGCTGCGCCCAGGCTTGCGAACTCGTCCGCGTGCACGCGCAGACCAAAGCCGAGCTCCCGCGCGCGGGTCAGAATCCGGCGCGTCTGGTCCAGTGTGAACGCGCCCTCGTCACAAAAGACGTCGCAGAAGAAGGGTCCGCCGCCTCCGGGCGTTCGTCGCTGCATCAGCCTTTCGCGGGCCGCCGGCAGCATCTCGTCGACGACCAGGCGGACGTAATCGTCTTCCCGACCCTGGAACTCGACCGGAACGACGTGCGCGGGAAGAAACGTGGGGACCAGGTCCATCGGATGCTGCGCCGCCAGCGTTTCGATGGCGGCGAGCATTCTCAGCTCGGTTGCCGTTTCGAGGCCGTAGCCGGTTTTTACCTCCGCGGTCGTCGTTCCGCAGGTGAGCATGGCGTCGAGGCGCGGCGCCGTCTGTTCGATCAGCTCCTCAATGGAGGCCTGTCGCGTTGCGCGGACCGTACTCACGATTCCGCCGCCAGCCTTTTGAATCTCGAGATAGCTCTTGCCCTGGAGCCGCATCTCGAATTCCGCGGCGCGATTGCCGGCGAATACGGCGTGCGTGTGCGCGTCAATAAAGCCGGGGAGCACGATTTTGCCGCGCGCGTCGATCTTGCGGGTGTGTGTGTCCGCCAGCGCGAGCAGATCGAGCGTATCGCCGACCGCGGCAATCTGTTCGCCACGGATCGCGACCGCTCCGTCGCGCATTATGGCCAGGTCGGCCTGCGCGGTCCCGCGACGGGGCGCGTCTCCGGCGAGGGTCAGCACCTGGTTTGCCGAGTGAATGATGAGATCGACCGAAGAGTCGAATTTGTCTGATGGGTACATCCACTATCCCTTTGACGCCCGGTCTTGACCAGATATCCTTGTCTCGCGTGCCTCAATTCCCTTGACGACTACGTCGACAGTCACAACCCGAGCTCGACCCTGCCACATCGATGGCCGACCTCGATGGAGCGACCATTACGCCCGGCCATTGGCCGGGCTTCAGAGACGCTCCCTCGCCCCGGCCTAAAGGCGAAGGGGGAGTCGCGTTAAGGAGAGGAGCCAGGGGAGGTCAGCATGAGACTTTGCAACAGCCGTGAGTGAGGCGCTTGGGCGGGAGTATTATACAGGGAAAATGCGGGTTGCCAATTTCGCGCGGGCCGGACTAGAGGCTAGCTTTTGACACAGATACCTGGTCGAGCTTTGCATCGATGAGTGATTCCCATATCTCGTCCGGATCGTCGAGGGTTCGGCCCTTTAGATTGAATCGGGAGACGCTGGCCGACGGAGTACGTGTCCTGGTCCGCCGCGATCTTCATCTTGCAAAGATCGTAACCCTCTTCGGCTTGCCGCCGCTCTGGCCGCGGCCGGCCAGCTTTGCGACGTTGGTCCACATCATTCTGGAGCAGCAAGTCTCGCTCGCCTCTGCCAATGCGGCCTTTGCGCGCCTCAAGATCGCGGCCAGCCCGTTGACCCCCGAACGATTCCTTTCGCTCGACGCGCGCAAGCTCAAACGGATCGGTTTTAGCCGTCAAAAGACGCTTTACTGCCGGCTGCTCGCGGCCGAGATCGGGGAAGGGCGGCTCAAGCTCCCGGCGCTCGCGCGGATGGACGACGCCGCGGCGCGGCAGACGCTGATGCGGATCAAGGGGATTGGCGTGTGGACCGCGGACATTTACCTGATGGAAGCGCTGGGACGACGCGACATCTGGCCGGTGGGCGATATTGCGCTCGCGACCGCGGTGCAGGTCGTCAAGGGACTGCCCGCCCGTCCGACTCCTGAAGAGCTGGAAAGCCTGGGGGAGCCTTGGCGGCCGTGGCGGGCCGTCGCGGCGCGCATGTTCTGGCATTATTACCTCAGCACGCCGCCGCGGAGAAAAGCGTGGATCGAGCGCCGGTAACGATTCGAATTGCGACCCCCGCGGACAACGCGCTGCTTGCCGAGCTCGGCGAGCGTTGTTTCCGCGATTCCTTTGGCGCGGACAATACTCGCGAGAACATGACTGCCTATCTCGCCGTTTCGTTCAGCCCGGAGAAACAGGCGGCCGAGCTCGCAGATCCCGCTTCGACGTTTTTGATCGCCGAGATGCACGGCACGTCAGTCGGTTACGCCCGGCTGGTCGCCGGCGGATCGGAGCCGGGTCTCACCGGCCTCCGTCCGATCGAGCTGGTCCGGCTCTACGCGGTCCAAGCTTGGATCGGTAAGAGAGTCGGCGCCGCGCTCATGCAGGCGTGCATCGGCGAGGCGGTCAAGCGGGGTCACGACGTCCTGTGGCTCGGGGTGTGGGAGCATAACGCCAGGGCGCGGGCGTTCTACGGCCGGTGGGGATTCGTGGACGTTGGGACACACGGATTCATGTTGGGGAATGACGCGCAGACGGACTATGTGATGCAGCGCGTATTGTGAACGCGCGGGCGGCGTGTTTGCATTCCATACCGAATTGTGTAGAATAGCGCAAAACGCCAGGAGCATTGATGCAGGACACGTCGTTGGAAATCAAGCACTTGTTCGCCGGGTCGCCGCTGCGGCGGCCGCTCTATGCCGCGATCTTTTGCACGGTCCTCGTCGCCGTTTTCGCCATCGGCGCGTACAACCTGCTCTGGCCCCTTTACGGCGGCGCGCCGCAGATCATCAGCACCTTCCTCCTCGGATCTCTCTTCGCCGCGATCGCATCGATTCCGGCGATTCTGCTGGTCTGGTACCTCGATCGGCGCGAGCACGAATCCCCGCTGCTCCTGGCCGGCGCTGCGGTTTGGGGCGCGGTCGTGAGCACCAGTTTCTCGCTGTTGTTCGGCACGGCGCTCTACGGCTATTTGCTGCATCTGGCCAAGAACATGGGCGGCTCGGTGTTTGGCTTTTCCGCCGAGACGCTGAGCGCGGTGTTGGCGACTCCCGTCGTCGAAGAGGTCGTCAAAGGGATTGCGATCCTGTTGCTCTTTTGGCTCCTGCGCGCCGACTTTAGCGACTTGCGTGACGGGCTACTTTACGGCGCCATGGTCGGCCTGGGGTACAACGCCGGCCAGTATGCGATCTTTTTGCTCGAGGAGTACGTCGGCACCGGGTCGCCTCCCTATCTTTCGATGGGTGCGCTCCAGTTCGTCTTCCTGGGAGTCAACGGCCACTTTGTCTACAGCGCGCTGCTGGGAGCCGGCTTCGGCCTGGCCCGGCAGACGCACGAGCCGAGGCTGAAGAATCTCGCTCCGATCGGCGGACTAGTGCTGGCGATCCTCGCCAACATGCTGGCCAATTCGGTCGGTACCAAGGTGATCAACGACCTCGTTCGCGCCACGACGGGCGCGCGGCTCCTCTTCGCCACGACCCCGCCGGCGATCGTCTGGGTGGCGACCGCCGCCGGAACGCTGGTTTCAGAGTTTTGGGCGTACATCCTGCTCGGGGTGGCGGTCTACAAGAGCGAAAAGTGGGAAGTGGAAACGATCCGCAAGTCGTTGTTCGGAGAGGTCAACATTTCGGTCACGCCGGACGAGTACGCCGGGATAGAGAAAGACGCGCCGTTCAAAGGACGGTCGATCCAGGGCTATCGACCGAAGGTTGGTCGCGAGATCGTCCGCGCGCAAAACGAGCTGGCGTTTCGCAAATGGCACGTCGAAGAAGACGGGGGCAAGCCGGACGAGGACGAGGTAGTTCTGGCCTGGCGCGCCCGGATCGCGAGTTTGCGCGCGCCGGCAACCTAACGCGCCGCGCGATGCCCGCGGCGGCAGCCCGCCGGCTTAGAGGTCGCGGGTCGCGAAGGCACGTACTCCGAGCGCGAGTGCGACGACGAGGTAGACCACGGCGTACTCGATCATCAACTCGCTGGGGACGGATACCGTCGTCATCGGCCCGCTGAAGGACATGCCCAGGACCTGGCCGATCGCCGGCGTCATTTCGTAGGACGCGCGCCGCCACAGCGCTTCACTTGGAATGATGAGGCTGGAGACGATCCCGATATTCACCGCCGCCTGATTCTGCAGGATAGCCCCGAACTGCTCGACCCATCCTCCAATGAATGCGACCCCGTACAGCCCAAAGACCACCCCGCCGGTCGCAAGTGTGGGGAGCGTGCTGCTGCAGGCGAGCGTCACCGTCATTACCAACAGCGTCTCCAGATAGATCAAGGCGATCCCATGCGCGACGTTCGGCGCGAGGTAGCCGTCCAGGACGAACGCCACAGCCATCACACCGCCGGCCATCAGTACCAGGTAGAGCGCGAGCAGGCCGGCGAACCCCAACCACTTGCCCACGACGATCTCCGCCCGACGGACCGGCTTGGTCACGAGGGCTTGAATCGTCCCCGAGCTGATTTCGCCGGCGAGCGTGTCGGCGGAGACGAGCGCCCCCATGGCGATCGCCAAAAAGTTCACCGCGTAAAGGCCAGCCAACGTCAAAAAGTTGTCCAATCCACCACGGAAGACGGCCGCAATCGTCTCGGAACCGGCATTGACCGGCGTTACCTCGTTGCGCATCGTGTAGAACCCAATGCTGTACAAGACCAGGAACGCGATTCCCAGTAAGAACGCGGAAAGCAGGATCCGCCGGCGGACAGCTTCGAGGAAGGTGAGTCGCGCGATAATAAAGGCGGCCACTACAATCCTCCGTCCGTGCCCACGATCTGGATGAACAGGTCTTCGAGCGAAAGGTGCTGCGGCGTGAGCGCGTACACCTGTACCTCCTGCCCGACGAGGTAGCGGTTAATGGCCGGCAGCGCGCTCTCGTCGGTGATGGTGAAGGTCACCTGGTTGCCGTCCGCTCGAATTTCTTTCCCCCACTGTCCGAGCCCGTGCAGCGTCTGCGGCGTGAGGCCGGCCGCCCGTACCGTTACGCTGGTTGCGCCATTCACGAGTGTCTTGAGCGCGCTCACGCGCAGTACTTCCCCCTGCTTGATGAATGCGACCCGGTCGCACGTGATCTCCACCTCGCTCAACAGGTGCGAGTTGAGAAAGACGGTCGTGCCGCGGCGCCGGGAATCGGCGATAATGTCCCGGACAAGCCGGCGTCCCACCGGGTCGAGCCCCGACGTCGGCTCGTCGAGAAAGACCAGCGCGGGCTCGTTCAGGAGCGCCTGCGCCAGGCCGATTCGCTGCAGCATTCCCTTGGAGTACGTCCGGAGCTGTTTGGCGCGAAACGGCGTAAGCGCGACGAGGTCCAGCAGCTCGTCGATGCGCCGGCGCAGCCGGGCCGGATCCATGCCGTAGAGCCGGCCGTGCAGGGTCAGGAATTCGTCGGCAGAGAGCCAATCGTGAAAACGGAAATGCTCGGGCAGAAACCCGAGCCGGGCGCGGGTCGCGCGGTCGCCGAGGGGCGCGCCGAGGAGCCGCGCACTGCCGCAAGTCGGCTTGACGAGGCCGAGGAGCATCTTGATCGACGTGGTCTTGCCGGCGCCGTTGGGGCCGAGAAATCCGAATACTTCGCCCTGCTCAACTTGCAGCGTGAGTCCCTTCACGGCGACGTTTTCGTCGAACACTTTGCGGAGATTTTCAGTTTCAATGGCGGATGGCATAAGAGTCAGGCGGGTATGCGCAGCGGTGCGATAGCCGCAAGACGAACACGGCTATCGCACCGTTCGAGTCGGCAATTCGACTAGTTGAGCGAGTTTGCAATGTTGAATGCTGCGGTCGTGTCCGGTCCGGTCCCGGCGACGTCATAGATGACGCCATCCTTGACCCAGATGATCGTATACTGCGGCGCGTCGTCCTGCGGACGCTGAATGAGATAGCCGCTCGACCCATCCACGGTGACCGGCTTATATTGCGCCGCGTTGGTCGGAATCGGGATCACGAGCGTCGACGTCCAATCGACGGTTTTCGCGTATGCCTCCGCTTGCGCCTTACTCATGCCGCTGAACTGCAGCCCGAGTTCCGCGAGCTGCTGGACGTCCAGGCTGGGGGGCGCGTCGACGGTTGGACTGGGGATCTCGGTCAAGTAGATGCAGTTGACCGTGAGACGCGCAGACGAACCACTCGCGCCCGAGTCGAGCTCTTGGGGGGCGGGGCAGTCGCCGTAGCCGGCGGCAACGCCGGCCGGTATCGTGACTTTGATGACGGCGCCGTCGATCGACGCGGGAAGCTGAAGATCGCTGGCGCCCGCCTGGTCCAAAAGCGATTGGGTGCGGTCCCGATTGACGATCAACTGAAAGGCTCCGCCCGACTGGACGCGCAACTGCGGAGTATCAGTGCGGCTGCTGGGCAGCCGTACCGGGAAGCCGACCTTTTGGCTCGCCTCGGCCGCGCTTGCCACGAGCACCGGCGCGCTCGGCTTTTGTGTATAGGTGATCGAGTCCGAGAGCATCTTGCTGATCTGCTGGGTCAGTTTGGTGCCGGCCCCGAGGTCTCCCAGGTGTGACGAGCTGACATTGACGATCTGGATCTTGGAAACCCGAAATTGAGCCAGCACTCCTTCCGCCCACGCGCGAACCGGCGGGAATGCCATCGAGGCTGCGAGCACCAGGACCGCGAGGGCGGCCGCCCAGGCCGCGCGATAGCGGCGGAATATTCTTGCGACCATACCGTTCTCCTTTCCTGCATTCAAACGTTGTGACTTGAATCGAGCCAGAGCTGCTTGAGGGCCCAGCGCAGGCGACCGCGCCGGCTCGAGCACGGCGAGGAGTCCGTCGACGCGCTGCGCCCGCTGTGCTATTTCGTCCGCCCGGCGGCGGCAGTCGGCGCAGGCCGCGAGGTGGTCGTTCGCCGCGGTTTCCGAAGACTGGTCAAGTGCGGATCGCAGTTCTCCATCGCTGAGGTGCATCGTTACTCTCCCTTCTCGCGATACCGCTTTTCAAACTCGCGTTCGGCCCGTCCGAGCAGCGTTCCGACGGAGCTGACCGACACGCCGACAGCGCTGGCGAGCTCCTTGTACGCCATTCCGGAATGGCGCAGCAGAAGCAGTTCGGCCTGGTGGGTATCCATGGTCGCCAGGACCTGCCGCACGCGCTGCCGCTCTTCCTCGGCGGCGGCGACTTCGAGGCCATCGGCCGAATTCCCTTCGGCTTGCCAGCGCCCTGCGCGCATTTCGTGCCGTTCGCGGCGCTTGCGGGCGCGCAGCGCATTCAGCCCCAGATTCGTCGCCACCCGGTAGAGCCAGCCGCCCAGATTGATCGACCGCGACGGCGGATGGCAGTACAGGCGCCAGAATGCGTCTAGGGCGACGTCTTCGGCCTCGGCGCGGTCACCCAACAGCCGGACGAGAGCTCGGTAGATGGGCTGCCAGTGCTCGAGAAAGAGTACGTCGAATTCCGTCGGGTTGCCTCTGGCCCACGTTTCATCCGACCGCGGTTTGGCGGCCGGGACACGCGCCTTGTTATCGGTCACGACGATGATTTACGTCTCCCTTGCACGGCAGCGTCGCCGCTCTTGGCAAAGCGCTTTCACTCTATAAACACCCGCCGGCACGTCGATGTGACATCTTGCGCTGCGGCGGGCTCGCGGCTCGGCGGCCGATCTCATATTCTTATGCCGAACGCGGCGAGCGCGACGACGATAAGCGGCGCGATGACGACGGCCGGCAGTAGATTGGCGATGCGCACCTGCTTCAAGTCTAGCAGCAGGAGCGAGATGCCCATGATGAGCACTCCGCCGGTCGCGGACATTTCGATCACCCACGGAGTTTCGCGGGTCACCGCGCCCAATGCGGCACCCAGCCACATGGCGGCCAGACTGATGCCCCCCTGGTAGACCAGAACGCTGAGCGAGGCGAACGCGACGCCGACTCCGAGCGTCGAAGCAAAGGCGAGGCCGGCGAACCCGTCGAGCACTGACTTGATCGTGAGCAGGTTGAAATCGCCGATCAGTCCGTCCTGGATCGAACCGAGGATCGAGAGGGGGCCGATGCAAAAGACCAGGCTGGCGGTCACAAAGCCGCGGGTGAATCTGCCGGCTTCGCCGCCGCGCGCGAACCGCTGCTCCAATCGCGTCCCGAGTGCGTCTAGCCCGGCCTGGATTCCCACCAACTCGCCGACGATCCCGCCGACCAGGATGCTGGCCATGACGATGAGGATGTTATGCGTCGTGAGCGCCATCTGCAGCCCGATGACGAATACCAGCAAGCCGAGACCGTGCATCACCGTCTCACGCACCTTTTCCGGCAGGCGCGCGCCCAGGGCCGTTCCCAGAGTGCCTCCCAGGATCACGGCGACGATGTTGATGATGGTTCCAGTCACGCTACCTCCAGGACGAACGCGGATCGAATGACGGCAGGGGATTCAAGGCACACGCGGGGTCGGCGCCTTCTCGGATTCCAGCTCCGAGCGTCATTCGTCGGATATCAGCCGGCCCACGATCGGAAATTTGGCAAACACCCGGTCGCCGTGCGGCGCGTCCGGCAGCTCGTGCGTGAGGTCCTGCCCGGCGAAATGGAGATTGCGGTGGTCGCCGTCGCGCCAATGCGGACTCGAGGATACGTCGTACACGATTCCCGCGTAAGCGATGTAGACGGGATTCTTGCGCGAGCCGTCGTACTTGCGCAGCTCTCGTTCGGTGAATGTGCGTTCCATGAGCGGCGGGGCGAGCCCGGTCTGCCGAGACGCCGGAGGCGCGAGCGCGTCGCGCTCGCCGCCGGCGTACAGCCGGGCGCGTCACACAGTCTCTCGCGCCGCGTCCAGCGCGCGTTCGATCTCCGGCGCTGCGGCGGGGTTTAGTTCCGCGTAGGCGCGAACGAGGCCGTAACAGCCGGCCAGCATCATGTCGCCGTACGGCGTCGCAAAGTAGGGCTGGTGCCGCGAGTGGAGCAGGAGCCCGCGCCGCGGGCCGACGATGACGAGAAAATCAAGCGCCTGCGGCTGCGTGTCGAACATCAGCGCGCCGTGCCCTTTGGAATTAAACACCGCTTGGTGCGTGAGCGTCCCGTCCGCCAATTGCTCCAGATAGCGCTCGAGCTGCTCGGGGCTTAGCTCGCCGGTGTGGTGCTCGAACACGCCGGTGATCTTGCCGCCACGAAAACGGAACGCCAGCGTGTGAAAATTGCCGACGTTGGCGACAAGTGCGTCCGGCCGTGCGCGGACGCGGTCGTCCTCCAGCGCTCCCAGCACGGCCGCGGGCGCCGTGTCCATGACCAATAGGGGAGTCGCGCCGTCCAGGTTGGCGGTCACAGAGTCCGCGACCGCCGTCATGCGGGTGAGTCGCGGCGGAATGTCCTCCCGCATGAACGCAAATGCGGCCGGGCTGTTGAACGCCTTGAGCCGTTCGGCCAGGAACTCGAACCGGAATAGCCGGTCGCTGTAGCCGGGGGGCGCGTTGCCGTGATCGAACACGGCGACCGCGAGCGCGTCGAATTTGAGGTCGACGCCGAATGCGGAAAAGGCGCGGCCCAGCGCGGCGAGATCGACGTCGCGCATTTCGACGCGACGCACGTCGCGGAGGCGGTCCGCCTCATCGTCGCTCACCACCTTGATTCCCGACTGTTCGACCTCGACCAGGTCGTCGTTAAAGCTCTTGGCGGCGCTCGGAGTCGCAAAGACGCGCCGGCCGGCGCGCAGGTGGTCGTCGGCTGCCCAGTTGGACGGGCCGCCGCCCATGAGGGTGCCGGTCAGCAGGATGTCCTTGCCGCGTGCCGTGGCCTCGCGGATCTGCCTTGCCACCAGCACCGTGGGTGATGGCATGATAAGCTGCAGGCAATTCTCGACCTCGGTCGCCGTGTCGAAGAGCAGGATATCTTGCGTGCCGGTCCCAACGTCAATCGCCAAAATCTGCATGTTCCCCTTTGCTATTGCGGCGCCCACAATATACGCTCAACGCCGCCGCGCGGGCCGCGCGGCCTTTACTTCGGACTTGCATACAAGTGGACCACGAACGCGTTCGCCGAGCGCAGGGTTTCGCGCAGGCCGTCGAACTCGAGCCGCGCGAGCGCCAGATCGAACGGCAGCCACACCATGTTCGTGTGCTCCGTCGAGAGACGCGCGTCGCGCGACGGCGTCTCGCCGAGGAAATAGATCGCCTGCTTGGGGCGGAGCGCGCCTTTGCGTTGATAGACGTAGCGCTCCACGTATCGGAATCCGTCGACAAGCGTTACCTCGAGCCCGGACTCTTCCCGGATCTCGCGCAGCGCCGCCGACCGTTCGTCCTCCCCCGCCTCGACGTGCCCTTTTGGGAAACCCCAAAAAGTGGACAGGAGCAGAAGGTACTCGACCTGCTCGCCGCGGTAAAAGACGACCGCGCCGGCGGCGTTGAGCGTATATT
>JAMCQI010000004.1 GCA_023381515.1 Chloroflexota bacterium | reverse complement strand
CTCCACCAGCCCCAGCGTCGCCGCGCGAGCAACGGCTTCTGCGCGGTTGTCCACGCCCAGCTTGCAGTAGATCTCTTGCAGATGACGGCGCACCGTCCGTTCCGAGATCGCCAGCTCCTGCCCGATCCGCCAGTCGGTCTTGCCGACCGCCATGCGTTGCAGTACCTGCGTTTCTCTTTCGGTCAATGCCATCGACTTGGCGGCGAACGCATCTGCGCTCCCCATCCGCGCCATTTTCTCGACCACCGGCTTGCTGAACCAGCCTTCTCCGAAGCAGACGGGAGCCCACTCCCTCAAATCCCTCGATCTCCCCAATCCCAGCATCAGGACTCCGCAGACCGAGACGTGCCCCCCGGAAGCCACAGCTGCTACCCGCGTGTTACATCGGTTCATTATCCCTTTAAGGGTGGCCTATCAAAAAGCGGACCGCGTGTCCCGTATGTCCTCGCGCCAAAGGTTCTCAAACAACGCGTGACTGCGGAGTTGGGCGATACCATGAACGCGACCCCCGCAACAGCAGAGGTCGCACAAGTCGCCAGCGCCCGCCGAGAAGATCCGAAACGTGGAGGAACAGGAAAGTGGGCTGTCCGTGTCTGCTTTCTGGAAAGCCCCCTTCTGCTGGAGACGGGCGATCCATCAGTTAGGGATTGTTTCCCTTGGCTCGGATAAATTGGACAATTTCGCTCAGCCTGCGCGGTGGGAACGCGCGAATAGCATCGGCCCACGGGCTTTCCGGTGTGACGTGGTCTGGGCTCGACAGATCGAACCGCCAAGGCTCTTGCGGCCCAAAGACATAGTCCGGGCCTGGGTAGATTCGTCCTCTGACAAGAAAGAAGAGATAGGATCTGCCCGGTTTCATAGGCAAGAACGGGAACTTGGTCTTGGCCTGCTGAATGCTAGCAGAAGAAACCGGGGTGCCGTCCCCAGTAAATATCTCTCCCTCAGTCTGGTGCAGCCTTAGCCTACTCGCCGCCTGCCCCTTCAGAAACTGCTGAACCTGCAACTGGTACACTTGGCCTATATCGTAGATCCGAGTGTCCGGCTCGGTCGGATTTACCGGATTCCTCGAGAGGTTGAGAACCTCATCGGTTTCGCTGACCGTCCCGATCACAATCAGTTCTGAAGCGTTAACAAGATCATCTAGCGAATAGGCTGTTTTGAAACTGGCTAATGTCTGAATGCTTGGTTTCGCCTGCTGCGGGTCCGGTGCACGTGCCACTGCAGCCCATATAACGACAGCCAGTGCTATTGCCGGTACACCGATTACGGCAACTTGCCCAAGATGATTTCTCGTAAGCATTGTCTCATCCTCCTCACGGCCACGGATGGACCTCCTGCGAAAGGCGCTCATCGGTCGCCTGCGGATAGTATATACTATCCGGACTCGGGTTCCATCCCATAAGCGCAACACCCTCAGAAGCGCAGATGTGCCCCAAACCCGCCCCGTGACCCAATTCATGACCGGTGACACCCCTCCTTATATTCTCCGTCGATGGGTTATTGTAGGTGTTTCCCATGGGAATGACCTTGTATAAAAGGCTGTTAGAGTCCGTGTAGTGCGGCGTCTTCCCAGAGAAGTTATTCTCCTCATAGTACAAATCAAAGTATGAGGCGCTCCCAGCGCTGTACGAGTATGCTATGGCTGTATACGAGTTGTTCCAGTCGCTGGCACTCGCCTCGAACGCATTTCGCCAGGGAGTGCCCGGTGTAGTAAGGTTGGCCCCCAAAATTAGTTGACAACCAGCGCCGTATGAGGCGTGTAGGGCCATTTTGGGCTCACAAACGTCTGGCAGACCGCCAGTGCCGGTAGAGGAGAATTGAGCTGAACCGCGAAAGCGATGGCGAGAACCAAGGCGATTGAGAGAACTTTGAGTTTTGTCACTGTTGCCTCACTCCTTCGAGCAGGAGCCCGGTTTTTGAATTCTAGCCTCGATGCAGAATCAAAACTCCCTCGTCATGCGGATCCATTCAGGAGCACATGTTCCCTTCGGCCGGTACACCTCCCACGATCCGAGTTACTCACCAGCCGTGCTGGCGGCAATCCTAGCTTACGATATCGCGCCTCTCCGCACAACGTCATTTCCGGCAGTCTTTTTTGCCGCTTTAGGCAAACACCCCCTGCCGGATCCGGCAAGGGGTGTTCCCCTCTCGTGCTACGCACTACACCACGAGCGCTGCGCAACGGAGGGTCTGTCATTTCCCGGCGAGCCCCAGCTGGGTTGCCCGGACGGCCAGTTCCACGCGCGAGTTCACCACCAGCTTGTCGTAGAGTTCCTGCAGATGGTAGCGCACCGTCCGTTCCGATATCGCCAACTCGCGCCCAATCTCCCGGTCCTTCTTGCCCGCAGCCACCAATTGCAGCACTTGGATCTCGCGCTCGGTCAAGGCGCCTGCCTTGGAGCCAGGCACGTCTCCATTCCCCAGCCGCGCCATCTTCTCGACCACCGGCCTGCTGAACCAGGTATCCCCTTGCATCACGGTCCGAATCGCCCGCACGACCACTTGTGGTGCCTCGTCTTTGAGCACATAGCCAGCCCGCCTCAAGATGAGATGTCTACGGGGCACCCGTGCCCTATACCCTAAGCCGGTCCCTCTCCGACGACAATAGAAATCATGCACCGTGTCATCACCAAATAGAAATGTCACCTATTTCTCCCGAATACAGATATCCCCGAGGGCATGCGTCTGGGATAGGTCCGGCTTAACGCGAAAGCGCCGCCACGGACGGTTGGGGGGCAGGATGTAGTTGGCGAACACCCACGCCTATGGCAGCGGGTTCGCCCCGTAACTCGGCCATGATCAGGGAACTGTTCTCCCGGCCTGCCGGGCATATTGTTGGATGCGATCAATAAAGTCCTCAACTGGTTCGATGCTCTCATGGCCATCGCGTATGATAGCTACCCGATCTTCTCGGATCTGAACGTGGGTCAAAGCAAACGGGCCAGCAACCGCGGATGTCGTGAACTCGTCGGGCAGGAGAGGCGGACCTTCCTGTGTCTTGTTGGTGAGGAAAAGGATTACTTCATCCCCCTCGCTAGGCTTAAACGGGTTCCGAGAACCGAGCCTCGCTCCGTCTGGAAAGAAGACCTCATCCACCACGCGCAATGTGATATGGTCGTACGGAAGAGGACCCACAATGTACCTGGTGACCCGAACACGCCAGGTGGAGTAGCTGACACCGGGTTCGTCACCTTCAGGTGGAAGGGTTGCCGTGCTCGTCCTACCTTCAATCAGCCCTCGGACGACAGAACTCACTCCTTCGACCGCTCCCAAGTAGGCCGTGTCCTGTTCAATGTGGGCAAGAGGAGGCGCTGCGTCAGGTGCCGGAATAGCGGGAGACCCCACGGGAGGAAGAGACCGCTGACAGGCGGAGGTCAGTGGCGCGAACAAGATCAACAAAACGACGCAACATGTCGTCTTTACGAGACAACGCTTGCATGTTTGGAAATCATCACGTTTATTGGTGGGCGGACTAGTCATTTAGCACCGAGTATACCCCCCGGCGCTCACATGTCAAGAACCGCCAGCCACCCCGACCGGAGGCTGGCGCCCCAGAGGAAGCGCAGGGTGTGCCAGCCGCAAGGCTGGCGGAGAGAGCAAGCGGTTGGTGAAAGCCCGAAGCACGAACACCTGCCCCATTGAGGTGCAGCAGGATCTAGGATCTCCTCGCGCAGCTCTGGGAAGGTGGGATCCGACTGCTATCTTGGGTCTATGGTCCAGGTATGGTATTGGTTGTTCCAGGTCGTATAGTACGCGCAGTTCACCAGCAGGCTGTGCTCTGAACCATAGGAGGAAGTAACGAGTTGCCATCCGGATGTGGTGAGGACCTGAAGGTTTTGAGATCGGAACGAGGGTAGATCGGCGCAGGTGTTTAGATGTGACTCGTAGATATCCCACCCGATGCTGTACGGACCGTCTTGATTTCCACGGAGCATCATATCTTCCCACTGAGAGGTCAGGTAATTCCAGAGATAAACGTACCAAACGCCAGAAACCTTTTGCATGACCGTGGTGTAATAGCCCCCGCTCGTGTACGTGCTCAAGAAAGTTGAGTCGAGCGTCTTTGCGACGGGCGTCCACGCCCCCAGGTAGTGATCGTAGATCGCGAATGCCCGGCTCATTCCACCCCAGTTGTGGTACGCTGTGACCGCCTCATACCGAGTCCCGTTGGAACCAAGGAGCGTAGGCGCATACAGGTCGCTACCATCGGGAATGAGGAGGGTAGCGTTCACCTGCT
The DNA here is from genome assembly GCA_023381515.1 of Chloroflexota bacterium. Next base: position 121,848 of record JAMCQI010000004.1, on the reverse strand, counting down.
GGTTTGCATACACTGCGGGATTGCTCAGCGCAGGGCTCACTGCCTTGATATCTGTTCCCCACTCGTCGTCGATAGACGTGGGCGACATCGACCCACTTGGACCGACCGGGTTAGGTGACGCTGCGGCGCCCTGCCTACCAGCCAGGCGCGGAGTCTTGCGCGGCGGGAGGGGAGGTATCTTGCCGTACAGTGGGCTCGCGGGATCCATGAAATTCAACTGTGGAGTGGAATCCGGCACAGCAAATTTGATCAGCTCCTCTACGCTTGGGGGCGGAGGGAACGGCCCTCCAGCCTCAGCTGCGTCGCGCGGGATCAGAACCGTCAGACTAGTGAGCAGAAGGAACAACAGGATGAAGATTGGCTTTCGAAACATGGTGGATTCTCCTTTCCTTCGAGTCGGGCACTGGGTGGGCAGCGCGACGTCCAAGTACCCTGCACTCCCTCGCTGCTTGGCGTGGTGGGCGATCGTGGCTGCAACTCGGCAGCCTTCAACCTTCAAGCACTGATACACGTGTGCCAGTTGGTTCATACGCTTGCGGCCAGCTGCCAAGTCGGGGCCGTTAGAAGTAGCCCGATCGCTGCCCCCTGTTCCGTGACTTCAATCTACACCATTGGTCTTCCTCGCACAACGCCACCTCCGGCAATCTTCTTTGCCGCTTTAGGCAAACACCCCCTGCCGGATCCGGCAAGGCGTGTTCCCCTCTCGTGCCCCGGGCTGCGTCACGAGTGCACCGCTTCGGGGGCCCTCTCAGTTCCCGACCAGCCCCAGCTGGGCTGCGCGGACCGCCAGTTCCACGCGAGAGTTCACCGCCAGCCTGTCGCAGACGCCCTCCAACAAACGCCTCACCACCCTCGCAATACAAGCACAGAGATGGCAACAGGGTGTACTGACTCTTCTGCTCCACGAGATGGACAAGGAGCGCTTATTGTGGCCATGGGTACTCGCTCGGACGCAACCAACGTCGTTCTCCCCTCTAAAGGTTCCCAGGCCTGCCGAGACGCAGGGTTATCACGAGGAGGATGAGCGTGATCCAGAACAGCGCCAGACCCCAACCAGCTGCGAATCCCGCCAGCCCTCGGTTGCCCACGATGGGATTGACGAAAACCCCCAGAGCAAGCACCTGTAGCACCACAAAGTCCGCTGCCCTTTTTACCAAACCGCCGATGCCAAGCATGAGAAAGCGATTGTCGATTGTACCGGGTGTGAGGAGCCGTTCACTTGGTGGCAAGCGCTGCGAAGCTACCTCCCGCTGACTCCACAGGACAAAACCATAGACAACGACGGTCAGGAGATCTTCTAGCAGCGATTCTAGCGGCGCCGGGGCACTCCCAAATATCACATCAAATGTCGGAGGCGGCGTCCAACAAGAAATACACAGGATTTGCGGGATACTAACGAGCACATGCAGGAGATCGACGAACGGGGTAGCGAACACATAGGCGAACACAAACAACAACAAAGCGCGTAAGGCACGACGTGAGAAAAATGACGTCAGCCCAATCCGCCGAAAGACTGACTCCAGTTGAGGGGTGAGCCGGTATGCGATCCCCAGACCCAGCACGGTGCAGAAAACTAAAGCGATTAGGTACAAACCGTAATAGTTGCCCTGAATCCCCGCCATCATTTACCACCCCTGCAGTGCAGCCGAAACCGTCCACGGCGATTGTAGAACCATTCCCGCCCCATGTTCCCGAGATCAACCCCGAAGAGTATTGTCACGCCAATGTCCAACAACACTATCTCCGTCAAAGTGACGCCACCTTCGGTTAGGCGAGAAGGCTCTCCAAAATCCGAAGTATATCACTTTCCGCCACTCGCCAAAAGAAAAGCACGGTGAGATACGAATCCCCGACCACACATTCCGCGAACGGCAGATGGCGCGAAGAATCCAACTTTCGGCCAATAGATACCGCAAGTATGATGCGAGCGCGACTCCGATTGTGCGGTCCCGGACTGACGCCATGCCAACTCGGCCACGAGCCGGGGTCCTCGCTATCGCCCGGAGGCAATAGCTACGCGTTGCTCATGAGAATCCGCGGATGCTGTGCTTCTGTCGCCCCGAGCGTGGCAGCTCGGTCGCGGTCCAGGGGGGAGGTCCTTCCCTCAAGAGCGTGGTAGCATCTGCATGGTACACCTAACTATATCCTTGCGTCAATGACAGATCCGGCCATCTTTTTTGCCGCTTTAGGCAAAAAAGATGGCCGGATCCGGCAAGGGGTGCTCCCCTCACGTGCCACGGGCTGCGTCACGAGTGCACCGCTCCGGGGGGCCTCTCACTTCCCGACCAGCCCCAGCTGGGTTGCGCGGACCGCCAGTTCCACGCGTGAGTTCACCGCCAGCTTGTCGCAGAGCCCCTGCAGTTGGTGGCGCACCGTCCGCTCCGAAACTGCCAACTCCTGCCCAATCTGCCGATCGGTCTTGCCCACAGCCACCAGTTGCAGCACTTGCATTTCGCGCTCGGTCAAGGCGTCGGGTTTGGAGCCGGGCACGTCTCCCCTCCCCAGCCGCGCCATCTTCTCGACGACCGGCTTGCTGAACCAGGTATCCCCTTCCATCACGGTCCGAATCGCCCGCACGACCACCTGCGGCGCCTCGTCTTTGAGCACATAGCCAGCCGCCCCCGCCGAAATCAGCCCCCGCACGTATGTGTCGCTGTCGTGCGCAGTGAGGATCACGATCTTCACTTCAGGGCACTCGGCGCGCAGGAAGCCTACGGTTTGGACCGCCGCAGGTCCCGGCATCTGCACGTCGAGCAGGAGAACATCCGGTTTCGACTCCAAACACATCCGGCGCGCCTCGTCGCCGGTTGTTGCTTCGCCGACGAGCGCGAGGTCGCTCTCCGCCACGAGCGTCGTCCGAATCCCCGCCCGCACCAAGGGATGGTCGTCCGCCAGCAGAACTCTAATCGTCCGATCCATCACTTGCCTCCCTGTCCCTCAATAGGCTTTATCGGAAATGGTGTTTCGAGACCTATCCACGGAGATCCATCTCCATGCTACAGGGCAACGCCGAACGAGTTCGGCGGTCTTCCAGCCCGATTCATCGGGCGCTGTTCCCTAGCCCGACGATTGATCGTCGGGCGTGACGGCCCAGACCTTGTTCCCGACAAAGTCGATGGGTACCCGCACGCGAACGGTGGTCCCTGATCCGGCCGCCGATTGGATATCTAGTTGTCCACCTGCCCACGCCGCCCGCTCTGCAATACCCGTCAGTCCAAAGTGGTCGCGACTCGCCAACTCGCTCAAGCGCTCCGGAACGCGAAAACCACGCCCATCATCCTCCACGACGAGTTCCATCGTCCCGTCCCGCGCCTGTAAGCGAACTCGGATGCGCTCCGCCTCAGAGTGCTTGACCGCATTTCGCAGTGCCTCCTGTGCGGCCCGGAAGAGACAGACCTTCGCCGGGTCAGGCAGATCGGCGTTCGTCGGTTCAAGGTCAAGCTCGATCTCGGGCAGAGCATCGCCCCCTTTCTGTTCCAGGCGGCTCACGTAGCCCTCGATCGCCGCCGCCAACCCCATGTCCTCCAGTTCCGGCGGGCGCAGTTCGCCGATAAGTCCGCGGAGCTGTGTGACGACCTCGACAATCTCGCACCGAATCGTTTCGAGCGCCCGCACGCGCGGTGGCGCGCCCCGCGACGTATCGGGGGTCCGAGCTTTGCCAGCCGCGCCTTCCTCCTCGTAAACCTGATAACTGATCCCGAGCAGTTGCTGCACGGCCCGGTCGTGCAGCTCCAGCGCCAGCTCCCTCCGCTCGCGCTCGTCTCTCGCCAGCGACTGCTGGTGGGCGCGGGCCAGATCCTGCCGGCTCGCACGCACCTCTTCCATCAACCGAACGTTGTGCACCGCGATCCCTGCCTGCCGGGAGAGCGTCGCCAGGATCCGTTCATCTTCCCCCGTGAACGGATCGTCTTCAAACCTCGGCCCGACCAGCAGCAAGCCTTGCAGGGCGTCGCCGGAGATGAGCGGGACCCAATAAGCGATGTCGCGAACCGCCAAGAGCGCTTGTTCCTCCGCGCCGAGAGGTGATCCGGCGAGGCCGCGTCGCAACCGGGCGGTCCGCAGCGGAATCCCCGCTTTCATGAGAAAGGCGGCAAGCGCTCCATCGCCGGGTACGCCCGAGGGGAGCGCAGCAAAGCCGCTCGCCTTGGCCACGGTGAGCCTCTTCTCATCGTCAACCAGCACGAGTGCAACCCTGGCGAGTCGCATGATGGAGGGGAATTCCTCGGTCAAGAGGCGAAGCAGCGCTTGCCGGTCAAGCGTCGTCGAGAGGGATTCCGACAGGCGGGCGACGACGGATAGATAGGTGATCTCCCCACCGTAAAGGACCCAGGCCATGAGCCTTTCGAAGGCGCGCTTGATCGGCGCGAAGAGAAGCAGCAGCGCGACGCTCAGTCCTCCGCCGATAAAGAACCACTGACCTCTCCAACCCGCGGCCAGCCGGCTAGTGGTAGCTGCTGAGATCATGTAAACGCTCAGGAACAGGAGGACGAGAAGATAATAGACGCCGGCCCGGTTGAGCGCGATTTCCGACCGCGCAAACCGGTGGTGCAAGAGGGTGTACGTGTAAGCGAGCGGGCTGAGGAGCAGCCAGGGCATCGTGAGTTCATACGGCAAATAGTATTCCACGCCTGAGGTTTCGGGGAGGAGCGAGAGGAAAATGAGGGGTCCAAAGGCGAAGAGGGTGCCGAAGGTCACTAGACGAATACGGCCCCGCACCTGCGGCGAAGCGCGGCGATAGTTTGCAAAGAGGAGAAGCCAACCGAGCGTCCAGGCAGCTACCACGCCGAGGCGGGTACCGGCCCGCAGAATCACGAGCTCGTTCTGGTCCTGCAAAACACCCGGCCAGAGGAAAATGGCGAGTGACAAAGCGACCGCGAGTGCGTAGAGGGTCGCCGAAACGATCCGACCCGCTCGGCGCGGCGGCCTTTCAAGCAAGGAATGATGAAACTGCCACGTCAATGGAATCGAAAAGGCCAGCAGCGTCTCGAAGATCCGCTGCGATCCGTCCCCCGAGCCGCCCGTCCCGGCGAGCATGCCCGTGGCGAGGATATCCGCCACGAGCGCGAAAAAGACGAGCGGCAAGCCGCGCCGGGCCGCCAGCCAGATGGCGACGCCGAGCGCCCAAAAACCGAATGCCACAAAGAGAGGAACCAGGAATTCGACCGCAGATGCGCATGGCGCAGCCGCAAGAGTTGCCTCTCCGGGGCACGGACTCCGTATCCCGAGGATGGCCGACCGGACGAAAATGGCAAGTGTCGCCAGCGCGAACGCGGCCGCGAGTGCTCGCTGGCTTTTCCTGACCACGCGGCCCAATTGCCTGGTCATCCGCTAGATCCTCGGAGAACCGACGACGGGCATCACTCGATTCAAGAGCATCACGAGCGGCTCCTTATCCTTGAGGGATGCTCCTGCTCGCTCCAGAGCGGCGAGCGCCTGCCGGTGCTGAACGCGCGCCGTCGCGAGAAGAAACGCTTGCGCCCCAAGCTGCGTCAGCTGGTCCACCTCTTCCATGTCGGCCGCCGCCGATTGTAGGGGCGACCCTGAGCCTGTCCGTAGGGGCGAGCCGCCGCCTGTCCGTAGGGGCGACCCCGTGTGGTCGCCGAGCGCCTCTCCGCCCTCCGGCGAAGGATGGTCGCCCAGCTCGCCCACCCGTTCTCCCCCCGCACCGTCGAGAACCAATCGCGCGTAACAGACGGCCAGGTTCAGCTGGCGCCCCGCCAAGTCTCCCGCACCGCCTGGGCCCCAGATTCCGTAGAAATCATCCGCCACCTGCAGAAGGACACCCAGGTGAACTCCGTATTCACGCAAGCACTCTCGTGCCTGCTCTCCAGCGCCTCCCACCAGCGCACCCGCCCATGCGGCCCATCCCAGGAGCTCACCCGATTTTGCGAGTGCGATTTCCAACCAGGTATCCGCGTCTTCCGTCCGTGTTTCTTTGCGCGCTCCGCTCAAATCAGCGTGCTGGCCGGCCGCGGCTCTCAGCATCGCGCGCTGGAGCTCGAGGCTCACGCAGTGGGCAACATCGCGGCCCAGGAAGGCTGAGAGTTCATCCAAAACGAGCGGCGCGGCAAAGAGGAGCCCGGTCGCGGCATTGAGGAGAATGCCAGCACCCGTCTCTACCTCGCGGTCTTCGATATCGTCGAGGAGCTTGGCCGCGAGACGCACTAGCTGCCAGCCAGCTGTGAGAGGACCCGCGGCAAGAGGGTTTCCGCCGACAGCGGCGCAGGCGAGCACTGGAAGCTGACCGATCTGCGGTGCACCCGCGCGGTCCTCCGCCCTGCGCCTCAGGATTCGGCTCAGCTCCTGTCGAAACGCAGTCCCAGGGCCAGTGTCCTGCAGGCTCTCACCGATCACTTGGGCTGGGATTTTTGACGCTTCCCGCGGGTCGAGTCCCATGACGGACCGCGGCGGGCCTACGACAGTTTGGGAGGATCAGCCGCAGGCAGGGGGCCATACCATACGATCGTGGGCTCGTCTTTGGCCAGGAGCGCAGCAAGTTCCGATGGAGACCTCGTTATGAGTTTCTGGAGGTCCGCCAGAGCAGCGCGCTCTTGCGGGGAAAGACGGGCTAGCTCGCTGCTGAGGTTCGCACTCCCGGTCACCAGGTCATGGACGACTCGCGCGAGCTCGTTCATAAGCCCTCCTCAAGATGAGATGTCTGTGGGGCGTCCGTATCCTGTAGTTTACATGAGTTCTTCTCCGAGGGCAATAGGAATTGTGTGCTATCCCCATCGTCGGCCTCAAACGCGGCCTCGATGCCGTCCTGGATCTCTAGCTCCACGCCACAGTCATCCCCGAGCGAACAAGTCCAAATCCTTGATTAGCGAGGCATTGATAAACCCTGAAATCGGTGGTATCGTCATTCTGGAAATCACGGTATTCCATAACAATCAGGGGAGATGGAGGCGTGAAAGATGCGATCTAGTACACCGGTAGCTTGCCCGCGTGCCGCGGCGCTCCCTCCTCGCGCGCCGGTGCCCACCCTCGACAAGCCCGCTGCCGCGTGGCTGGTCGCGCTCGCCGGCCTGTCTTTCGTAGCGCACATGCTCGTCGCCGGCAACTATGGTTACTTTCGTGACGAGCTGTACTACATGGTCGATGGCTTGCACCTCCAGGCCGGTTACGTCGATCAGCCGCTGCTGATGGGTTGGCTTGCCGCACTTGTGCGCGTCACGGCTGGCAACAGCTTGGTGGCCATCCACGTCATCCCGGCGCTTGCTTGTGCCCTCATCGTCGTCTTCACCGGCTTGATGGCGCGCGAGTTGGGCGGTGGCTGGGTGGCGCAGTTCGTGGCCGGCGTGGCAGCCCTCTTCACGATTGCCTTTATGGCCACCGGATCGATCTTTTCCATGGATGTGCTCGATCAACTCTGGTGGGCGCTTGCCGCTCTTGTCGTGATGCGGTTGCTGCGCCGGGATGCGCCCCGCTTGTGGCTGCTCGTCGGCCTGGTCGCCGCGGTCGCTCTCCTGACCAAGCTGACCGTGCTCTTCTTTGGCCTCGCACTCGTCCTCGCGCTCCTCGTCACGCCCGAACGCCGCTACCTGCGCACGCGGTGGCTGTGGTTAGGGGGCGGCATTGCCTTCCTGGGTCTGCTGCCGTACCTGATCTGGAACGCCACCAACGGTTGGCCCACCCTCCAGTTCTGGCAGCACTATGCCACCATCCGGACGAGCCCGTTCGATTTTCTCACGGCGCAGTTCGGCCAGATGAATCCGATCGCCGTCCCGCTCGCCGTTGCCGGCCTGGTCTTTTATTTCCGCCAGACCGGGTCGCGCTATCGTCTGCTGGGCTGGACATTTGTCTTCACCTACCTGGTGCTCACGCTCTTGGGCACCAAGCCGTATTTTCTTGCTCCCGCCTACCCCATCGTGTTCGCGGCTGGTGCGGTGGTGTTCGAGCGATGGGCGCTGCGACCGCGCCTCGCTTGGGTCCGGCCGGCCTACGTCGCTCTAATTGCCCTTGTCGCGATACTGCTGGCGCCGGCCGTCATGCCCATCCTGCCGCCAGTGGCAGTCGTGCGCACTTATGGGTCCCTGCAGCAGGTGCTCGCCGATCGGCTGGGCTGGAACAGTCTCACCGCGAAGGTGGAGCAGGTTTATTCCAGTTTGCCGCCCGCCCAGCGTGCGCAGGCCTGCATCTTCGCCAGCAACTATGGCGAGGCCAGCGCGCTCGTCGAACTCGCCCCACATGGTCGCCTCCCGCCCGTCATCAGCGGTCACAATAATTACTTCCTGTGGGGACCGGATGGTTGCAGCGGCCAGGTGCTCATCGGAGTTGGTGTTTCGCCCGCCGACTTGCAGGCCGGCTACTCCGACGTAACGATTGCCGCCGTCGAAAAGTGCCAGTACTGCGTGTCCTTCGAGCAGAACGTGTCCATCGTCGTCGCGTCGAACCCCAAGATCTCGAACATCTTGCGGCTCTGGCCTTCAGTCAAGAATTATGACTGAGTGCCGCGAGGCTGCAATCCGTTGTACACGGGGTTAACGCCTCCGGCCCTAAAACTCTAATAGAATTTTCACGATTCTTTCATTGCCCGTTAATAAAAATGACCTAGAATGGGCTTGTAGTCAAGGAGGCGAATATGAGCACGGTTTTAAAGATTATTGGCGCTATTGTCTTGGTCTTGATCGTCCTCGCGCTCGGCGGAGCCGCTATTGCGTTTCTGGTTACGCATGCCGCTCCTGTGGCCGTCCGCGGATTTGGAGTTGCGCCGCGCGCGCTCGTCTTTGGCGGCGGTTTGGGGTTGGTGATTTTTGGGCTGTTGATTCGATTGCTTTTCTGGTTGGTAGTGATCGCCGCGGTCGTCTGGTTGGTCTCCGCGCTCGTGCGCGGCAGCGCCCGGCCGGTCGCGTATGCGTCTGCACAGCAGACGCCAATAGATATCCTCAAGGCGCGCTATGCCAAGGGTGAGATTACAAAGGAACAGTACGACCAGTTGAAGCGGGATTTGGAAGCCTAGTTACGGGTTTGATCTGAGAAGCCAGGGCGCTTGAGGACAAAATAGAACGATATAGCACGAACGGGCGAGAGGGATTCCCTCTCGCCCGTTCGTGCGTGTGCGTCCGATCGCCGTCACCACCAGTCACCTAATCACCCACTCGCTCACGCGGTGAGCCTGACCTCGTGCCTCAACACCCCCTCCACGATTTCCCTCAAGTGCACTCCGGCGAGACTCGGGAAGATCGCGTCAGCGCCCGCGACTCGCTCCGGCGGTCCCAGGCCCACGCTCATAAACCCGCCCGCGCGCGCCGCTTGTATCCCTGCCGCCGCGTCCTCCACCACCACACACGCGCTTGCCGGCAAGTGTAGCTCTTCCGCGGCAAACAGGAACAAATCCGGCGCCGGCTTTTGCCGCTCGACGCTGTAGCCGTCCGCGATCGCGTCAAAGAGATGCCCGATCCCCAGCCGCTCGACCACCTCTTTCGCATTCTTGCTCGCCGACCCCAACGCCGATTTGAGTTCCGCGGCGCAGACCTCTTCCAAGAGCTCCTTCGCGCCCGGTAACAAGTCCTGCGGGCCGATCCCCTTGATGTCCTCGAGATAGTAGCGGTTTTTGCGCTCCAGAAACTCTTGAATCTTGTCCTCCGGAAACCTCTTGCCCTTCAACAGATACATCAGCGAGTCTCGCCGCGAAATCCCCCGCAAATGCTCATTGTCCGCCCGCGTAAAGGGCACTCCGATCTCGTCTGCCAACCGCTTCCACGCGCGAAAGTGATATTCCGCCGTATCCGTAATGACTCCGTCGAGGTCAAAAACAAACCCGCAAATGTTGCCCACGCACTCACTCATGCTTCACTCCCAAAGCAAGTTCCAGGTTCCAAGCAAAGTTCGAGGTTGCATCTCACGTATTGCGTCTAGGCTCTGCTTCTCTTGTCACCTGTCACTTGTCACATCTGGAACGTTGGCTTGCTCGTCCGGCTTCAAGTCTGCGTTGACCTGCTTCCCATGATACCAAAACTTGAACGCCAGCCGCTTCCAGTCATGCGGCAGGCACGGGTGCAAGCTCCATCCTTGCTCGTTCACTCGCACTCCCGCAAAGCCAAAGAAGACGGCCTGCCATGTTCCGCCTGCCGACGCGCCGTGAATTCCATCCCCCGCGTTTCCCCGCACGTCGTACAGGTCCGCACGGGCCCCCCTCCAGAAATGAACGTACGCCTCGTTCTTCTTGCCCGCCTCGCACGCCATGGTCGCCAGAATTCCCGGCCCGAGCGACGAGCCGTACTGGGAATCGGTGCGCGGCGCATAGTAATCATAGTTGAGCCGGACCCCATCCGGCGGATACTGCGGCAGCAGGTAGAGGAGCATCAGGACGTCGGGCTGCTTGATGATCTGCGAATGCTGCACTCCATCCATGCCCAATATCTGCTGCGCCGAATGGGCGCGGGGCTGGATCGTCTCAAGGTCGATGTACTTGAGCTGGTCATATCCGTCGAATTGCTCGATCACACCCGCAGCTTGCATCGGCACATAGGTCTTGTCGATAATATCCCGCCAGCGCGCCAACCGCTCAGGCATGAGTTGGAGCCGACCAATCAGCTCCTCTGCCCTGGCCGGTGCGGTCGAGCGCAACCAATCCAGCACGTGGAGCCCCATCTTTAGGTTCCACTGCGCCATCACGTTTGTGTACGCGTTATTATTGACGTGCTCATGGTATTCGTCCGGCCCGACCACGTCGTCGTACTCATAGCGATTCGCTTCCGCTTTCCACTCGGCGCGCGAGCCCCAGAACTTGGCCGTATCGAGAATGATCTCCGCGCCTTTGGCCGTCATCCAGTCATCGTCGCCCGTCACCGTCCAGTACATATAGACTGCATAGGCAATGTCCGCCGATATGTGAATTTCAATGTCTCCCGTCCAGATCCGCACCTGCTTCGAGCGGTCCTTCACGTCCGGAATCCAGGTCGGGGTCACTTCCTCGCCCGTGTCGGCGCTCTCCCAGGCGAACTGCGCGCCCTCGTATCCATTCATATGCGCCTTGGCCCGAGACGCTTCAAGGCGCTCGTATCGATAGTCCAACAGATTGCGCGCCACCTCCGGTTGCGTGAAGACAAAGAACGGCAACATAAAGATCTCTGTGTCCCAGAAGACGTGGCCGCGATAGCCAAACCCGGAGAGCGTCTTGGCGCCGATGCTGACATGCGGATCATGCCGCGGTGCCGCGATCAAAAGCTCATAGATGTTGAATCGCACCGCTTGTTGGGCCTGGTCGTCCCCGTCGATCACAATATCGGACTGGTCCCACTCGCTTACCCACGCGGTGTCGTTTTTCTGCCGCGCCGGATCCCAATGCGGCGCGGCTTTGATGCACTCGATCGTCGCCGATTCCACTTCGGCCGCCGGCACATCCCGCGAAGTATAGATTGCCACCTGCTTGTCGAGCACCAGTGGCTCACCTGACCTGGCCACGGCCTTGATGACAATCGCGGGCATGCTCTCTGCGTCCCAAAAGTGCCTTTCGTCCTCTTTCCCCTGGGTCAGTTCGACCTGCATGGCATACGCCAGATCGATCCCTGATTGCCGTGTGCGATGGTGCAGGAACACCGTGGTGTCCCTTACCCCCTGGTCAATCCAATTGCAGTGCGTCACGCCGAGGTTGTCCATATGGCCATTCAGCCCCGCGCGGAACTCGATGACTCCATCGAACTCTGGTAGAACGCGGCAGCGTTCGTAGAGCGTGTGCGGGTCCGCGAGCGATGCGAAACGCTCGAAGGTCAGAGTTGCGCGAGCACCGCCCGGGGCTTGCCATAAGATGCGCCGCGAGAGCAGGCCGTTGTGAAGATCGAGTCTTCGTTCATAGCTCTCCAGCGCCCCCCGGGTGAGCATAAAGCGTTCCCCGTCCAGATAAACGTTCAGGGGCAGCCAATCGATCGCGTTCACCAATTCGGTGTTAACCACGCGCGCGCCGTCAAACACCCCGTGGATAAAAGTCGCGCGTCGCTCATTCGGATAATTCTCCTCGAACGCGCCCCGCGTCGAAAGATAACCGTTCCCAATCGTGAAAACAGTTTCATCATGGTTCAGACAGTAGGGATCGCTCGCAATGCACCGCGGATCGAAGCGGTCTTCGACGATCTCCCACACGTTGGTCGTATGGGTCTCGGGCGCGACTCGCGCCTCTTGCCCCACAACGTCAGTATCCAGCGCCCCTCTCCTTTTCCCAAAGTTTCACCGCATCACATCTCTGTCGCCTGTTCTCTCGCGCCCTTCGCTCTCCATACTCTTTTCAGCTGATTAGCTTACTACTCTATATAACGGAATCTGCTCGCGTCGCGAACCAGCAACTCCGGCTGCGGCGCTAATGCATCTGCAAAAAAAAGGCGAACGTTCGCCTGGACGTTCGGCCTCATTATAGACCCGTCGCTCCATCTGTCAATCCTCGCGCCCCTTTTTCCCCAGGGCTGCTGCAATGTCGGGGGGGGCACTGCCGGGAGCGTTCGCGGGACCACCGCTGGCAGTCCGACGTCCCGTGGGACTCTATCCCCGCATGACCCGGGGGGATCCGAGAGCCTGCCAAGTCAGCGGGAGGATTTGCAATCTACGGGAGTCTGCGGGATACTGAGGTTTGGAGATTGGCTCATTGACTCGTTATTCCTCGCTTCTCACCACCGTTATATTACAAGGAGGAAACATGAATCTGTCATCGAAAGTCGCACTCATCACCGGCGCGTCCAGCGGCATCGGCGAGGCCACTGCCATCGAAATGGCCCGCCAGGGCGCCCGGGTCGCCGTCAATCACTTTAACCAGCTCTCCGCCGCCAACGCCGTCGTCGCCGCCATCGCTCAAGCCGGCGGCCAAGCGATTGCCGTCGAGGCTGACGTGTCCCAGTCCGCGCAGGTCAATCAGATGGTCCAGCAGGTGGTCCAGCGCTTTGGTCAGTTGGATGTCCTCGTCAACAACGCCGGCATCGAGCAAGGCAAGCCTTTTCTCGACAAGACCGAGCAGGAATGGGACCGCGTCATCGCCGTGGACCTCAAGGGTCCGTTTCTCTGCAGCCAGGCGGCTGCGCGCGAAATGGTCAAGCGCGGCAAGGGCGGCACCATCGTCAACATCTCATCCATCCACGAAGACCTTGCTTTTCCCGGTCACATTGCCTACTGTACCGCAAAAGGCGGGCTGCGTATGTTTTGTCGTGATCTTGCGCTCGAGCTTGCGCCCTATCACATCAATGTCGTCAACGTCGGGCCCGGTGCCATTGCGACCCCCATCAATGCAAAGACTCTGGGGGATCCCAAAGAGAAAGCCGCGCTCGAAAGCGAAATTCCGCTCGGACGGATTGGAGCGCCCGAAGAGGTCGCCAGGCTCGTCGCCTATCTTGCCTCCGACGACGCCTCTTATATTACTGGCACCACCGTCTTCATCGACGGCGGCCTCAGCCGCCAAACCGGTTCTCTTTAATCTCTCCTGCCCTTGGAGCGACGGAGACCCCGCGCCGCTGGCGGCGCAAAGACTTTCACCCAACCATGTCTTTACATTACACGCCCGAAGAAAAACATCAGCGTAAGCGCCGCATCCTCAACCACGAGGCGACGGCCCTCGTCGCGAGCATCGCGGATGCCGTTGTCCTCAAAAATGAAGACGTCTTCTTTCTTGCGGACCCGGACGGGGCCGTCCCTCTGGGAAACCATCACGGTTTTGGCCTCTACTATCACGACTGCCGCTTTCTCAATGGCTATGAACTCAAGCTCGCGGGGGCCAAGCCCGATGCCCTCGCGTCTACTTCCGCACAGAGCTTTTTGGCCGCGTTCGATTTGACCAACCACGACATCCAGCTCGACCCGCATCATTTCATCAAACAGAATGAAATCGGCATTCGATGGGAGCGCACCATCGACAGCCGCAAGCTTGCTCTGGAAGAAGTGCTGACCGTTCAGAATTTTGCGCTCCAAGGGATCGAGTTCTCCCTTTCATTCACCTTTGACTCTGCCTTCGAAGACGTCTTCGAGGTTCGCGGCGCATCCCCCGAAAAGAGCGGCAAACTCCATCCACCGGCCTGGAAGGGCGATGTCCTGAGCTTTCTCTACGATGGCGCCGATGGTTTGCACCGCAGCCTTTCGATCTATTTCTCTACAGCCCCGGCGAGAAAAGAGGGGACCACGGCGCATTTTGAGGTCAGTCTAGAGCCGCGCGAGCGCAAAGCGATTCTCGTCTCTCTCGTGATCGCCGAGTCCACGGATTCATCGCAAGTCGGACCGCGCGAACATTCCCGGCCCGATCTTGAGAGCGTTCACGCATTTCTGAAACGGACTTCGAACGAGTGGCTGAGCAATCAGACCCAGGTCCGTTCCGACAGCGTCGTGATCAGCCGGATCCTGGACCGCTCCCTCCGCGACCTCCGCGTTCTGAAGAGCATCGTGGGCGGCGAGCAATACTTTGCCGCGGGGGTCCCGTGGTTTGCCGCGCTCTTTGGGCGGGACAGCCTGATCACCGCTCTCCAAACACTCTCTTATGACCCGGGCATCGCGGAGCAGACCCTGCGCGTCCTCGCCAACTATCAAGGTCAAAAGGTGAACGACTGGCGCGACGAACAGCCGGGCAAGATTCTCCACGAACTGCGCGTGGGTGAGATGGCCCACCTGAACGAAGTACCCCAGACCCCGTACTATGGTTCCATCGATTCAACCCTATTGTTTCTCCTCCTCGTGAGCCGCCATGCCGCATGGACGGGAGATTTGGCTCTCTTCCAGGAATTGAGGAACAATGTCGAACGCGCGCTCGAATGGGCGGCGAAGTACGGCGATCTCACCGGCGATGGCTATATTTCCTACAAGTCAGTTTCCAAGAACGGCCTCAGCAATCAGGGGTGGAAGGATTCGGCGGATGCCATTATGAACGCCGACGGCAGCCTGGCCGAACCGCCTATTGCGCTCGTCGAGGTCCAGGGCTATTTGTACGCGGCCAAGCTCGGTTTGGCGGACCTCTTTGCGCGTGCCGGCGACTCGGAACGAGCCGAGGCGCTCCGCCGTCAAGCGAAACAGCTCTACGACCGCTTTAATCAAGACTTTTGGATGGAAGACAAGGGCTTTTACGCGCTCGCATTGCAGGCGAGTAAAAGGCCCGCTTCGGTCATCTCGTCGAATCCGGGCCAGGCGCTCTGGACCGGGATCATCGATCCGAAAAAAGCTCAGGCCACGGTGAGCCGTCTCCTCGCTCCGGACATGTTCAGCGGCTGGGGCATTCGGACTCTCTCCGAAAACGAAAAGCGCTACAACCCTATCGGCTATCATCTCGGGACCGTCTGGCCGCACGACAATTCGCTGATTGCCGCCGGGTTCCGGCGTTACGGTTTTGACGACGAGGCAACTCGGGTCTTCCAAGGGATGGCCGAGGGGGCTTTGGAGTTTTCCTATTATCGTCTGCCCGAGCTTTTCTCAGGAGCTTCCCGCGAGGACTATGGCGTCCCGGTCCGTTATCCGGTCGCCTGTCATCCCCAAGCCTGGTCGGCGGGCGCCATGCCCTTTCTGATGGAGACGCTCTTGGGACTCGTGCCCGAAGCCTTCGACCATCGCCTGAGAATCGTCCGCCCCATCCTGCCCCACGCGATTGATCATCTCGAGATCCGTCGCCTGGCCGTCGGCAAGGCCCATGTCGACCTTCGAGTGGAACGGACCTCGGATGGCTCCATCGCCGTGAATGTGCTCAAGGTCGATGGCCCCCTCGACGTCGTCGTCGAGCCGCGCCTTTCGAGCTAGATTCTCAAAGGAGTTTGACTGCGTGCCTTCCGAACTAACACCGCTCGAGGAGCGTCGTATCACCTATACGTCGTTGAGCAGTACGTTCTTGACGATCTTTAGCCTGATGTCGCTGGTGGCGACGCGGAAAAAGAAACACCTCGAACTGAAACCTCTGCAAGTTGTCCAGCTCGCCTTTGCGACCTATCGATTGGGACGACTCATCAGCTACGATACGATCTTCGAGACCTACCGAGCTCCTTTTACCGAAACTGTCGCCGACCCATCCGGAGCGGGCAAGACGGTGGTACCCAAGGGGAAAGGAACACGCCGGGCGATTGGCGAGCTCATCGCCTGCCCGATTTGTTGCGGGGACGTGGATCGCCGCGTGGCTTGTCTACGGGCTGACCTTCTTGCCGCGACCCACACAGATGTTCATTCAAATAATGAGTACGATTGGGATCGCCGAGTTCATCAACGCGGCGACAGAGGCACTGGAGTGGTCGGGCCAAGAAGCCCGCGAGCAGGCGGGCAGCGAGCGCGGCGATCACACGGCGGGCGATGCCTACAAACCACTTCGTCCGAAGCGCACAGTGATGTCCAGTCGCTAGTCCGCAAGAATCAAGAATCGACGAATTTCGAGTCCCGCGGAGGTAGTATCGTGGGGTGCGCCTTTTTGGTGCTCTCTGTAACTGTGTTTACAGCGGTTGATTCAATCGAGTTCGAGTCTTCGGGAAGCGAATGGTACTGGATACGGAATGAGGCAGGCTGGAGGTGTGCGCCTTGTTCGACAATGACCTTTTCGTAGATCGCGACATAGTCACGCGTCATGCGCTCTGCCGTAAAGCGCTCTTCAAACACCTGGCGCGGCAGTCTGCGGTCAAATCCAGCGATCTTGCTGACCGCCTCGACCGCGTCCTCGACGTTCGTGACCACAAAGCCTGACCTCCCCTCGTCCATTACCTCAGCGACCGATCCTCCCGGAAAAGCAATGATAGGGGTCGCGGAAGCCATCGCCTCTATCATTACGATCCCGAACGGTTCCGGCCATGTGATCGGAAAAAGCAGCGCGTAGGCGTTGCCGAGAAAATCGATCTTTCGCTGTTCGTTGATCTCGCCCAAGTACTCGACGAGCGGATGATTGAGGAGAGGCTTGATCTGTTCCAAGAAATAGGGAGTGTCCGCCTTGGACACCTTGGCGGCGATCTTGAGCTTCATTCCCGCTCGTTTGGCGATCTCAATGGCCGTGTCGACCCCTTTTTCTGGCGAAATGCGACCCAGAAAGGCGAGGTACTCTCCCGGTTCATAGCGCGGCTGGATGAGGTCGCGCGCCATTCCATGATAGACGGTGCCCTGCCAATTCGCCATTGGTAACGGTTTGCGCTGAGAGTTGGAAATCGAAATGACCGGAATGTCAGTAAACTCTTGATAGAGGGGCACCAGATCGGGGATGTCGAGCCTCCCATGGAGAGTTGTCACGTGAGGGGTAGCGAGACGCCGCGAAAGGGGAAAGTGAAAATAGTCGGTGTGCCAATGAATAATGTCAAATTGCGCAGCGTTTTCGATCACCATCTCTAGTTGACGAATAATGTGCGGATACTCGTCCTTGCATTCTTCATCCAAACGAAGCGAACGCGCGGAAATAGGAACTAGGCGAGCACTCGTAACCGAATCGCCGCTGGCGAACAATGTGACATCGTGCCCCTGCCGGACCAATTCCTCGGTGAGCCAAGAAACAATCCGTTCCGTCCCTCCGTACAACTTGGGAGGGACGCTCTCGTAAAGCGGCGAGACTTGTGCGATTCTCAATGCAATCACCTCCAAAGGATTTGGCGGAATCAGAGGGCATAGTCAGCCAGCGGTGGAGAGCAGATGCCGCCTTTGGACGTGTGGTGCAGGCGGCCCGGGCAGATAGACAAATCGTGCCGGAGAGAACAGAGGAGCATCGCGGTCGTGACTGGAACGCAGGGGAAGTGCGTCCTTGCACTCGCGATGAGCAGCGCAGACTTTAGAGCAGTGGGACAGGCTGAGCCGCATCCACCCCGTTACCATAAAGATATAACGTGGCCGAGCCAAATTTGGTACGATGAATGAGCAGAATGAGAATCTCTTTCAAGCTTTACCAGGTTCTTGGACGGGTGGTATAATCTCTGCATATCGAGTGGCATGAACAGGAGAGCGGAAGAGTGGGCAAGACAAAGGTAGTCTTGATCGGAGCAGCCAGCGCGAGTTTCGGGGTGAACACACTCGCAGATTTGTACGCGAAACGGGAGCAACTCCGGGGCAGCGAGATCGCGCTGTGCGATGTGGATGGCGCGCGGCTCGCGCGCGTGGTGCGACTCGCCAACCGAATGAATAGCGCGACCGGCGAGCCTTTTCAGTTTACGGGGTCTACCGATTATCGAGAGGTCCTCGGAGGGGCTGAATTCGTCATCACCTCGGTGGAAGTGGACCGATTGGCGCGCTGGCAGCGTGACTGGGGGATTCCATTCAAGTATGGCGTGCCCCACGTCCTCGGCGAAAATGGCGGGCCGGGAGGCCTGTCGCACGCTTTGCGAACGATCCCCCTCGTCCTTGGTATCGCTCGGGACGTGGAGGAGCGTGCGCCGAATGCTTTCCTTATCAACTTTACGAATCCGCTGGCGCGTGTCTGTCTAGCGCTGACGCGCTATACCCGTCTGCGAGTTGTAGGGCTGTGCCATCAGATCAACGAAGGCTATTTTATCGTGGGGCATGTCCTGGGTCTGGCGCACCGTTTGGCAGAGCCTTTTCCGCCCGAGGAGGTGGCGAGTGCCGCTATGGCCAAGATCGATTTGCAGACGGCAGGCTTGAATCATTTCACGTGGATCCAGTCCATGCGAGAGCGGGCTACCGGCCGGGATCTCTATCCGGAATTCAAGGCGCGGTTGACCCAGATGGACCCAGCCTTTGAACCTCTCTCGCGACGTCTTTACTCCGCGTTCGGCCTTTTTCCAACCGCAGGCGACGAACATGTCGGCGAATACTTTAGCTTCGCTCAAGAGACGAGCGATTTGCGGGGGTATGATTTCGAAGGGCGGGCCCGACAAAGCGCTGAATTAGATGCTCGTGTGGAGCAGGCTGGTACCTCGGGGGCGATTCAGGAGTTTCTCGGGCGGGAGTCGGGTGAACGGGCGGCGCATATCATCTCGGAGATTGTCGGCAACGAGCATGCTTATGAGCAGGTGGTCAATGTTCCTAATCGAGGGGCGCTCCCCGACCTGCCGGATTGGGCTGTCGTCGAGGTGCCGGGCGAAGTGAGTGCAGAGGGAGTCCAGCCGTTGGGTGTGCCCCCGTTCCCCAGGGCGATTGCGGCCGTCCTCAACCAGCAGGTCGCAATTCAAGACCGTGTTGTAGAAGCGGCTGTGCATGGCGACCGCACAGCCGCGCTCCAGGCGCTCTTGCTCGATCCTGTTGTCGGGAGCTACCAAGGGGCAGAGCAAATGCTGGATGAGTTTCTTGCTATCCACGCGGATTTGCTTCCCCAGTTCGCACATCCCAAGCGGTCTTGAATGACTCCCTTTGAATTGGAGAACGGAGAGAAAAGCCCTAAAAGCAATTGACTCTTGCGTATCTTGCTGATTCCCTAAGAGAAAGCGGCGAGGAAGAGGCAAAGCCAGCCGACGATGAACGCAATGCCGCCCAGAGGAGTAACCGAGCCGAGCCAACGGAGGCGCAAAAGGGTGAGCAGGTAGAGACTGCCGGAAAAGAGGAGCGTGCCAAGGATGAAAAGCCAGCCGGCGGAGGTCAAAAGAACCGGAGCGCGTGACCGCTCAAGAGCCAGTGCCACTCCCAAGAGCGCGAGCGCGTGATACATTTGGTACTGGACGCCGATCCGAAATGTCTCGATCGTCTCGTGTGACAGCCTTCGTCTCAGCGCGTGAGCGCCAAAGGCGCCCAAAGCAACCGCGAGTGCGCCCGAGATGCCTGCCAGTGCGAAAAAGAGTTGGCTCATGTGGTCTGTGGCTGTTCTCCCGTGAAGCCATCCCGTGTGAAACCGAGGATGACTTCACGGGACTATTTTTCGGAATGTGCACCAAGTCGACCGTTACTGACTCTCAATTCTGAGACCGGACGGAAGCGAGCATGTGCGAAAGAGCCGTCTGTAACGAGACGAGTCCTGCATCCGTTGTCGCTGTCGCATACAGGTCGATAAATCGAGCATCCGTCATAATGACGACGTGAGACTCTGCCGCGGTCGATGAGGTGATGCGCAGCGTGTACCGGATTGCCCTGCCCAGGCTTGTGTTCGTGGGAATGGCGCTCTTGACGACACCGTTCGCTGGAAGCATGACAATGGGTTCCGCGCCCTGCTGCCGGGTCGCCCACTTCACGCCCAACCGCTCGCCCGAGTCCCCAGGCCTTGTCCAGGACCAGTCTGGGCCCTGCGGCCAGCCTCCGGGCACCTCCAGGCCAATTCCAATATCCGGGATTTGAACCCCCTGCCAGGTGATGGCGACGGTGGGGACAGGGCTCGGGCGATGGGTGGGGGTGGGGGCAGGCGCGAGGACAATTCTTACGCGCTGTGCCACGATCGTTCCCTTGGCGCCCGCCGTTCCTGTGGCTTCGATCGTCATCCCTGCCTTCAGGTCCTGCCACTTTTTGGCTGCGCCAGCGGACGTCAGGATTTGCGTTCTGGTGGTCAGAGCGATGCTCGAGATGCCTTGCACGGCCTTGACGAGGTTGACTAGGAGTGTCTTGGCCACCACATTCTTGATCTGTCCTCTAACCGTGAGAACAGGGACGGCCGTGTTGACCGGACGCGCTGCGGTGGGGAAAGCCATGAAGGGCGCAATTGTGGCAGTGGGGGTGGGGGGTTCAGGGGTGTCCGTCGGCGTATCTGTGGGGATGACAGTCGCGGGAGGACCGCTGCAGCCAATCGGGATAAAAAGGAAGATTGCAAGAATGAGGGTCATGCCGCTCGCGTTCCACTTCATTCAGTGTCTCCAAGAGGCGACATTGTAGGCCAGCCGTCCCTTTGGACAAGTTGAGTCCGGCTGATGTGCGATTCATCATAAAGTTGAACGCAATTGATGTCAAATTCAGTGGAAACGCGATTTTAGAATTATTACAAAATGAAACCGCGTCGGGGGCGCCCCCGACGCGGTTTCCACCCGCCATGCTAGTGAACCCAGACCCACGTTCCGGGGTTTTCCGGTGTCGACAAGGTCCAGACCCCCGGCCCAGAGGCTGGGGTAGCCCAATCATAGAGCCAGAGTGCATCTTTAGGGGCTAGGTTGACGCATCCGTGCGAGTGAGGAAAGCCGAATCCGTCATGCCAATAAGCGCCATGGAGGGCTACTCCCGCGTTGAAATAGAGGATCCAGGGTACATCGTCCAGCCAGTAATAGTCCGGCCGCCCGTCGGCTCCGCTCATTTTGTCCGCCGTGACTTTGGCCCAGACTTGGAACAGGCCGCGGGGCGTTGACCACTGGGGAAGCCCGCTCGATACAAGGGTGGCATAGACCAATCTGTCACCCTCGTAGGCGGCGAGAGTCTGTTCGTAGAGGTTTACTTCGATCCACTTGTCCGTGGCCGGAACGGCCGGCGGGCGTTGCGAGGGGGTCACAATGCCCAGTTTTCGCTGTTCCACCCATTGGCCGTCCCCGACCCGATACCACGTCCAGCCGCCGACCTTCTTCTCGTCAAATAGCGTGACCAGCGAATAGCGCGGCAGCCAGGGGGCGCCCTTTGTTGCAGGACCGCCAGGCGTGCTTGATACTGCCGTGCTGCTCACAATCCATCCAAAGGGCTTGTCCGGAGGGGTAGCGAAAGCCGCACCTTGGAACTTGGATGGATTGTAGACGGCGATTTCGTCCGCGCTAACATAGTCATTCTGGCTGGTCAGATACCAGTCTTCGCCATCGTAGGACAGGGGTGGGTCATCGGCGAGACTGACCCAGACAAAGCCTGGCTCGAAGACGCGAGAGGGGGGCAAACCTGCCTCGGCATCCCAGGGAAGAGAGTAAGTTGAGAGATAATCGGCTGTGACCCGAGCGTAGGTCAGGTCCGGTTTCGGGCTGGAAACGCTGGCAGGCATGGGTGGACCGACGGCGAGAGCCGTCTCGCCGAAGCTCGCCAAAATGAGCAAGCAGGCAAAGAGCAGCGCAAATAAGGGTTTCAAGCGGCGATGTCTTTGAGCAAGAGGCCGCGGGTCTCGAAGAAAATCCAAGGTGACCTCCCAAAACATTAAACGCCCGCTCGGCGCTTTTGTTATGGAGAGAGTAGAATCCCTGGAGCCAGACACGCCTTGCTCCTACTACTGCTGCACCACCTGTGGGCCAAGGGTAAAAACGCCAAGACGTACCAGCCAGAAAAAGGCATCAAACGCGACGATCAAAATGAGCATGGCCCAAGTCAACCAACGCTCAGAGCTGCGAGTAGTACCTGCCGCGAGCAGGAAGAACAGCGGCCAGAGGAGATAAAACCGGGTACCGGGATAGAGAAAGAGATAGATACCCAACGGGACAGAGGTAAAAGTGCCCATGAGGAGAGACAAGCTTGATTCGCGCCAGACTCCCCAGGCAGCGAGTATGGGTGAAACCACCAGGGATATCCAGAGAGTGACGCTTGCGAGCCAAAAGGGGAAATCCTCGGCCTTGGTCGCAGAGGGTTGAAAGGCAAAGAAGAACGCCGCGGGCACAAGGAGCGAGAGACTGAGCCACAGCGAACTCTTCGAGTCGCCGAGCAGGGCCCACAGCCCAAATACGACGTAGGCGATAATGAAGAACCAGAACCCGCTGGCGAGCACAACGTTGTCGAAAATGTCCCAGAAATTCATAAGACCCTAGTTCAAAGGAACCTCGCCAAAATTCTATCACCGAAATGGGGATTATCAAAAAAGCACATGAAACGCAGTCGTTGAACAGGGATATTGGGTTTTCACCTCGGAGCAAATGTCCCCTTGCGAAGCGGGTTTTCTGCCCAACAGCTTTCTCCCAAAGTGGATGGCGGCGTCATCCCTCCTCCTACCCCTTCCCGTCGTAATCTACCCAGTTCTTTCCATGATGATGCAGAAACCTGCAAGCGGAAGGGCCTCGCTGGGTAAAGCGCGCGAGGCCCTCGTGACCTTTTATCGATTGTGCGCCGGAAAGTCGATCTTGTTCTGCAATCGCTTACGGGTTGACGACAAAGGTCGTTCCGGCGCTGCGGCCGAACACATCCGGAAAATACATTTCATAGGCCCGCGCAGGCAACGTCTGGAACTGGCCCAGCACGCTTGCGCGCATCATGTAGCTGTACTCGTACGTGCCTCGTCCCAGATAGGTAGCAAAAGCGGCGATCTTGTCATCTCGTACCTCAGAGTGCGCCCAGTAGGTCCAGTACGGCTGGTACCAGCGGCCGTACGCGGTTTGCTCCGCCGGTTGTTTCGCTTGGAGCTGTGGCCCTTGCGCCGCCGCACTGGAGGTCTTTAACGTCGTGTCGACCGCTTCAAACCCGGCGGGCAGCGGGTCTTCCAGAACAAGATAGTGCAAATCCTGTGGCGCGACGATGGTCAGTGTGACTTGCACATAGTCTCCGACCTTGGCAGATTGAATCAACTTGCCCGTTGGCTTGAGCGTTTGCGGATCAACCGCCTCGTACTGCCGCCCGATCAGGATGCCGCGATTGAGCGCGGGCATGTTTTCGACGGGAAGGTAATAGTTCAGATAGGCGCTGTAGTAGAGCCGTCCATCCCCGGGGCTGCGCGTAATCAGCACCTCGTTGGCGGCGGTCTGGACGAGGTCCTTGATCGCGACCGTCAGCGTCTTGGACTGGTCGATATTCGTCTTGTCCACTGTCCCATCGCCAATCGCTTTGCCGTTGAGGCTCACCTGGTACGTGTAATTGCCCTGGAGTTCGCCGGTGGACTGCATGAATTCGGTGAGAGCGAGCACCGACCAGGCGGTCTCCTGTGTCGTCTCCCAGTGCCCTTCTTTTCGTGCGACCATGAGCCAGCGCACCGCGTTCGAGAGGATGGGCGAAGGAGCTCCTTGGCTAGCGCGGGACAAGGCCATGATCGCGAGCGCGGTCGAGCGCGTATTTGTGTTCATCGTCCAATAATCGGGCTTGCTTTCTTCCCAGTGTGTGCCGGTGGCACTCTGGATCGCGGCGCTTGTCAGCTCGGTCTGCAACGATTGAGCCTGCGGCTGCTTGAGCTTGAGAAGCGACATCATAAGGAAAGCCTTGCCGTAGTTGGCCAGATTCGCACGCTGGTCGTAGAGATTCACTGCGCGGCCGGTCATCGGGCGCCCCATTTCCGTCAGGACAAAGATGGTAAACGCGCGCTCGTTCGCGGCATAACCGATCTTGACGTCGAGCGGCTGGTCGAGATAACGGGTTAGGAACTGCTCGGCCCGGTTCATCACGTCCGTATCCACCGCGAAACCGGCCTGTCGCGCGTCGTAGAGCGCGAGTAGTGCATAGGCGGTCAAGGTCGGCTGGCTGTCGTCATTGGCCCACCAGCCCCAACCGCCATCCTGGCGTTGGAGCGCATAGAGGCGCTGGACGGCGGTGGTCACATTCGTCTCCAGACTGCTGCGGAGGTCAGGGCGATCGATGCCGAGCTTTTTGAGCGCAAGATAGGTGGCGACATTCGGGAAGAATTTGCTGACGGTCTGCTCGGTGCAATCATAGTCGAATGACTGTAGATAATCGAGACTGTCGCGGCTCGCCGCGGCGAGGGATGGGCTCAGCTCGATCTTGAGGTCGCCCGCCGTCTTGTCCACGACAGAGGGTAACTGGATCTGCTCGGCCACGCGGGTATCGACCTGGCCGGCCGTCGCCACCGTCTCTTCAGAGATTGGGCGAAGGACGGGCAAGGTTTGTTCGATCGCGTCCTGATAGCCGTTCCCACTCGCCGAGAATCTTACCGTGACCTGTTCGACCGGGTTGACCGTTGTGTTCCAACTCACGATGCCTTTGTCGTGCGCACGGACGGTCAGTGGCTGCTGAACGTTGCCTGCGATCGTCAGCCCTTGTCCACCGTCGATGCCGACGTCCACGCTCACGTCCTTGTCCGTATTGTTGTTCACCACCGCTTGAAGCGTTGCCTTGTCGCCGACGACAAAGAACCGCGGCGTGACGGGGCGAACGAGCAGGTCCTTGGTACTCATGATATCGGTGCTAGCCTCGCCGACTTGAGTGGAGGTTGTCACACCTTTGGCCGTGAGGTTCCAGGTGGTGAGATTGTCGGGCAGAGGAATCGTCACTTTAGCGTTGCCCGACGAATCGGTCACCACATCTGCCTTCCAGAAGGCGGTATCCTGGAAATCACGCCGCACGGGTTGGAGGGCCGGCCCGCCGCCGCCCCCTTTGGCCTCGGGGTTCAGTTGCTCATTGATGCGCTCGACCGAGCGGACGAGCGTCGCAGAGGTCTGGACGCCGAGTCCGCGCTGGCCGTAAAAGGCTTGAAGCGGCGATATGGACATATCATCTGTGAGCGACTGGATAGCCTTGTCGACGAGCGCGACGGACAGCTCGGTTTGAACCGGTGTGTTCGTATAATCGGTCGTCGTGATGGCAAAAGTTGCTTTTTCACCCGGACTATAGTGTGTCTGCTTGTCCGGGGTGACCGTGATCTTGAGCTGCTTTTGCACCGTCGAGACGGCCAGGTTTGTATATCCCAGCTTGAACTGCGGAGTCGGACTGTCCGGACCGCGCCCTTTGACGAGCAAGACGGAAACAAAGACGTTGGGGCTATAGTCCGACCGAATCGGAATTTGCACCTTCTCACTGTTACCGGGGAGAGTCAGACGACGCACCTCCCGAATTGTTCCGCGCTCGATTGTCAAAAGAGCTTGTGCGTTCTTGAACGGCGCGGGGATGAGGATCTCAGCCGTATCGCCAGGAGCATATTCCTTCTTGTCCGCGACGAGGTCGATGCGGTCATTATTCTCCATCCGCCAGTTGACAAACTCGCGTCCCGAGACCCAGAGATAAGTGCTGCTCCGGATCTTGTTGTTGGCCGCGTCCTGCCCCTCGGCGACGACTTTATAGACCCCACCCTTGCTCGGCGTGAAGGTGGCGACCGCGCTTCCCTGGGCGTTTGTCGTCACATTCATCTTAGAAACCAGAGTATCGGTGTACGCGCTCTTCCAGTACAAGTTTCCGTCCGCGCTTTTCTCTTGCACGCTGTACCATTTGTGCTCAAAGAATGAGACAGTCAGAGCTTGGTTCGTCACGGTAAGCCCTTTGGTATCTACCGTGATGACATCCACCGCCTGCTCTTGGCCAACGGTCCCTACATAGCGCTGGGGGCGCAGGCCGATATAGTACTGACCCTTGTGGACGGGGACGGTCGTCCGGCTGGACACGGACTGGTTGTTAATGTCCGTAATCTCGGCCTCAAGGGTAAAGTTCTGGCTGAGCGGGAAATCCTTTAGGTCTGCGGGTACCTCAAAGTGGAACCTGCCCGCGGCATCCGTTTTGCCTTTACCCTGTCGGATGACCTGCCCCTGCTGCATGCGATCGGTCGTCAAATCATAATCGACAAAGTTCCAATATCCCTTGACGGTGTCCGGCTGGAAGAACAGATCGTCCGACATGAGGCGCCAGGTAACCGCCGCGTTGGAAACGGCACCGCCGAAAAAGTAGGTCGAGTTGACGTCTACCTGGATCGTATCGCCGTTGATGTACTCGGGCTTGTCGGTAGTGACCGCCACCTGGAATTCCGGAGCGCGATACTCGGCTACCTGGAACCCGACGCTGGTGTAGAACCGGTTCGGGTCTTGGCCCAGTTGAATGCTGAGATTGTAATACCCGATGGCCGCCGAGTTCGTCAGTTTGATTTCGCCGTTGAACGTCCCATAGCTGCTCAGAGGGACGTTCTGGGTGGAGATCCGCTTACCCTGCGCATCGCGCACGGTGACGGGCACGGTTTCGATTCCGCTGGGCAGACTGTAGGTGGCATCATTATCCCGGCGCAGGATGCCTTTGAAATAAACCGATTGTCCGGGCCGGTAAATGGAGCGGTCGGTGTACAGGTTGGCGTAATACTCTTGCGCCGACGGCTGGCTGGGCATGTTGAAATCCCAGGTCATGATGCCGTCATTCCAGTCGCTTCCGACGGCTCCGACGATTTGCCCGCTCGCTTCGCTCAACGCGTAAATGGGGTCCCACGCATTCTGCTTTGCAAAGGTGAGACGCCAGATGCCATCCTTGTCCGACTTGCCTGAGCCGAGCACTTTGCCGTTGGTATCGTACAGCGTCAATGGCTGGCCTGCGAGAGGTTGCCCGGATTTCAAATCGGTAACCCAGACCAGGGCTTCCGTTTCGGTGCGTTTGAGTGAGAGGTTCATTCCCGAAACAATAAGCAGCTGTTTGGCCACCATCTTGGTAATGCTCGGCGTGGTTGCCTGGAGGAAATAGACGCCGGAAGGGAGAGGCGTGCCGTCCGCCGTGAGTGTCGTCGAGATGAGCCGGTTCGCGTTAAGCGGCGCCTTCGGAGTAAGCGACCATGCCCGCAGTTGGTTGGCCGGTTTGGGTGCATAGCTTTGCAGCGATTGGTAATAGTTGCGGCCCAGAAGGCGGATGTAATCCGATCGGTCCACCTTAAAGAGCTTGTAGTCAATCTGGGTCAGATTCACATAGGTCGCCACGATGACCTGTGGGCCGTTCGCGTCGTACATGCCCATGGTACTCGGGACATTGAGCCCCAGCTGCGGTGCGCGCGGCGCGGTGGTAAAGCGCACCACGACATCCTTGCCCAGCTTTTCGCCATAGCGGGTCAGGTTGTCGCCGCTGATAGTCACTGTGTATGGCTGGGAAGCGAGCCAATTGCCTACAATCCTCACCGCGGTGTCGCCGGAATCTCCCCCTTTGGCACTCTCCCAATAGAAGGATTGATTAGTAATGGTCGGCGAAATGCTCGCCTTGAGACTGTCCTTCGTGTCCAGGGTGTGCGACATGGGCGAAGAGAATTGGACACGAAAGCCGCCGCTGATATTGGCTTTTGTGTTTCCGTTCGCCGGTAATGTTGTGCTGACACCGGGAGGTGGGACGGTCCGGAAGGACCACTTGACGTCTGTGGGGGTAGCGGCGAGACGGTTGATATCCTGTGCGCCCGGTTTGAGTTCGGCCACATAGGGTTTGGCATATTCCAGCGGCTTGTCTGGCGTCCAGCTAAGGACGACTCCCTGCCACGCAATGCGCCCCGAGACCGCTGTGCCCGTATCCTGCCGCTGGATCGTCAGGCGCGACTCGGTCGAGGCGCGGTCCATCTCGGTATTGAAAGTGATGGTAATCGGCTGGGTCGTGCCGACGTACTGTGTCTTGTCCGCCGGATAGGTCTTGACGATGGCGGGCGACACGGTCTTGAACGACCAGGTATATCCACTCAACGACTGGCCGAGCATATCCTTAAGGGGCGCGACGGTCGCAGTATACTGCGTTGCGACCGCCAAGATTTGACTTGGAGTGAACGCAAAGGTTGACGTATTGATCCACTGCCCTGTGCCGGGGACGGACGGCTGGAGGGAAAGCGGTTGAGGCAAGTCCTTTTGAGCCTCGACCGCGGTCAGCGGAACGACGGGATGATTGAACTGGACAATGATGCGCGAGTCGACAACGGCAACATCGGTTCCCTTGTCTGCTGGCTGCGTCGTGATGACGTTGAGCGGCTCATTCGATATATTTTGTGGAAACAGGCTGCCCGGAGTTGGCGAGGGCAGAGAGCTAGGCGCGGGCGTCTCGCGCGCGGGCGCGCCGGTGCTGGACGGCAGCGTTGCCGTCGGAGGAGGGGGAGTCGCGGTTGGATGGGCGCCGCCGCTGCACGCGGCGAGAAGGACGAGCATCAAGAGCAACGACCAAAAGGTTTTTGCTTGAGACATTGTTCCCTCTCTGGGTTTGTTATCCGCCGGGATTCGCATCGTGCGCGGATCACGCGACTCTACGGTCCGTCTTGGACAAAAAATTCTACCGGCTGGCTCTCAATGGGCTTGCCCTCCGCATCCGCGCTGACCGCTTGCGCGGTATGTTCGCCCGGAGTGAGTGACCAGAGGGCGCGGTAAGGAGGACGGGAGAACGAGCCAATAACCTGGCCGTCTACGATGAGGCTCAACGAAGGTGCACCCGAGTCCGCGGGCTGGGCGGCAATTTCGATCCTTTGCATGTCGCGCGGCAATTGGAGGCTGAGCGCAAAGACCGCGTTCGGCGCCGGGCTGGTGATGGCCAGTGTTGACTCGGCCTTTTCGCCGCCTGCGTTTCCCTGCTTGGCCACACCGTTCGTTGACAGATCTGCTTGCTGCACCGGCTGTCCCTGGCAGTCCGTCTGGGGTGGCTCCGGGATGCCTTGCTTGCGGCCCCACTCTTGAGCATCGGGAGGAAGAAAGCGGTAGACCCGCTCGATGGGCTGACCGTGACACCCCTCCTTCCACAAAAGCCCGGTCGCGCTGTCGAGTAACACGGCGCGATAGCTGTCGTCAGGACGGGTCGGCTCGGTGCCTGCGATAAAGACCTCGCTGCGCTGGCGGGGACAATCCGGCGTCGCCAAGAGACCGGAGGTGTCGCAAATCTGCACGTCGACGAGACCATCGGGCCGTGAAAAGTCGCGGACTGGCCGGTTCTTGAGCGCCTCCTCCATGACGTCGTGCCAAATCGGGCCCGCCCCGGTAACTCCGGAAATTTTGTACATGGGCGAGTTGTCGGCATTTCCTACCCAAACTCCAGCGACGAGATCGGGCGTATAGCCAATGGTCCAGTTGTCCCGAAAGTCCGTCGTCGTCCCTGTCTTGGCCGCCGCGGGACGGCTCAGATCGAGGACGCTGTCCTCGCCAAATGCGGGGATGCGGGCGGAATCATCCGACAGAATACTCGTGATGAGATAAGCTACCTGTGGGCTGAGGACGGGTTCCGGATTGCTCGGCTGCGACCAAGGCACGCCGTTCACCGAGAGAATGGGTACGGGGTCGACGCGTCGGCCTTGGTTGGGAAAGGCGGCATACGCGGCGGTCAGTTCGAGGAGCTTGACCTCGCCACCGCCCAAGGTCAAAGAGAGACCGAACCGATCTGGATCGCCAAAAGTTGAGATGCCGAGCGCTTGGGCCGTCTGGATCATCGCCGGGAGGCCGACGTGATCGAGTACTTTGACGGCGACCATGTTTGAAGAGGTCGCAAGCGCCTGCCGCAGTGAGATGGGGCCGTGCCAGATCCGATCATAGTTCTCGGGCTCGTAAGGTTGGTTCTCTTTTGTGAGAAAAGCGGTTGGGACGTCGGAGACCACGGTGGCCGGCGTCCAATCACGACTAAAAGCCGTGGCGTACGTGATCGGCTTGATCGCTGAGCCCGGTTGCCGGTTCGCAAGGGCGACATTCACGGCTCCGTCGATTGCGTTGTCGAAATAATCCGCACTGCCGACCATCGCGAGGATCTGGCCCGTGCTGGGATCGAGAACCACAACCGCCGCATCGTTAACATTGTAATCGGGGGCACCTTCGTCGCGTGTGCGTCGCGCCAACTCATCCAGACGCTGGCGGACGATTTCCTGAGCCCGCTCCTGCAAATCGATATCGAGCGTCGTAATGACCTTCAGCCCTCCATGATTCACCTGTTCCGGGCCGTAACGTTCTTCGAGCAGGTTGCGCACATAGGAGACAAAGTGAGGGGCGCGGAGAGTGGCCGTCGGGGTACTGGCGACCAGGTGAATAGGCTCAGCTTGGGCCACTTGAGACTCTGCTAGAGTGATGGAACCGTTCTTGACCATGAGACCGAGGACTATGGCCTGCCGTGCGCGGGCCGCGTCGAAATTAACAAAAGGGTTGTATAAGGCAGGAGCCTGGATCAAGCCCGCGAGGAGGGCCGATTCGGCGAGATCGAGGTCGCGGGCCGGCTTGCCGAAATAGGTGCGCGCGGCTGCCTCCGCGCCGTAGGCGAGTTGACCAAAGTAAACCTCGTTGAGGTACATATCGAGGATTTGGTCCTTGGAATAGGTCTGGGTGAGGCGCACTGCGAGAAACGCCTCTCGCAATTTGCGGACATAGCTGCGCGACTCGCGCTCTTCTTGCGAAAGCAGGACGTCACGGGCGAGTTGCTGCGTGATCGTGCTCCCGCCTGCGACGATCTCTCCGGCGCGCAGATTCTGCACAGCCGCACGCATAATTCCGGAAACGTCAACCCCGGGGTTGGAATAAAAGCTGGCGTCCTCGACGGCGACGACGGCCTCGCGGAAATAGGTAGGCAGCTCACTCAGCGGAACACGAGTGCGCCGCCCAGCGCGCGGGTCGAGGACCTCGTAAAGAAGCCGGCCGTTCCGATCATAAATCTTGGTCGTGTCGGGGGACGAGCGCTTGATGAGCGCGTCAGGCGCGGGCAAGTTGCCCACCAGGAGATACAGGACCGTGGCGAGGCAGAGCGCGCTAAACAGGATGGTCAGGAGGAGAAGACGTCGTCGCATCGGCCGTCCGAAGGCTTGAGGGAATAAGGAATTTCGGCGAAAGGGACAGGGACAAACGCCGACAAACGCACAGCGGAGCGTTCGCTGGCATCCATAGCCGCGGGCCTTGCGTAGACAAGGCAAACCCGAGAACAATTATACTCTCAATACTAGAGACGACATAATTGCCCCAAAAGTTCCTCTCGGTCTGTTGCAGCTATTTGTCCTTCGGGTTTCGCAGGCCCTGATGGACGATGGCGAGAAGCAGTGTGCGTTGCGAGTACCCTATGGACTTGCGATGACATGCAAACATGGCAATCCCCCCGGATCTGCCGTGCGCCAAGGCGAATCCTCAGCCATGAGCTGCACCTAGTTTAAGGGATGGCTGCTGCAATAGTATGTCGGTCCCGTTCCAGTTTCGTAACGCCGTGTTACAGATCTGTCACAAAGGGGGAGCGGAGGGATGTGATACGGGCGGTGAGGCCGAGTGCGTCTCAGTTTAGAGGCAGGCGCGAGCGGAGCTGCCTTCAGCCTGGCATCACCCGTTATGCTCCTCCGTTATAGATAGTGGGGCCTTGCCAAGGGTCATCACGACCCGATCGGCGCCTCGGTCGGGTCGGTGAGCTGGCACATAGAGAATCTCCGCTACATTACCGGGCACGAATCGTCGTATTCACCCGGCCAGACAACCTGGCGGCGATTGAAAGGGCGCACACGGCCGAAGCAGCACTGAAAGGTGCTCTGTACGCTAACACGCGGCAGGTCCGCGAGCATCGCGAAAGGCTGCGCACGCGTTGCAAGCAACCCTGAGCTCTTGTTCATTTGCAGTTTTCGTCTTGAGCATTCGATACTGCACGGCGGGGGGAGGATAGATTGGTGAACAAGAACAACATCTTGCGCCTTTTCCAGAAAGTAGATGCCGGAGTTCGCAATATGCCGCGATCCAGACCTCTTGCATGACGGGACGGTCTATGCCGTTCCGGCTGACCAGGTGCCGAGCGGCAAGGCGGCCGCTATTTTCAGGTACAAGCTGATGTAGTTGTGACGCCGCACAGCCAATCGGAACAGAGAAAGAGCAGATGCCAAAAGCTGCCCTTTCTCGCGGTTGCCGGAGGTGGTTAACAATATCTTGTCGCCCGTCAGTTGTAGCGGAGGTCCGGATATTTCGGGCGTGGGGCCGCCTTACCTTATGGCCCTTGTCAGGGGCTCTGCAGAGGCATAGAATCGAGAAGCGTTCAGACGACATCGGGACGGGCGGACTGGTTCCCGTCGACAGAGCGGAGGGGACAAGCGATTATGACACAAGTTGAACAACTGGCCGAGTTCTGCCGGCATGCTTCCTTCGGCGATCTTTCGGATAATGCACGGGAGCAGCTCAAAATCCGCATCCTGGATGCCATCGGCTGCGCCATGGGTGCTCTCGACGGCGAGCCGATCCGGCTGATTCGAGAGCAGATCAATGATTTCGGGGGAGCATCTCGCTGTACCCTGATTGCCGATCATCAGACGGCTCCGGACCGGGCAGCCCTTTATAACGGTGCGCTGGTACGTTACCTGGATTTTAACGATAGCTACCTGGCGAAGGGCGAGACTTGCCATCCGAGCGACAATCTGGCACCCGTTCTCGCGGGAGCCGAGTATGCTCGCAAGAGCGGCCGTGATTTGATGACCGCGCTGGCAGTTGCCTATCAGGTTCAGTGCCGGCTGAGCGATGTCGCGCCGGTGCGAGCGAAGGGTTTTGACCACACCACCCAGGGGGCCTATGCGGTAGCCGCCGGCGTCTCCAAAGTATTGGGGCTGGATGCGGCGAAAACGGCGAACGCCATCGCTATCAGCGGAACGGCGTATAACGCTTTGCGTGTCACGCGGACCGGGACGCTGTCGAACTGGAAAGGTCTGGCTTATCCGGACACGGCTATGGGCGCCACGCACGCCACATTTCTTGCGATGCGCGGGATTACGGGGCCGCTCGAGATCTTTGAAGGAAACAAAGGCTTTATGGACGCCATCGCAGGCCGTTTCGAGATCGATTGGTCTCGAGAGAATCTCGAGCGCGTGACACGGACGATCCTGAAAAGGTACAACGCCGAGATCCACTCTCAATCCGCGATTGAGGGTATTCTGGAATTGAAGCAGGAGCATCCGTTTACGGGTGATCAAGTTCAAGGGATCGAGATCGACATCTTTGACGTCGCCTACAAAATCATCGGCGGGGGTGAAGAGGGGGACAAGACGCAGGTCCATACCAAAGAGCAGGCCGATCACAGCCTGCAATACATGGTCGCAGTCGCGATCCTGGACGGGCAGGTGATGCCCGAGCAGTACCGTCCTGAGCGTATCCAGCAGGCGGATGTCCAGAGTCTTTTGCGCAGGGTCGAGGTGCGGCCGAATGAAGAATACAGCCGGCGCTTTCCGAATGAAATGCCATGTCGCCTTATGGTCAAGCTGAAGAATGGCGAAACCCTTGTGAAAGAGAAGCATGACTATGAGGGTTTCTTTACCCGCCAACCTTCGTGGGAAACGGTCACACGCAAATTTGAGCATTTGAGCGGACCTTACACAAGCGAGCCGCTCCGTCGTGAGATTGCGGAGGCCGTTTCCAACTTGGAGACAATTGAGGTGGCAGACTTGGCACGGCTCTTGGGGAGCGAGCGAGCGGACTAGCGCAATGGCCGGAGATCAATCCCGCCCATTTCTTGATCTCTCCCGGTCTGCCGACTGGTGGGGGCGGGACCAGATATAAAGGAGATACCATGGCACCTACTCAGAACACTGACGCGGAGCGGGCTTTCCCGTTTCTGCGCATCAACGAGCGCCCGAGTAAGCCGCGGGCGCGTGGAGTGACCGAAATTCGCGGCCCATATTACAGCCCGATGGGCAAGCGTTATTTGCAGGATGTGCTCGAGACGATGGGAGCCTACGTGGACGTCCTCAAATTTGCGGGTGGGTCTTTTACCTTGATGCCCCGTCCGGCCGTCAAGGAGTTGCTGGACATTTGCCACCAGCACAACGTCCTCGTATCCACAGGGGGCTTTATCGAGCATGTCTTGACACTCGGTCCGGAGGCGGTGGATGCCTATATCAAAGAGTGTAAGGCGATCGGATTCGACATTGTCGAGATTTCCAGCGGGTTTATCACGATTCCGACGGATGATTGGCTCCGCCTCATCGAGCGAGTGCAAAAGGCAGGGCTGAAGGCGAAACCGGAGGTAGGCATCCAATTCGGGGCCGGCGGCGCGACGTCTGTGGCGGAACTGGAAGCAGAGGGGACACGCGACCCCGAATGGGCTATTCTGCAGGCCAAGCGGTTCATCGACGCCGGGGCGTACATGATCATGATCGAGTCAGAGGGGATCACGGAGAACGTCAAGGTCTGGCGAACGGACGTCGTCGCCAGGATCATTAACGCGCTCGGATTGGAGAAGCCGATGTTCGAGGCTGCCGATCCAGAAGTCTTTGCCTGGTACATTAAAAACTATGGACCGGAAGTGAATCTCTTTGTGGACCACAGCCAAGTCGTCCAGCTTGAATGCTTGCGTTCCGGCATTTGGGGCACGAAAGGGCTGTGGGGCCGCATTGTGACGTACAAGGGTTAGTGGTTTGCGTCTTATTTCACATTGTTGACATAGGTCGAAACCCAAGTTATAATAATCATATCTTTAGACCTTTGGGACCTCTGGATGGCTCAAGCGACAGAACCTATTTTTCACACGGTCCGTGTAGCGCGTGCATCAGAGGATATAGTCCTGCAAGTCAAAGACCATATCTTTTCCGGAAAGCTGGCTCCGGGTGACCGGCTCCCCTCTGAAAAGGAACTGGCCGAACAGTTTGGGCTCTCTCGCACGACCGTGCGAGATGCTCTGCGCGTGCTGGAATCCCAGAACCTCATAAGTATCAAAGTCGGCGCCGGCGGCGGCGCTTTTGTGGCTCGTCCAAGCGCCACGACGATCAGCGAGGCGCTGACTGACATGTTGCGCATGCAGGGGGCGAGCAGCCGAGAATTGATCGAAGCGCGCCGGGCGATTGAGATGACGACGGCTCGGCTCGCGGCCGAGCGCGCAACCGCGGAAGATCTTCAAGCCATGCGGGCAGCGATTGACGGCGCGCACCAGGCCCAATCTTCAGGGGACCCCCACTTTACCCCACACAGCGTCAATTTCCACGTCGCTATGGCCAAGGCCGCCAAGAACCGAGTGTTGCTGTTTACCGTTAGCTCCTTCCAAACCCTCTTTTACGAAACGCTCGAAAAGATCATCCCAGATGAACAAATGGGAGCGCGCGCAATTCAGGACCATGAAAAACTCCTCGACGCCATTGCCGCGCACGACAGCGAGCGCGCGACCCGGATCATGAACGAACACCTCGTGTATTTCGAGCGGCGCGTCCAAAAGCTCGAACAGTCTCATTCGTAGGGCTAGCGATCTTGCCGATGTAATTTTCTGGCTGCATTACCTTGACACGAGTCCGGCGACATGAACTTGTCGACCCGGCCTGATGGCTTGTTCTTCCTCCGCCGGCACCTATCATTCAGATTCGCCGTTCCGGTTCACTAGGAATGATAATAAATCATCTGCTGATCAAACAGATCAAGATTAAGGGGGAGACATGGGCTCTTGGGAAGCCAGTGCGAATGAAGCCAAGGACAAAACAGGCTTTGATCTTCGCGACCTGAGGTCGTCGATCGATTGCATGCGTGCGGAAGGGAAACTGCTCGAGACGGACATCGAGGTCAATCCCGACCTCGAGATCACAGGCATTCAAAAAACGTTCGACGGCGGCCTGCCAATCCTCTTCAATAACGTCAAGGGATATCCTCACTTGCGCGCGGTGACGAACCTGTTTGCCCATATGGATTTGGTGAACCACTATTTTGGCTGGAAGGACCGCCAGTCACGCACCCGTCGGCTCGCCTACTCGCTCACCCACCCGATTCCCCCGATCGAAATCTCCCAGCAAGATGCCCCGGTTCAAGAAGATGTCCTAACAGACGATTTGAATATCAACAAGTGGGTCCTCGCCATCCGGCACACGATGCTCGAGACTGAAATGACGATCGGCAGCGGCAACAGCGTGGTGGTGGGCCCGTATTTCGGCGGCGGCTCCCATACCGGCTACAACCGCATGTCCGCGCGTTGGGGCAATGTCTCGACGTTCCAGGCCGCGCCCGGCGCCCACATGTGGCAGATCATCAGCGAGCACTATCACGACGACAAGCCAATTCCTTTGACCATGTGCTTTGGCGTTCCTCTCGCGTCGACATTGATTGCGGGCGGCGGTTTTGACTATGCCGTTCTGCCCCGCGGCGGGGACGAGCTGGGTGCGGCCGGGGCGGTGCAAGGCTATCCGCTGCGCATTGTCAAGGCGCGCACGCAAGATGCCTGGGCGCTGGCCGACTGCGAGCTTGTCCTCGAAGGCGAAATCCACCCCCGGGACAAGCGGTATGAAACCCGCGAAGCGGAAGAGCACGATACGCAGGGCAAGTTCTTTTTCCACCCCGAGTGGGCGGGGTACATGGGCAAGGCGTACAAG
This sequence comes from Chloroflexota bacterium, assembly GCA_023381515.1. The sequence goes on along the minus strand of JAMCQI010000004.1, from coordinate 85,283 downwards.
GCGCCTACCTTCCACGTCACGGGCATCACGATGCGCCGCCGCGCTTCCAAGCCGATCATCTTCCCCCTCGGCGTTCACATGGAGGACTGCCAGAACATCGATACCACGGTGCGCGAGTCAGCGATCTATGAATTGTGCGAGCGCCTGCAGCCGGGCATCATCCAGGATGTCAATATTCCTTACCCCATGACGGACTGGGGCGGCTGTATCATCCAGGTGAAGAAGCGAAACCAAATCGAGGAAGGCTGGCAGCGCAACTTTTTGTCGGCGATTCTCTCCTGCAGTCAGGGCATGCGTCTGGCGATTGCCGTGGACACCGATATTGACATCTACTCGATGGACGACATCATTTGGGCACTGACGACGCGCGTCAACCCCCATACGGATATTCTAAATCCGCTGCCCGGCGGCCGGGGTCAGACCTTTATGCCGCAGGAGCGGATGACCGCAGGGCAAAAACAATGGACGGCTTCGAACACTCGGTTCGAGGGCGGCATGGGTATCGACGCGACGGTGCCATTCGGCTTTGAGCAGGATTTCCATCGCCCGGTGTACCCGGTGGACCGCGTGGACGTTAAAAAGTGGTTCGAACCGGCGGACATTGCCAAATCGAAAGACCTGATGCGCGGCAAGTGGGGCGATGTGCTGTCCAAGAACGGACGATAAGAGCCAATGAGCCAGTGAGCCAATTGTCCAATGAGCCAAGTCGCTTGTCACTCGGCACGTACACACATTGGCTCATTGGCAGATTGGTCAATTGGCTCATTGGCCCGTCACTTGTCAATCTTGGGAGCCTCCCGCAGGTGGACGATCGCTTCAACGAGGATGAGCCTGTGGGAGGACCAGGCCGCGGCCGCCTCTTCCCCCGTACCCCTCGCAGTTGTCTCGTAAAGCGGCCTTGTCTAGCGGCAGGCGCTCCTGATCCTGCGTCGCGCAGAGCTGGTCTTTTCGATTCAATGTGGATTCTAGTCTGTGAGAGCAGGCGGGTTGCTGCAAGAGAGTGTGATCGGACCCGGAGAAAGAACACCGGCGGGACGGTTAGGCAATCTCTGAAGTTGGGTACGGCAGAATAGGTGAAACATGGCTGATGAGACGGGACGGGCGGCGGCATTGCTCTCTCCCTATCGCGTTCTCGATCTCACCCAGGAAGACGGGTGGCTGTGTGGCCGCCTCCTCGCCGACCTAGGCGCAGATGTCGTCAAGATCGAGCCGCCCGACGGCGATCCAGGACGTTGGCACGGACCCTTTTATCATGATCAAGTCGATCCGGAAAAGAGCTTGCCCTGGTGGGCGTATAACGCGAACAAGCGTGGCATCACGCTGGATTTGGACACGCCCAGCGGACAAGCTCTTTTCCGGCGCCTAGCTCACAAGGCGGATTTCGTCATCGAGTCGTACGCGCCCGGCTATATGGCGGCGCGCGGGCTCGGCTTCCAAGACCTGCATGGTCTCTTCCCCCAGCTCGTCTACACCTCGATCACTCCCTTTGGTCAAACAGGGCCGTACGCGGCCTACCACGGTTCGGACCTCATCGCGATCGCGATGAGCGGCTTTATGAATCTCGTCGGAGAACCGGACCGTCCACCGCTGCGCGCCATTCTCCCCCAGGCACCGATGTGGACGAGCATGTATGCTGCGTCCGGCACACTCCTCGCGCATCATTATCGTCGAAAGACCGGCCAGGGCCAGCACGTGGACGCGTCGCTCCAGGCAGGCATGCTGTGGGCGTTGGCAAATGCGCCCTCTTTTTGGACTCTGAGCCAGCAGGACTTGGTGCGCGCGGGAACACAAATCGTCGGGCGGAGCATCCATGGCGCGCGCATGCAGGCCATTTCCCCGTGCAGGGATGGATACATCAATTTCATCATCTACGGCGGGGAAGCCGGCAAGCACTCGAACCAGGCGATGGTCGCGTGGATGGCAGAACGGGGCATGGCGCCCGATTGGCTGAAAGAGAAGGATTGGGACAAGTTCAACGTCGCGACGAGCACGCAGGAGGAGATCGACGCGATCGAGAAGCCCTTCTCCGCCTTTTTGGCGACTCTGACCAAGGAGGAATTCGGCAATGAATCGGCCAAGCGCGGCATCCTGGGCTACCCGGTGAACAACGCTCGTGATATTCTCGAGGACCCTCAGCTGGCTGCACGGGACTTTTGGAAACCGGTGGAGCACCCTGAGCTGAACGCCGCCTTCAAGTATCCGGGCCGCTTTGCGAAATTCTCCGGCAGCGAGCCGCGCGATGGACGCCGGGCGCCCTGCATCGGCCAGCACAATGACCAGGTCTATGTGAACGAGTTGGGATTGTCGAAACACGAGCTGGCGAGCCTGCGACAGGACCGGGTGGTATAACCTATGCCGACACACGAAAAAGCACTCGAAGGAGTCAAGGTCGTCGAGTTCGCGGTGTTTGCCGCGGGGCCGATGGTCGGGAAACACATGGCGGAACATGGGGCGCAGGTCATCCATGTCGAATCTCGGTCGCGACCGGACGGCTTTCGCATGCACTATCCTCCCTACAAGGACGACAAGCCCGGCCTGGACCGGACCGGCACCTTTGCCTTCTTCAACGACACCAAATACAGTATCGCGTTGAACTTGAAAACGAAACGCGGAACCGAGGTCGCCAGAAAACTTGTCGGCTGGGCCGATGTGCTCGTCGAGAACTTTGTCCCAGGGGTGATGGAGCGCCTCGGTCTCGCATACAAGGTGGCGAGTGAAATCAATCCCCGGCTCGTCTACCTCAGCTCGTGCAACATGGGGCAAACGGGACCTAAGGCAAACCAAAAGGGTTTCGGCTCGCAGCTCACTTCGCAGAGCGGGTTCACCGACCTAGCGGGGTATGATTCGGACTCGGCCCCCCAACTGCTATACGGACCCTATATTGACTTTGTCGCCGTCGGTTTTGGACTGGCTGCCGTTCTCGCCGCACTGGACGAGCGGGAGCGGACCGGACGGGGACAGTACATCGATCTCTCGCAATACGAGACCGGGGTGGAATTCATTGCCCCGACACTGCTCAACTATCAGGTGAACGGAACGATGCTGCCGCGCAGCGGCAATCGGCACCCCTATGCCGCACCGCACGGGGCATTTCCTTGCCAGGGCGACGACCGGTGGTGTGTTATCGCCGTGTTCTCCGAAGAGGAATGGCAAGCGTTCTGCCGCGCGGCAGGCAAGCCCGAATGGGCAACGGACGCACGGTTCGCCACGTTCGCAGCACGCAAGCAAAATGAAGACGAGCTCGAGCAGCTGGTGGGGAAATGGACCGCGCAATTCACACCCCACGAGGTGATGGAAAAGCTGCAAACGGCGGGTGTGCAGGCGGGAATTGTCAGCCGGTTGAGCGATATCTTTGCCGATCCCCAATTGAATCACCGGCACGTTTGGGACCAGCTTCCACACCCGGTCTTGGGTCCATTCGATTACATGGGCCCTCCGTTCACACTTTCAGAGACTCCGGCAGAGCATTTCCGCAGCCCGCTCTTGGGCGAGCACAATTTGGTCGTCTGCCGCGAGGTGCTCGGCATGCCGGAGAGCGAAATTGACCAGTTGATCGCGGAAGGCGTGCTTGAATGAAGGATGAGAGCGGAAGAAGGCGAGAATAGGCAAGGGCCTGTTCTGATGGAGCAGGGCAGATCAAGGAGGATCCATTGCTCGATCTGGATGTCCACGTATCGAATGACATCGCGGCCAGGACGCGGCGAATTGCTGAGGGATTGGATTGGCGCACGGGACCGGACTTGGACAACAAGGATGCTGGTGCTTTGCGGCCCGAGCCGTTAGCAGAGTTGGAGGCATTTCAGGGGATGCCTCGGCCCGCGGCGATCGAAATGCCCATGCCGGACACACTCCAGCAGACGGAAATGCCTGTGGGGCCGGAAACCGCGTGCCATTTGAATTGCACCGCTTTGGGTGCCGGTGCGGGCTCCGGCAGTGCAGGTGGTCCACGGGCGCCCGCCGATGTTGAACGCGCGCGATACTGTATTCAGTGTCGCGCGTTTGCGTTTTCCGCGAAAAACCTGAGAAAGTTGTTTGGAGATTAGGTGATCGGACGAGTGGGTGATCAAGTGAATCACAAATGACAAAACGTGATCCGTGAAATGTGATGGGTGGTCGTGAACGCTGCCTTGATCAGAGTTGAGGATGGAATAGGGTGCGAGGCCTCCGCAGGGTGCTGGAAATTGCGGAGGAAATCTCCGGGAAGGAGAAGCGATGGTCGAAGCGGCACTGGCGGGATTGCTCGGGGTCTTTAGCTGGCCGGCGGTCGGCTACATGCTGGTGGGCATTGGGGTCGGGCTCGTCGTCGGGATCCTGCCGGGGATCGGAGGGCTGTTCACGCTCTCGGTCCTCGTCCCGTTCACGTTCAAGATGGATCCGACGTCCGCTTTTGCTCTGCTGTTGGGGGCTCACTCGGTGAGCTACACAGGTGGGGCGATCACGACGATTCTCTTGAACACGCCGGGCGACCCGCCGAATGCGGCGACCCTGTTCGACGGGTACCCGATGACGAGAAAGGGACAGGCGGGACGCGCGCTCGGGGCCGCGTTGAGCAGCTCGGCGACGGGCGGGGTGTTTGGGGCGCTGACGATGATTGCCTTGATACCGATCATGCGCCCGCTGGTGCTGGCGTTTGCCCCTCCCGAGTTTTTCATGATGGCGATGGTCGGTATTGCGTTCATCGCCGTCATCAGCGGCAAGTCGCTTCTCAAGGGATTGATCGGAGGGGGATTCGGACTGCTCCTTGGCTTGGTGGGCCTCGACATGTCGACCGGCGCGCAGCGCTTCACCTTCGGTCAGCTCTACTTGTGGGACGGGATCAAGTTGATCCCCATCGTACTGGGTCTGTTCGCGATCGCAGAGATGATTGAGGTCGCGATCGAAGGGGACGAGCCTCTGCCGGAGGGCATCGCATCCAAGATGTCCGGCGCCCTGGAAGGGATCAAGGACACTTACCGGCATTGGTGGCTCACCTTGCGCTGTTCGGTGATCGGGAACATTGTGGGCATCATCCCCGGGATCGGCGGGGATACTGCCTGCTTTTTCGCCTACGGTCATGCGAAACAAACGGAGAAGAACGGCGACGAGTTCGGCACCGGTGTGGTCGAGGGAGTCATCGCGCCCCAGTCGGCGATCAATGCAAAGGAAGGTGGCGCACTTGTCCCGACGATTGCGTTTGGCATTCCCGGGAGCGCGGGAATGGCCATCCTGCTCGGCGCGTTCTACATTCAAGGCCTCCAGCCCGGGCCGGAGATGCTCAGCAAGAATCTATCCCTCATCTTTCTGATGGCATGGACGGTGGCCATTGCGAACATTATAGCCGCGGGCCTCTGCCTCATATTTGCAAACCGGCTGGCCAAGGTCGCGACGCTCCCCGGCTCGATTATTGTCCCGATGGTACTCTTGCTCGCGGCGATCGGCGCTTATGGGACCCACGTGGCGATTGAGGACATTGTCCTGGCCGTGATCTTTGGGTTTGTGGGTTATGCGATGAAAAAGTTCGATTGGCCGCGGCCGGTGCTTGTCATCGGGTTGGTCCTGGCCAGGACGGCAGAAAAGAATTTGCTCCTTTCGCTCCGGCTGTTTCAGGTCGCGGATTTCTTTACGCGACCCCTCACATTGGTTCTGATCGCGATCTTTATTGCGACGCTCGTGATGACCATCCGCAGTCGCCAGGCCCAGGAAGCCAAGGCCAGGTTAGTGCCGGCCGGCTCGGGAGGGACACCTGCATGAAAGCTCAACTTCCATCCCAACTTTCAGGCGAATCGACTCAAGGAGCGCCGCGCCGGATCACGGGCCGCCAGATCTTTGACCTTTGCGTGATGGCGATACTGGCGGCCATAGTGTACATGGCGCTCGGGTTCAACTCTCAGGCGCGCATGATGCCGTTGGTGGTCGCGGTTCCAAGTCTCTTGCTCTCCATCTGGCAGACGGTGCTCGATTTTACGGCGCCGCCCAAGGTCAAGAAAAAGAAAGCAGAGGCCGATGGCGCCAAGGAAGCGAAAAAGGCGTCCGACTCTCTTATCGCGTTCGGTTGGGTGCTCCTGGCGTTTGTCCTGATCTATCTCCTGGGCTTTACGATCACGACTTTCCTGTATCCCCTTCTCTACATGAGAGTGCGGTCCCGGATGGGCTGGGGCATCTCGCTTGGCGTGTCTATCGGGTTCGTGGCTTTTCTGTACGTCGTCATGGTTACGCTGCTCCAGGTGCAGTTGTACGATGGAGTGTTGGTAGTGGCGGTGAGGAAGGCGGTGATCGGTTACTAGGCGAATGAATGAGAGGTAGGTTGTCACCCTGAGTGAAACGAAGGGTCTGGCGGTCGGCCGGCTAGAAAACCAAGAGGATATGCGAGCGCGACACCGGCCCAGATCGTGGTCAAGCATCATCAGAAGCCTGTCGAGATTCTGCGGGTGAACTGCACTCGACACTTCGTTCAGAATGACAGACGCAAATGCGTGAAACGTGAGGGGTGACACGTAAAACTTTACCTTGAACCGGAACGTGCAACTTGAAGGGAGTCGGACTCGAAAGACACTTGCTCGAGGCGAACAAGCATTGGGAATGATTTAGAGAGAATGAGGTAGAGAGAACGGGCTAGAGAGTAAAACAGCTGTACGTATCCAATGGAGGAGGAGAAGATGCTCTCGCGAAGTGGCATTGCTCATCTGGTTCTAGTTCTCGGCATTGCAGCGCTGATGCTGGCGTTGGCGGCGTGCACGGCCCCGGCGCCAACGCCCGTTCCACCGACGTCGGCTCCGGTCGTTCAGCCAACGAAAGCGCCGGCCACAGGGCCGACGGCCGCTGCCACCACCGCGGCGACCAAGGCTGCTGCGACGACGGCCCCCACAACTGCTTCTACCACGCAGGACCTTACGGCAGAAGCGACTTTCTACAAGGGAAAGACCGTCGATTTCATCGTCCCCTACGCGACCGGCGGCGGGTATGATCAGTGGGCCCGTGTGCTTGCTCCGACTCTGTCCAGGCTCACCGGCGCGACCTTTGTGGTCAAGAATGTCCCCGGCGCGGGCAGTGTCGTCGGAACGAACCAGCTTTTTGCCGCCGACCCGAACGGGCTCACGATGGGCATTCTGAACGGCGCGGGCGTCATGCAGGCGCAATTGACAGATGCAGCGGGCGTGCAATATGATCTGGCCAAGTTCACCTGGCTCGGCCGGATTACGACTGATCCCCGCGTCATTACCGTGGGCGCCAAGGGCAAGTACCAATCGATTGACGCCATGCGCACGACGACGGACAAGGTCAAATTCGGCGCTCCCGGTATCGGAAGCTCGAATTTTGTCGAAGCGGCACTCATTATTTCCGCCCTGGGAATTAAGAACGCGGACCTTGTGACCGGTTACGACACTTCGGAAGAAGCGGACCTTGCGACGATCCGCGGCGAAATTGATGCCACCCCCGGCAGCTATGCGAGTAAGCTGCCACAAATCCAGAGCGGCGATCTGAAAGTCATCCTGCAGTACGGGGCTTCCAAGAACCCGGGCCTGCCCTCCAGCGTACCGATGCTGACCGAACTGCCAAACGTGAACGCCCAGGGTCAGCAGATGATCAAGATCGCGCTCGCGCTCGGCGAACTCGGCCGGCCTCTCGCGGGACCGCCCGGCATGTCGCCAACGCGTGCCGCGTATCTTGAAAAGGTCATCAAGCAGGCACTGGAAGACCCCGAGACCGTGGCACTGGCCAAGAAGCAAACCTTGGATGTTCTGTACATGTCGGCGGCGGAGATGACCAAACTGGTCAAGGACGGGATGAACCTGTCGCCGGACCAGAAGAAGGTGCTGAAAGACACGCTGGCCAAGTATCAACCGTCCAAGTGACAGAAAGCAGCTTCTGTAGCATAGGCCCATGTGGGCGTCTTGAACTTTTGTGAATCCGGGTCTGAGTTATTCCGTAAGGTGCGGACCTGGTTTGGTCCGGGCCTCCGAGCATTGGAGGCGTCGGAGGTCCGGACCTCCAACATTGGACAAGCATTTGACAGATTCTATATCAGGAGTACGGCATGTATCGTGATTTGCACCAACATCTAGCCCTTCTCGAAGAAAAGGGCCTGCTCCTGCGGGTGAAACAGCCGATCCAAAAGGAGACGGAGATCCATACCTTGGTGCGCTGGCAGTACCGGGGCGGGATTCCGGAGGCTCAGCGCAAGGCGTGGCTGTTTGAAGACGTCTTCGATGCCCAAGGCCGCCACTACAAGATCCCTGTCACCGTGGGCGCGCTGGCGGGCTCACCACAAATCTACGCGCTCGGTCTGGACACGGACGTGGACGGCATTGAGAAGGTGTGGCAGACAGCGTTCCGGAACCCAATCGCGCCAGTCATCGTAGAACAGGGACGTGTGCAGGAGGAAGTACACCTGGGCGACGACGTCAAGCGTCTGGGTTTTGAGGAATTCCCCACCCCGATTTCGACGCCGGGTTTTGACAATGCACCCTACACCACTTGCACGCACTGGTTCACCAAAGACCCGGAGACGGGCATTCGCAACGTCGGCAATTATCGCGGTCATATCAAGGCACGCGACCGGATAGGTGTCTACCCGATGATGGGGCAGCACATTATTATTCACTGGGACAAGGCCAAGGCCAAGGGCCAACCTCTGCAGGCTGCGCTCGTGGTGGGCGCGCCGCCCGTGGTGAGCTATGCGGCAGTGCAAAAAGTGCCTTTCGGAGTCGACGAATTGGCGATTGCAGGCGGGCTGGCCCGCCAACCGATCCCGCTCGTCAAGTGCAAGACGGTAGATATCGAAGTACCCGCGGATGCCGAAATCGTCTTTGAGGGCCTGATTTCGACCGAGTGGCTGGAACCGGAAGGGCCGTTCGGGGAATCGCACGGCTATATGCACCCACGCCAGTACAATCCCTTTATGGACGTGACCGCGGTGACGCACCGCAAGGATGCGATCTGGGTGTCCTGGATTTCGCAGGTGACCCCGAGCGAGTCGAGCGTAATCAAGAAATCCGGTTACGAAACGATGTTCTACGAGCACTTGCGCTACACCTGCTCGATCAAGAGCGTCAAGCGCGTGGTGATGCACGAGCCGCTGACGAACTTGCGCAAATTCATCGTGATCCAGATGAGCAAACCGGGTGAGACGGACGTCTGGCGCGCGCTGCACCAGGCGGCGACATTCCATCAAGGGGTCGGGAAAATCGTGGTCGCGGTGGACGAGGATATCGATCCGACGAACACGGACGCCGTCCTGTGGGCCATGTGCTACCGGATGAAGCCGCATCTGGATGTCCACATCATTTCAGGTATGGAAAAGGGGCACGGGCCCCCGTTCAAGTTCAACGAAGAGGGGACGGAGGACGTCATCAGTTTCTACAATCCGGCGAACGACAGCGCGATGCTGATCAATGCGATCCAAAAAGAGCCGCTGCCTCCGATTTCGCTCCCCAAGCGCGAATACATGGAGCACGCGAAAGAGATTTGGGAGGAGCTGGGTCTCCCACCGATCAAGGAAGAACCCCCCTGGTACGGCTATTCGCTCGGCCAGTGGAGTGAGGAACTGGACGAAGAGGCGAAGCTGGCGGTAGAAGGGCGGCACTTTGAGACGGGAGAAAAGCTCAAGGCACGACGCAGGCGCGCATAGCGGGTGATTGGGAGACGCACGTGAAGGTCACGGTGATTGGGTGATTGGGTGATTGAATAGACCTTGCGCGCGATACGTGATGCGTGATGGGCTGGGTGGCGCCGATGATAGGTTCAGGGGAATCGGACCTGCCGTCACGTGTCACGCATCACGCGCAAGGCACCCGTCACTTGTCACTTGCGTGGGAGTTGAGGGATGTTGAGTCATATGGAGTTGCGGACCAAGGTCGCGACCTGCGTCCGCATGATGGCGATGGAAAGAATGATCGACTTTAACGGGCATGTGAGCGTCCGGGTCCCCGCTGAAGAACGTGGGGCAGGTCCCGCCTCCGATGGCGGGCCGAGTCGTTTTCTGATCAATGCCCGTTATTCGAGCCGGGTGGCGCTCACGGCCAAGGACGTTGTGATGATCGACGAGGACGGGCATCTGGTGGAAGGCGAAGCGGAGCCCCCGAGCGAATCCCCCTTGCACCTGGCGGTCTACAAAGCCCGTCCGGACGTTGGGAGCGTGGCACACCTGCACCCCTACTACGCGACGGTGGTGACCATTGCCGGGGCGCCGTTCAAGCCCGTCTATATCGTCGCGAGCGAATTCGGCCCGGAGGGCGTGCCCGTGTTCGACAACCCGGGACTCATTCGCAAGATGGAGCAAGGAGAGGCGGTGGCCCGCGCCCTCGGCCCGCGGCAGGCGGTCCTCTTGCGCGCGCACGGGGCGGTGACGGTGAGCACGGATGTCGAAGGGGCTTTTGCCGTAGCGGTCGCACTCGAAGAAAATGCTCGTACGATGCTGTGGGCGAGCAGTCTCGGGACGCCGCGCCCCTTGTCTCCGGAAGAGATGAAGGCGTATGGCGCCCCGGTGAGCAGCCGTGGCACCAAGTACAAGATGTGGGATTTTTACAGTGAAAAGGCACGCGTGAGCGGTTGGTTAAACGGATTGGATTAGGAAGCAGGACAAGGAGGAAAAGGAATGACAGCTGAAGAAGCTGCCGGCGATGTCAAGTGGGAGCGCTGGCAAAAGAAACGTGTCTTTGTGCGCGAAGTGGCCGGCAAGTACGGCGAGCTCTACCGGTCGCTTCTCGAACAACCACGTGTATTCAAGAGCAAGGACATGAAGTGGAAGGGCGGTCCGACCAAGTTCGGCAAGAACGTAGTCAACCCGCAGGCAACTCAAGTCACCCAGGCGATCGAGACTCACATTGACGTGCTGGCGCCGGGCTCGTACGGGCAGCGGCATGGGCACATCAACAGCGCGGTGTTTTTCATCCTGTCCGGCAAAGGATACGATGTGCACGACGGCGTCCGGATCGATTGGGAGGAAGGGGATGCCGCGATTGTCGAGAATGCCTGCGTGCACCAGCATTTCAATGCCGACCCCGACCACGAAGCCCGCATCCTGGTGTTCAAAGCCAAACCGACGTTCCTGTTCTTTAACTTGTTGTTCCAAAAGAATGTCGTGTATCCGCCATCCGAGCCGATGAAGGGATTTGAGAGTTTTCAGCCTGAAGGATGAGAGCGGCGAGATCAGTGGGCAGAAGGGATGCGCCCGACTACGCATCACATCACTTGTCACACGTCTCCAGTCCCTTGCCACTTTATTCCAGAGGAAAGGATAATCGACGATGAGCTACGGGGAAGCGAAACGGTCCATGAAGGGAACCGCGACAGCCAAGTACTATGAGGAGCACCTCAAGGAATCGGCCGACTGGCGCAAGGAGTACAAGGCCAAGAAGGGGATCGTCAAGGCCGAAGAGATGCCCTGGGAGGACTCGCCGCAAGGGCGCATCAAGCACGTGGTCAACGAGAAGATGAACACGCGTGAGTGCGCGCTCGACATTTACCAGCAGGTCTTGCCGCCGGGTGGATCCTCGGGCAAGCACCGCCATCTGGCCGAAGAGGTCTTTTTTGTCCTCGAAGGCAAAGGGTACGATCTGCACTGGGATCTAAAGTTCGACTGCACGGACGCGTACGTCTGGGACTGGGAAGCCGAGCCGAAGAAATTCGAGTGGGAGGCAGGCGATTTTGTCTACATCCCCCCCTACTCGATGCACCAGCATTTCAACGCAGACCCGAACTCGCCCGCGCGGTTTGTCACGGCGTCGAGCCGAATCATCAAGGCGCTCGGCCTGGACTGGATTGAGCAAGTAGAACCTGCTCCGGACTACAAGGCAACAAAATAGTATACCACTATTCTCCCGTAAGGTCGTCGCGGGAGAAAACGCGATGACCGGTGCCGGTCATCAAACCAGGAGGAGGAAAAGTGAACGCTCATCGGAACCGCAAGTCAGTTCTACTCGCAGTTGCGTTTGTCCTGCTGATGCTCGCCGTCGTGGTGCTCACCGCCTGTGGGTCGCCGGCCCCGACGCCCGTGCCTACGTCGGCGCCGCCCACGACCGCGCCGGTGGCGACGACCGCGCCCGTAGCGACGACGGCGCCCGCGGCAACCAAAGCTCCGGCGACATCTGCCCCTGCGGCGACAACCGCGCCGACGACAGCGCCGACCACGGCCGCGACCGTCAAACCGGATTTCGGGTACTATAACGGCAAGACGGTCACGTTCATCGTCGCGACCAAGGCGGGCGGCGGGTACGACGCCTATGCTCGTGCGGTGGCGCCGTATCTGCAAAAGTACTTGCCCGGCAGCACGGTCATTATCAAGAACGTCCCCGGCGCGGGTCACATTATCGGCGCGAATGAGACCTACGCGTCCAAGCCGGATGGGTTGACGATCGGGACGTTCAACACCGGCTTGATCTACAGCCAGCTCATCGGCGCAGAAGGGATGAAGTTCGACCTGACCAAGTTCACCTGGATCGCTAAAATGTCGAGCGACAACCGCGTCCTGATGGTAAGCACCAAGAGTCGTCCCGTCCACTTCGATGATGTGCTCAAGTCGTCCAAGCCGATCGTGCTCTCCTCGGCGGGCGTCGCGAGCGCTTCTCAGACGGACGCCGAAATGCTGGCGAAAGCGCTCGGTTTTAAGGTCAAGATGATCTCGGGCTACCAGGGGAACGACAGCGACCTGGCAATGCTGCGCGGCGAAGTGGACGGGACGGTCGGAAGCTACAGCAGCCTATTGCACTTTGTGGACGAAGGGGACGGCCGGATCCTGCTCCAGGTTGGCGCGAAAAAGGTCCCCGGTCTGGATGCCCCCCTGGCATCCGACCTGGCGAAAGGGGACGGCGAACCCATCGTGGCGATCCTGACGGCGAATGCCTCCCTCGGCCGGCTCGTCGCGGCCCCTCCGGGCGTTCCGCCGGAACGGCGCGAGGCGTTGATTGAGGCGTTCCAGAAAGCGATGGTTGATCCGGATTATGTGGCGTTCATGAAGAAAGGCCAACTGCCCGTTGATCCGGCGTACGGCGATGAAGTGGACAACTTGATCAAGCACGCGTTGAACGTGTCGCCCAGTGTTCTCACGCAGATCAAAGATATCTTGAGCGCGGCAGCGGGAGGCTAGAAACCCCTCCAGCCAGACAACCTCCTATCCCCCTCTCCCCTAATCGGCCAAACTTCTCGATTGGGGTCGTAGATCCCCGAAGCGCAGCGGAGGGGAGAGAGGGTAGGGTGAGGGGGTCGTACCACCGCACGGCACGTAACGACGGGAGCTGACAAAGCTGTCACATCATATCTCTGAACTCCCGGAAGAGAGGAGGCACGGATGCTAGAGGCAATGGGGAGTGGACTAGCTCAGGTTCTCTCCTGGCCGGCCTTTGGTTTGATGCTGCTGGGTATACCGATCGGATTAATCATCGGGGCTATACCCGGCCTGGGAGGAAACCTGGGGCTTGCCTTGCTCATTCCATTTACGTATGGCATGAACCCGATCCAGGGCTTTTGCCTTTTACTGGGGATGCACGCGGTCGTCCAGACCGGCGGTCCCATGTCCTCGATCCTGTTCAATGCGCCAGGGACGGGACCGTCGGCAGCGGACTGCCTGGACGGTTTTCCGATGGCACAGCAGGGCAAGGCGGGACGCGCGATCGGCGCCGCCTTGAGCGCTTCGGTCATTGGCGGACTCGTCGGCGCGGCGGGCATGGCGATTTTCCTGCCGTTCGTCCGGACTCTTATTCTGAGTTTTTCGCCATCCGAATTCTTTATGCTCGCGGTCCTGGGCATTACGTTTATTTCCCTCGTGAGCGGCGACTCGCTCTTGAAAGGATTGATTGTCGGCGCTTTGGGGCTGATGTTGGCCTTTGTGGGAATGGATCCGCAGACGGGCGTGGTCCGTTTTGCCTTCGGGCAGCTCTTTCTCTTTGACGGCATTTCGCTCGTGCCGGTGGTCATCGGGCTGTTCGCGGGCTCGGAATGCATCTCGATGGTCTTGAAGGGCGGATCGATTGTAGAGGGGGAGGCCAAGGTCGGGGACGACGTTCTGGATGGGGTGAAGGATACCCTGCGCAACTGGTGGTTGGTGCTGCGCTCCAGTCTCATTGGCTATATCATCGGCGTCATGCCCGGCTTGGGCGGCGAAGTGTCGGCGTGGGTGACGTATGGCCATGCCGCGCAATCGTCCAAGCACCCCGAGACCTTTGGCAAAGGGAACGTCGAGGGAGTCATCGCACCCGCGGCCGCCATCCACTCGAAGGAAGCCGGCGCTCTGGTGCCGACGGTCGCGTTCGGCATTCCCGGAAGCTCGGCGATGGCGATTTTGCTCGGCGCGTTTTTGGTTCTCGGACTGACGCCCGGACCGACCATGCTGAAACAGAATCTGGATGTCGTGTGGGCGATGTTCTGGATCGTGATCATCGCGAACATTATCGGCGCCGCTGCGCTGCTGCTGGTCGCCAAGTATTTGACGCTCCTCACGGTGCTGCGCTCGTCGCTCCTCGTTCCGTTTATTCTCGTGTTCGTCATGCTCGGCAGCTATCTCACGAACAATACTTTGGCCGACCTATGGATCACGGTGGCTTTTAGCATCATCGGTTACGCGATGAAAAAGTATGATTATCCGCGCGCGCCCTTGGTCCTGAGCCTCGTCCTGGGCGGGTTGGCCGAGACGAATTTCCATATGTCGATGGAGCTGTGGGGTCCGGCGTTTCTCTTACGGCCGCTCACCTTCATCCTCCTGCTCTTGACGGTCACCTCGATCGCGTATCCGATCTACCGCAACTGGCGCAAGAGCCAGGCCGCGGCCGCAAAGGCAGAGGGAGGTGCCGCATGAATGCAGTAGGCAAATCACAATGTAGCCTAGCCCCTTGTGGGCGTCCTGGGGAGGTGGCGGCATGAGCGCGGAGGGTAAAGTGGCGAGCCCTGCAAAACAAGACAGGGCGGAGAATGAAGGCAGCCTCTCGAGGCTTTTCAGAGGGAATGTTCTGTTCAGTCTGATGTTCGTAGTCATTTTTGCCGTCCTGACATACACCGCAATGGGATACAACCCGCTGGCGCGCTCTTTCCCGCTCATCGTCTCGATCCCGGGTCTCTTGATCTCGCTGCTCCAGTTTGTCCGGGACGTGACAGGAGCGTTGAGAGGGGAACCGGAGGAGAAAAAGAAGGACAAGGAGAAGATGCCGGCCAGGGTCGCGGCAAACCTCGCGGCAGGCGCGGGAACTTCGGCGGTAGGTGCTGCAGAGACGTTGGCGGCTGCGGCAAAAGTGACTGGCGCAGCCGCGATCGCCGAGCCGGAGAAGAAAAAGAAACCGAAACTCTCCCCGGCGGAAAAAAGGAATAAGGAGTTCATCGGGATCGGATGGATCGTCGCCTATGTGATAGGCATCTATGTGATCGGCTTCCCTCTGGCCACGATCGCGTACATGCTTGGCTTCATCATGTTGTATAACAAAGAGAGTTGGAAGCTGTCAATCGCATATACCGCAGTGCTCATGGTCTTTATATGGATCGCGTTCGTGTTTTTCCTCAAGAGCAACCTGTACGCGGGCATGATCTACGACATGTTGGTCAAATAGTTGGATAGTTTCCCCCATCCTTCATCCGTGGTAAAGGGAGATGATATGGCGGTTACGAATGTGCGCGAATGGTTGAAAGAGGCCGAAAAGATCGGGGAACTGAAGCACGTGCGGGGTGCGCCCTTGGACCCCTCGGCGGGCGAGATCGTCGAGATGCTGCACCACACCGACGATTCGCCCGCGGTGCTGATGGACGAATTCCCCGGATACCCCAAAGGGTATCGCATCTTGCTCAACGCCAATGGCGACCGACGCCGGTTGGCAATGACACTCGGAATGCCATTGGACATTGGCAAGATGGACTTGATGAAGGAATGGGAACGCCGCATGGCCGACATGAAGCTCATGCCGGTGGAATACGTTGACAAGGGGCCGGTCCTCGAAAATGTGATCGAAGGGGATGCGGTAGATGTCTGCAAATTCCCCGTACCCAAGTGGCATGAACTGGACGGCGGGAGATATATCGGCACCGGTTCCCCGATCATAACCAAGGACCCCGATAGCGGTTTCGTAAACCTGGGCGTCTATCGGGTGATGATTCACGACGCCAAGCGGGTGGGCTCGTATATCTCGCCGGGGAAGCACGGACGCGTGCACCGCGACAAGTATCTGGAAGCGGGCAAGCCCTGCCCGGTTTGCGTGGTCGCGGGCGGAGACCTGCTCCTGTTCATCGCCGCCTCGGTCGAGCTGCCGGATACAACCATGGAGTACGAGTGGGCGGGCGCTCTGCGCGGCCAGGCGTACCAGGTCATCAAGGAAAAGTATACGGGGCTGCCGATTCCAGCGGATGCCGAAATCGTGCTGGCGGGCTTTGTCGATCCGACCGAGCGGCTGCCGGAAGGCCCGTTCGGCGAATGGACAGGGTATTATGCCTCTTCGCAGCGGCCGGAACCGGTGATGCACGTCAAGGCGATCTATCACCGGAACGATCCGATCCTGCTCGGCGTGCCGCCGGAAAAGCCGCCGTACGAGCCGCATCGCTTCCGTGCGTACCTGAGGTCGGCGCTGCTCAAGCAGACGCTCGAAGCCGCGGGGGTGCCGGATGTGACCGGCGTGTGGTGCCACGAAGTGGGCGGTTGCCGGTTGTTGACGGCAGTCTCAATCAAACAGCGCTATCCCGGGCACGCCAAGCAGGCGCTATTGATTGCGACGGGCGCGCGGGCGACGGGCTATTTGGGACGCATCACGGTCGTCGTGGACGAGGACATCGACGTGACGGACCTCAACGACCTGACATGGGCGATCCTCACGCGGAGCGACCCGGCGACCCAGATGGATATCGTGCGGCGCGCGTGGAGCGGGCCGCTCGACCCGATCATCAAGCCGGGCGAGAAGGGGTTCAATTCGCGGTTGCTGATCGACGCGTGCCGCCCGTTCGACTGGAAGGACAAGTTCCCTCCCGCGATCGGGCCCAGCCCGGAGGTCAAGCAGGCGACGCGGGACAAGTGGGGGTACTTGCTCAAGTAGATAGGCACCCATAGAGGAAACTCACTTGTGCTGGTGTATAGGTATCCGGAAAATCTTGCGGCAAGGTCGGCGCTCTGGCTTGGATCGAGCTGACGGTGGCGCCAACGCGCGCCGGCATGGCGGCCGGCCCCGCACTATAAGATGGCAAGTAGGTCGTCAGCCGTTATTCAAAAGGTCAAGAACGTGATCGTTCGAGGGATCCTAGTCCGAGGGCGCGGCGAAGCTCATTCGTTCACGACTCTGGGTTGGGTGAAAGAGCAGTTTCGGAGTAAAATGGGATTTACTCCGTTCCCCGGCACGCTGAACCTGGAAGTCAAAGAGGTGGAAACCCTCAAGGCTTGGCGAGCGGAAAAGGGGATCGCGATCGAGCCGTCGCCCGGGTACTGTGCGGCGAAATGCTTTCCGGTGCGAGTGAACGGCAAGCTGCGCGCGGGGTGGATTGTTCCGCAAGTGCCTGGTTATCCGGAGAATATCGTAGAATTGATGGCGCCCGTTTCCCTGCGGGAGGCGCTGGGTCTCAAGGATGGGGACGCGGTGTTCATTCAGTTGGAGGAACTGAGAACGTGAGAATTGTGATCGGCATGTCGGGATCAACCGGGGCGATTTACGGCATCCGCCTGCTCGAGGTGCTGGCGGAGCTGCCCCAGGTAGAGACCCACTTGGTGATGTCTACTCCGGCGCGGGAAACGATAGCGCTCGAAACCGATTATGCCATCAAGGATGTGGAAAAGCTGGCGCACAAAGTGCACCGGATCAATAACATTGCCGCATCGATCTCGAGCGGCTCGTTCAAGACGGATGGGATGGTCGTCATCCCGTGCTCGATGAAGACGCTGTCCGGCATTGCGAATTCCTATAATGACAACCTGCTCGTGCGCGCCGCGGACGTGACATTGAAAGAGAGACGGCGGCTTGTTCTCGTGACGCGCGAGACGCCGCTGCATCTGGGACATCTGCGCCTGATGATGCAGGTGACGGAAATGGGGGCGATCCTGCTCCCGCCCATGCCGGCGTTTTACCACCGCCCCAAGACCATCGACGACATCATCAACCAAACGGTCAGCCGCGTGCTGGACTTGGTCGGAGTCGAGCACAAGGATTTGTTCAAGCGCTGGGCGGGCGCAGACGTCAAGGCGATTGATGCGGCGATTGGAGCGAACGGCAAGTGAAGGTCCATGAGCCAGTTCAACCCTGCAGATCCCGCTGGGGATCGCGGGATCTATTATCTCGAACTTTTCAATAGGCGATGCAAAGCAAATAGCACTAAAGTCTGATTGCCGATGCATAGTGGTCCTGGCACTGGAGGGAGTGACGGGGTATCGTAGCATCCACTTCTGCACAATAAAACCGCACCGTTCATGTTTTTCACGAAGGAGAACATGGCGCGTGGAAGCGTCTTGCGCTCTTTGATTTGGCTCTGCTGCTCGTGGCCTCCGCTCCACATGTTATCTGGGGTTCGATTCCTCTGTTCGCGCCCCTGTGCGCTCGAGCTTTTGCGTTTGCTCGGCGCGTGCCTCCGTGTCTCCCGGTTCATCGGTAATCTCCTCCTGGATTCAAACATATGCGGCCGCATCCGGCCGCCTGGGACAAGTCTACTTGGTTTATTGTCCTCACCTACCGTGAGCTTTCGGCGATGCCGTTCCTACACATCTATCTGATGATGACGCGCGGCAAGGTACCGCGCGCCGCGGACTAGCTGCTGGATTCCGCCGGCCGGCCAACACGGCCAGAGCCCGGCGCCGGTTCTCGGCAGTGACGTAGAGAAAAGCAGCCACCCGGGAAGGGAGGTGATGATTCCGCTTCCAACGTGAGCTCAGGACAGGCGTTTGGTGCGCTTGGCAAAGTGAAGAACGCTTGCGAAAGGGAGAGTGCGCGATGAAGGGCAGAGACTCTGGGAGGAGAAATCATGAAGCGCCATGCATGCGTACTGATTGCCATGATCGCGATCGTAGTATTCAGGCCGCGTGCGCCCCGGCACCCGCACCCGTAGCGGTCTCGAATACATCCGCTCCCGCAGCGGCAGTGCCCACGGCGGTCCCGGCGACCAAAGCATCCACGACGGCACCTCAAGCTACGACTGTCCCTTTTCCAACCAAAGACATTACGTTTATCATCCCCGTCTCCCCGGGCGGCGGATTCGACACGAATGCGCGCATTCTTGCACCGTATCTGAAGAAATATCTGCCAGGCAACCCGAACGTAGTCCCGCAGAATGTTCCGGGGGGCGAGTGGCGGTTGGGCATCATGCAGATGCTCAAATCACCTCCGGACGGGTCCACCATTTCGATCTTTAACATTCCGGGCAACGTGCTGGGGCAGGTAACCAACACGGCCGAGTATGACCTGAACAAGGTCCCTTGGATCGGTCGAATTACCGACACCATCTACGTCATGGCCTTGTCTCCCAAGAGCAAGTACAAGACCTTGGACGACCTGAAAAAGGCGACCGAGGTCAAGAGCGCGGTGGTTGACTTGACGTCTAGCAGCGCGCCCGCCGTGATGTTCGCGGCGCAGGAGATGCAATTCAAGGTCAAGATGATCAACTACGACGGCAGCACGGAAGCGATCCTGTCAGCTGTCCGTGGCGATGTAGATATGGTGATCTATCCGTTCCCGAGCCTGCAAAAGTTTGTCGTGGGCTCGACGGATCTGACCCCGTTTGTCGTGTTCTCCAAGGACCGCATCAAAGAACTGCCCAACACACCTACCATCGTCGACTCTGATCAATACACCGGGCGGAGTCGGCTCGGTGGCGGCCTGCTGGGACGGCTATCCGCTGGCGCAAAAGGGCAAGGCGGCCATGGCGCTGGGGATTTCGACGGTAGGCTCACTCTTCGGGGGAATTATCGGCTGGCTCACGCTCGTCGGGATTGCTCCGCTGCTGACCGCTTTTGCCATGCAGATCGGAGCGCCCGAGTACTTTATGCTCGGCCTCTTGGCGCTCTCCCTCCTCGCCATTGCGGCTAAAGGGGAAAATACCAAAGGTCTGATTCTGGGCGGGTTCGGACTGCTGCTTGCCTTTGTGGGCCAAGACCCGATCCAGGGACTGAATTATCGCTTTACCTTCGGGAATATCTATCTGGAAGACGGCTTGCCGCTCGTGCCGGTCACGGTGGGGCTCTTTGCGCTCTCGCAGGCGATCGTTCTCGCCGGGGAGGGCGGTTCGATTGCCGAGACGTTTGATGCCAAAGGCAGCGTGCTCGAGGGAGTGCGCGAGGTCATCACGCGGCCGCTGACGATCCTCCGCGGTGGCATCGTTGGCATATTGCTCGGCATCATGCCGGCGTTGGGGATTTCGACCGCGAACATTATCGCCTATTTTGTGGAAAAGCAAGCGTCCAAAGACCCCGACAGCTTTGGCAAGGGGAATCCGGCCGGGCTCTTGGCTCCGGAGACGTCCAAGAGCGCGTGTGTCGTCGGGGATCTTATCCCAACGTTCACGCTCGGCATTCCGGGCTCGGCGACGACCGCGATCCTCATGGTGGCGCTCATCATCCACGGGCTGGACCCGGGTCCGCGCTTTTTTCTGAGCGGGCCGACGCCTTATGCGGTCTTTGTCGGCATCTTGCTCGCCCAGTTCGCATTCTTTATCAGCGGGCTTTTTCTGGCGCGCTATTTCGCCAAGATCGTCTACATCCCGAACGCTCTGCTCGTGCCGAGCATCATCCTTCTGTCCTTCGTCGGGTCTTTTGCGATGCGGAACCGGATGGAGGATGTGGCCATCACGATAGTGTTCGGCCTCGTCGGATATTTCTTGAACCGGGCGCACTGGCCGACGGCGTGCATGGTCCTCGGACTAGTTCTGGGCGACCTCGTCGAAGGGAATTTCCACCGCGCGCTCGCGATCGGCGACGGCACGATCGGCATCTTTTTCGATCGTCCCATCTCGCTCGCGCTGCTCGTGTTTACCGTGATTTTCTTGGTTTGGCCGTATATTCAGCCGATGGTCATGCGGGCATGGAGGCGGCCGGTCCCGACAACGTGATACTGCAAGTCGTCAATTGGTCGTCCCTGCGTGGATTCGTCCGTCGCTCGTCGATTGACGAACCCGAAAAGTGTACCTGCGCAATCTCACCCTTCGTCATGTACTTTATGCGCCCGGAGTGCCCTTTCGGACCCTGAGTGGCCCCTAGCGATGTGATTCCTGCGCTTGACGATTGAGCGCAGACGAACCAATCTATCTCAGAAAGGAGATTGTCATGATGTGCAGTCGATCAACCCGCGGTGCTATGAGGCTCGCCAGTTGGTTCAGTCTGATTTTGATTGCGGTCGCGTGCGCGCCGACGCCGGCACCCACGGCGACTCTGGTTCCTCCGACGACGGCACCCACTTTGCGCCCCTCCGCGAACACGGCGCCGACGTCCGCCCCCGCCTCCTCGGCGTCGCAGGCGACGAGCACGCCGGCATCCGCCCAGGCGACGGCGGCGCCCGCGAATCTCGTCAAGCTGCGAGTGCCGTACACGGCGATCAGCGTCGCCATGTCGCCGACCTGGGTGGCGTATGAAGAGGGGCTGTTCAAAAAGTACGGGCTGGACGTGAGCATCGACTATGTTGCCACCAGCCCGGTCCTCACGGCCGCGATGCTCAGCGGCGAAGTGCAGATTGCGGAAGCGGCCGAAGACGTTGTCATCACGTCCGGCCTGGGCGGATCGGATCTGGAAATCCTCGCGTCCGGCGGCGATCGCTTGTTGTTTTCGCTCTATACCAAACCGACCATCAAAAGCATTCAAGATTTGAAAGGCAAGACGATTGCCGTCACTCGCCGCGGTTCGTCCACGGATTTCGCGGCCCACTGGCTGTTGACGAAGAACAACCTGGTTCCGGACAAAGACGTCGCGTTTGTCAACACCGGTGGCGTGCCGGACATCTTGACCGCGATGGAGACCGGACAGGTAGACGGCGGCGTGCTTTCTCCACCGACGACGATGAAGGCGCGGGAAGCGGGTTTCAAAGAGTTGGTCGATATTTCCGCGCAAGACCTGTCCTTTTACCAGGCGCCCGTGGTTGCGCGGAAATCATGGGTCAGCAAGAACCCCGACGTCGTGCGGAGTTTCATGAAGGCATACGTCGAAGCCATCGCCTTTATGAAAAAGAATAAAGACGCGACCAAGGCCGTCATCGGCAAGTACACCAAGACGACGGACAACGCCGTGCTCGAGGATTCGTACAACGCGTTCATGAAAGTTCTCCCGCAAGCGCCGGCGCCGCAATTGGATGCGATTCAAGTGGGCTTGGACCAGGCCGCGATCGACAATCCCAAAGCCAAAGGAGCGGACGCGCACCAGTTCTTCGACGCCAGCTTTGTGGATGAGTTGGTTAAGAGCGGTTTTATCGCTGGATTATACAAATGACGGAGGATGCTGTGAGTGACAAGTCGACGTTCCAGTATCGGGACTTGCGCGAGTGGATCGACCAGGTGGATCGCATGGGCGAGTTGCAGCGCGTCAAGAACGCGACGTGGCAAGAAGACATCGGGCTCATCACAGAAGTGATGGGGCACACACGTGGCGCGGCCGCCGTCCTCGTCGACGAGATCCCGGGATTTCCGGACGGGTATCGCGTGCTCGTCAATCCATTTCACTCGTTCAAGCGCATTGCGCTGACGCTCGGCTTGCCACAGGAGGCGAGCGTGTGGGATGCGCTCAAGCTCTGGCGACAGCGCATTATAGACGCCCGGTCGATGGACCCGGTGGTTGTCGACAGCGGGCCGGTAACGGAAAACGTCCTGATGGGCGAGGATGTGGATGTTCTCAAGTTCCCCACGCCGCTATGGCATGAATCGGATGGGGGCCGCTATATTGGGACGGCGAGCGCGGACATTACGCGCGACCCGGAAACCGGTCAAATCAACCTGGGCACGTACCGCGTGATGGTCCACGACAAGAACCGCGTCGGCTTTTATATCTCGCCTGGCAAGCACGGGCGGATCCACCGCGAAAAATACTTTGCCAAGGGGGAACCGTGCCCAGTCGCCGTGGCGATCGGCATGAATCCCCTGCTCTATATGGCGTCCTGCAGCGAAGTGCCCCCGACGGTGAGTGAGTACGCGTGGGCGAGTGGACTGCGGGGCGAGCCGATGAAGGTCATCAAGGGCCGGGTGACAGGCTTGCCGATCCCGGCGGACGCCGAGATCGTGTTGGAAGGTTACGCCTATCCGAACGAAAAGCTCGTCGAAGGGCCGTTTGGCGAATGGACGGGCTATTACGCGAGCGCGAGCCGGGAAGAGCCGGTGATGCAGGTTAAGGCAATCTACCATCGCAACAATCCCATCATCGTCGGCTCGCCGCCCAACCGCCCGCCGGATGAGCAATCCTACTACCGCGCCTTTATGCGCTCGGCCCTCGTGTGGGAGGACATGGAGCGCGCCGGCGTGCCGGATGTGACCGGGGTGTGGTGCCACGAAGCGGGGGGCAGCCGGCTCTTTGTCGCCGTCTCCATCAAGCAGCGGTACTTTGGCCACTCGCGCCAGGCGATGCACGTCGCCGCCATGTGCCACGCCGGTGCCTATCTCGGCCGGTATGTGGTCGTGGTGGACGACGATATCGACGTGACCGATTTGGAACAGGTCGTCTGGGCAATGTGCACGCGTTCCGACCCGGAGCGCTCGATTGATTTCATCAAGCGAGCGTGGAGCGGGCCGCTCGATTCCGCGATTCGACCGGAAGAGAAGGGTTACAACTCGCGTGCGCTGATTGATGCGACGCGCCCCTGGGAATGGCGCGATCAATTCCCTGCCGTAAGTGCCCCGAGCGCGAGGGTTGCTAAAGAGGCGCGCGAGAAATGGGGCTGGCTCACGAACGTCCAGCGCGCCAATTTACCATAAACGGTATCAAGCATCGGTCTCGGTTCACCAAGCCGACCGTAGGTTCATTCCAAGAGGCCACAATGTCTCGCAATTTACTGCTCCTCTCCATCGCCGCACTCATTCCCGTCGCGGGCTGTGCACCTGTCCCCGCCGCGACCCCCGCGCCGCCCTCCGTGCAGACCGTGATCGTCCCGCAGACGGTCGTCGTCCCCGCCACGGCCGCCTCAACCGCGCCCGTCAAGGCCACCGCTCCCGCGACGGCGACGACACCTTCGACGACCACGACCGCGAGCGTTTCCATTCCCACGATCCCTGCTCCGGTGGCGGTCACGCTCGATCCGAAAACGACCGCTTTTCTCATTCTCGACATCACGTCCGTCATCTGCACGCCGCGCAAGTCGTGCGTCGCCTCACTCCCCGCCATCTCGTCGCTCCTGAAAAAGGCGCGCGATGCCGGCGTGATGGTGGTGTATTCGGATACGCCGACTGCGGGTTCGACCATTCTGCCTCAAGTCGCACCCCAGCCGAACGATCCCAAGGTGACCGGGCGCGCGGACAAATTCTTTGAGACGAACCTAGACGACATTCTAAAAAGCAAGGGCATCAAGACCACCGTCATGGTCGGCTCGGCCTCGAATGGGGCCGTTCTCTATACGGCGTTCGGCGCCAATCTCCGCGGCTATACCGTGGTGGCTGCCGAGGACGGCATGTCGACGGATGACCCCTTTGCCCAATTACTGACCCGGTATCAACTTTTGAACCAGCCCGGGTTTAACAATCCGGAGAACAAGCCGCTCCAGGCGACACGCGTCACCTTGAGCAGAACAGATTTGATCACCTTCAAGTAGACTCCTTGGGTCATCTCTTGAGCTGTAGAGCTGTGAGGTAGGTATGAAAGGAACGCTGGACGCCTCCGGCGTCTGTATAGAGTACTTGATTGCGCGCACCGGGGAGCGCTTTGTCGCGTTGGAGAACGTGACCCTGGAGGTGCGCGCCGGCGAGTTTATCTCGCTCTTGGGACCGAGCGGATGCGGCAAGACGACTTTTCTGAACGCGATTGACGGTCTGCTCCCGATCGCGCGCGGCGAGATTCGGATCGACGGGAACCTCGTCGTCCGCCCGGGCCGGGACCGCGCGATGGTCTTTCAATCTCCCGCGCTCCTCCCCTGGCGCACCGTCATGGGAAACGTGAGTTACGGATTGGAATTGCAGCATGTACCGGCCCAGACCGCGCGCGCGCGGGCCGGCGAATTCATTCAACTCGTCGGCCTGAAGGGATTTGAGAATCACTACCCCAATGAACTGTCAGGTGGGATGCAGCAGCGTGTCAACCTCGCCCGCGCCCTCGCGACCGATCCGCAAATCCTGCTATTGGACGAGCCGTTCGCGAACCTCGATGCCCAGACGCGCGAGTTTATGCAGGCCGAGCTGCTCCGCATCTGGGCCCAGACCGGCAAAACGGCCATCTTTGTGACTCACAATATCTCCGAGTCCATCTACCTCTCGGACCGCGTGGTGGTCTTTACCGCGCGGCCGGGCTGCATCAAGGAGATCGTGGACATTCGCCTGCCGCGCCCGCGCCCGCTCAAGCTCAAGCGGCAGGTCGAGTTCCTCGAATACGAGCAACACATCTGGGAACTACTTGAAGCCGAGGCCGCCAAGATGGGCATGGGCACTCGCGAAGGCGAGACCACGCCGGACGACGTGAGGAGTATGTGATATGGATCGACCCGCAAGACTAGGTTATGGGATGGAAGCTATCCCGCAAGGAGTGTCGCTCAGGCAGCACGTCGCTCGCCTTTACGCGAAATATCAGCACCCGCTCTTGAGCCTGTCCGGGGTGTTGATTTTCTTTGCCCTCTGGGAATATATCGGCACGAGTGGGCTCATCGATCCGCTGTTTATCAGTTCGCCGACGGCCATTTTGCGCGCCGCGGTGCAAATGGTTCAACAGGGCGAGATTTGGAACGACCTGTACGTCAGCGGGACCGAATTTTCCATCGGGTTTCTGTTGGCGATTGTCGTCGGAATCCCGTTCGGAATCCTGTACGGTTGGTACCGGACCTTCTACTACATCTTCGATCCCTTTGTCAGTGCGTTCAATGCGACGCCGCGCATTGCACTGACGCCGCTCTTCATCATCTGGTTCGGCATCGGCCTGTGGTCCAAGGTCGCGCTCGTCTTCTTGGGCGCGATTTTCCCGCTGGTGCTCAACACCTTTTCGGGCGTCCGGACGCTGGACGAAACGCTGATCCGCGCCGCGCGTTCGTTCGGCGCGAGCGACTGGCAGATTTTTCGGACGGTGGGGCTGCCCGGCCTGGTCCCGTTCATTCTCTCCGGCCTGCGCGTCGGCTTGGGGCACGCCTTGATTGGCATTGTCGTCGGCGAGTTGGTAGCCGCCACGGCCGGCATCGGCTATTCCATGGCGATCGCCGGGGCAACGTTCCAGACCGATAAACTCTTTGTCGGCATACTCATCATCACCGGATTTGGAATTCTCTTCACTCAAGCGCTGAACCGCATCGAGCGTCACTTTGACGCTTGGCGGCCGCAAAAAAATTGAAAGAGGAGGAAAAGAAGTGAAACACCCGTCAAGGCTGCTCGCCCTCACCGCGCTGGCAGTATTGGTGCTCGCGTTCGCCGCTTGTGCGCCGGCCGCGACACCGACCCCCGGATCGTCGATCTCAGCCCCGCCCACAGCCGTTTCCCCCACTCAGGCCGCTCCGACCTCGGCTGCCACTCAGGCCGCCCCCACTTCCGGCGCCCAGACTGCGCCAACGGCTGCTTCCGGGAATGCCCCGGTCACGATCAGCGTGGCTTATTCTACGCTTAATCCGGACCCGCTACCGCTCTGGGTGGCCCAGGACGAGGGTTTTTTCAAGAAGAACGGACTGGACGTGAACCTGCTCTTTGTTAACGGCGGCACCCAGACCGCCCAGGCGCTCATCTCGGGCAGTGTCAAGTTTGCCGCCACCGCGCCCGCCGCCGCCGTCAACGCCGATGCCGGCGGGGCCGACCTGGTGGCCGTTGCCGGGCTCGTCAACGTCATCAACTATGACTTTATCGCCCAGCCCGGCATCAAGACGGCCGCGGACTTGAAAGGCAAGAAAGTTGCGTGGAGTGGGCCTTCCGGGTCTTCCGCGACGGCCTTGAAAATCGCTCTCAAGGTCTTGTTCAATCTCGACATCACGCAGGTCGTGCCGGTCACGATCGGCACGGAACCCGAACGCGAGGCGGCCATGGTGTCGAAGCAAATTGACGCCACGGTCATCAACCCCGACCTGGCCATCAAAGCGCAAAAGGACGGGCTGGTGGTGCTCGGCGAGTTGTGGAAACGCAAGGATATTCCCTACCAGCACACGGGCATCGTCGCGAGCAAGGCGTACCTGAAGGCGAATCCGGACGTCGCCAACCGCTTTTTCGAGAGCATCATCCAGGCGATTGGCTATATCCGTGATCCGGCCAACAAAACCCAGACAATAGCGATATTGGGAAAATACCTAAAGTCCACGGATCAGCCGGTCCTTGAGAGCGGCTATACCCGTATGTCGGGGACACTGCTCCAATGTGTGCCGTACGTCACGCTCGAAGGTATGAAAACGGTCATCAGCGAGTCACCGACTGCCACGAAGAAAGGCCTGACCGCCGAACAGTTGACGGACAATTCCTTCCTGCAAACGCTGGATCAAAACGGCTTCGCCAAAGCGAACTGCAAGTAAACATTCCCTTTGGATGAAACCGAGCCTGTGCCGATTCGTTTCGGCACAGGCTCTAGTTTGCAGTCGGATGCTTGCCCTTGACGGTGCGTCGCCCCTACCATCCCTCATCCTTCATCCGTCAGCCTTCATCCTTGCTCTTCACCCCCGCCATCCTTGCCAGGACCGTAAATAGCGCGGCAAAGTCTTCTTTCGCCAACTCCCACCCGCGGGCGGCGGTCAGCATCTCGTTCGTCACCGCCGTCGTCGGAAGCGGCACGTCCACCTGCCGGCCCAACTCGAGCGCGAGCGTCATGTCTTTTTGCATCATGCTCACGTCAAACCAAGCCCTCTCCGGCATTTCGAGCACAAAGGGACCGCGGTATTTGAGCATCGGCGACGCGATGACGCTGTTCAAGAGCACTTGCACCGCCGTCTCGCGCGAGATCCCGGATTTCTCGGCCAGGAGCACCCCTTCGCTGAACGCGAGCATCTGCACGGCAAGGCTGAGATTCATTGCGATTTTCATGCTCACCGCCAAACCGTTCATGCCGACATAGTCGACCTTGGGGCCAATCGCCTGCAAGACCGGAAGCGCCCGTTCGAACGCACTCTTGTCTCCCCCCACCATGATCGACAGCTTGCCCTCCTCGACTGTGAGAATGCTGCCGGAAACCGGCGCATCGAGCATCCGGGCTCCGCGCGCGGCGACCCGTTCGGCTAGCTCACGGCTCGCTGCCGGGCTGACGGTGCTCATGTCGACATAGATTTCATCGGGCCTCAAGCCCGCGAGGATGCCATTGTCTCCTTCCGCGACTGCGCGCAGCGCCGCGGTATTCGTCACCATGCTAAAGACCATGTCGCTCGCCGCCGCGACCTCACGTGGTGACTCGCCCCATTCCATGCCGGCGTCGAGCAGCCACTGCGCCTTGGAGCGAGTGCGGTTATAACCCGTCACCATGTGCCCCCCGTCGATGAGTCGTCTGACCATGCGGCCGCCCATCGCGCCCAAACCGACAAAACCAAGTCTAGCCATAAAGCCTCCTTGACGCCAAGTAAATATCCAGGTCCAGGGTAGACATGCTACCAGAGGCGCCCCCTCGCGTCAACGGGGTCGCCGTGGTGAGCCAGGGCTGCAAAGTCGCGCCAACTGTCATTCTGAGCGGAGCGAAGAATCTCTGTGTTCGACGGGAGACCCTTCGCTCCGCTCAGGTCGCTAGACCTCGCGACCTCTGCGAGGGTGACAAGGTGGACAGCTCTACCCCAAGTTGTCAATAGACTTTGCAGCGGCCGTGCGTCGTGAGCCGGGGCTGTTGCAAAGTCGCCTTCGTGTGTCATTGCAAATGCAAACCCGATTTCTGGCCGACCCCGCCCAGGGCGCGGGGCGGGCGCCCGTTGAGTCCCAGGGGCGCAGTCTCATCCGGTGGAAGGGGGAGACTGCTTCGCTGCGCTCGCAGTGACACACAGGGGAGTCTCGCAACCGTCCTGCGCGCTGTCCGGGCATCGGTTTACTGGACCGCGTCTGTGTGGTATACTGCTGCATACAAAATCGCGACGAGAGTTTGCCAAATGAAACCTGGAAAATCGACGGCCGCCGCTTGTTCCAACGTGCCGTTCATCAAGTACTGGGGAAACCGAGACGCGGCCCGCCGCGTGCCCCTCAACGATTCCATCTCGATGAACCTCGACCACGCGACGACTACGACCACCGTCGCATTCGACGAGCAATTGAACGAAGACGAGGTCGTGATCGGCGACAAGGCCGCAACGGAACTGGCCAAGGTACGCGTCGTCGAACACCTCAACCGCATTCGAGCCCTCGCCAAAATGGAGACCAAGGCCCGAGTGGAATCGCACAATACCTTTCCGATGGGCGTCGGGATTGCCTCGAGCGCGAGCGGCTTTGCCGCACTGACGCTTGCGGGCACTCATGCCGCGGGGTTGGACCTGAGCGAAAAAGAGTTGTCGATGCTCGCGCGCCGGGCCTCTGGCTCGGCTTCGCGGTCCGTCCCCGGCGGCTTTGTCGAATGGGTGACCGGATCCGATATCGACCAGTCCTACGCGACGAGCATCGCGCAGCCCGATTATTGGGATTTGCGAGATGCCATCGCAATTGTCACCACTGTGGAAAAAGCGATCAGCTCGACGGAGGGACACAAGGCGGCTCCGACCAGCCTCTTTCTCCCCGAACGCTTGAACGCGCTCCCTGTGCGTTTCCACCGCGTCCGCCGCGCCGTCCTCTCCAAGGACCTGGCTCTGCTCGGCCCCGCTATTGAGGACGAGGCGATCGAGATGCATATGATCGCCATGACCTCGCGTCCGCGCATTCTCTATTGGGCGCCCGGCACTGTCCGCGTCATACAAGAGGTGCTGCGTTGGCGCAACGACGGGCTCGCCGTCTATTTCACCCTTGACGCCGGCCCGAATGTGCACCTTATCTGCGAAGGCAAGGACGCCGAACAGGTGACCGAACTTGCCCGCCAACTGCCCGAAGTGCAGAGCATTATTTCGAACCGCCCGGGCGGACCCGCACAGACGGTCGAATAGATCCAATTTCCCCATTGCCACTTGGGCCGCGCGCGGGTATAATACACGTGCTTTGATTCAAGAGTGAAAGGAAGTCTGTAGTGAGTTCTCTGTTGTCCGATGGAACCAACCTGGTCATCTTTATCGTCATGCTCGGACTGCTCATTTTTGTTCACGAGTTCGGGCACTTTATAACGGCCAAACGCTTGCACATCCCCGTGCTCGAGTTCGGTTTTGGTTTTCCCCCGCGTCTCGTTCGCTTTATGAAACGCGGAGAAACCGAATACACAATTAACGCGATTCCGCTCGGCGGCTTTGTCCGGATGCTCGGGGAGGAAGACCCGAACGTGCCCGGCGGTTTTGCGAGTGCCAAGCCCTCTGTACGCGCTCCGATCCTCCTCGCCGGCGTCGTCATGAATTTCATCCTGGCGTACGTCGCGTTCGCGGTCAGCGCCTACGCGAGTCCGCCTTATGTGGGTGTACAAACAACACGCGTCGCGGCCGTGGCATCCGGTTCGCCGGCAGCGGCCGCAGGTCTGCGCGCCGGAGATACAATCTCCGCCGTGAACGGGCAAGACGTACAAAACAATTATCCTGCGCTGAGCCAGACCCTGCGGAACAATGCGGGCCATTCCGTGTTGCTGACCGTGACGCGGGGCAGCACGAATCTCCCCCCCATCTCCGTCGTGCCGCGGGTCAGCCCTCCTCCGGGGGAAGGGCCTTTGGGTATCGCCTTGAACACCTGGGTTGGACTGCAGGTCAACGCCGTCACACCCGGGTCGGTGGCCGACAAGGCCGGCGTGCGCCCGGGCGATGTGCTCGTCTTTATCGTCGACCCGCAAAAGGGGACGACGCTGAAGGATCAGGCCGACCTGGCCCAGTTCGTGCGGGCGCACCCGGGTTGGAAAATCGAATGGCGGCTATCACGGGGTAATCAGCTGCTCGCTCCGATCGTCGTGCAGATCCCTCAGCAAGTGACTGCCGCAAATGATACGCTCGGCGTCTCGCTTGAGACCCCGCTGATCGACGCTCCGCGTCAAGGCGCGGTGGAGATGGGACGCGTTCTGGCTTCGATTCCCGCTCTCATCAGCCAGATGGTGCACGGAGCAGTGCCGTCGAATGCTTTTGTCGGATTTGTCGGCATCTACCAGGCAACCGGCGAAGTTGCCCAGCGCGCGGGGGTCGTGGGCCTGGTCGAGTTTCTTGGGCTGCTCAGCCTGAATCTGGCGATTGTGAACCTTCTGCCCTTTCCTGCGCTCGACGGCGGGCGGCTCGTCTTTGTGATACTCGAATGGCTGCGCGGCGGGAAAAAGGTGGACCCGCAAAAAGAAGGGCTGGTCCATCTCGTCGGCATCGCCGTGCTGCTCAGTTTTATGATCCTGATTACGTTCTTCGACGTACAACGTTTGATTTCCGGCCAGTCGATCCTCCCGAATCCCTAAGGCCATCACGGGACCATCTGTTTGAAAGAAGAGACGATGGGCTGTCCGCGCTGCGGACCAGCCCTATCCTTCGGATGCGTTAGAGTGCCCCCACTGCGGCCTTGAGCGCTCACTGCTCCCTTCCCGTATTCGCTGCCGGCAGTGCGGTCGCCGCATCCGCGCCGATTCAGTGGTCTGTCCTCGCTGCGGTCGAGACCCTTATTCCAAGGCTCCGCCGTCGCTGCGCGTCCCCCTTTTTCTTGTAGGAGGCCTGCTCCTCATTTGCAGCCTGTGGGTCATGTATCGCGCCGTGACGACGAACACGCTTGATCGCGCACTCGCCTGGATCAATCCAGCACCGTCGTCGACTCCAACCGCTCGCATTGCCTACGCCGTCGCGACGACGCGGGCTCCTCTTCCCACTCTAACGCCCACGGCCACGCCGACCTTGACCCCTCTTCACTCTCCGACGCCGACTCTCTCCCCAACCCCAACCCGGCGTGGAGCTCCGACGATTACCTCCACACCCCCGCCGCCCACGATGACTCCCGTTCTGTATCCCAACGCGCCTCAATTGATGGCGCCTACGGAGGGCGCGGCCTTTAGCGGACCGGGGGCAGCCATCTCTCTCGAATGGCAGCCGATCGCTAACCGTGGTCTTTACGAGAATGAGTGGTACGCCATCTCGATCTCTTTCACCGCAAGCGATAACAGCTTGGTGACGCGCACCGGCTGGTCCAAAGAGCCGAACTGGCACGTTCCGCCGGACTGGTGGAACGACCTCTCTCCCAATACGCGTGTCGTCTCATGGAACGTAACCGTCGTGCGGATTGAAGGCGCCGATCCTTTCGCCTCACCCAGTCGCCTTCCTTCCAGTCCGACGAGTGTGACTCGCTCGTTCACCTGGAAATGAGCTCGCTCGCCAGAACCTGAAATTCACGATCGACCACACCCGCGAGCCCGTTTGTGGCTCGTTTTTCTGTTAATGTGTGAAATGGCCCTAGTCGAACTAGTACAAGAAGCGCGGCATCCGATTAGGCCAAAACTACCCGCAGGGGTAGTAGACGGTAGGGCCCAAGTCCTTTATAATTCCGAGTGAGTCGTATTACCTTTCACTCTTGAGAGCCGGAGACCGATTCTCCTGCTCGAGCCTTGATGGCCAACGCACGGTCATCATGTTCCAACTCCTAAGGAGGGAGGGAGGAGAACGAATGGACGAAACCAAGATCCTGTTGAGTGAGAAAGAGATGCCGCGGGCCTGGTACAATATCCAGGCGGACCTGCCAAAACCGCTTCCTGCGGTACTGCATCCGGGGACCGGCAAGCCGATTGGCCCCCAGGACCTGGCGGTCCTTTTCCCGATGGAATTGATCAAGCAGGAGGTCAGCCAGGAGCGTTACATCGATATTCCGGAGCCCGTGCTTGAAGTCTACAAGCTCTGGCGCCCTACGCCTCTCTACCGCGCCAAACGCCTCGAACGCGCGCTCGATACTCCTGCGCAGATCTATTACAAATACGAAGGGGTGTCCCCGGTCGGCTCGCACAAACCGAATACGGCCGTCGCTCAGGCCTATTACAACAAGATGGAAGGCACTAAACGACTGGCGACCGAAACCGGAGCCGGCCAGTGGGGCTCGGCACTCGCCTTTGCCTCTCAAATCTTCGGACTGGAATGCAAAGTGTACATGGTCAAGGTTTCTTACGAGCAGAAACCGTATCGCCGCATGCTCATGGAAACTTACGGCGCCAGCGTCGTCCCTTCTCCCAGCCCCGATACCCACGCCGGGCGCCAGGCTCTGGAGCAGGATCCCGAAACACCCGGATCCCTCGGTCTCGCCATCAGCGAAGCCGTGGAGGACGCCGCGACGCACCAGCCGACGACCAAGTACTCGCTCGGAAGTGTACTCAACCATGTCTTGATGCATCAGACGGTCATCGGGCTAGAAACCCGCCAGCAGTTCGAGAAGGCAGGTATTGAACCCGATATCCTCATCGGCTGCGTGGGCGGGCGGGGGCTCTAACTTTGCCGGTTTCGTTTTGCCCTTTGTGGGAGACAAGATTACGAAAGGGAAGAAGACAAGGATCATTGCCGTCGAACCGACCGCCGCGCCCTCTTTGACCAAAGGCGTCTATACGTACGACTTTGGAGACACCGCTCAACTCACGCCCTTGGTCAAGATGCACACCCTGGGCTCCGCCTTTATCCCTTCGCCCATCCATGCCGGAGGGTTGCGGTATCACGGAATGGCGCCCGTCGTCTCTGCCCTGTGCGACCGGGGCTATATCGAAGCCACTGCCGTGATGCAGAACGCGGTCTTTGAAGCCGGAGTGCAATTTGCACGCGCCGAAGGCATCGTGCCAGCCCCCGAATCGGCGCATGCCATTCGGGCGGCCATCGACGAAGCGATCAAGGCAAAGGAAGCAGGCGAAAAACGCGTGATCGCGTTCAACCTGAGCGGGCACGGCCATTTCGATCTGGCAGGGTATGACGCCTATTTCCGGGGGCAGTTGCCGGATTACGAATACCCGGCCGAAGCAGTCCAAAAGGCCATTGCCGGCCTTCCTAAGGTTGGCTAGATACCTGATTGGTCCTTCACGTGCCGTTTCCGCGCTCGCCGGTGATCGTCTGGGGTTTTGCACGAGCCTCTGGGGCTGAGCGCAACCCGCCGCACCAGCGGATCACCGGCGAGCGCCATCCGGGCGAGCAGGATCATCGCCGCTTTTCTCTCGACGAAAGAATACTTATGGAACAGGTCGTTGTCCTTGGAAACGAAGCTATCGGTCGCGGGCTGATCGAAGCGGGTGTCGACGTTTTCACATCGTACCCCGGAACGCCCAGCTCGGAAATCTTGCCCGCGGTGCTCGCGTGGAAAAAGAAACTCGGCCTTGCCACCTACGTCGAATGGTCGGTGAACGAAAAGGTCGCGCTCGAAGTCGCGCTCGCCGCGAGCTGGGCGGGCAAACGCGCTGCCGTAGCCATGAAGCAAGTCGGGCTCAATGTCGCGAGCGACCCTCTTCTCAGCGCAGCTTACACCGGCGTCGTCGGCGGATTCGTGGTGATCGCTTGTGACGACCCGGGCCCCTACTCGTCGCAGACTGAGCAAGACACGCGCCTCTTTGGGATTTTCGCCAAGGTACCGGTGCTCGACCCCGCGACGCCCCGCGAAGCGCAGGCCCTGGTCCACGCGGCTTTTGAGTGGTCGGAGAAATACCGCGTCCCCATCATCTTGCGCCCAGCCATGCGCGTCTCCCACGCCCGGCAGAACATTCCGCTCGGCGACGTCCGAACGACGGCCCGGGCCGCGAATTTCAAAAAGGACATTAACCGGTGGGCGGCCACACCGCGCTATCGGTTGGTCCTGCATCAAGAGCTGAACGAAAAACTGGCGCGGATTGAGGCCGAATTTGACGACTCGGCATGGAATCAGGAATTCGGGATAGAAAAGGTGAACGCCGCCTCCCGATTCCCGCTTGGGATTATCGCTGCCGGCGTTCCCTCTGCGACTGCCCAGGAACTCGTGGCCGACTTGCAAGTCGATATTCCCATCCTCAAGATCGCGACGGTTCATCCCCTGCCGCGCCGGCGTGTTATGGATTTTGTCGGGCGCTGTGACAGAGTGCTCGTCTTGGAAGAACCCGATGCGGCCGTCGAGTTGCAGATTCCCGACCGGCGTCATGTGCTCGGCCGGCTGGACGGCACGGTTCCGAACGCGGGTGAATTGTCGCCCGATGCTCTGTATCCGATTCTCGGGCGTCTCTCTCTGGAGGCGGGACTCGTTTCGAGCTCCCCGGCGGTCGGCTCAATCCCGGCCGACCTGATGAAATCACTTCCAATGCCGGTGCGCCCGCCGCGTCTGTGCCCCGGCTGCGCTCACCGTTCGGCCTTTTACTCGATCCGCCGCGCGCTCCCCGGCGCCATTTATGCCAGCGACATCGGATGCTACACTCTCGGCACCAACTTGCGCGCCGTGGACACCTGTCTCGATATGGGCGCGGCGATTAACGTGGCCGCCGGCATGTATCATGCCTACAAGCTGGATGGAAAAGACAAGCCGGTCGTTGCGACGATTGGCGATTCGACCTTTATCCATTCGGGCATCACCGGCCTGGCCAATGCCGTGCACACCGGTGCGCGATTCGTTCTCGTGATCCTCGACAATACCACGACGGCCATGACCGGGTTTCAACCGACCGCCGATCAAACACGCCTCGCCGATGGGAGCGAAGGGGCCCGAGTGAGCATTCCGACACTCGTTCAAGCGTGCGGAGTGAAATTCTTGCGCACTTCGGATCCGTACAAGCAAAACGAGTTCCGCGCGATAATAAAAGAAGCATCCGACTTTGCTCTCGCGGACGAGGGCGGCGTCGCCGTCGTGATCGCACGGCGGCCGTGCGTCTTGTTCGACCGTTCTCTCATCGACGCTCATCCTATCAAGGTCGAAGTGACCGACAAATGCGATGGGTGCAAGTACTGCCTGGTCGCTTTCGAATGCCCCGCCCTTGTCATGAACCCGGCGACGAACAGGGTGGAAATTGACCGGCGCATCTGCGTGGATTGCGGTCAATGCATCGACGCGTGCTACAAGGGATTCATCGTCGAAACGAATCCGATCTCGATCTTTGAGCTAGCGGAAAAGGTCGGATTACAGCAAAGGATGTCACCTTGAACGAGACCCAGGGCATGTCTGCTCCATCCGCCCCACTCCCTCTCAGCCGAATCCTTCTCGCGGGCATCGGCGGCCAGGGAGTACTATTTGCCCATCAGCTGCTGGCGGCCGCCGCGGTGACGCTCGGACTGGACGTGACGGGCGCCGAAACGCACGGTATGAGCCAGCGGGGCGGCTCGGTCGTCTCTCATTTGAAAATCGGGAACGGCCAAGCCCCCTTGATCCGGCAGAGCACAGCGGACTTTGTGCTCGCGTTTGACGCCGCCGAGGCCTATCGCAATCTCCCTTTTGTTCGGCCTGGGGGCACGCTCGTCGTCAACTGCGCCCGGCCCGATTTTCCCGAAGCGCAGGTCTCGGATCTCCTCACCCGGCTCGGCATCAGCCTACACGTGCTTGATGCGGACGGCGTCGCGACCAGACTGGGGCGAGCCTCGGCCGCCAACGTCGCCCTGCTGGGTCTGGCCAGCACTTGCCCTCATTTCCCGGTGCCCACGGCGGTTCTCCGCGAGACCCTCAACCGTGTTTCTCCCGAACATTTTCTCGAAATGAACCTTGCGGCTTTCGACGAGGGCGTCCGAGCCGCCGGTCAAGCGTAAGAGGCAAGCCACAAGTACTGATGAAACCATTCGAATACAATTCTCCCCAGACGTTGGCAGATGCCGCCCGGCTGCTTGGGGACTATGGCGGACAAGCTCGCGTCCTCGCCGGCGGCACCGATCTCCTCATCCGCATGAAGCGCAAGCAGTGGACCCCGCGCGCCCTGGTCAACCTTAAACGGATCCCCGGATTGCGCGCATTGGCGCTAGACGAGCGCGGCGAGCTGCATATCGGCGCCTTGGTCACTCTGAATGACATGACCCGCTCGCCGATTGTTCGCGACGGCTTGGGAGTGCTTGCGCGCACCGCGGCCGGCATGGCCGGGGTCCAGGTGCGCAATCTCGCCACGGTCGGCGGTAACCTCTGTAACGCGTCCCCCGCCGCTGATATGGCGCCGCCCTTGATGGCTCTTCAGGCACGCGCGGTCGCCGTAAGCTCTCAGGGTGAGCGGGTCATTCCACTCGACGAATTCTTTTTCGACGCCGGCCGCTCGGCGCTTGCTCCGGGCGAGATTCTGCGCGAGATCCTCGTTCCTCCGCCGAATTCCACCCACGCCTCGTACGTCAAGCTAGAGCACCGCGCGGCGATGGACATTGCGATTGTGGGCGTGGCCGTCAGCGTCCAGTTCGAGAATAGGGGCAAGACGGCGCATGCGATCTGCGCCGACGCGCGGATTGTGCTGGGCGCCGTCGCGCCGACGCCCCTGCGCGCGTTACAGGCGGAGAAGGTGTTGCGCGGACAAGAGCTGACCGAGGAACGGATTCGGCAAGCGGCCGTCACGGCGGCACGTGAAGCCAAGCCGATTGACGATGTGCGCGGCAGCGCCTGGTACCGGACGGAAATGGTCGAGGTGCTGACACGACGCCAGTTGATGGAGTTGAGCCACTAGATGCTGCATCATATCACGTTGGCGGTGAATGGGGACGCTTTCGAACTGGACGTTGACCCGCGGCGCACGCTCCTTGAAGCGCTCCGCGACAAGCTCGAGCTGCGCGGAACCCATCTCGGCTGTAACACGGGAGACTGCGGTGCTTGCACCGTCCTCCTCGACGGCGAGCCGGTGCCGTCGTGCCTCGTTCTCGCCGTGGATGCGGATGGGCATGAGGTGACCACCGTCGAGGGCTTGGTGCAAGACGGCCAACCTCATCCTGTGCAGAACGCGATTGTAGCCCACGGCGGCATCCAGTGCGGCTATTGTACGCCCGGGATCGTCATCTCGAGCGTGGCCCTCCTGAAGCGGAACCCTCACCCGACGGAGGCGGAGGTCCGCGAAGCGATTGCCGGTAATCTCTGCCGCTGCACCGGCTATCAAAAGATTGTCGAGGCTGTAATGGATGTGGCGAATGGCAAGTAACCCTCCGGCTTTCTCGATCGTCGGGCAGCGCATCCCCAAGCTGGACGCCATCGACAAAGCGACCGGGCACGCGGAATACGGTCACGACGTGCATCTGCCGGGCACCCTCGTCGGCAAAATTCTGTATGCCGACGTGCCCCACGCTCGTATTCTCTCTGTGGACGTCTCGCGCGCCAAAAGACTCCCGGGCGTCAAGGCGGTCATTACCGGGGCGGACAATCCTGCTCGCAAATTTGGCTATGGCGCCGACAATACTCCGCTCAAGGCCGACAAGGTCCGCACTCGGCGCGACGAGGTGGCCGCGGTCGCCGCCGTGGACGAGGACACGGCGGAGGAAGCACTAGAACTCATTCGTGTCGAATACGCGCCGCTCCCCGCCCTCTTCGATCCCGCCGCCGCGCTTGCGGAAGGCGCTCCCCTCGTCCACGAAGACAAGGCCTCCAATCTCTTCACCCGTTACAACTATTCGCACGGAGACGGCGAGCGTGCCTTTGACGCGGCGGATGTCGTCGTCGAAGGGGATTTCGACCTCCCCTACGTCACTCACGGCGCGATGGAGACATCTTTTTGTCTCGCCGCGTTCGACTTGCAGGGGCGCGTCACCCTCTGGAGCACAACCCAGATTCCCTTTCTTCTCCAGCGCGACCTTGCAGAGGCGCTGGGTATTCCGGGGCGGGACATTCGCGTCATTCAGCCCGCGATCGGCGGTGCCTTCGGGCGCGGGCTCGACGTATATCCGTTCGAACCGATTGCCGCGCTCCTCGCCAAGGCAGCGGGCAAGCCCGTACGGATTGCTTTCACCCGCGAAGAGGAATTCATCGCGAGCGCCACGCGCCAGCCCGCGCAAGTGCACGTTCGCAGCGCGGCGAAACGCGATGGCACTCTCTGGGCGCGCGACGCGCGTCTGCTCCTCGACGCCGGCGCGTACATCTCCTGGGGGGCGGTCACGCCCCTCGTCATGATGGAGACGGTCGCGAGTCTGTACCACGTTCCGCACGCACGTTTCGTCGCCGACGTCGTCTACACCAACAACCCTCCGACCGGCGCAATGCGCGGCTATGGCAATCCGCAATCGACCTTCTTCGTCGAAGTGCAAATGGACGAACTGGCAGATCGGTTGGGGATGGATCCCGTCGAGTTCCGCCTGCGCAATGCCAACGGACCCAACGAAGAGACGCCCCAGGGGCTGAGAATCACAAGCTGCGGGCTGCGCGAGTGCATTGGCGAGGCGGCCCGGCGGATCGGTTGGCAAACCAAGGACAATTCTCGTCAAAAGGACCGAGAGCCGCAAGCGGAGGACAAGGCGAGCCACCTGCGCCAGGGCATTGGGATTGCGGCGACTCTAAATGTAGGCGGCGGTGCGCGCATCTACCGCAGCGACGGCTGCGGGGCCACGGTCAAGGTGGACGATTTCGGCCGCGTGACGCTGATTACAGGGTCGACCGAGATCGGACAGGGGTCCGAGACTGCGCTCGCCCAGATCGTCGCCGAGTGCATGGGCGTCTGCTTGGAAGATGTCACAGTGCTTAATTCAGATACCTCCGTCAAGCCTTGGGACGTTGGCACCCACGCCAGCCGGACGACTTTCATTGCAGGCAACGCCGCCCAGCGAGCCGCGGAGGATGCCAAACGCCAGATTTTGGAGGCCGCCGCCAAGCTGCTCCGCGTCCCCGCGGCCGATTTGGAGGCTCGGGGCCGGCTTATCTTCCCGCGAGGGGAAGCGAGCCGCGCGGTCTCTTTTGACAAAGTCGTGCGTTCGATGCATTATCGAGAAGGGGGTAATGTCGTCGTCGGGACCGGTTGGTACGACCCTCCGACCCATCTTGTAGACAAGGACACCTACAAGGGGAATATCTCTGCGGCTTACGGGTTCGGCGCGCAAGCGGTAAAAGTGGAAGTGGATATCGAGACCGGCAAGGTTCGGGTGCTCAGGATTGTGGCGGCGCATGATGTGGGGCGCGCCATCAATCCGATGTACGTCGAGGGCCAGATCGAGGGTGGGATTCAGATGGGGATTGGCTACGCCCTCACCGAGCAACTGCAGGTGCGTGAGGGGCGCATCCTCAACCCCTCTTTCCTTGATTACCGTGTTCCGACCGCGCTCGACATGCCTCCGGTGGAATCGGTCATTATCGAGACGGCCGATCCGGAAGGGCCGTATGGGGCCAAAGGGGTGGGCGAGATGGGTGTGACACCCACGGCGCCCGCGATCGCGAACGCCATCTATGACGCCGTCGGCGTGCGCATGACCCAACTGCCCATGACCGCCGAGCGAGTGCTGCGAGAGCTGAAGAAAAAGGAGTAGAACGATGAAAGACCTTCACCTCAACCCCGACCTCCTCACCGTTCCCGCCTACGTGGGCGGCCGGCCGATCGAAGAGGTACAGGCAGAATATGGGTTGAGCGACGTCGTCAAGCTCGCCTCCAATGAGAATCCCCTCGGCCCTTCCCCCTTGGGCGTCGCCGCCTTTCAGGAGGCGCTGAAAAGCGCGCACCGTTATCCCGGTATCGCCGACAAGCAGCTCCGCCAAAAACTCGCCGCCCACTATAACGCCCGGTTCGGCACCTCGTTTACCGAAAGAAATTTCCTGACCGGCAACGGTTTGAGCGACATTCTGCGGATGATCGCGCTTGGCTTCCTTCACGCCGGTGGCGAGAGCATTTACTGCAATCCAACTTTCCCTCTGTACGGCATATTTACGCGCATGTTCGGCGGCACGCCCGTCCCGGTCCCACACGCGGACTACCGGTACAACCTCCGCGGCATGGGGGATGCGATCACGGACCGCACGCGCGTCATCTTTGTCTGCAATCCAAATAACCCGACCGGCACGACCGTCTCGCGCGACGAGGTGGCCGCTCTTATGGCCCGCGTCCCGGCTTCTGTGGTCGTCGTATTCGACGAATCCTACTACGATTTCGTGGACGACCCGCAGTACTCGAATGCCCTCGAATATGTCCAGGAAGGACGCGACCAAGTCGTCTGCCTGCGAGGGTTCTCCAAAGCGTACGGCATGGCCAACTTGCGCATCGGCTATATGATCGCTACTCCGGACATGGTGGATTACCTGGCGCATGCCCAGATCTCCTTCAATACGGGGGATGCCACTCTGCGCGCCGCCACTGCCGCACTCGACGACCGCCCCCACGTCGAGGCCGCTCGCCAGCTCATGGCCCGCGAAAGACCTTTCCTCTACGACGCCTTTGCCGAGCTCGAGCTGAAATTCGTTCCAACCCAGGCGAACTTTATTCTCCTGGTGGATCTGCCTCTCCCCGTGCAAGCGATCAACGAAGGGCTATTACGTCGCGGAGTGATCGTGCGCCCCATGGGCGGCTTTGGTATGCCCGACGCGATCCGCGTCACCATTGGCACGCACGCAGAAAATGTGAAATTCGTCGAGATGCTGAAACAAGTGCTGGATCAATAGATCCGGCCGCCGATGAGTCTCCCAGAGAGGGAACCATGCCGTTTGTGAAACGAGTCGAACGTGTGGCGCTCGCCGTCGAGAACCTGGAACAAGCCCGCGAGTACTTTCAGCGCTGCTTTGATGCCCGTTTCCTGCCGATCGAATACATCGAGGATATGGGGATCAAGTACCAGCCTTTTGAGATCGGCGAGAGCAAGATGGAACTACTCGAAGCCACACGGCCCGACTCCCCCGTCGCGCGGTTCTTAAAGTCCAACGGCGGCCCCGGTGTCCACCACATCACGTATGAAGTGGACGACCTCGACGCGGCCATCCAAGAGCTCGAGGCGCGAGGCGGTCGCATCACCTACCGCCACACGTATAAACCGGGAGTGTCTTTCGAGGGCTATGTCTGGCGGGAAGCCTTTGTCCATCCCAAAGATGCCTTTGGAGTCCTCATCCATCTCGCCGAGAAAAAACCGGTGACGAGTCCAGAGTAGAGACAAGGCCAGCGCGCCATGAACTCTTTCACCCACCTCAACGTCCTCTCGATCGAGCAAGCGACCACTCTTCCTTACCTGACGCTGCACCTGGCCGAAGAAGGGATGCGCGTCATCCGGGTCGAAAACCCGCCGAGAGGGGACCCGAACCGCTGGGTGGGCTCAAACGTCCTCCGCGAAGAGGGGATGAATTCCTACTTTCTGCCGAATAATGCGGGTAAGCAGGCCATCACCCTCAATTTGGGCTGTGAAGAGGGCAGGAGTATCCTGCACACGCTCATCCGGAAGCTCCCAGTCGATATCTTTGCCACCAACCAGCGCCCGAAAGATTATATCAAGCTCGGCATCGACCATGACACCCTGCGAACGCTCAAACCCGACTTGATTTGGGTCGGCATCACCGGCTTTGGACCAGAGAGCAACGAGGCGGCCTACGATCCCACCCTCCAGGCCCGCTCGGGATTCATGGCCCTCACGGGCGAACGGGATGGGGTTCCGCTCGTGTTCGGGTTGCCGATGGCCGATTTGGGGGCAGGCGAACACGGCTACGGCCAGGTGATGCGCGCCTTGTATCTGCGCGAGCATACCGGGCAAGGCTCGCGCGTGGATCTCGCGATGCTTCAGAGCGCCGTTTCGTGGATGGTAAGCCCGATCATGCTCACCGAGAGCTTTGGGGAAAAGGTCGAGCGCCGCGGCAATACACACCAGTTTTTTGCGCCGGTCTCTGTCTATCCCACCCGCGACGGCTATATCTATGTCGCCGTCGGGAACGACAAGCAGTGGCAGGCGATCACGGCGACGCCGGAATTTGCGGGGCTGGGCCGTCCCGAGTTCGAGAGGAACGCGGGGCGCATTGCCGCGGTCAGTCTCCTCAACCAAGAGATCGGCGCGGTCCTGCAGCGGCAAGATACCCAGACATGGATCGAGGTTTTTCAGAGCCGGGGAGTTCCGGCCGCACGGGTGAACACACTGCCCGATTTGCTCCAGGAGGACTGGCTCCGCGAGCAGATGATCACATCTCGCGATGACAAGACCGGGGCCGTCCTTCATCTCCCGCCGCCCGCGGTCATGACCGAGTCGCTGCAGGAGCACCATCTCACGCTGAGCTTCCCCCCTCGCCTCGGCGAGCACAACGAGGCGGTGCTTGGCGCACTGGGCTATGACGTTGCTGACCTAAGAGCGCGATCGGTCATTTAGGGATTTCAGATTGCAGAGTGCAGATTGCGACAGAGCAGGTTTTCCTATTCTGCAATCTGAAATCTACGATCATGAATGGGGTTCTCATGGATTTCTCGCTTTCTGCACAGCATCAAGTCTTTCGGCGGACGGTGGCCGAATTCGTCGAGAAGGAGGTTGTGCCGCGCGTTCCGGAGATGGAGGCGCGCGCCGAGTGGCCGACCGATCTCTTCCGCCGCATGGGTGAACTGGGCTATTTCGGCTTGCGGTATCCTGAGAAATACGGTGGGGCGGGCGGCGATGCCATCCTTTTCGCCATCTTTCTCGAAGAACTCGCCCGCGGCTACATGTCCCTTGCCGCCGCCGCCATGATGCAGTGTCTCATGGGCACCAATTTCATCTACCGTTTTGGCACCGAGGAGCAACGCGAGCGCCTGCTCGTCCCGGCAATTCGCGGGGAGAAAATCGGCACCATTGCCATGACCGAGCCGGGGGCGGGGAGCGACCTGGGCGCGATCACTACCCGGGCGGTTCGGGACGGAGACGAGTATGTGATCGAGGGAGGTAAGACCTGGATCACCTCGGCGACTCGGGCGGATTTCTTTACCGTGGCGGCCAAAACGAGTCCCGATCCCAAGGTGGGGTTCAAGGGGATCGACATGTTCCTGGTCGAGAAAGGGACGCCGGGGCTCACCGTTGGAAATCAGATCCACAAGGTGGGAGTCGTCGCCTCGGAAACGAGCGAACTCACCTTCCGCCAGGTCCGCGTGCCCAAGGAGAACCTTTTCGGGGGCAAAGAAGGCTTTGGCTTTGCCGCCCTTCGCGAAACCCTGAATGAAATCCGCGTCATGACCGGAGCTCTGGGACTCGGCCTGGCCCGGGCGGCGCGGGATGAATCGCTCCGGTATGCGCACGAGCGGACCGCCTTTGGTCGCAAGATCGGGGATTTTCAGGCAATTCAGCACAAACTCGCCGAGATGGAGACTCGCATCGAGCTCTCCCGCCTCGTCGTCTATTACGGCGCCTGGCTGATCGATCAGAACCAGCCGTGCAACAAAGAGGCAGCCATCGCCAAGTACTATGCGACCGAGGCAGGGGTGGCGGGGGCGGACGAGGCGACCCGCATCTTTGGCGCCTACGGGATGGCGATGGAGATGACGCCTCAGCGTCTCTTCCGGGATGGCCGCTTTCTCCTCTATGGCGGCGGGACGAGCGAGGTACTCAAGAATATCATCGCCAAGGAGATGGGAGTATGACGTACCAGCCACGCGGCCTCACCTTTGACCAGTTCCAGGTGGGCGCTGTTTTTGTCTGCCAGGCGCGTACCGTGACCGAGGCGGATACCGTGAATTTCGCCGGGCTTTCGGGGGATTTCAATCCCCTGCATACGGACCAGGAATTTGGCAAGACGACCCCCTTCGAAGGACGGATTGCTCACGGAGTCCTCGCGCTTGCCATCGCAACCGGACAGGCGAATCAACTCGGCATTTTCGAGGGGACGACGATTGCGCTCATGACCCAGTTTGTGAAATACACCGGGGCGGTGAAATTCGGCGATACGATCCACCTGGAACTGAAAGTGGCGGAAAAGAAGGAGAGTTCGAAAAAGGACCGCGGGATTGTGACCTTCGACACCGCTGTGCTCAACCAGCAGGGCAAGTCCGTCATCGAAGGCCAGTGGGTCCTC
Source organism: Chloroflexota bacterium (assembly GCA_023381515.1). The sequence goes on along the minus strand of JAMCQI010000004.1, from coordinate 40,472 downwards.
ATGATGAAACGAGTATCCCAGTGAGCCTCAAACGGGATGGCGCTGCGAGATTCATAGTCTTCGCCGGACTGTTCTTTAATCAGAGATCTTAAATCATAAATTAAAAGTCGCAAATTCCCTCTTGGGGGTCGGTATGAGATTCAATGACAAGGTGGCCATCGTCACCGGTGGCGCCAGTGGAATCGGCCGAGCGACGGTGCTCAAGCTGGCCGGCGAAGGGGCCAAGGTGGCCATCAATGATGTGAATTTGGAATGGGCGAAGCGGGTGGCGGACGAGGTCATCACCGCGGGCGGCGCGGCGATGGTCGCACCCGCGAATGTGACCGTGCGGTCCGAGGTCGCGGCGATGGTGGAGGCCGTCCTCAAGCAATTCGGCCGGCTCGATGTCCTCGTCGCGAATGCTGGGATTACGCGCGATGCCTTTACGGTCCGCAAGACCAAAGACGGCCAGATCAAGATGATGACGGACGAGCAGTGGGATGCCGTGCTCAATGTCAATCTCAAAGGGACCTGGCTCTGCTGTCAGGCAGCCGCTGTGCCGATGATGGAACAGAACTCAGGCAAGATGAGCCTTACCGCTTCCTTCGGCATGCTCGGCAACATGGGGCAGGCGAACTATGCTGCGTCCAAGGCCGGCATTGTCGGCTTAACCCGCACCCTGGCGCTCGAATTCGCCCGCTACAAAATCAACGTCAATTGTGTGGCCCCGGGAGCCACCAAGACTCCGATGACGGCGACGATTCCCGAAGACCTCGTCAAGCGGCTGATCGACAAGGTACCGCTGCATCGGATGGCTGAGCCGGAGGAAATCGCGAATGTGCACGCCTTTCTCGTGAGTGAGGAGGCGAGTTACATGACCGGCCAATGTCTTCTCGTCGACGGGGGGGATACGCTCGGCGTCTGATAGAGAAACGCCATGGGTCGGTAAATGCTGGACGCAATTACAAATTCATAACCTACTGGAGACCAAGATGAAATTTGAGAATGTGTACATTCCGTATGGTGGTTATTGGAGTAGCCCTTTTTCCCGCTGGCAGGGCAGCTTTGCCAATTCGCACCCGATCCTCTTGGCGGCCGATGTGACCCTGCGCGCCCTCAAAGAGCGGCAGATCGCATCCGATACCTTTGATTCTCTCGTCCTCGGCATGACCGTCCCCCAGAAACATTCCTTTTTTGGCGGCCCGTGGCTCGCCGCCCTCATCGGCTCGCCGGCCATCACCGGCCCCGTCGTCTCCCAAGCGTGCGCCACCGGCGCCCAGGTCATCGCTTCCTCCGGCATGCAGGTGGAGGTCGGTGGGAGCCAGGCGGTCCTGGGCATCGCCCTCGACCGCTGCAGCAACGGTCCGCACGTCTATTACCCCAATCCACTCGGAACGGGCGGCAGGGGCGAGACCGAGGAATGGGTGTGGGACAATTTCAACTTCGACCCTTATGCCCGGAATGCCATGATTCAGACGGCCGAGAACGTCGCCAAGGAAGGCGGCTTTACGACCGAACAGCAGAACGATATGATGCTCCTCCGCTTTAGCCAATATCAGGATGCGCTGAAAGATGACGGCTGGTTTCACAAGCGCTTCATGATCACGCCGGTTGAAGTCAAAGATGCCTCCGGACGCAAGGTGCTCGCGACCGTTAAGGACGACGAAGGAGTCTTTCCGACGACGAAAGAAGGGCTGGCGCGACTCAAGCCCGTGCTCGAGGGCGGAACGATCACCTTTGGCGGCCAGACCTTCCCCGCGGATGGGAATGCGGGCATGCTTTTGACGACGCGGGAGAAGGCAAGGGAACTGAGCCGGGATGCCAAAATCACCGTGCAATTGATCGCGGCGGGAACGGCGCGAGCGAAAAAGGGTTACATGGCCCAGGCGCCCGTGCCGGCCGCCCAGCGCGCGCTCGAAAGCGCCGGTCTCGCCATCAAAGACATGCGGGCGATCAAGACGCACAATCCGTTTGCCGTGAACGACCTCTATTTCTGCGCTGAGATGGGCGTGAAACCGGAAGCGATGAACCATTTCGGCTCGTCGTTGATTTTCGGTCACCCCCAAGGCCCGACCGGCATGCGCTTGGTCGTCGAATTGATCGAAGAGTTGGCGATGGTTGGCGGCGGGTATGGTCTCTTCTCCGGCTGTGCCGCCGGCGACACCGGGATGGCGTGCATCGTCAAAGTGAACTAGCGAAATTTAGGAGCAGGTATATCAGGTCTCTTGCGAGATTTGATGTACCTGCCTGCTTTGCGAACACTGCAACTGAGGGAATATGGACGGAGACAAGCCGATTCGTGTGTTGGTCGCCAAGCCCGGACTGGACGGGCATGATCGCGGGGCCAAAGTCGTCGCCCTCGCTTTGCGGGAGGCAGGAATGGAGGTGATCTACACCGGACTGCACAAGAGCGTCGAGGAAATCGTCTCGACCGCGGTCCAGGAAGATGTGGACGTGATCGGCCTTTCCATCCTCTCGGGCGCTCACCTTCCCTTGGCCGAAAAACTGCTCGCCCAGATGCGCGCCGCGGGGATCGGCGAGGTGCCGGTGATCATCGGCGGGAATATCCCCCAGCGAGACCACGCGAAATTGCGATCCCTGGGCATCGCCGGGGTGTTTGCCACCGGCTCGGATCTAGAGGCGATGGCCCGTTCGGTCCGAGACCTGGCCAGGCCTGCGGCTGAGCGAGGGTAAGGAGAACTGCGATGGCTGAAAAGGCTGAGAAAAAGGTTCGAGAGGTGCTCCTCGAGTCGGGGATTCCGGTAAGGCCGGTCTATGGACCCGCAGATACCGCGGACCTGAATTATGAACGAGACCTTGGCGATCCGGGTCACTTTCCTTTCACCCGCGGCATCCATCCTCTCATGTATCGCTCGCGGGCCTGGACGATGCGCCAATACGCCGGCTTTGGCACCCCACAGGACACGAATGGCCGCTTTCGCTTCCTCATCGACCACGGCCAAAATGCCTTGAATGTCGCCTTTGATCTCCCCACCCAGATGGGCCTCGATTCGGACGACCCCCGCTCGGAAGGAGAGGTGGGACGGGTGGGGATGGCGGTCGATACCCTGAAAGATATGGAGGTCGCCTTCCAGGGCATCCCCCTCGACAAGGTGAGCGTGAGCCTCACCATCAATGCCCCCACCCCTGTCCTCCTCGCCATGTACTTGGCGGTCGCCGAGAAGCAGGGAGTGCCGCTCGGCGAAGTGCGAGGGACCGCGCAGAATGATATCCTGAAGGAATATATCGGCCGGGGCGCCTGGATCTTTCCAGTCGAACCGGCGCTCCGTCTCATTGCCGATACCATGGAATTCTGTGCGCGCCAGGCGCCGAAATATTACCCCGTCTCGGTCTGCGGTTATCACATTCGGGAATCGGGGGCCACTCCCGTTCAGGAGATTGCCTATGCCTACTCGATCGCCCGGGCTTATATCCAGCGGGTAATCGACCGCGGGCTCAAGGTCGACGACTTTGCCGGTCGGCTCTCATTCAACTTTGATATCTTTGGGAACCTTTTCGAGCAGGTCGCCAAATTCCGGGCGGCCCGGCGGCTGTGGGCGAAACTAATGCGGGACGAATTTGGGGCCAAGCAGCCGGACACCATGCAGATGAAGATGATCGCGGGAGGCGGAGGAGGAGGGCTTACGATTGAAGAACCGGAGAACAATATCGTCCGAGGCGCCTACTATGCCCTCATCTCCGCTTTGAGCGGGGCTCAAACCATGGCCCTCTGCTGCTTTGACGAAGCCTACACCATCCCGAGCGAAAAAGCTTCGCTGATCTCCTTGCGGACTATGCAGATACTGGCCGAGGAGATGGGCCTCTCGGATACCGTCGATCCATTAGCCGGCTCCTACTACGTGGAATCCCTGACGAACGAGATGGAAAAGCGAATCATGGCCGAGATGGCGTGTGTGGACCAGGAGATGGGTGGGATCGTCAAGGCGGTGAGCGAAGGACGCATCCAGGCGGCCGTCGCTCACCAAGCCCTGCTCTACGAGCAAAAGCTGCAGCGGGGCGAGATTGTCAAGGTGGGAGTAAACAAGTATCGCTCGGAAGGGGAACGAGTATCGGAGGAAGTGGAATTGCACGAATACAAACCCGAGGCGACCGAGGAGCAGCTCAAGCGGCTCGCGCAGGTAAGAGCGGAGAGGGACGCGGGTGCGGTGCAGGTTTCGCTCAATCGCATTCGGGAGCAAGCGCAGGGGAATGTGAACCTGATGCCGGCGATGCTGCAAGCGGTGCGAGCGTATGCGACGGTGGGAGAAATCGTCGGCGTGCTCAAAGAGGTCTGGGGCGGGTTCAGGGAACCGGTGCGGCTATAGAGCAAATTACCCGTCGTGACGTTTGGATGGGGACGCGCCGACGAGTCTCTTGCAGGAGATCATTCCACACCCGATGACCTCGCCCGCGCCTTGATCGAACCCTACGGCTATGGCGAAAATGACCTGGCCGCGCTCCCTCTCGTGGAAGAAGAAATCAACAAGCGGGGCTTGTCGCTTCCGGACTTGCCAAAATCTGGCGGTTCGGCAAAGAGACTAGAGCAACTCGAGTAGTTCCTTCGGTGTCATCCGGGCTTGGCGCAGAATCGAGCGCAATGTAGACGGATTCAGATCGCCAGGGTGCATCGGTAAGGTCACAAGCAAGTTGCCCTTCTTGTACTGGGCATGGCTGCCGCGCTGTCGGACAAGATAGAATCCGGCTCGCTCCAGTGCCCGCGCAACTTGCCTTGGTTTGAGAGATGGAAGATCAGGCATAGGCCTGTATAGTGATGTTTACCTTGAGCGCAAAAGTCTCTACCACTTGGGCAGGCATCGTCTTCCGCGGATCCTCTTCGGCTGGCACGGGTCGGATGTAGGGAAGGTTGCTTTCAATTGCCGTCTCCAGGTAGAGTGTGGCTGCTTCGGTCAGTCCGCGTTTAGCTTCGCGGATAGTACTTCCCTCAGAGGCAACGTCCAGTTCGAGGCAGAGCGCTGTATATTTCCTGCCCTCCTTGACGACGAGGCCCGTAAACGTGAGATTGTGCTTGTTCATCTTCTGCTCTTTGTACATACTGTTGCGATTATAGCACGAACGAGGAATTCGAGCCATTGCTATTGTGTTCGAGAGAAAGGATGACGAATGGCAACTCCGACGACTCCACTTCCCGGCGAAGCCAAATACAACCATCTCTTCCAGCCGATGCAGCTCGGGAAATTCACCCTTCGCAATCGGGTGAAATATGCGGCTTGCTCCGTATCGAACTTTAACGCAGAGGACGGCAACATCACCGAACGGGAATTCGCCCGCATGGAGGTCATCGCCAAGACGGGGTGCGGCCTCATTACGAATCAAGGCGCCTATCCGGACTCTAAAGGCGAAGGCAAAGCCTACTTTCGCCAACTCGCCATCTACAGCGACGACTATATCCCCGGCTTTCGCAAGATCGCGAACATGCTCCATGCTGCGGGAGCCGTCGCCATCCAACAAATCCTCCACGGGGGGCGCTACGGTGGCATCCACCTCGACTATGTTATGCAGCCCTCCAACGTCCCCCAGACCTTGCGCCACTTTCGACCTCCCCGCGAAGTGACGAAAGACGAAATCAGAGGCATCATCCGCCAGCATGCCGACGCCGCCCGGCGGGCGATGGAAGCGGGCTTTGATGGAGTGGAGCATACCGCTTTCATGGGCTATCTTCTCGCCAACTTTCTCTCCTCCTTTACGAACAAGCGCACCGACGAATACGGCGGCTCGGTCGAAGGACGGGCCCGCTTTATGCTCGAACTGCTCGAAGAGACCCGTAAAGTGATTGGCCAGGACGCGCTCCTCATCATCCGCTTGAACGGCGAAGAGCTGATGGACGAGTGGGGCGGCTCCTCTCCCCAAGACTGCATCCAGTTCATGGAGCTCGCCGAGCAGGCGGGAGCGAATCTCATTTCCATGGTCGTCGGCTGGCACGAGTCTCGTACGGGGGCTCTCGGTCGGGATGTCCCTACAGACGGCTGGTTGTATCTCGCCGAGCGGGCCAAAGCTGCCTTGAAAATTCCGATCGCCTTCGGTCCCCGCTTTGGGGATCCGGTGATGGCGGACCACGCGATGGGCGAAGGCAAGATCGATTTGTGGGAGGTGTGTCGTCCCTTCCTCGCCGATCCTGAACTACTGCACAAGGTCCAGGAGGACCGGGTCGAAGAGATCCGGCCGTGCGTGGGCGGGCTCCTCTGTCTGGCCCGCATGTTCCGCAATCTCCCCTACAACTGCGCCATGAACCCGCGTCTGTCGCATGAGTACGAGGCCGAGTACGCGCTCCGCCCTGCGGCCAAGGTCAAGCGGGTGATGGTGGTGGGCGGCGGCCCGGCGGGACTGGAAGCCGCCTTTATCGCGGCTCAGCGGGGACACCAGGTTACCCTCTTTGAGAAACGAAACGAACTGGGAGGCCAGTTGAACCACGCCTCCAAAGAGGTAGAGGGCGGATGGGTGTGGCAAAAGCTCATCCGGTATTACGAGACCCAGCTCAAGCGTTACGGGGTGGACGTGAAACTGGGGACAGAGGTGAATCCCGAACTCACGGCCCGGGTTAATCCGGAGGTGGTGATCCTCGCGACCGGGGCGAGCCTCGGCCGGGACGGCGTTTCGGCGGACGGCAAGCGCATACTGAACGCCTATGACGTCCTCGAAGATAAAACCCCAGTGGGCCAACGGGTTGTCATCTTGGGCGGAGAGCGAATGGGTCTCGTCTGCGGCGAGTATCTGGCTTCTCTCGGGAGGCAAGTGACGATTGTCGAACGGGGAAAGAGACTGGGCGAGGATGTCATCCCCACCTTCAAGTGGCGGCACGCGGCCTGGGTCAGAGAGTACGGGATTCAGACGTTCACGAGCGCTAAGGTGAAAGAGATTCGTGCGGACGCGGTGATCGTTTCGGACGCCGAGGGAAAAGAAAGTGTGCTCCCGGCGGACAGTGTGATCCTTGCCGGTCCCCGCGAGTCGCGTCAGGAACTGGTGAGTGCGCTCGAATTCTCGGCGGACGAACAGTATGTGGTGGGGGATGCCGTCCGCCCCCGCGCTGTCCACAACGCCATCCGGGACGGTCACCTGATCGGGCTGAGAATATAGGAGGGAGTATGCGGATAGGAATTGACGTAGGGGGAACGTTCACGGATATCGTCCTCATCGACGATCGCAAGGGTAAAACCCGTTCTGGGCAGGGTCGCAGGATCCACTATACCAAAGTCCTGACCACCCCCCAGAACCCTGCCCTGGGCGTCCTGAACGGGATCGACAAGATTCTCCGGCTCACGGGCGCGAGTATGGCCGACCTGGATTACATGGTCCACGGTCACGGGACCACGATTGGGACCAACGCCCTCATCGAGCGCAAAGGCGCCCGAGCGGGTCTCATCACCACCGCCGGCTTTCGCGACGTACTCGAAATCGCCCGCGTGGAACGCCCCGACGAAGGCTTGTACGACATCCTCGTGGATACGCCCGAGCCCCTCATCCCCCGCTATCTGCGAACCGAAGTCGAGGAACGGGTAGGCGCGCATGGCGAGGTAGTGAAACCACTGGACGAAGCGTCTGTCGTGCGGGCGGTGAGCTATTTGAAGGACCAACGGGTCGAGACGATTGCCGTCTCGCTGCTCTTTGCCTTTCTGAATCCCAGCCACGAAGCGCGGGTGAAAGAGATCTGCCGCCAGGTCTACCCTGAGGCGCTCGTCTCCCTCTCCTCCGAGATCTGTCCCGAGTTCCGGGAATTCGAACGCACCTCGACGACCGTCATCAACGCCTACCTTCAACCGATTGTCGAGCGCTACGTCCGCAACCTCATTGCGCTCCTGACCGAAAAGTATGGGCCGGTCGAGGTGCGCATCATGCAGGCGTCAGGCGGGGCGATGAGCGCCGAGACGGCCCGCGACCATGCGGTGAATATCGTCAACTCCGGGCCGGCCGGCGGAGCGGTGGCCGGCGCCTTTATCGGCCAACTCGTGGGGGACGACCACGTGATGACGGTCGATATGGGGGGGACGAGCTTCGACATCGGCCTCATCATCGGGGGAGTGCCGCGGGTGTCGTCGGAAGGCCAGTTCGAGGGCTATCCGGTCAAGATTCCGGCGGTGGATGTCCATGCGATCGGAGCGGGCGGGGGCAGCATCGCCTGGATTGACCGGGGCGGCGCCCTCAACGTCGGCCCTCAGTCCGCGGCCGCCGACCCCGGTCCCGCCTGCTACGGTCTGGGCGGCGATCAGCCGACCGTCACCGATGCCAATCTCGTCCTCGGGCGCTTGAACCCCGAGTATTTCCTCGGCGGGGAGATGAAGCTCTACCCTGAGCAAGCGCGGGCGGCAGTAGATATTTGTATCGCCCGCCCTCTCGGTCTCTCTACCGAGGAGGCGGCCTACGGCATCGCGCGGGTGGTGAATGCGAATATGGTAAAAGGGATGGCGGGCAGTTCCATCCAGAAAGGCTTTGACCCACGCGAGTTCACGCTCATCGCCTTTGGGGGAGCCGGCCCCTTGCATGCCTGCGAGCTCGCCAAAGAAATCGGCATGCAGAAGGTCGTCATCCCGCTCTATCCCGGTGCTCTCTCGGCCTTCGGCCTCGTCACGAGTGACATTCGCCATGACTATGTCCAGACCATTGCCAAATCGGCCGCCTCGCTCCTGCCTGAGGAACTGGTTCGAGCGTACACGGCCATGGAAGCGAAAGCCCGGGATCAATTGCGAGCGGAAAAGATTGCGGATGAAGATATTGAGATCGAGTGGACAGCCGACGTCCGGTATTCGGGGCAGGCGTATGAACTGAACGTGCCCGTGCCGCACGATGGCGCTTTGACCCGCAAGGATATCGACGCGCTCGTGACCCGTTTCCATGCCCTGCATCAGAAAACCTATGCATACAGCTCGGCTGACGAACCGGTGGATGTCATCAACGTCCGTCTCATCGGCATCGGCCAGGTGCCGGACGTGAAACTTGCCCGGCAAAAGCGCGGCCCTACCTCCCCTCGCCCCGCTCTCAAAGGCAAACGCCCCGTCTATTTCGACGGCAAGGGATTTGTCCCGACCCCCATCTACGAGCGAGACCTCCTGAAACCGGGGAATGTGGTCAAAGGGCCGTGCCTGATCGAAGAAATCATCTCGAGCACCGTGGTCACCCCCGGGGCGACGGCTCGCGTGGACCCGTGGGGCAATGTGGTGATTCGTGTCTAAGGAGAACAAGATGGCCGCGAAGAAGACAAAATCGGTCAAGGCTGATCCAGTCCTGATGCAGGTGCTGCGGTATGCGACAGAGCAAGTCGCGGATGAGATGGGCCATACGTTGGTCCGGACCTCCCGCTCGACGATTATCAAGGAAGTGAAGGATATCTCCTGCGCCGTGTTCGATCGCCATGGCAACACGGTCGCCCAGGCGCACCACGCCCCCATGCTCCTCACCGGCTTTGAACTGGGAATGCGCAATCTGCGCAAGCGTTTCAAGGACGAGGAGCTGGACGAGGGAGACGTGATCATCTTCAACGACCCCTACATCGGCGGCCAGCACGTCATGGATCTTGTCACCTTCGCCCCGGTTAAATTCAAAGGAGACTTGGTGGGCTTTGTCGGCTCGATCGCTCACCATGCCGACATGGGCGGGGCCGTCGCCGGAGGGACGCAAGGCGGGCTGACCGAGATCTATCTGGAAGGCCTCCGCTTTCCGATGGTCAAGCTCTTTAAAAAGGGGAAAGAAGACCCGGAACTGTTTGGCATCCTGAACAACAACATCCGAGTACCGGACAAGACGCTCGGCGATATCCGCGCCCAGGCTTCGGCTGATTTTGTGGGAGCCCGGCGATTGAAAGAGATATTTGAAAAGTACGGGCCGGCGGTGGTGCAGCGGCACATGGATGCTCTCCTCGATTATTCCGAAAAGCGGATTCGGGAAGGACTCATCAAGATTCCGGATGGGACCTACACGGGAGTCGACTATGTGGACGACGATGGCCTGACGGATAAACCCATCAAGCTCCAGGTGAACATCCACAAAGAGCGAGACCACGCAACCGTGGATTTCGACGGGACCGACCCCGAGGTGCCCGGGAATGTCAACTGCCCGATCGCGACTGTCCATGCCGCTGTCTACTATGCCCTGATTGCGGTCGTCGACCCGCACGTCCCCGCCAATTCCGGCTGCTACCGTCCGTTTCAAGTGAACGTCCAGGAAGGATTGGTCGTCAATCCCCGCCCACCGCGAGCGTGCGGCGCAAGAACGAATGTCTCGCAAAAGATCGCCGAGGCGATGTTCCTCGCCCTCGCGCAAGGACTGCCCGACCGGGTGATGGCCGGCTCCCATGGCCAGATCACGAACTGTGGAATGAGCGGGTACCACCCGGAGACGGGCAAGCGCTTTGTCTATATCGACATTGAGGGAGGCGGAGCGGGCGCCCGCTGGTGCAAGGATGGACGGGAAGGGCAGGACTCGCATCTCGCCCGGTTCATGAATACGCCGATTGAAGCGGTGGAGCTCGAATTCCCCTTGAGGATCGAGCGCTATGAGTTCATCCCGGATACCGGGGGCGCGGGCAAATTCCGGGGGGCGCTGGCGATGCGGCGAGACACCCGCTCTTTGATTGACGATTTGACGCTCGCTCGTTACGGGGACCGGCAGGTTTTCGCCCCCTTTGGCTTGTATGGAGGGAAAGAAGGGAGCAAGGGCAAGTTTATCCTGAACCCGGAGACGAGTGAAGAGCGGCCACTCAAGTCGAAAGGGGTGGACAAGCTGAAGCAAGGGGATGTGGTCTCGCTCCGATTGCCAGGCGCTGGAGGGTACGGGAATCCCAAGGGGCGCGATCCCCAGGCGGTCGTCCGGGATGTCCGGGATGGCAAGGTGACTATCGCCCAAGCGGAGGCGGAGTATGGGGTGGTCCTCGACCCGCTCACCTTGAAGGTGGATGAGACGAGGACGAGAGAATTGAGGGGATAGAAATTTCAGAGTTGCATGATTCCCCCCCCAGACTCGAAGTTTCCAAAAACTTCGGAAGTCTAGTCCTCAGTCCTCAAGGTTCCCGATTGAGCTTTGGGCTTGGCTGGACCCTGAAACTAGAGTAACGCTATGGATAACTCGATTCTCGCCGACCTGAAATTCGATGGTGCTCGCGGTGCCCTCCTCTACCAGGAGGTCCGCTATCTTCTGATTCGCCCCGAAACCTTGATCGCTTTCCAAAAGGCCGCCGAAGCAAAGCTGGGTGAGCAAGCGGATGAGCTTTTGTATGCCGGAGGATTTACTGGCGGGACGCTCTCGGCCAGGAAATACCGCGAGGTGTTCGGATTGAGCGATGAGCAGTCAGTCCAGTTCATGGCGAATATGGGGACCGAGATCGGCTGGGGCCGCATTCAGATCTGCCATCTCGACGTTCCGAAGGGAGAGCTCGAGTTGGAGGTGGAGGCGTCCCCCTTTGCCGCCGCCTACGGCCCGGCGGAGCGCGGCGTCTGCCATTTGATCAGGGGTGTGTTCGCCGGTCTCGCGCAGGGGATTTTCGGGCGCGAGGTTGCGGCACGCGAAGAAGAGTGTCTCGCCATGGGGCACTCCCGCTGTCGCATGGCCATCCAATCGCAAGTCCCTCGTTTGAGATAGAATCAACCTCGCGGCCAGATACTGTTTAGGAGAGGGAACATGGAGAGACAGGTTGTAAGTACGGACAAGGCGCCCAAGGCAATTGGTCCCTATTCTCAAGCGATTCGCGTGGGCGATTTCGTTTTCTGCGCAGGTCAGGCGGGACTGGATCCCGCGATCGGGAAACTGGTGGCCGGGGGGATTGAGGCGGAGACTCGCCGCGTTTTGCAGAATCTCGCCGCCGCGCTGGAAGCGGCTGGTAGCTCTCTCAGCCAAGTGGTCAAGACCACGGTCTTTCTCACAAATCTTGACGATTTCAAGACGATGAACGCTATCTATGCTGAATTCTTTCCTGCCGCGCCCCCGGCCCGGTCCACCGTGCAAGTATCGCGTTTGCCCGCCGGAGCCTCAGTTGAAATAGAAGCGATAGCGATTGTAAACAGATAACAGACCACACACGACAGACAACAGATCACAGAGAGCAGAGAGCAGGCCATTCTTGTAAGGCCTGCTCATTTTCTCCATATGAAGCGAGAAAAGGAGCGCCTTCCCGATTCCGAAGGCGCTCCCGCTTTTTCTCAACCTGCTAAATTCTGTTGTCTGAGGTCTGAGGTCCGTCGTCTGTCTTCTCACCGACCCGCATACTGCTTTCGATAGTACTCTTTATAATCCCCGCTCTTGATCTTGCGCCACCACCACTCGTTTTCGACGTACCATTGGACTGTCTTTTCGAGTGCTTCTTCAAAGGTATGCGCCGGCTCCCAGCCCAGCCCGGACAGCTTGCTCACGTCGAGCGAGTAACGGCGGTCATGCCCCGGCCTATCGGCGACGTGTTGAATCAGCGATTCCGGCTTGTTCAAGAGTTTCAAGACGAGGCGCGCCATTTCCAAGTTGACAGTCTCGCGCCCGGTTCCAACGTTGTACACCTCGCCCGGCTTGCCCTGGTGCAGCGCCAAGTCAATACCTTCGCAGTGATCCAGCACATACTGGTAATCCCGCATCTGGCGCCCGTCCCCATAGACAGGCAACGGAAGGTTGTCGATGGCGTTAGTGATAAAGAGAGGCACCACTTTCTCCGGATATTGATAGGGGCCGATGTTGTTCGCGCCCCGGGTAATTGTCACGGGGACCTGATAGGTTACGAAATAGGCATGAATCAGGAGGTCTGCGCCCGCCTTGCTCGCCGCGTAGGGTGAACGGGGCATGAGCCCATCCGTTTCACGCGAGGAGCCTTTTTCCACCCAGCCGTAGACCTCGTCGGTTCCGACCTGATGGTAGCGCAGCCCAAACTTTTTCGCGGCTTCCAGGAGCACGTAGGTGCCATACACGTCGGTCTTGATGAACGCGTCGGGGTCCATGATCGATCGATCGACGTGAGTCTCGGCCGCGAGGTTCACAATCGTATCTATCTTGTGGTCGCGGATGGCGCTCTCGACGGCCTCGGCATCACAGATGTCGCCCTTTACGAAAGCATACCGTCGGTCGGAAGCGATATCCCGCAGATTGTCGAGATTCCCCGCGTAGGTCAGCTTGTCGTAGACGACGAGGTGATAGTCGGGATGCTTGCGCAGCATATATCGCACGAGATTCGATCCGATAAAGCCTGCCCCGCCGGTAATGAGTAAATTCCTCATTTCTCCCTTTGTTATATCTTTGTACCACGAAGGGCAAAAGCATCCCACACCAGGGTGTCAATATCCTCGGTGGTCAACTGGTAAGTTTCCAATTCCCCGGTCCGGTCGCCCCGGGTCAACTCCCCTTGTAGGATCAGCCCTTCATCTGTTTCGAGAACGCGCACCTTGGCCAGAAAGGCCCGGTCTGCATACGCGCCGACCACACGTAGAATTTCGGAATAGGGAAGGGGTTTCCCCGCGCGCTGTGGACGATACATTTTAATGCTCCTTGGTCAAGCGTTCAAGGTCCCCAGTGGAAAGCACGTGCGTCTCTGTCCGCTCATTGTAGCTCTCTTGTGTCTCAAAGAGAGTGGACCCGGTCACAATGACGCCTTCCTCGAATTCCATCACGCACACTCGCCTCAGACCGCGCTTGGCAATCAACCTGCCGACGGCGGCCATCACCTCGGGATAGGGTATGGCCAGATCTGTCTTGGGAGCCATGCTGGTCCTCCTGTCGGAAAATGGACATGGCGCTGATGGCGCAGTTTCATTACGGGTCAGAGGATTCCGACTTGGCTGTGGTCGCCGATCATCATCTTGAGTGTCTTGGTCTGCCCCCCGGTCCGGGTGACTTCGACGTTTCGACCAATCAGGCTATCTGCGATACGCGCCGGCGTGTCCAGAATCTTGCTATTTTCCAGAACCACGCTGTGCTCTATCTCACAATTCCGGATGAGGCAATCGTGATAGATCGAGGTGTAGGGTCCGACAAAGGCGTTCTCAATCCGGGTGTTTTCGCCGATGATGGCTGGGCCGCGGATGGTGCTGTTGACGACCACGGCTCCCTTTTGGAGCACAACGCGGCCTTCCATCCGCGAAGCACCGTCGACGTCACCCTCATTCCTGGGATTGAGCACGTCGAGGACGAGGCGGTTGGCCTCCAGGATATCCGCCATCTTGCCGGTGTCAATCCACCAGCCGTCGAGGAGGTGGGCGCGCACGCTGTGCCCATGATCAATCAAGTACTGGATCGTATCGGTGATCTCCAATTCCCCGCGCGGCGAAGGCCGGATCGCATTGACCGCCTCAAAGACATGCTGGTCGAACATATAAATGCCGATGACGGCGTAGGGCGAGACAAATTGCTTTGGTTTTTCGACCACACGCACCACGCGATTCGCACCGTCGAGAACAGCCACACCCATCGAGCTAGGATCCGTCATCTGGTAGAGAATGATCTGGGCGTTGATATCGCCGGCGCGAAAGGCCGCGACCTGCGCCGCAATCCCGTCGCGGATGAAATTATCGCCGAGGAAGAGGACAAAGGGCTCGCCGCCGATATAGTCCTGAGCGATCTTGATCCCGTGGGCAATCCCGCGTGGCGCGTCCTGCTCGATGTAGGTCACTCGTCCGCCAAAGCGCGTGCCATCGCCCACCGCCTCACGGACCTGAACTCCGGTATCTCCGACGACGATCCCAATCTCCTGAATTCCAGCTTCGACCAGGTCCTCAATCGCATAAAAGAGCACCGGCTTATTCGCCACCGGCACGAGCTGCTTGGCGCCCGTGTACGTAAAGGGGCGCAAGCGCGTCCCTTTGCCGCCGCTGAGAATAAGCCCCTTCACCCGGTCTTCTCCTCGTCGGTATAGTACTGGTACAGTCCGGCGTCTCCTTTGACATTGTTGAGCACGGTGCCGATCAGGCGAGCATTGACCTTGTCCAAGAGCACCTTGGCTTTTTTGGCATGCTCCCGTTTGGTCTTGCCCGCGTGGATGACGAGCAGGACCACATCCACCTTGGAAGCCAACACGGCCGCGTCGGTGACGGCGATGACCGGAGGTGCATCAAACAAAACGATATCGGCTTGGTTTTGGAGAGACGCAATCAACTCGCTCATCCGCCGCGACGCAAGCAACTCGGAAGGATTCGGAGGGCGCGTGCCGCTCGTGATCAGCCGTAGGTTCGCCACGCCCGTTTCCTGCACGGGCGGCTTGTTCATCAGATTATCATCGCGCATCATGTCGGTGAATCCGGTCGTATTGCGAAGGTCGAAAATCTGGTGGAGCGAGGGCCGCCGCAGATCGCAATCCACCAGGATGACCTTCTTGCCCGCTTGGGCAATCGTCACCGCCAGATTGGCGAGAGTGGTGGATTTACCTTCCTCCGGTGCGGCAGAGGTGACCACCATCGAGCGAATAGGCTTGTCCAAACTGGAGAACTCGAGATTGGTCCTCAACGTGCGGTACGCCTCGCTGATCGGCGAACGCGGATGGGAGATGGTGACCAAACTGGACACGCGATCATCAGACATGACAAGCTCCTGCATCAAGCAAAAGTGGAATCACTTGGCCCTCTGCACGTCAAGGCGGCGCGCCGCGGCGGCTTTCCCCGTCGACTCTAGGTTGGCCATTGTCGGAATGGAACCCAGGACGGTGACGCCAATGAACCTTTCGACGTCGTCCGCTGTCCGCACAATGTCCGACTCGAGCCATTCGAGCACAAAGACGATCAGGAGGCCGATCAGTGCCCCAAGAATAGCGCCGGCCATCGCGTTCACTTTGGTATTGGGCGAAAAGATCTCTGGCGAACTGGCAGGGCGGAGCAGCTTGACGAGGATGCGGTCGCTCTGGTCCACATTCAAGTTCTCCTGCGCGTGTTGCGACACAAAGGCTTCCGCGAGCGTCTGTGCCATCTTTACCGCTACGGCCGGGATCGGATTACGCGCCTCAATTGTGATCTTGAGCGCGGATTCGTCCGCATTGAAATTCAGCTCATTCCCAAATGCATCGGGCGTAACATCTAGCTGGAGCTCGTCGATCACCGGCTGCGTCAAAAGCGGCGACTCCATCTGTTCGACATACTGCCGCAACAGGACCTTGCTGGCCTGCCCTGATCCCCAATCGGCCGGACGTGCAGGGAGAACGCTTAATGCGACCGTGGAGCGATAGATAGGAGTTTGCAGCTTGCTAAACACAACCGCGCTGCCAGTCGTCAGAACTGCGAGCAGGATGATAATCCAGCCCCGTTTCAGCAATATGCGTGCGTAATCCTGCAATTGCATCCTTTGTCTCCTGGACCGCCTTGGCGGTCGTCATTCTACCACAGGTCGTCAGATTGGTTAAGTGAAACGTCATACAAGAATGCAGCCCCTCCGCTCACAAGGAAGCGGGGATTATCGCTGGGCGGCTGCATTTGTTGGCACCGCGCTCGGATGGCGCTCTGTCCTCGGCCACCACCGTCGCCGGGGAGCGGGGATCTCGCCGAGGACGGCCAGGCCGAGTGCCTGAGCATCCTGACCATCCCGGACGGAGGTGTCCAGATATTCGAGGAGAAAAGCCAGGGCGACGCCGGCGAAAAGAGCCAAGGCAACCCGGATTGGGATATCCAGACCCGGATTGGGATATCCAGGCGCTCGCGCAGTGAGGGAGCCACCAAACTGACGGAAGGACGGTCGATGATGGCGACGGAAGCAGCCGAAGAGCCGAGCTCGGCAAAGTACTTGCTATTGTTTTGCGCCAGATTGGTCACCGCCGCATCCGCGATCTTTTGAGCTTGCGCCGCATCATTCCACGTGATGGTCAGCGTCATCAAGCGATGCTGTTTGTCCACTCCTCCAGAGATATTCCCCTTGTTGATCGCCACGCCGCTGATGCCCATTTTGGCCAGCTCGGCATTTACGTCGTCGGCGAACACATCGCTAGAGACCACCTGGACAAAGTCATCGCGGATGTACTCGGATGCCTGATAGGCCGTCAGTGTGGGGTCGTAGCCGGTGACCTTGTCCGCAGGCAGCGCATTGACTCCGATGGTCAAACGGGCCGTCGCCTGATACTGCGGCGCGGGCCTTGCGCGCAAGACCCAGCTGCCTGCCCCGACCACGAACACAAGGAGAAGGATCAACCAGAGGTGGCGTCGGATGACGCCGGCGTATTCTCTCAATTCCATAGGGACCTCAATCTTTCTTTGAATACGCCCGTGCTGAATTGCTCGGCATGGCGACGAAGGACGCGCGGTTCGAATTTCCGATCCTCGAAGGCACGGACGGTTTCCGCCAGAGCGGCCCCGGTCGGTTCGCGAAAAAACTCACCGGTCACGCCTTCGATCGTCGAATCGAGTGCGCCGCCGCCGGCGAACGCAATGACAGGCCGCCCGCAGGCGTTCGCTTCCAACGGTGTGATACCGAAATCCTCATCTCCGGGGAAGATAAAGGCGCGGCAGTGCGTGAGCAGCTCGCAGCCTTCGTCGTCCGAGACGCGACCCAAAAAGCGAATATTGGGTTTGGCCATTGCTTCCAGCCGCGGCCGGTCTCGCCCATCCCCCGCGATGATCAGCGGGAGTCCAAGCTCGTTGAACGCTTGCACGGCCAGGTCAATGCGTTTGTAGGGGACGAGTCGCGAGAGGATGAGAAAAAAGTCCTCGTGCCCGTCCGCGATAGCAAAGCGTTCCACATGGACGGGAGGGAAAATGACGGTGGACTCGCAGTGATAATACCGCTCAATTCTCTGCCGCACGGTCTCCGAAATCGCGACAAAGCGGCCGACCCGAGTCGCCGCACGGCGGTCCCACTCGCGGAGGCGCGCGATGAATAACGGAAGAACGGCGCGCGGAAGCCGGCCGATCCTTTCCCGCCGGACATAGTCTTCATAGCTCCAGAGAAAGCGGGCGGGAGTGAGGCAATAGCAGACATGCTCGGCTCGCTCCGGGAGCCGGACGCCATGCGCAAAGGCGCTCGTGATGCTCAAGATCCGGTCGTACCCCGTCAAATCTAGTGATTCGAACGCGAGCGGATAGAGCGGCAGGAGCAAGCGCTGGTTCGCGATCGGGAGCCGATTGAGAAAAGAGACCCGTATATCCCAGGTCCGGTAAGCTGGAGGCAGCGCGGCCGGCCAATACGTCGAAGTAAAGAGGGGCGCGTCAGGAAACAACTCGTGCGCGACTTCGAGGACGCGCTCGGCGCCACCATATTGATTCAGCCAACTGGCGACGAGGGCCACGGAGCCCTGGGAGACTGGCATCGCCGCTAGTATAACCGAAAACGGTGCGGCCGCCAAATCAGCGCCGAACTCGGGAGCTGGCAAAGCGAGAGGCACCGGGACCACTCCACAGTTTGCCAAAGCAATCCCTTGGGGGTATACTTACGTCAAACCCGCTACGGAAAATCCCAAATCTGAAATCTGAAAATTCTTGATGGCCCACGAACACATCCTCGTCCTCGAGGACCACGCCGAATTGCGCGAACAGACGCGCCAGATCCTATCTGGCGCGGGCTATGAGGTTCAAGTTGCCTCTACGGGTGCGGAAGCTGTTGCTGCTGCCCGCGAGACAGCTTTCGATCTCCTCATGGCCGATATTTACCTCCCTGGCATGTCCGGTATTGATGCTTTCAAGGAAATCCGCAAGACCCGGCCCGATGTCGCGGGGATCGTCGTCACCGGCTACAGCACGTGGGAAACGGCGATGGATGCTCTGCATGTTGGATTTGTCGGATTCATCGTCAAGCCCTTTGTGCCAGAGCAACTCGTCGCGGCGGTGGTGAATGCGTTGGAGCAGGAGAAATTGCGCCGTGAGAACGCTCGCCTGCGCGCCCTCGTGCCCCTCTACGAACTCTCGCGCGCCTTTATGGGCACCCTCGAGCTAAAGGATGTACTCGACCAGATTATTGCCACTGCGCTGCAGGAGACCAAAGCCGAGGCCGTCTCGTTGATGCTGTTCGACGAGGACCGGCGCGAGCTTCGTATTGCCGCCGCCTCGGGCTTGCCGGAAGAAGTTGTCGAAACTCAAAAGACTCTACTGGGCCGCGGCATCGCGGGACGCGTGGCCGAACGGGGCGAGGCTTTGATCATCAACGAAGGCGGACCGCTCGACCGCTACGGAAATCCGCGGAATCGTAGACCGTCCAGAAATTCTCTCTGCCCTTTCCTTGCCGCTCCAATCGCGCGGTCAAATCATCGGCGTCCTCAATCTCTCCCGCCTGCGCGGCAGGGAGCGGTTCACGCCGGGGGATCTCGAACTGGCGACCGTGCTCGCCAGCCAGGCGGCTATTTCCATTGACAAAGCTCGCCTGTTCACCAGCCTTGAGCAGTTCAGCGAGATTACTCAGCAGCTTGCCGCAGCGTCAGACCTGGAAGAGGCGAGCAACGTCATCGTGAATGCGCCCCTCCAGCTGGCGAGTGCCCGCGGAGCTGCCCTCTGGCTTTGCGAGACCTCTCTTCAGCCCAATCTGGTCAAGTCACAGGGGCTCGAAAACCTGGTCCCCCCTCCCCCGCATGGAGATATTGTCGAGGAATTTGCCGTAGGAGATGCCAGCGCCCACTTGCGCGTTCGGGATGACGGGTGCGGCTTTGATGTTCAACAGGCGCTCGTGGCAGCCCGGTCGCGCGGCAGCGTTGGACTCGACGCTTCCACTGCGTCACGGCGATCGCGTCCTCGGCGCCTTGACCGTCTGTCTCGGTTCGCCGAATGCGCCCAGCGAGGAGCGGCTCGGATTGTTGAGAACGCTCGCGCACGCTGCGAGCGGCGTGGTCCAATCTCATCGCCTGCGCGCCCGTGAAGCCATGGCCTTTCAAGAAGTAGACCGCGCGCTGCGCACCGATCTAACCACGCGGCAGGTGCTCGAACGCCTGCTCGACCAGATGGTCGGGGCGTGCCAAGCGGATGCGGGAGCCATTTTCTTGTGGGACTCAGAGCACGACAGCATTGAGCAATGGGTCGCGGCCGGTTCGGCTCCAACCGAAGAATTGGCCCGTGCCGTTCTCCAGGGAGGGCGCCCGAGCCTCTTGTCGGATGTCCGGGGGAGTCAGGACAGTGCGATCGGCGCGCCCATGCGAGTGGGCAGCCGCGTCGAAGGCGTGGTCGTACTCACTCGCTCTGCCCGCTCGGGTGCCTTTCGGGCGCGGCAAGTGGATTTGCTCTCGACGCTGACAAGCGCCGCTGCACTGATCGTCCGCAACACCGAACTCTATGCCCGTTCCGAAGAAGCCGCCATCGCGGAGGAACGAACGCGCATTGCCCGCGAAATTCATGACGGATTGGCGCAGGACTTGTCTTTTCTGGTTCTCAAGACGAGCGCCGCACAGAAGCTGCTGGCCCGCGGGAGAGAGAAGGACCTGCAGAACGAACTGCGAGAGATTTCGGACCAGCTCAGGCAGGACGCCCGCGAAGTGCGCCGGGTGATTTTTGCTCTGCGGCCGCTGGATATAGAGACACTCGGATTCCTTCCGGCACTTGAAAAGTTCTCCAAAGAATTCGGCCAGGCGAATGACTTGGACATGCATTTCGCCATTCACGGCGAGGTTTGCCCACTTCCGCCCAAGCTTGAGACAGCCCTCTTTCGCCTCACGCAAGAAGCTCTGAACAATGTGCGGAGACACGCGCGCGCGAAACACGCCTGGGTGGACCTGGAGTATGTAGGAGATGCCAGCGCCCACTTGCGCGTTCGGGATGACGGGTGCGGCTTTGATGTTCAACAGGCGCTCGTGGCAGCCCGGTCGCGCGGCAGCGTTGGACTCGTACAGATGAGAGAGCGCGCCGAGCGCGCGGGAGGAACCTTTGCAATAGAATCGTCGGCCGGAGACGGTACTCAAATTCAAGTGGAGCTGCCGATACGGCATCCATAGGCGAAACGAGAGAGGCCGGTCTTCCCGGCCTCTCTCGTTTATTAGGGCCATTTTTCCGGTTTTTAACACGGAATAGTACATTGACCCTTTCCGCCTCAAAAATCGTCCAAATCGTATGGTATTTGACTACGAACACCCGTTCTGCTATAATGGATTGTGCATTAGCTGGTTGATGTGCCCGGATTTTCATTGCGCGCTCGGCCCAAGAGCCTGGTTCACCGTCAAGTGAAAAGGTTGCGTTTTCCACTTTATTGATGTAAACTAGTTGCTCAGGAGCGTGCCGGGGGGCGCGAGTTCAGAGGAGTACCTCAATGACAGAGACTGGAAAAGCAAAATCTTTGGAGACTACCTTGGCGTCCCTCAAAAAGCGTTTCGGTGAAGGGGCGATCATGAAGATGGGAGAGGCGACCGGTATGAAGGTGGACGCCATCCCAACCGGTTCGATTTCGCTTGATCTCGCACTCGGTATCGGAGGCATCCCGCGCGGGCGAGTGACCGAAATCTATGGGCCGGAAGCTTCCGGCAAGACGACGCTCTGCCAACACATTATCGCCGAAGCGCAGAAACTGGGCGGCGTCGCGGCCTTTATTGACGTCGAGCACGCTCTCGATCCGGCGTATGCAGCCAAGTGTGGAGTCAATGTCGACGAACTCTTGATCTCCCAGCCGGATACGGGTGAGCAAGCTCTCGAGATTGCCGAAGCGCTTGTGCGCTCGGGCGCCGTGGATGTCATTGTAATTGACTCCGTGGCCGCACTCGTCCCGCGGGCAGAGATCGAAGGCGAAATGGGAGACTCGCACATGGGCCTCCAGGCACGCTTGATGAGCCAAGCGTTGCGCAAGTTGGCCGGTGCGATTAAACGCTCCAACACCTCCGTTATCTTTACCAATCAGTTACGTCAAAAGATCGGAGTTATGTTCGGTAACCCCGAGACTACAACCGGTGGTATGGCACTCAAGTTCTACGCCTCAGTGCGGCTGGACGTCCGGCCAATCGATGCCATCAAGAGCGGCGATGAGGTCATCGGCAACCGGACGCGTGTGCGTGTCAAAAAGAACAAAGTGGCTCCACCCTTCCGGAAAGCCGAATTCGACATTCTGCACAACCAGGGGATTTCGCGCGAGGGCGATTTACTCGATTTGGGCGTCGAGTTGGGTGTGATTGACAAAAAAGGCGCCTTTTACTCGATGCAGGGCACCCGGTTAGGACAGGGCCGCGAGAACGCTCGGGAATTCTTGAGACAGAACCTCGAGTTTGTGACCCAGTTGGACCAGCAAATTCGAGAAAAAGTCGGGTTGTCCGGCCAGACACCGTCCGGTTTCATTCCCGACGGTAACGAAGAAGACAAAGAAGAAGCGGAAGAAGAATAGTTTAGAATCAAGACAATGCGCTCGCCTCCAGCGGGCGCATTGCCGTAACAGCGCTCTTCGCACAGATGTTCTTTGTGCGATGGCGCGATCACAGCTAGAGACTCCCAGTGACATTTCCGAGATCGTCCGGTTGAGAAGGGCGATCTCCGATTCCGAAACGCGTCACGGATTTAGAGGTGGGCGGAATGGCGGTGAAAGAGTATAAGGGTAAGAGTCCGGGGACGGCGATAGCCTTCTTCCGCGCTCGAGATCGATTTGTCCCCTTCGCTGGCATATTCCACTCTGTTTGACTCGGTAGCGTTCTCGGGGCGTCCTTGCACGTACCTCTGGGTACGCCGACGCCGGCATTGCTCATCGGAGAAAAGAATACTCTCGGAAGTGTGAGCCGGGAAGCGCATGGGATGCCTTGCATCCGCGTGCCACTTGTCGCTGTGGTCAGAGACCACAGCTTTTTTTTAGGCTCTCTCGTCCTGGGAGAGCGCATTCTAAGGCAATATGTCGGGTACAATCACAGCCATTGAAACGCAAGCGCGGCATGGCAACCGGTTCAACCTCTACTTGGATGACCGTTTCGCCATGGGTCTTTCGGCCCCGCTTGCCGCCACCCTTCACGTCGGTCAGCATTTGAGCGACGAGGAGCTGACGGCGATGGAGCGGCGAGAAGCCCTCGAAGCGGCCCATGAAAAGGCGCTCCGCTTTCTCGAGGCGCGTCCGCGCAGCACCGCCGAGGTGAAACAACACCTGCTCAAGAAACAGGTCGCGCCGGACGTTGTGGAGCAGGAAGTTGCGCGCTTGGCCGAAGTCGGGCTGGTGGACGACCAGGCCTTTGCCAAGTTTTGGGTCGAGAACCGTGAGGAATTTCGTCCTCGCGCCGCCTATGCGCTGCGGTTTGAGCTCAAGCGCAAGGGACTCCCGGACGACGCGATTCGCGAAGCGATCGGCTCTCTGGACGAGAGCGAAAGCGCGTATCGCGCCGGTCTTGCGCGAGCCCGACGCTGGCGCGAGCTTGACCATCGCGAGTTCCGGGACAAAATGGGCGGCTTTCTGATGCGGCGCGGTTTTTCTTATGAGACTGCCCGCCATGCAGTCGAGCGCTTATGGCAAGCCGCGCAAGACGAGAGTGCGCTCTCACAAAGCGAGAGTGCGCTCTCACAGGGCGAGAGTGCGCTCTCACAAGGCGAGAGTGCGCTGTCCCAGGACGAGAAAGACCCTTCCTAATTGGTTTGAATTTTGGAGGTTTGATGGATTTCATTGCGATTTTAGTTGTCGCGGTCTTGGTCGGAGCTGTAGGGTTCGCCGCGGGATATTTACTGCAGCAGAATCTAGCCACGACCCAGCTCAAGGCCCGCCAGGTCGAAGCGGACAAGCGCGTGGCCGAAGCCGAAGCGCAGTCCAAGGACATTATCCTCAAGGCGAAAGACGAAGCGATCAAGCTCCGCGACGAAGCTGAAAACGAAAACAAGAAAAAGCGTCTGGACTTGCAGCGTGAAGATGAGCGATTGCGTCACCGGCGGGAGAGCATTGACCGCCGGCAGGAAATGCTGGAAGGACGCGAAAAGAAACTGGACAAGAAGGAAAAAGACCTGGACCATATCCGCGAAGCGCTGGAAGCAAACCAGAACCGCCAACTCCAGGAACTGCAGCGTATCTCAGGGTTGACCACCGACGAGGCTAAAGCCCTCCTGCTGCAACAAGTGGAGAAGGAAACTCGGCAGGATGCGGCACGCTTGATTCGTGAGATCGAGCAACAGGCCAAAGAGGAGGGCGACCGCCGCGCCCGGGAGATTCTCACGACGGCGATTGAACGTATCGCCTCGGACCAGGTCGCGGAGACGACTGTCGCACTCGTGCCGCTTCCGAATGATGAGATGAAAGGGCGCATTATCGGCCGTCAGGGGCGCAACATCCGTGCGATTGAGATCGCCACAGGCGTTGACCTTGTCGTCGACGATACGCCGGAAGCGGTCATCCTCTCCAGCCACAACCCGGTTCGCAGAGAGGTGGCGCGTGTGGCCTTGACCAAGTTGATGAGCGACGGACGCATCCATCCGGGCCGCATTGAGAAAATCGTCGAAAAGGCCGAAGAGGAAGTGAATGCGGCCATTCTGGAGGCCGGCGAGCAGGCAGCCCTGGAGGTCGGCATTACGGGGCTGCACCCGGAAATCGTCAAATTGCTGGGCCAGCTCAAGTATCGGACCTCCTACGGTCAAAACGTTCTTGCGCATGTTGTCGAGACGGCACACCTCGCAGGCATGATCGCCGCTGAGCTCAATGCGGATGTCCAAGTGGCCAAGGCGGGTGCGCTCCTTCACGACATCGGCAAAGCCGTGACCCACGAGGTCGGCGGCGCCCACGCGCTCATCGGCGCCGACATCGCTCGCAAGTACGGCGTCCCCGAACCGGTGGCGAACATTATCGCTTCTCATCACGGAGAGGAAGAGTCACACTCACTGGAAGCGGTGTTGGTAATTGCCGCGGATGCGATCAGTGGGGCGCGTCCCGGAGCACGGCGTGAGTCTCTGGAGCAATACCTGAAACGGGTCGAAGCCCTCGAGACTATGGCCAATGCGTTCCCGGGCGTCCAACAATCTTATGCTATCCAGGCCGGTCGCGAGATTCGCATTATTGTCAAACCGGAAGAGATCGACGACCTGGGCGCTATCAATCTTTGCAAGCAGATTGCCCGCAAAGTCGAAGACAACCTCGAGTATCCGGGTCAGATCAAAGTCACCGTGATTCGTGAAACCCGCTCGTTTGAATATGCGAAATAGCTAGAAAGGTATTGAAGGGTCGTAACAGCAACTATTCCACTTCGTTTTACGTGTATAAGATAGGTAACCTTATTGCGCGCCCGCCACTCCCGCCCGTGCGGGAACGGGGGCGCGACTCTATATGCTGAGGAGCTATCCCATGGTGGACACCATCAAAGTCTCTGCCAAGTCACGGTCCACAGCGGTGGCAGGTGCCATCGCCGGTGTCATCCGGGAACATAAACATGCGGACGTGCAGGCCATCGGTGCTGGAGCCGTTAATCAGGCGATCAAGGCTATTGCCATTGCGCATGGATATCTACAGCAAGATGGCTTGGACATCGTGTGCGTCCCGGCCTTTGTTGAGGTGGATGTCAGCGGTGAGGAACGGACCGCCGTCAAGCTGGCGGTAGAAGTGCGAAACCAAGTCTCGCCCTTGCCCGAATCTGTGTCCGAGGCGAACGAAGTCAATCCGCCAAATGACTCGCCCACTGCCAGCCAGTAGCAGCTTTGGGCGACGACACGGACACTGGCGCTCCACACTGACATGGAGAATCGGACCTTTGGAGGCGCCGCCCCCGCGGGCGGCGTCGACCTTCACACTCATTCCACAGCTTCTGACGGCGAACTGTCCCCCCCGGAACTGGTGAGTCTGGCGCGCGCGCGCGGTCTGGGCACCATCGCGCTGACGGACCACGATTCGGTCGCCGGCATCGATGCCGCCCTCGAAGCTGCGCGGAACATGTCCATTCAAGTCATCCCAGGCGTGGAACTCTCGGCGGATGTCCCGAACAGCGAGGTTCACGTTCTGGGGTACTTTATCGATTGGCATGACACCCGTTTTTTGGGCATGTTGGACAAGTTCCGCGAAGGGCGCTACGGGCGCGCGGAAAAGATGACGCGGCGGCTCGCCGCCCTCGGCGCGCCCGTCTCTTTTGATCGTGTCAAGGAAATCGCCGGGGATGCCGCGATCGGCCGGCCGCATGTCGCTCAAGCTTTGTTGGAGGCCGGTCACGTCGCGACGATTGCCGAGGCCTTTGACAGGTACATCGGAAGAAACGGACCGGCCTATGTCGAGCGCTTTCGCTTGACCCCCGAGGATGCCGTCGGGCTCATTTTGCAGGCCGGTGGAGTGCCGGTTCTCGCGCATCCGCGCGAGGTTACCAACTACATCCCACCACTTGTCAAGACCGGACTCTTGGGGCTAGAAGTGTACTATGGCGCGTACGACGATGCTACCCGCTCGGCCCTGCTCCATCTTGCGGACGAAAATGGGCTGATTGCGACGGGAGGAAGCGACTTTCACGGCCTCGACAAAATGGCCCACATGAGCGGTCTGGGCGATGTCGGCATCCCTCCCGGAGTTGTCGACGCACTCAAACGAAAGGCAGAGGCGATCCAGAAGGAAAGAGCGAGGAACCGTTGATGGTTCCCCGCTCTTTCCTTGGGTGTGGATTGCAGGAGCTAGCCGTCCGCCTCTTGTTCTTTATCGCCGGGGTCGCTAGACCCCGCGCCTCCCACATGTGCCGCGGCATCTGAGACCCCGTTGGCGCCCCCTCGCCCTGTCCTCTGGACCTCGCCCGCGCAGACCGTCACGGTCGCGCCATCCTCGAATTGAACCGTGACGCAATCTTTGAGAATGTTGCGCGCAATCACGCGTCCGGAACCGCGTGCCGTCGTGACTATCTCCCCCACCCGCGGCACCCGCGGTTTGGCTTCCTGGTACACCTCTTGCTCAAAAGCCAGGCAGCACATTGGCCGCCCGCACACTCCGGTAGCCGCATTAGGCCCAAGAGGCATGTCCTGGTCTTTGGCCATTTTGATGCTCGCCTTGGGGAAATCCTCTAGGAACTTGCCGCAGCATAGCTCGCGGCCGCAAGGAGCGAGCCCGCCGATGAGCTTGGCGCGGTCGCGGGGACCAATCTGCCACAATTCTACCCGCGCCGGAAAGAGGACGGCCAAGTCCCTGACGAGGGCGCGAAAATCCACGCGTCCGTCCGCCACAAAGTAAAAAGTAATATGACTGCCGTCAAAGTTATACTCTGCCGAAAGCAACCTCATGGCTAGACTGTGCTTTATGACCTGCCCCTTGCACTCGGCGAGCGCCTCGGGTTCATGGATTTTCAACTGCTGCCACTGAGACAGATCAAAGGCGTTGGCGCGGCGGAGAATTTGGGGTAAGGGCGTGTTGACGGGCGGGGTTTGTAGCTGGCGGGGTGCGATGACGACGCGGGCTGCTTCGCGGCACCTGTCCGTGTCTACAATCACAAAATCATTCACGCTCAGGTCCTCATACCCGGTAGCGTCGTAGTAGATTATTTGCGGCAGGCGTCGGACGCGAACACCTGCGACGGCATGAGCGGTCATATTGGACTCCTATATTGTCAGGCAGACGGGCCACTCTAGAGCGTGTGCGCCAGCCAGAGCCGGCGAGCAAAGTTTTCTCAAGACCATGGCTTGCACTAGCACGTGCGCCTTCCTTCACACGGCTCGTGACGTGCCCCCAGTTTGCTACACGTCTATCAGTTGCCTCGATCCCCCGGTAAATTGAGCAGCAAAACCTCTATAGCGAGGCGGGCGTTCACGTTCTGCTCGAGATAACGCATCGTCGCGCGGGTGGCCTTGAGACCTGCGTGGACCTCCTTCAAGCTCAAGCGCCGTGCCTGCGTGCTCAAGCTCTCTTCGAAATCCACATTCGTGATCCGGTCCCGCTGCCCACTCTGAATCAGAACCAGGTCGCGCCACCAACCCATCCACGTCTCGAGCAGATCGGGCAGGTCTTCTTTATTCCTCTTGTCCTTGGCGAACTCGCCCGCAAAAGTCAATCGTTCGGCATAGCCAATCTGCAGCACGCGATTCAAATCTTCCAGGTGAGCTCGGCGCTCCTCCAGGAGCGTGTGCCCGTCCACTCCCCGTGTCTCTGGGGTGGCCGCGCGTACCGCCCAGCCTAACCTGCCTCCGGACAGGCGAGCCAAAAGGTGCGCTTGAGACGGCTCCACATGCCACCGTTTAACGAGCGCGTCTTCGACTTGGGGGAGAGGCAGTGGGCGCAAGGCAAGCACGTGGCATCTCGAAGCAATCGTGGGCAGGACGAGACTGGCGTCGCGCGCGGTGAGGATAAAGCGGACATGACGTGGCGGCTCTTCAAGGCTCTTCAGAAACGCATTGGATGCGCTCTCGTTCGCCTCTTCAAAACGGCGCAGTATGATGATCTTCCACCGCCCTTCGAAGGGAGTCCGCGCGATCGCACGGCGCACAGTCCGAATCTGCCAGACTTTGAGAATTCGGCGCTCACGGTCGTTCTTGCGCGGCGGTGGAGGCGGCAAATCTTCTTCAGATTCCTCCGTGTTCTCCGATCCATAGCCCACCGGAACTCCTTCGATCACGAGGACGTCGGGATGTCGATCGCGCGCGACCTTCCGGCACGCGGCGCATTCGCCGCAGGGTCGGACGCTGCCCGTGCATTCGAGCGCCTGCGCGAGAGCGTGGGCAAGCGTGGTTTTGCCGATGCCATGCGGACCCGTAAAGAGGTAGGCGTGAGCTACCTGATCGGCGGAAAGGCTGCGAGCCAGGCCGCGGATGGCCCATTCGTGTCCAATCACCCCCCAATTTGGATACTCTTCTGGACGCCCGACCATCAGGGCCATTTTATCACCTTGCAAACCTCAGGGCAAAAACCGCAAACGGAGCTGGAGTCATTTGGGGCGGTTTCTCCACCTGGCCAATGCCTCACGATGGGTCGCAAACGCGAGCAAGTTGTCCGGGATCTCATCAGGGCGAAAGTAACGAGCCTCGAGCGAGTCGCTCGCCGCGCGCGGCGTTCCCTCGACGGCGTGCGCTGCATACAAAATCAGCACCCCTGAGCTCTGTTTCGGCTCGTGATAATACGACCACACACCCCACAGGCCGTCCAGTTCCACCGTCACGCCGGTTTCTTCAAGACACTCTCTCCGCGCCGTCTCCTCGGCCGTCTCGTCGATTTCCATAAACCCGGCGGGGAGCCCCCAGAGACCTCGACCGGGGTTCTCCGCGCGCAGGACCAAAAGAATCTCTCCATCGGATCGCTCTGCAATTACTCCAACCGCAATCGGCGGATTGAGATAGACGATATAGCCGCAGGCGGGACACACCGGGCGGACCCGGTCATTTCTCACCTCACGTACTTGTAGCGCGTGCCCACACCGTGCACAGTATTGGGGATCCATTCACTCACCTCGTTATCCCTTTGACTATTCTAGCCTCAATGGCCCTCAAGCGCAAATGAAGCGCCTCTTCCAGAATCGCTTTGCGAAACGCGGCAAGATAAGGTATAATGGACGATAGTCATTCTCAATCCGAGGAGCCCCGTTTGCGCGCGCTGATTACGGGTATCAACGGCTTTGCCGGCAGCCATCTCGCCGATTTTCTGCTGACGCAGCGCGATTTGCAGGTTTTTGGTGGAGTGTATGGCGATTGTGACAACATTGTGCATCTCGAAGGTCGCGCGACCTTTATCGCCGGTGACCTGCGAGACCCGCATTTTGCCGATTCCCTAATAGAGCAGGTCCGGCCCGACCGGATCTTCCATCTGGCCGGCCAGGCCTTTCCCCCCGCGTCGTGGCAGGACCCCTGGGCCACCCTCGAGGTCAATCTTCGCGCCCAAGTCAATCTTTTCGAAAGCATCGCCCGGTCGGATTCTCGGCCGCGCGTCCTCGTCATTGGGTCGATGGAAGAATACGGTCGCGTGGACGAAAATTCACTGCCGCTGACTGAGGAAACCCCGTTTCACCCTGACAGTCCCTATGGAGTGAGCAAGGTCGCGCAGGACCTGCTCGGGCTACAGTATTTCCTCAGCCGTCACCTGCCGGTCGTCCGCGTGCGCCCTTCTAATCACATCGGCCCGCGGCAGAGCGACCAGTTCGTGACTTCCAATTTTGCCAGGCAAATTGCCGAGATTGAAGCCGGACGGCGGCAGCCTGTCATCCGGGTTGGCAATCTGTCGGCGGCGCGCGATTTCACCGACGTTCGTGACATGATGCGAGCCTATTGGCTCGCGCTCGACCGGGGGATTCCGGGCGAGGTTTACAACATCGGGAGCGGGCATGCCAGGCCCATCCGCGAGGTGCTCGAGCGGATGCTCGTAGAGAGCAGCGTTCCCATTCGCATCGAACAAGACCCGGCGCGCCTGCGGCCCTCGGATACGCCGATCCTGTACTGCAGCGCGGCGAAACTGCAAGCGCAAACCGGCTGGCAGCCGACCATCCCGCTGGAGACAAGCCTCCGTGACATCCTCGACTACTGGCGGGCGAAAATCCAACCAAGGAAAGAGGAATGACGAAAAAAGCTCTCATCACCGGGGTCACGGGGCAAGATGGCAGTTATCTCGCCGAGTACCTCCTCGAGCAAGGCTATGAGGTCCTCGGCATGGTACGGCGCACGTCGACGATCAACTTTGAGCGCATCCAAGACATCCAGGACAAGATTTGCATCGTTCAAGGCGATTTGCTCGATAACGTCTCTCTGATCGACATCATCCGTGAGCACCGCCCCGCCGAAGTCTATAACTTGGCCGCGCAGTCATTCGTTCCGACTTCGTTTAAACAGCCGGTGCTGACGGGCGAGTTTACGGCGCTCGGCGTCACACGGATGCTAGAGGCCATCCGTATCGTCGACCCCGAGATTCGGTTCTATCAGGCCAGCTCCTCGGAGATGTTTGGCAAAGTCGTCGAGGTGCCGCAGACGGAAAAGACGTCCTTTCATCCGCGCAGCCCTTACGGCGTCGCCAAAGTGTACGGGCATTGGATCACGGTAAACTACCGCGAATCCTACAATCTGTTCGCGGTCTCCGGCATCTTGTTCAATCATGAATCGTCGCGTCGCGGCCTGGAGTTTTCGACCCACAAGGTCACCTATCACGCCGCCAAGATTGCGCTGGGACTGGCCGACAAGCTTCCTCTTGGGAATCTGGATGCTCAACGGGATTGGGGCTGGGCGCCGGACTATGTCCGAGCTATGCACCTGATGCTCCAGCAGGACAAGCCGGAAGACTATGTGATCGCGACCGGCCGGACACATTCGATTCGCCGCCTCTGTGAGGTGGCCTTTGGTTGCGTCGATTTGGATTGGGAGCGCTATGTGTATGTGAACCCGGCCGACCTGCGTCCAGCCGACGTGGACCTCCTCATCGGGGACGCAACCAAGGCACGCACAAAGCTAGGATGGGAGCCGACCGTTTCCTTTGAACAGATGATTGAGCGGATGGTGCAGGCAGACATGGCCTCGCTCAAAAAGATGCATCACCTCTAATGGCTAAACTCTTTGGGACCGATGGTATCCGCGGGGTCGCGAACCGATGGCCGCTGAGCCCTGAATTCATTACACGCATCGGGGCGAGCATCGGCTCCGTGCTCCGGCAGCATCCCTTTCGAGAAGGGTACCATCCTTCCGGATTCGCTCTCATCGGACGCGACACGCGTTTGAGCGGCGGCATGATTGAGAATGCCCTTGCCGCGGGGCTCTTGTCACAAGGTTTGAGCACCTTGCACGTGGGAATACTGACGACTCCGGGGATTGCCTATCTCACGCGCGCGCTCGGGGCAAGTTGCGGTATTTCCATCTCCGCCTCGCACAATCCGTATGAGGACAATGGCATCAAGGTCTTTGGCAGCGATGGTTTCAAGATCCCGGATGTGCTTGAAGACGAGGTCGAGGCGCTCGCGCAATCGGCAGCAAATGCAGAGTCTGAGGTTTCTCCGGCTGACCTGGGCCGCCGCCGCGATTATCCGCACGCCGTCGACGCCTATACGGATTTTTTGCTCGACGCCGTCGGCCGGCGCTTGCTTTTGCAGGGGCAGAGAATCGTCGTCGACTGCAACCACGGGGCCACTTTCGAGCTGGCCCCTCAGGTGTTGACCGAACTCGGGGCCGAGGTCATTGCGCTCAACGTCGACCCGGATGGCGTGAACATCAACCAGGGCTATGATGCGCTCGAGCCCAAGTGGTTGCGAGAGACGGTCCTGCTGACCGACGCCCACTGGGGCGTCCAGTTTGACGGAGACGGCGACCGTGCCGTCTTTGTGAATCACGACGGGGCCTATTTCGACGGCGATTTTGTCCTTGCCATTCTTGCGCGTGATCTGGCGGAGCGGAACCGGCTGCAAGTGCCCGTTGTCGTCTCGACGGTCATGGCGAACATCGGGCTGGAAAAAGCGCTCGCCGAAATGGGACTGGGGCTGGAACGCACGCCGGTTGGCGACCGTTGGGTGACCGAGCGCATGCGTACCCTCAGCGCCCAGATCGGGGGCGAACAGTCAGGGCATGTCGTATTCCTGGACGGCGGGCACACGACCGGAGACGGGTTGTACACGACTTTGCGGCTCGCCGAGGTCATGACACGACGCGGCGCCGACATGGCGGCGTTGGCTCAGGGGATGCGAAAATATCCCCAAGTTCTCGTAAACGTACGCGTGCCGCGCAAGCCACCCCTGGAAGACCTGCCCGAAATTCAGGCTCGGGTCGCTCAGTCGCAACAGGCTCTCGGGAACGGCTCGCGCATCGTTCTGCGCTACTCGGGAACCGAGAATCTGGCGCGCGTTATGATCGAAGGAGATGATTTCGACCGCATTACGCGCGAGGCCAATGCAATTGCCGACACCATACGACGAACTATACCATAGAAAGGGGTGATCCCCATGGCAGCACCCATCAAATTCGGGACCGACGGCTGGCGGGGCATCATTGCCGAAGATTATACCTTTGAGAATCTGCGCCGCTGTGCCTTCGGCATGGCAAAATACCTCGTGGACAGCGGCCGGACCGCGCGCGGGCTAGTCATCGGTTATGATACCCGCTTCGAGTCCGACCTCTTTGCGATGGCGGCGGCCGAAGTTGTCGCGGCCCAGGGCATCAAGGTCTGGCTGGTCGATAAAGCCACACCCACGCCCGTGATTACGTACGCCATTCTCGACAAAAAGACGGAAGGCGCGATCAATATCACCGCAAGCCACAACCCCGCGATTTGGGAAGGGTTCAAGGTGCGCGCGGACTATGCCGGGGCAATTGCGCCAGAGGGCTTGAAGCAGATCGAGGCGTGCATCCCAGAGCCGGAAGCGGTCACAAGTTTGCCTTTGAAAGAGGCAGTCGCGCGCGGGCTCGTCGAGTTCTTTGATCCTGCTCCCGCTTTTCTGAAAAAGATAGGGACGCTCGTGAATATCGAACCGCTGCGGCAGGCGGGAGTGACGTTGGCGGTGGATTCGATGTGGGGCGCCGGCGCCGGGTGGTTCAAGAATATCCTGGCCGGCGGCAAGACTCGGGTGGTCGAGATCCATGACGTCCGCAACCCGGCCTTTCCTGAGATGGATCACCCCGAGCCGATTCCGCCGAACGTCGACGGGCTGATGCAGCTCGTGCTCCGCGAGCACGCCGACCTCGGCATTGCAACCGATGGCGACGCCGATCGTGTGGGGGGCTCGACCGAAAAGGGCGTTTTCATTCATCAGCTGCAAATGTACGCCTTGCTCGCCTTGTACTTGCTCGAAGTCCGCGGTTACCGCGGCCCGATCGTCAAAACGCTGAATACCACTTCGATGCTCGATCTGCTGGGCAAGAAATTCGGCGTGCCTGTCTATGAGACCGGAGTCGGATTCAAATACGTGGCGCCCAAGATGCTCGAGACGGATGCCCTGATCGGAGGGGAAGAGTCCGGCGGATACGCTTTCCGTGGGCATATCCCCGAGCGCGATGGCATTCTGGCGGGGTTGTACCTGTTGGATTTCGTCGTCCAGACCGGCAAGACTCCTACTCAGCTCCTGCAGCACCTGTTCGACCTGGTCGGACCGCATTATTATGAACGCATTGATACCGATTTTCCTGAAGACCAGCGCCAGGCCATTCAAGAGCGCTTGGAGAAAGCACATCCAAAAGAGGTCGCGGGTTTTGGCGTGACCGGCATCAATACGATGGATGGCTTCAAGTACTTGCTGAGTGATGGGGGCTGGCTTATCATCCGTTTTTCCGGCACCGAGCCCATCATGCGCTTTTACGTCGAAACGACGCAAGAGGACAAGAGGCGCGAGATTTTGGACGCCGGAATGCATATGGCCGGCTTGAAGTAGAGAGACCGTGCTCGTCGACGCTCATTGCCACCTGGAGGAAGAAGCATTTGCGAAGGACCTCGACGCCGTCCTGCAGAGGGCGGCCGAGGCCGGCGTCACCGCGATAGTGACAGCGGGCGCCGACGTGGCTTCCAGCCGGATCGCGGTCGCGCTCGCCGAGAAATATGCGAACGTCTTTGCCGCCGTCGGTATTCATCCGCATCACGCGGCTTGTTTCGATCAAGTGGCGCTGAACGAAATCCGGTCGCTCGCGCAGAATGAAAAGGTCGTCGCCATCGGCGAGATTGGGCTCGATTTTCACTATGCCGACGGCGCACCTGCAGAGGTCCAGTCCAGAAACCTGCTTGCTCATCTGGACCTGGCCGCAGAACTGGGCAAGCCGGTCGTCCTCCACGACCGTGATGCCCACCGCGAACTGTTGGAGATTTTGAAGCAGCGGCATACTGCTGCCGCTCGACCGGTGGGGACGATGATGGGGATGCTGCACTGTTTTTCAGGCGACCTGACCATGGCGCGCCAGGCTGTCGAGCTGGGCTATATGATTTCTTTTGCCGGGAACTTGACCTTCCCCAAGGCGCAACGGCTGCGTCAAGTCGCGCAGGAGCTCCCTCTCGATCATGTGCTGGTCGAAACGGACGCGCCTTATCTGGCGCCCCAGCCGCGGCGAGGCCACCGCAATGAACCGGCCTACGTCGTCTATGCGGCTGCGGAACTGGCCGCGGTTCTGGGTGTAGAGGCTTCCGTCGTCGCGCAAGAGACACGACAGAACAGCCAAACCTTGTTTCATTTGTAGGATTGAGAGGACTTTTGGGCACCAATTCCATTCTATCTCCAATTCAGAACGATCTACAGCAAGTCGAAACCTTGCTGCGGGAGTCAGTGCAGGTTGATTTTGCCCCTCTCTCAGGCGTTTTTGAAACGTTGATCGAGAGCGGTGGCAAGCGAATTCGGCCGGCGCTCGCGCTGCTCGCGACCAAGTTTCACCCGACGGACCCGGACCAAGCCGCGACCCTCGCCGTGGCCATCGAACTGGTCCACGCCGCCACGCTGATTCACGACGATCTGATCGACAAGTCTCCCGTGCGTCGCGGCAGCCCCACCGTCAACTCGCGCTGGAGCGGCACGGCGACCGTGCTGGCCGGCGACTATTTACTCGCCCGCGCGGCCGATATTGCGTCCGGCATTGAGAATTTGCGCGTGATGAGGATCTTTGCGCGCACGCTCATGATCATCTGCGATGGCGAGATCCGTCAGGATTTCGGCGGCGTCCATTGGCCGCCGAACCGCGAAGAGTACTTTCGCCACATTCAAAGCAAGACAGCTTCCCTCTTCAAAGCTGCGACAGAAACCGGCGCTGTTTTGAGCGGCGCGCCCGAGGCAGAGATTGACGCCTTGGCCGCCTTTGGCCACAACCTCGGCATGGCCTTTCAGATCGCGGACGACATCCTCGACTTTACGGCAGATGAACAAGCTCTGGGAAAACCGGTAGGGAGTGATTTGCGCCAGGGGACGCTGACGCTGCCCGTCTTTTATTTCATCGCGCAAGACCCCCGGGGACCCCGAGTGGAAGCGCTCCTCGAGCGCAGCGACCGCGATGGGGACGAAATGGAGGACTTGGTCCAGGCTATTCGTAATTCCCCTGCCGTTGTCGCGTCAGAGCAAGAAGCGCGTCGCTTTGCGCAGGCCGCTATCGATGCGATTGCCATCCTGCCGGACAATATCTATCGTCGGGCCATGACGGAGCTGGCTCAGTATGTCGTGGAGCGGACGCTGTAGAATGTCCAGGAAATGGACCTTTCCTT
Organism: Chloroflexota bacterium; assembly: GCA_023381515.1. Next base: position 4,685 of record JAMCQI010000004.1, on the reverse strand, counting down.
TCTGATCGTCAGTTGGAACGTTTGCGATCTGCTCCAGCAGTGCCTCCAGTCCATTAATGGCGAACTGGAGGCGCTGGCTAAAGACTCGCCTCTGCCCGATCACCATCCTCTGAACGCACAGATCATCGTGGTCGATAATGCTTCGAGCGATGACACCCTCCGGATGCTGCAAGTTGATTTCCCGCAGGTGCAAGTGCTCGCGAACTCGGAGAATGTCGGGTTTACCAGAGGGAATAATCAAGCTCTCGCCGAGGCGCGGGGACGTTACCTCTTTTTGCTCAATCCAGACGCCGAGCTGCAGCCCGGGGCGCTGGCCGCGCTGCTGACCTTTATGGAGAGCCATCCACGGGTGGGGCTCATCGGCCCGCGCTTGTGGTATGCGGATGGTTCTCTCCAATCCTCTCGCCGGCGCTTTCCGACGCTCGCGACCGGTTTTTTCGAATCCACAATCTTACAACTTTGGTTTCCGCACAACGCTACCCTCGCCCACTATTACATGCTCGACACTGACGATCATGCTGCACAAGAGGTGGATTGGGTCACCGGGGCTGCCATGTTCGTACGCCGCGAGCTATATGAAAAGATCGGGGGATTGGACGAGGGCTTTTTCATGTATTCGGAGGAACTGGACTGGTGCTATCGCGCCAAGCGGGCCGGCTGGCAAGTTGTCTATCTTCCCGCGGCGAATGTCCTCCACCGCGAGGGGCAGTCGAGCGGTCAGGTGCTCGCGCAACGCGACATTTATTTTCATTCCAGCAAGGTGCGTTTCTTTCGGAAATATCACGGCTCGTTTGCCGCCGGGGTGCTGCGTCTCTTTCTCCTCCTCACGTTTGCCTTTCAACTCCTGGAGGAAGGTGCGAAATGGCTGCTCGGCCACAAGCGCCCCCTGCGCGCCGCCCGCGTGAGAGCCTATTGGCAAGTCCTGGCCAGTGGGCTAAAATAACGAATGGTGAAACCAGGTTTCTAAGAGGATTTCCCATGCAACTCGTAACCGTCGAATCCAGTTCCATTCACGCCATCGGCTATGACGAGGCGGAGCGCATTCTCGAAGTCGTGTTTAACAATGGCGGCATTTACCAATTCGTGGACGTGCCGCCGGCCGAATTCAAGGCGTTGATGCATGCCGATTCCAAAGGGCGCTATTTGAACGCCAATATCCGCAATCTCTATCCCTATTGGCGCCTGTACCGACCGAGGCGGCAGAGGAAAACCAAGTAGATTCATGCGTGTCCTCTTCATCACCGGCGAGTTCCCTCCCATGCACGGGGGTGTGGGCGATTACACGAAAGAAATTGCCACACGGCTCGCCGCGCGCGGTGTCGAGGTACGCGTACTCACCTCACAATCGGTAGGCGCCCCTACCCCGGTTGTCCCTGCACCCTTCGTCGTCTCTCCGGCGATCGGCAAATGGAACTGGGCCGCTCTCACCGCCATCCTCAAGACCATCGGCGAGTTTGCACCCGATGTGGTTCATATTCAGTATCAGACCGGCGCGTACGCGATGCATCCCGCGATCAACTTTCTTCCCCGTAGGATCAATCTCTCCTCCCAAGCACGGCCTCCGAAAGGAAAGAGAGAAAGCAAGATCAGGTCCGTTGTCACCTTCCACGACTTGCGCATTCCCTATCTCTTTCCGAAGGCAGGGCCGGTGCGAGATTGGGTCACGCGTGAACTGGGCCGCGAGAGCGCAGCGGCCATCGCGACTTGTGAACAGGACTATGGCCAACTGCAGCGCTGGGGCGTGCGCGGCCTTTTCCTGATCCCCATCGGTTCTAACATCCCTGCCGTCCCGCCCCCCGATTACAATAGGATCGCGTGGCGCGCCCGCCTTGGCGTCGCCGATGACGAAACGCTCTTGTGCCATTTCGGATTTGTGAATCCGGATAAAGGGGTCGAGACGCTTGTGCGCGCGCTGCACCTTCTTTCCACCGACGAGCATTGGCGTTCGATCCGCCCGCGCCTCTTGATGATCGGCGGGCGTGTGGGCGCAAGCGATCCCGCGAATTCGCCTTACCTCGCACGCATCCAGGGACTCGTCTCCGAATTGAGCCTGCAAGAGCGTGTGCTCTGGACGGACTATGCTCCCGCCGAGATTGTCACAGCTAATTTCCTGGCATCGGATATGTGTGTGCTGCCCTATGTTGAGGGTGCCACCCTACGGCATGGCACGCTCATGGCGGCGCTCGCCCACGCCATGCCGATCATCACCACTCGACCGGAATCCGAGCAAGTCCCTTCCGCGACGTCTCTGCCCTCTACACTCCCTCGCCTGCGCGATGGCGAGAACTGCCTCGTCGTGCCGCCGAATGACCCGAGCACAATCGCCCAGGCTGTCGAGAGTCTGGTCGCCTCGCGCGATCTCCGCACGAGAATCTCGAAAGGCGCCGGCGACCTCGCGCAGCATTTTTCCTGGGATACGATCGTCCAGCAGCAGCTGACCGTCTACGAGCATCTGTTGCGCGCATGCTAGGCAAACGATCGCTCCCCTCTCTCTCTCCGCGTTTTCGTTCTTTCGCTTTACCTGTAGTATAATCGCGTCATCCCGAGTTTATCGCAGGAGCCATGGCATCTCGCAAAACGCGCGCCAGGTCGAGAGAGCAGGGACGCTCGCGACCTTTCATCCAACTTGATCCAGAACGCTGGGAGGAGATTGCGGGGATTGCAGTTTTGATTCTCGCCGTGCTCACGGCGCTCGGTGCCTTTAATCTCAGCGACGGATTTCTCCTCGCACCCTGGGTTCAGTTCCTGCAATGGGCTCTAGGCTGGGGCGTCTACCTGGCGCCTCTCGTCCTGTTTGGCTTGGCTGTCTGGCTCTTCCTCGATGCACTCGACAAGATCGTGGATATCGGCTGGGAACGGCCCATTGCGCTCGCCAGTCTCTTTCTCATCGCCCTTTCCGTTTTCCATTGGATCGGCGCGTTCGACAATCCTGCGCGCAAGCCGGGCCCTTTTGAGGGCGGCGGTGTGGTTGGATGGGCGCTCATGTCGCAGCTCATTCAAGCGTTCGGCGAGGCCGGGGCGCTCCTCGCGCTCGTCGCCGTGGCGATCATCGCCGTCATCGTCTTTTTCAATGTCTCGCTCGCAGATCTGCTCCAAGGCGGCGTGACGGTCGTTCAAACATCCGCCGGGACGCTTGGTCGTTTTCCGCAGCGCTTGCTCCGCCACCTCCCGCGCCGGCTCCCGCGCCTCATCCCTGGGCACCAGCCGCAAGTACAAATCCGGACCGCACCGGCGGTCCGCGAGCGGCCTCGACCCCCACTTGCCGCGCCCACGCGTCTCGCGCCTCCTCCGTCAAGGAACAATGGAGAAGAACGAGCCGAGCCGACGGATGGTGATCGAAGAGTGGAAGACGTAGGTACGAATGGCGCCCTCCGCTCCGCTTCGGGGACCTTCGCCCCGTCGTCCCTGCCCGTGCGCATCATTGGAGAGGAATCCGCCTCACCGCCCCCTCCGCCTCCCCCCGAGTGGCATCTGCCCGAATGGACAGAGATACTCGAACAGAGCGGAGAACAGGAAATCAGCCGCGACGAAATCCGCAACCGGGTCCGCCTCATCGAGGAGACTCTGTCCCATTTCGGTCTGCCCGCCAAGGTCATCGAGGTGAATCAGGGACCGACGATTACCCAATTCGGCGTCGAACCGGGCTTTGTCGAATCTCGCGGCGCCGACGGCAAGCTCCACCGCATCAAGGTCAAGGTCAGCCGCATCAGTTCCCTCCAGCACGACCTGGAACTGGCGCTCGCCGCGGCCCCCTTGCGCATCGAGGCGCCCGTCCCCGGCCGCAGCGTCGTCGGCATCGAAGTGCCCAATTCGCAGGTGGCGATGGTCAGCCTCCGGAGCGTCATCGAGTCCGAGATCTTTACCAATATGAAAGGCAAGCTCAGGATCGCGCTCGGCCAGGATGTCTCGGGCCAGCCCATCTGTGCCGATCTGACCTCTATGCCGCACCTCCTCATCGCCGGCGCGACCGGTTCGGGCAAGTCCGTCTGCATCAACGCTATCGTCGGGACGCTGCTCTGCACGATGACCCCGGCTCAGATCCGTTTCATCATGATCGATCCCAAGCGGGTCGAACTCGTCAACCTGAACGGCATCCCCCATCTTCTCCAGCCGGTCGTGACCGAAGTCGACGGGGCGATCGCCGCCCTCCAGAATGTCGTCCGGGAGATGGACGATCGGTTTCGCCTGTTCGCCTCCAAAAGTGCCCGCAATATCGAAACCTACAACCAGATGGTGGCCGACAAGCCGGAAGAGCAGCTGCCGTACCATGTCATCATCGTCGACGAATTGGCCGATCTCATGATGATTGCGGCCGACCAGGTCGAGCATGCGATCACCCGTCTCGCCCAGATGGCACGCGCGACCGGCATCCATCTCATTCTCGCCACTCAGCGCCCTTCGGTCGACGTCGTCACCGGTCTCATCAAAGCCAATTTTCCTGCGCGCATCTCTTTTGCCGTCACCAGCCAGATCGATTCTCGCGTGATCCTTGATTCGCCGGGGGCGGAAGAACTCCTCGGGCGCGGCGACATGCTCTACATGGCGAGTGATTCGTCCAAGCTGCACCGCCTGCAGGGCTGCTATGTCTCCGACGCCGAAATGGAAAGGCTCGTCGATTACTGGAAAGCCTCCGGTCCGCCTCCCGAGTCCCCCAATCCCGCACGGGCGCTTCCGGCGAATGAGAT
>JAMCQI010000105.1 GCA_023381515.1 Chloroflexota bacterium | reverse complement strand
ACTACCGGCGGGACGACACGTTGAAAGAAGATCGCTGTACGTTGCGACTGGGGCATGCGGCCGAAGCGATGGCGGTGCTGAACAATCTGGTGTTGGGGTTGCTCTTGCGCCGGGGCGTGAAAAACGTCCCCGATGTGCGGCGGGACTACGCGGCCCATCCGAAACTCGCCTTGCCTCTCATCTTCCAGCGTGCCTAACGGCTTTGCAACAGCCCTGGAGATGGGGGAGGAAATCCTTGACAGGCACCCGTTCTGGTCGTAGAATAGCAGTACAAGGTCACCGTTGACTCATAGGTGGTGAGGAGTGCTCCCCGCAGAACCATGTCTGCGGAGAGCTTTTTCTTGCTGAGAGGAGCGCGAGCGATGCGCACCCCGCCTGCCAGCTCGACTCATTTTCTGCAACGGGTTCAAAGCCCCTGTCGTTTGACGCGGCGCCAGAGTACTGGCAAGCGCGTTAGCGGAAGGTGCTTTTGAGTTGACAGGGATTCCCACCCAAATCACGTCGGGCGGCAGATCAGTTGCCAGTCGAATTCCATAAAGAGAATTGTTTGATCCAATTGATTGCCAACGTTATTGCCATCGCTACGGTTGAAGGAGCCTAGGGCGGAGGTCAAGAAGATGGAAGGAAACACTCATCGAGATTACAATCGAACGCTCCGCGTCGCGGCGGTCCAGATGGCATCCGAGAATGGCTGTATCGAAGCCAACCTCGCTCACGCCACCTCGCTGACCGAGCAGGCGAGCCAGCAGGGCGCACAACTCGTACTCCTACCCGAATTCATGCCGACCGGGTACCTTCTAGCCGAGGGTATCTGGGATGCGGCCGAGCGGGCGGACGGCGCGACCGTCGCGTGGCTCAAGCTGAGCGCCAAGAGGCTGGGCATCTGGCTGGGGACCAGCTTTCTCGAAGCCGACGGCGAAGATTTCTTCAACACGTTCGTGCTGGCAAATCCTCTCGGCGAAGTGTCGGGCCGGATCAGGAAGCGATCTCCTGCCGTCTGGGAAGCATACTTCTTCAAGGGGCAGCCCAGCTCACACGCCATCGACACCACATTTGGCAAAATCGGTGTTGGTATCTGCTACGACAACCAGAAGGCTGACGTCGCGGCGACCCTGGGCAGGCAATCCGTCGATCTCGTGCTGATGCCCCATTCCTACCCCGTGTCGTCAAGTGCGTCGGGGATGTTTGGCAAAGAGAGGATGATCCGCTCTCTGCAGAGGATTGCGCCTCTCTACGCCTCTCTCCTGGGGGTGCCGGTGGTGCTCGCCAACAAGTGCGGGCCCTGGGAGTCACCAATCCCCGGACCGCAGGTCGTGAAGCTGACGGGCGCTGCCTTTCCGGGACTCTCGGTTATCATCGATTCCGACGGCTCGGTTAAGGCCCAGCTTGGCGATCAAGAAGGAGTGATCGTCGCCGATGTGACCTTGGATCCGGCGCAGAAGAGACATCCGGTCCCGCCCCATTACGGTAGGTATGTCACCCCCGGACCCCCCCAGCGAGCCGTCCTTCGTTTGGTAGAAGGTATGGGGCAGCTGCGCTACGAACTCAGCTCGACACGGAGGAGCAAGGCGAGGTTGCTATCTCGGCCGGGCTGACCCTGGTGGCGTTCAAGAGGACAGGCGGGACGCTTGGGCAAAACGGGAACCCTCCACTCTTTTGGAGCGTCCGGTCATTCCCCTTTGGCGGACCGAGCCTCTGGACAGCGCCGACCTCCCCTGACAATTCGCCAGATGTCGCGCGTTACCGCGATCGAGCCTTGGTGCAAAACACCAAGGCTCGGTTTGTTTCTGGAGAGACACCGCCGGATGCATCCTTACCTCGGCGATTCATCCCATTCCAGTGGTGTAATCCTGATTCAAAGGGGGATTAAGGAAAAGATACTCTGCCTCTTGAACGGCACCCCACGAGATTCTTGTACGTCAGTTTTCTAATATTCTTCTAACAGGGCTCCAGTGTTCTTCTAACAGAGCGGGTTTATAAGGAAAGTGTACTTTTCGAGAATCACGAATTTAGAGGAGGTGCCACATGGCAGAAATTATTCGCTGGGAGCCCCTAGGCCCCGCTCTGACACTAAGAGATGCGATGGACAGCTTGTTTGAGGATTCTTTTGTCTGGCCGCACTCGTTCGTCAACCGCGACGTGACCAGCCGCCTGAACATGTTGCCGATGGATTTGTACGAAACGGCCGATGAGGCCGTCGTCAATATGATCGTTCCGGGCGTCAAGACCGAGGATATCAATCTTCAGTTCCAGGATGGCCAACTGAGCATCGACGTAAACATCCCTGCGCCCAAGCTGGAGAATGTGACCTGGCACTATCGCGAACTGGGGTATGGGCAGTACCACCGCGAGATCTCGCTCCCGTTCGCAATCAACACGGACAAGGTCGAAGCAGTTCTGCAAAACGGCTACTTGACCCTCCACTTGCCCAAGGCGGACGAAATCAAACCCAAGAAGATACAGGTCAAATCGAAATAAGCGGGTTGCAGACAGCCGCAAATCGCCCGTGGAAACAAGCGGCGAAGCGAAAACCGAAGATAAGCAATATCTGAGGAGGCGAGGGAGGTCTACCGACCTTCCTCGCTCTTCTTGCGATAGTCCACGAAACGATAGCCCGTCCCGCGCTCGGTGAGAATGTACTTTGGATGTGCGGGGTCGGGCTCGATTTTTTGTCGCAGGTACGTGACATAGAGCCGCACGTATTCGTCCGAGCCTGTGTATTCCGGCCCCCACACTTTGGACAGCAGCATATCGTGCGTCATCACCCAGCCCGCATTCTGGACCAGGTGGTAAAGGAGGCGCCATTCGGTCGGACGCAGTTTGACCGGCCGGCCGTGCACGATGGCCTGGCGATTTCGCAGGTCGATGGACAAGTCGTCGTCGATCCGCAGGACGTCCTCTTTGACTGATTCCGGCGCGGTGCGGCGCAGCACGGCTTTGATCCGACCGATCAGTTCTCGGGGGCTGAAGGGCTTGCCGAGGTAATCGTCCGCGCCCAGCTCGAGCCCCCGAATGCGCTCCTCCTCATCCGCGCGCACGGTCAGCATAATGACCGGCACATCGGAGAACTCGCGGATGGTTTTGAGCGCCTCGAATCCGTCCATCTCAGGCATCATCACGTCCATGATGGCCGCGTCCGGTAACTGCTCCCGCACCTTGTTCACCGCCTCCAGCCCGTTGTGCGCCTGGAGCACGCGCGCCCCTTCGGCCTCCAGATTCATCCGCACGAATTGGATCATACGCGGCTCGTCGTCGACGACGAGTATCAGCCGGTCCTTTAGTGGGTTGGTTGCCATCCATCAATCCGTTTCATTCGAGCGCGGCAAGGTAAAGTAGAAAGCCGCACCCCGCTCAGGTAGGTTTTCCACCCAGATATGGCCCCCGTGCTCTTGGACAATCGCGCGGCAGAGGTAGAGCCCCAGTCCCGCCCCCTCGGTCCGCTCGATATGGCGCGCCCTCCCGCGTGTAAAGCGCTCGAACAGCTGCGCCTGCTCTTCGAGCGAAATGCCGGGACCTTCATCCCGCACAAAGAGTCCCACGCGCTCGGCTTCGACCCATCCGCCAACGGTGATCACGGTGCCGTGGGGCGAGTACTTGACAGCGTTGCTGAACAGGTTCTGCAGCACCTCGCGGATGCGCTCGGCATCGGCCTTCAGTTTGGGAAATTCGGTGGGGAATTCGATCTTCCAGACATGCCCCTCTTGGAGCGACTGGAATCGCTCGACGATCTTTCGCGCCAGCTCGTCTACCTGCGTCTCGCTCCTCTGCAAGGGCAGGCGACCGCGTTCCAACTGCGCCGCATCCAGCAGCGCGTTGACCAGATGGGTCAAGTGCTCGGCTTCATCCTGGATGATCGCGAGGCTCTCGTCGACCGTTTTGCGGTCCCACGTCACGTCCGTCCGCCGCAGGGTCTCGGCATAGCCGCGAATCAAGGCAAGGGGTGTCTTTAAATCGTGCGAGATGCCTGCAAGAAAGGCCGTCTTGAGTTCGTCCGTCTCCTTAAGTGCCGAGAGGTCGACGATATTGGCGATGACGCTAGACAGTTGATGCTCCTCGTCGTAGAGCGGCGCGAGGGTGAGATGGACATACGGTCCGCGGGCGCCATGCCGAGTTTTCAAGAAACCGTCGCACGCAAAAGGCGGTTTCGACCCATCGCTGAACTCGGGCAAAGCAATGCTCTGTCCGCGTCCGTCGACAAGGCGCAGAACCTGATGATAATCACTGTCGCTCAGGTCGCGGCGCGGCCAGCCCGTCAGCGTCTCCAGAGCGCGGTTCACCCGCCGGACCAGACCTCCGGGCCCCGCGATGAGAATGCCGTGTGTGCTCCCCTCGATGACCGCGTCCAACTCTTGCGCGCGCATCGTCGCATCGTGATACAAGCGCGCGTGTTCAACCGCCACCGCCACATGGTCGGCAAAACCCGCAAGGGCTTGCTCGTCCAACGCCGTAAAGGCGAGCGTGTGCGGAGGGCGGAACACGTAGATAATGCCGACCAGCTGCTCGGAGGCGAGGAGGGGAATAGCCATGACGTGCTGCAGGCGGATCGTATCTTCGTCGACGACGCCGGCAAAGCGGATTTGCAGCTCCGGGAAACGCCAGCGCGGAGTCTGATCACGTGCGATCGTGAGCGGGACTTGCCTGATCAGCGGCTCAAAGCGCGGGAGGAGCCGTCTCTCGATTCCATAAGAGGCGGCAAAGTGAAAGGTGTTGCCGTTTCCACGCAGCGCGATCAGTCCGGCCTCGCCGCCGACCAGGTCGACGGCGTAGCGAAGCGCCTTTTCCAGCACGCTGTCCAAGTCGAGCCGCGCGGCGATCGCCTGCGTGATTTCAAAAAGGTACTGCCATTGTTGGGCCTGATAATCCGGCCATGCGCTACTCAACATGATAACGCCCGTCGAACCCTGGACTTGGTCCAACCCCCATTATAGCATGATGCACGAAGAATGCGCGATTCCACGACCTGCCTTCTGCTTTCCTTTGGGTCATTGGCCCATTGGCTCATTGCCTCTCGCCCCCTTGACTCTCCTCAACCTCAGGTAATACAATTGTCCGAGTATCGCGAGAGGGTGATCGAAAAGCAGATCCAATTGATGCACGACCGGAATATCCGGGCCCAGCCCGACCGCTAGCCAAGTACGACTTGACACGGAACGCGTTGCCCCTGTTCAGTCATCACGGGAGGGAAAAATGAAACGCAGTGTTTGGATTTTCGTTGAACGCTTGCATGATCGTGTATCGTACCCCCTTTGGAGCTGCGAAATCAGGGTCTTTTTCACTTTGGCAGCAGTTCTCGTTTCCCTCGCCGTCGTCTTGCCGGCAGCGGCGGCAAGTCAACCACTCCTCAAGCGTGCTGCTTTCCGGTTGGGCGCTCCCGCCTCGGCTCCCCGTGCCGCTATCCCGATCACTATGCTTCAAGATATCAACGCCGGATCCGGGACTGGTTCTGCGTTCCCGAAAATAGGCGCCCCCGACGTTCCCAGCACCTCGCCGCAGACCTTTGCGTATCTCGGTGGGTTTACCTACTTTGCGGCGACTGATGGTCCCGACGGGGTTCAGCTTTGGAGAAGCAACGGCACGGCGGCCGGCACTACAATGGTAAAAAAGATCAACGCCACCGGCGATGCGTATCCAACTTGGCTCACGGCCTTTAGCGGCAAGGTCTATTTCCAGGCCACCGACGGCGTCAACGGCGAAGAGTTGTGGGCAAGCGACGGAACGTCGGGTGGCACTAACATGGTGAAGGATATCTGTCCCGGCGCTCAGGGGTCCTTCCCCACCAATCTCACCGTCGTGGGCGCAACCCTCTTCTTTGCCGCGAACGACTGCACCAGCGGGAATGAATTGTGGACAAGCGACAGCACGCCCGCAGGGACGGTCCGCGTCGCGGACATCAACCCCGGCCCCGGCGACTCGGGTCCGTCCAATCTGACCGCACTCGGAGCGAACCTCTACTTTACCGCGAATAACGGCACGTATGGCGATGAATTGTGGAAGACCGATGGCACGAAGACTTCCATGGTCGCGGATATCAATTCCGGCGCTGCCGGCTCTGCTCCATCTTGGCTGACCGTCGTCGGAACGACGCTCTTCTTTTCCGCGGATGATGGAGTGCACGGACGCGAGCTCTGGAGCTATAACGGGACGAATACCTCCATAGTGGATATCCGCGCAGGCGGAAGCGGATCGGATCCGACTTGGCTAACGAACGTCGGCGGCAAGCTCTACTTTGCCGCGAACAATGGGATCAAAGGGAATGAATTGTGGACCAACAATGGCACGCCCGGTGGGACTGCTTTGGTCGCGGACATCAATCCCAATGGGGCAGATTCAAATCCAAGTTGGCTGACGAATCTGGACGGGACCCGTTTTTTGTTTTCGGCGGACGATGGAACTCACGGTCAGGAGCTCTGGGTCAGCGACGGCACCTCGCCGAATACGAAACTGGTATCGGATATCAATTCCGGCGCGAATGATTCTGCTCCGGTCTGGCTGACCCTCGTCGGAACGAACATCTTTTTCGCGGCTAATAACGGCGCCAATGGGCAGGAGCTTTGGATCACCGACGGTACATCCACAAACACAAAGATGGTGGACATTCGCCCCGGCGCAGACAGTTCCGAAGTGGCGGGTCTCGCGAACTCGAACGGCACGCTTTTCTTCATCGCCAACAACGGGACCAACGGCCGCGAGCTTTGGACGAGCAATGGAACAATTCCAGGCACGGTGATGGTCAAGGACATTAACACGACGGCCGCGGACTCGGATCCCGTGCCGATGGGCAACATCGGCTCGACCGTTTTCTTTGTCGCGAATGACGGAGTGTCCGGACGGGAATTATGGAAAACCGACGGCACGACTGCAGGGACCGGCCGAGTTATGGATATCAACCCCGGGGCGTCCGGTTCCGATCCCTTTAACATCGGGATCGGCAGCTCGAGCAATTTCATTCCCTTTAGGGGCAGGCTGTACTTTACGGCCAACGATGGGACACACGGGCGAGAATTGTGGAGTACGGATGGCACGACGACCGCTCTTGTCAAGGACATCAATCCCGGCACCAATGGCTCCGATCCATACAACCTCGTCTCCGCGGGTGGGTCGTTATTTTTCACGGCGAATGATGGAGTGCACGGACGCGAGCTGTGGAAGACCAATGGAACATCCGCGGGAACGGGTGAGGTCATGGATATTAATCCCGGCGCGGCGAGTTCAGAGCCGGAAGACCTCAGGAATCTGAACGGCAAGCTCGTCTTCACCGCCGACGACGGCAGCAATGGAAGAGAGTTGTGGACGACCGACGGCACGACCACAACCACGGTCATGGACATCAATCCCGGATCCGCGGGGTCTGATCCAACCAATTTCCTTGTAGTGACGCTGACGCCAGGCTCCCCTTCGATCCTTCTCTTCCAGGCGAACGATGGGGCTCATGGCGCGGAACTGTGGATGTACAACGGTACCAATCTCCCCACGATGTTGGCTGATATCAACGCTGGCGCGCTCGATTCGAATCCCTTCCGCCTGACCCTTGTGGGCCTGCCCAATGGTAACAATGTTGTCTTCTTTGTGGCAACCAGCCAGGCAGATGGCACCGAACTGTGGAAGTACGACGGTGCAACGACCTCGATGGTGGCGGACATCTATCCTGGCCCCGGCAGTTCCGATCCCGCGGCCTTGACCAGCGTGAACGGAATACTGAACTTTAAAGCGAACGACGGCACGCATGGCGTCGAATTGTGGAAGACCGACGGCTCGAGCGGCGGCACTGTGATGGTGAAGGACATTTATGCGGGCGCCGCGAGTTCGAACCCGGCCAACTTGACCAATGTAAACGGCACACTCTTTTTTAGCGCGAACGATGGTGCTCACGGCAACGAGCTATGGAAGAGCGATGGCACGAGCGGAGGGACGACGATGCTTGCCGACATCCGCAGCGGTGCGCACGGGTCCGGCCCCTACTCGTTCGTCAGCTTGAATGCAGTCTTGGTTCTGTCGGCGAATGACGGAACTCACGGCAGCGAATGGTGGCAAAGTGACGGTACGTCGAGCGGAACAAGTCTCGCGGCGGATATCTGGCCGGGGAGCAATTCGTCGGGCCCGGCGAGCGCTTGGTTGGGTCAGGCATTTCTCTTCTTCTCTGCGAACGATGGTAGCCATGGGCGCGAGCCGTACGCGATGACCGTGCCTGGACGCCTCTTCCTCCCTTTAATTGTACGGTAAATCCCCTGTAGCTTTACGACAACGCGCCGGGGAGCGCGAACGTTCGCACTCCCCGGTAGTCTGCTTCACCAATCCCACTTTTTCTTCTCCTCCTCCCCTCTCGGGGGAGGAGGCCAGGGGGCTAGGTCGTGTCCTCCCCTCATGATCCCGGCACCGAAGCCGGCCCCGGCTTCGGCTTCACCGGCAAAATCATTGGCGGCCGCGGCAGCTGCGTGAAATCAAAATCCTTCGTCAAATCTCCCAGGATCGCCACATTCTCTCGCACGTCCGGACGCGGGTCCGGCCGGCCGTCCGTCGTCGGATCGATGCGCTGCCCGCCCATGAAATCATCCTCGATGAACTTGAGATAAGCATCAAAACTCAGGGTCTGATCGTCAATATACCCCTTTTTCGCATACGCGCTGATAACGAGCCCCGGCACGCGCAAGCCGTAACCGTTTTCGTCCACCGTCGGCGGGACGACGTGATCATAGAATCCTCCCCAGTCGTCCCAGCTAAGGAAAATCGCCGTGCTGTCCCAGTCTGGTCCCTGCATGATCGCGTTGATAAGGCCGGTGACATACGTTTGGCCCGCGCTCACGAGTGCGGTCGGATGCTCGCTCGTCCTGCCGTTCGGCGCAACCCAGGCGACGGCGGGTAGCTTCCCATTCTTCGCCGCTGCATAAAAGCGGTTAAGCGTCTGTATGTTCCCGAGCTGTTTGTCCTGATGGACCGTCACGAACCAGGGCAGTGGATTCCAAATGTCCGGCGTGCCTGCCCTTTGCGGTTTGGGCGTGCAAAACATCTGATCGTCTGCGCAATCCGGCTGCGTGCCCTGGGCGACGTAATACGCCCAACTCACATGGTTCTTGTAGAGCAAATAGGTCAGATCGGTCCACGCATAGTCCGGTGCCCGCGGCGGGAGCCTCCGCCCCGCTGCCTGCAAGAGCGGATTCGGGTTCTCCAGGGCATTGGTGCAGCTAGACGGGTTCTGGCTCTTGCAGTTTGCCGACCACCCCGAGACCATAAAGAGGTGCGACGGTAGGCTCCACGAAGCGTTCGGCTCGAACATCTTGTCTTGCAGCACGAAATTCTCCGCATATGTCCAATAGTTCGGAATTTCGCGCGCGTCGTGCCAGCCCATCACGTCCGGCTCGCCCTGGGTTTGCGAGCATGCAGGATTCAGCGAATTCTTGCAGGCGGCCTGGCGCCCCAGCTCTTCTTGGCGGATAAAGCCGTCCATCTTGCCGCCGTCGACATCCGCGGTCGCATTCGGGGCGCCGTGCGGCCCACCATAGTTCTTGTCGTTCGGATCGTGGAACGGCTTGACGCATTGTTTCGTCGCGGGATCGGGCACGCAGACCGTCGGCGCGCCGTTCTGCATTGGGATGCCGTCCGCGCCCGGGTACGTCCCGAAATACTGATCGAAGGAGCGGTTCTCTTGCATGATGACGACTACGTGCTTGATCTTGGAACTCAAGAGGCTGTTAGAGGTGGACCCGGTCGGCGAGGAAACAGGCGAACTCGACGCCGTGACTTGCGGCGTGTTCGTAGGAGCATTCGTCGGTGCGGCCGTTGCAGTTGTGGTCGAGGCAGCAGTTGTTGGAGTGGCTGTAGCGAGAGTTGTCGGCGCGGGCGCACGTGTGGCAATGGGAATGGAACCCGAACACGCCGCGAGCAATCCAAGCACGATCACATAAACGCTGGATAGAACGATTTTCCGCATAGAGACCCCCTTTGGTCACTATTCTCGCCTCCACCCATAAACGCACAGTGAAGCGGTTGCAAAATTATTGTAAATACCCTAACGGACCTTTGTACTTGGCGTCATGGAGGCATGAAGATTCCCCGCATGAGCGAATTCCGGACAAATGCCGCCACCCGCGGAAAACGCGTAGGATTTCGGCCGCCGCGAGCGATATATGGGTATATAATGCTGAAGGTTTATGAGGAGGCCAAGTCGTTTGGAAGAGCATGTCGGGGCTGAAGCAAGCCTCTGGGAACCGGTGCTGCCAGAAGAGCGGGCCAGGCTCGTGAATCTATGCGCATACTGGACGAAAGATCGTGAGCTGGCACAAGACCTGGCGCAAGAGACGCTCATCGAGGCCTGGCGCCACCGCCAAAAACTGAGAGATGCCTCCGGCCGTTCGCGGTGGTTATCTGCGATTGCCCGCAACGTGTGCTTGCGCTGGCGGCGCGAGCACACACAGAACCTCGCCCGCTCGGCTGAAGGGGACGAGGAGGTGAGATTTGCGTTGGAGGCGCTGCCCGATCCTCGGGTAGACCTGGAAATCGAGCTAGAGTGGGAGGAATTGGCGGAACTGCTCGATCGCGCGCTCGCCCTCCTGCCCTCTGACACACGTGAGGCGCTTGTTCAAAAGTACATCCTCGAATCTCCGCAGGCGGAGATCGCGGCGCGGCTCGGCGTCACCGAAGGCGCGGTCGAGGCGCGCTTGAAGCGGGGCAAGCTGGCCTTGCACCGCATTCTGACGACGGACTTGCGCGAGACGGCCGCGACGTATGGCCTGATCGGGGCAGATAGCCTAGAGTGGCAACAGACACGCATCTGGTGTGCGGAATGCGGCCAGCAGCGCCTCTGCGGGAAATTGCCGGACGGTACAGGCGCCTTTGAGCTGCATTGTCCAAAATGCTCCTGGGAACCGGACATCTTTTTCGCGCAAACCATGCGCATGCCTTTCTTGGACGGCGTCAAAGGTTACAAGGCCAGCCTGCGCCGGTTCATGTCCTGGATGGACGGCTACCTGCGTCCCGCGCTCGCCACCGGCACCGTTCAGTGCAGGTCCTGCGGCCATGCCACTCCGCTCCATTTGCAGATGCCGCCATGGGTGCCCGCACGCCTGCGCGAGCGGCGGGGCGTCTACGTCAAGTGCGAAGCTTGTGGCAATTCCTCTTACGAAGAACTCGATTTTCTGGCATTGAACTTGGCCGAAGGTCAAGCCTTTTGGCGCAAACATCCGCGCGTTCGCACGTTGCTGCAGCAAGAGATCGACTTCGAGGGGCACCCCGCGCTCCTCGTTCGATTCGAGAGTATTACCGATTTGGCGCAGCTGCACGTCGTCGTCGCAAGAGAAAACTATCGAGTCTTGGGCGTCCGTGCCAATCCTTGAGATGAGCGGCACCCCGACGAACCGGGGTTCCGTTTTGGCCATTTGGGCGCTCTTTACCGCCAACGCGATCTCGATGGTCGGCAATGTGCTCGCCTTCGTCGCCATCCCCTGGTTTGTTTTGCAGACGACGGGCAGTGCTGCGCAGACGGGCATCACGGGATTTTTCAGCGCCTTGGCCGCCGTGGTCGCAGGATTCTTTGGTGGGACTATTGTGGACCGGCTCGGCTTCAAGCGGATGAGCATCGGCGCGGATATCGCCAGCGCCGGTGCCTTTAGCCTAATCCCGCTCCTTTACGCGACCATCGGCCTTCAATTCTGGCAATTGCTTGTTCTCGTTTTCCTGGGGAACCTGCTCGACGCTCCCGGCACGACCGCGCGCGAAGCGCTGATCCCTGATCTGGCCCACCTCGCCGGAATGAGCCTGGAACGGGCGAGCGCGGGGATTCAATCGGTGGAGCGTGGCTCCCGCCTGGTGGGCGCGCCGTTGGCGGGTGTCCTGATCGCTTTTATCGGCACGAGCAAGGTGCTCTGGCTCGACGCGATTAGTTTCCTCGTCTCTGCCGTCATCGTCCTGTTCGCCGTACCGGCTCAACGAGTGCCGAAGGCGGCTCTGCTACCGAGCCGGTATCTGGATGAATTAAAGCTCGGCCTGGGATTCATCCTACGCGAGCCGCTCATTCTCGCCATTGTCGGTATTGTCCTGGTCACGAACTTTCTGGACGCCCCGCTTGGCGGTGTTATCTACCCGGTTTACGCGCAGCAGTTCTTTGGCAGTGCCGTGGATCTGGGCCTCATCATCGGCGCCAGCGGCGGCGGTGCGCTGGTCGGCGCGATTTTGTTCGCTGCCTTTGGCCACCACTTTTCGCGCCGCGCGATCTTCTTTAGCGGCTTTGCGCTCGTCGCGTTGCATCTGTGGGTGCTAGCGCTCTTCCCCTTTCTCCCCATCATCCTCGCCGCCCAGTCGATTTCCGGGCTGGCCGCAGGCCCGCTTAATCCGATCATCAGCACCATCGAGTACGAACGTGTCCCCATTGAGCTGCGCGGCCGCGTTTTTGGCGCGATTACCGCGGGCGCGTACGTCGCCATCCCACTCGGCGTGCTCCTCGGCGGCTATGTTCTCGAGTGGTTCGATATTCGCCTCGTCCTCGCCGCGATCGGCCTCTGCTATCTCCTCACCGTCGTCCTGGGATTTTTGCATCCAGCCACTCGCTCAATGGATGTCAGGCCGGTCACGGCGGATGCTCCCCATCGTCCCTAATAAACATCTCCATCATTTGGTTTCCAGCCCTTCTCCCTCATCGAGGTCTTTTCTCGATGGGGGAGAGGGTAGGGTGAGGGGGGCCGCCCTTTAGCTGCCATTCACTGCGACGACTCCTGTCGTCGTCCCGATGAACACGTGTCCCTCCGACAACGTCGGCGTCGCAAACCGCGTGACCTCGCCCACGCTCACCTTGGCGCGCGCTTGCCCGCTCGCCGCATCCAGCGCGTACAGCGTACCGCTCCGGTCCAAGACGTAGACAGTGTGCCCGCCAACCACCGGGGACCCTGGAATTCCTGGGGCCCGCCATCCCACTGTCACGCTCCCATTCGCCCCGACCTGAAGCTGCTGCATGCCCTCGGTGCACGGCACGAACACGGTCGAACCGACGACCGCCGCGCCGCCATACGCATGGCACACCGCGCTTGAGGTCACTTGTCCGCCCACGCCTCCCAGCGCGTTTGCATGCAGCACATACCCAATGCCGGCTTTGCCCATGATAAAAACATATCCTCCGGGGAGCAGGACGGGACCGAGCGAGCCGAGGTCTGCATCTGTCGCATTGTCCCGCGGCCATTGGTCCGGTGCAAAACCATCCTCAAGCTGAAGCGTTGGCGAGAGACGCAGCACTGAGTCGCTGTGGTCCCAAGTGCCGGTGACTGCAGAGCCGTTCCCGACCGAGACAAAGAGGTTTCCCGCACTGTCGATAACGGGCCCCGGCGGTGCCCAGATTCCGCCTTCACGCTGCGTCGGCACCCGATACGCGAGGAACGGCCCGCTTCCATCCGTTCGCGAACCGATCACCGTGCCGTGATAATTGCCGCAGTCGCCGTACAAGCCCCCATACGCGGCGTATACCATGCCCTCCCCGAGCGCGAGCGCCGCACGCTGTTGGTGCGAAGCGGGTTCCATTCCTGGTAAGTCCGCCGACCGTTCCACTCGTACCTGGCCCGTCGCCGCGTCGATCCCCACCAGAATGTGCGCCGGCCCAGTCACCTCGGCGACGAGGAAGACGAGCCCTGTGGCTGGGTCGTAGACCGGCGTGCCCGTAATGCCGAGAGGGCTGATATCCCCGCACGGAAGCTCTGCACGCGTCGCCGGTTGCCCCAGCTTCGTCTGCCAAACAATCTTGCCCGTCTGCGCGTCCAGCGAGTACACCGAGTCTCCCTCGGTCGCGACGATCACATGCCCGCCGACGACCAACGGCTCGGCATAGACGGAGCCGTCCAAGGGAGTCTTCCATGCCACTGCCAGGTGCGTTGGGTCGGGCACATCGGGTACGTAACCCGTCCGGGCGTTATCGTAATGGTACATCGTCCAATCGCCTGGATTTGTCGCCGTTCTCGTCGCCGCTGCCTTGGTCGGTCTGGCGACTGTCGCCGTCGCGGGAACGGACGTAGACGCGATCGCCGTCGGCGCTGTGGACGATGGTGCCACCACCGTTACGGAAGAGACGGCCTCCGTCGCGGAGGGCGCACTGACTGGCGGCGGCGCTGCCGAAGGAGTGGGCGCCGGACTGCACCCGACGGCCCAAACGACGAGCACCGCGGCCGTAATCCACGTCAGGTAAGGCCGCGTTCTCGATGCAAGTTTATTGAGCAAATCTGACGATGAACTTCGAGGTCTCTCAACCCTCACGGGTCTACTTTGCCAATGCCACTTTGTCATCTGATGTTGTCTCCATGCATCTACTCATTATCACGTCAAACGGACCCCGCCGGTTTCAGTTACTTTCATTCGTGATTTGTCATTTGTGATTGAATCATGCTATACTGCCAGTCGGTTACGCAAGGCGGCGGGCCGATCAGACGACCAGCCGGAAGAAAGGATCCGCTATTAGCTCTGAACGAGTTCGTTTCTTGCTGAAATTCTCTGCGATCACAGTCGCTCTGCTCGTTCTTCTCGTCGTTCTCTCCCGTCCGCCCGCGCCCGTGCGGGCGCAATCTGGGGATGTGGTATCCACGGCAATGCTGCCCGAGCCCAAGCTCATCCAAGCCGAGCGACTCGCTCATCCTCCCAAGCTCTCTTTGGACCAGGTCAATCGTCTCAGCGTCCTCAGAGATTTAACGCACCGGACAGGTCCGAGCACACCCGGCGCCACCCGAGCCCCCAGGGCGGAGGTCTCTCTTCCCCCACCCACAACGCCTCAGCCGCTGCCCACTGCGAACCTCTCGAGTGATTTTGCTGTCTTTGAAGATACAGACGTCTGCGCCGGTGCCGCCGCGTGCAGTGCCGGCGTTGTCGCCGAGCCCAGTGCTGTCAATAGTGGGATGTACGTTCTTGAGACCTACAACTGGTACGCAGCCGTTTCCTCAGATGGAGGTTCGACCTTCACCTATGTGAACCCTCAGACCCTCCTTCCACCGAACCCATCCTACGGGGTCTTTTGCTGCGACCAGTCCGTCGTGTACGATCCGCATCGCAATCTTTTCATCTGGGTGCTGCTCTCGATGAATTCGAGCGGCGGCAACTATTATCCGAATGTTCTCCGTCTGCTCGTCGCGCGCGGTCAGCAGGCCCTCGCCGGTCTCACGTTTTATTCGTACGACCTAGTCCCCGCTCAGCAGAATCTGCCTGCCGCCGATTGGTTCGACTATCCTTCCCTGGGTTTGAGCGATAATGATCTCTACCTCTCGACAAACCTTTTCAATACTAGGGCAGCGTTCGACCAGACGGTCGTCTTCCGCCTGCCGCTCGACGCCCTCGCAACTCACACGACCGCCAAATATCCGGTTTTCCCGCTTCCCAATGTGCCCCCGAATGATTACTTTAATGCCACGTTCACTCAGGGCGCCACGAACGCGATGTACTTTGCCACTCACGTGACCACGAGCACGGTTCACATCTATCGCTGGTCGGAGAGCGCCGGGGCGCCGGATGCCATGTGGGATATCTCACACACGGCCTATCCGGACGCGGTCCCTACCAATTACTCCTGTCCCATCACCGGTGGGGGAGATTTCTGTAAGCGCTCCGACGACCGTATCCTGAGCGGCTGGATTTCGAACGGCATGATCGGCTTTCTCTGGGACGCGCCCAAAGGGTCCGGTGGCTTTGGCACCTTTGCCTACCCCTATGTTCAATCGGTTCTGATAAACGCGAGCAACATGACGTTCGCCGGCGAACCGATCATGTACAACCCGAGCTATGCGTTCGAGTATGCAGCCGCGGGTCTGAACGGACGCGGTCATGTCGCCGGCCCTGTCTTTTACGGTGGCGGCACCGTCTATCCGACTTTGGCGGCTTTTATCTGGGACGATCTGTCCTCCCCACCCTATTCGGTGACCGCTCCCACCGCGGCTTTCGAGTCCTACACGATCATTGCGAGCACCAATCCGCCCTATCCGGGAGTGGACACATGGGGCGATTTTCTGAGCGCGCACCAGAACCTAGCCAGTTCGTTCTCGGCCAACACCTGGATCGGCTCCGGCTACACTCTTTCCGGCGGTGGCGGAGATGTCAACTCGCGTCCTCGCTATCTCGTTTTCGGCAGACGCCGCGACGACCCAACCGCCCTCATCGCGATGCCTTCCTCTGTCACCGTCCAGCGCACCCCGGGCAGTTCCGCGAGCTCGCCCTTTACACTCAACTTGTGGAACGGGGGAACGGCGACCGCCATCAATTGGACCGCCACAGCGCCCGTGAGTGTCACTCTCAGTACGACGAACATGGGCACGCTGGCTCCCAGTGCAACCTTGGGCGGCACCGTTGCTCCGACAAGCTACATGACCGGCACGTATTCGTTGGGTTCCATCGCGCTGACCGGCGTCCGCGCCGACCGCCAGCCCCTCACGGGCGCCTCGCAGAGCCTCCCGGTCAACCTCTACGTCGGCAGTCTTTTCTACTTTCCGCTTATATTCAGATAAGTCGCCCGCCACAATTGTCAATTGTTCGTCTGTCACTGTCCCGCAAGTCCTTGGCTCGCCCAATATGTCCTTCCAATTGCTCTTGTCAGCACTGCCCCACCCCCGGCGCCTGCCCGCAGAGCGGGGAGGGGAATACAAGGGGCCCGGGGGACGGGGCGGCGTAGCCGCCCCGTCCCCCGATTCCCCCAACTCGCTCTCCCCTTCGGGGAGAGGGCAGGGTCAGGGGTAATTTGGAATCTGTAATGATTCCCACCGTTTCCATCTGCATCGTCACCTGTCGAGCGCGCGACCTGCTCAAGGATTGTCTCCAATCCATTTGCGTGAACACGCGCGCGCCCTACGAAATCATCGTCGTGGATAATGCCTCGAAAGATGGCACCGTGGAGATGCTCCGGCGCGACTTTCCCTTCGTGCGATTGATTCAAAATGATCACAACGCGGGCTTTGGGCGTCCTTCCAATCAGGCCCTTCGCGTCAGTTCCGGGAAATATGCTCTCTTGCTGAATAATGATACAATAGTCTTGCCGCAGGCGATCGACCTTCTCGTCGCATTTATGGAAACGCATCCGGACGCGGGCATTTGCGGTCCCAAGGTGCTCAACCGAGACGGGAGCATGCAGAAACAGTGCCGGCGCAGTTACGCCACTCCGTGGGACCTGTTCTGCTATTTTTCCGGTCTCGCCGCGCTCTTTCCCAAGAGCCGACTCTTTGCCCGCTACCTCGTCACGTACGCCGACGCGAACGCGACGATGGCGGTGGACAGCGTCTCGGGCTCGTGCATGCTCGTTCGCCGCACCCTTATGGATCAGATTGGCCTGCTCGACGAACGCTTCTTTGCCTATCAGGAAGATACGGACTATTGCTTTAGGGCGAACCATGCGGGCTGGCGCATTTATTATCATCCCGATGCCCAGATTGTCCATTTCGCGAGTCACGGCGGCTCGCGCGTCGATCCCTTTCGCTCGATTGTGGAATGGCACAAGTCCTATTTGCTCTACTATCGCAAGAATCTCGCCTCCAGGTATTTCTTTCTCTTTAACTGGGTCTACTACGGCGCGATGCTCTTGAAACTGTCGAGCGCGCTCCTGGTCAACCTGTTTCGCAAGGAAAAATTCGCCGGCAGCCGCAAGCCCTGACCATGCCTCTTTCGCTACGGCTCGAAGAACGCAGGACGCTTCTCATCGTCGTCGACTTGGTCTTCGTCAACGCGACGACGCTGCTCGCGCTCTGGATTATGGCCGCGCGCGCCGGCTGGCCGTTCGATCGCGCCTATTTGTTGGACCAGTCTGGCTGGTTCTTTTTCCTCTCTGCTTTCTGGCTCCTCTCCGCCTTTATCAACGGCTTTTACGATACCAGAAAAATTACCGATATCTCTGCGGCGGCTATCGCCCTCCTCCGCACGATTGCCCTCATCACCGTCGCCTATTTCGCCATTTACTTTTTTCTTGCGACGCCCGGCTCTCTCCCCCGCGGGGTCGTCGGCTATCAAGGCGCGGCCAGCTTTATTCTCATCGCACTCTGGCGCGTCCTATATGTTGCCCTCATTCAACGTCCCTCTTTTGCCCGCAAGGTGATTATTGTGGGTGGCGGCTGGGCTGGCCGTACGATTGCCCAGGCTATTAACGGCTACGCCAAGGCACACTATCAAATCGTCGGCTTTGTCGATGACGACCCTGCCAAACAAGGGGCGCTGATTCCCATCGACGGCAATCTCGGTCGCCCCCGCGCATCCCTATTTCCCGACGGCTACTCTCCGTCTCCCGAGGGTGTCGTCGCTCCGGCAACGGTCCAAACCACCGCGCCTGTCGTTGCTCCGACACTTGGCCAAACCACCGCGCCTGTGCCGGTTTCCGAAGGCGCCCCAGAGCCCGTCCTGAGCCAGACCCCTGAACGAAGTGAAGGGGCAGTCGAGGGATGGTCGCCCTCCCCCGCGGCTCGCCCAGCCCCAATCAAAAATCATAAATCAGAAATCTCGGAGCAAAGCGGAGACCCTGCCACCTATGCGGGCAGAAATCTCCCCGTCCTCGGTACTTCCCACGACCTCGTCCGCCTCGTCAAAAAAAACGGCGTCTCCGAAGTCATTCTGGCCGTCAGCCACAACGCGAGTTCCGCCCTGATGCAGGGGATTCTCGACTGTAAGGAGCAGGGGGTCCAGATTACGCTCATGCCCGTCCTCTACGAGCAGTTGGCGGGCCAGATTCCGATCGAACACATTGGCGACAATTGGAACGTTGCCCTTCCACTTGATTCAGCCGAGGCGGGCGGATTCTACCCGATGGCCAAACGCCTCTTTGATATCGTCGGCGCGCTCGTCGGTCTCGCGCTGTTTGCCATTCTACTCCCGTTTATCGCTCTCGCCATCCGTCTCGATTCGCCCGGACCGATCTTCTACCGTCACGAACGGGTCGGCAAGGGGGGCAAGCGCTTTAATCTCATCAAGCTTCGCACCATGATACAGAACGCCGAGCCGGATGGGCATGCTCTGCGTGCCCAGGCGCACGATTCGCGCGTGACCCGCGTCGGCCGCCTCCTCCGCAAGATGCGCCTCGACGAAATGCCCCAGCTCGTCAATATTCTGAAAAGCGACATGAGCGCCGTCGGCCCGCGGCCCGAACGCCCTGAGCATCTCGCGGAATTAGACAAGCTCATTCCTTTTCACCGCCTGCGCAACTCGGTCAAGCCCGGCATGGCAGGTTGGGCGGTCGTGAACTATGACTATATCGACAGCATCGAGGATGCCCGCATCCGCCTCCAATACGACCTCTACTATATCAAACACCAGTCCCTCTGGCTCGACCTCATCATTCTCCTGCGCACAATGGGCCACATGTTGATGCTGAGGGGCAGATAGTCATGCGGCTCTCGTTCTGGAAGCGAGTGCCCTTGCCCGCGATCTTTTTTACCCTTTTCCTGTCCATCTATCTCCTCGGCATGTCCGGCACGATTCAATATGGCGACGAGATGGAAAAATACCGCGTCGCTCAGAGCATCGTCGAGCGGCTCGACGTCTCGTTCCGCCCGACCGCCATGCGCAATGAAACGGGTGTCGGCGGCCGCACGTATTCAGTCTACGAAATGGGTCAGACACTCCTCGAGGTGCCTCTCTACGCTCTGGGGAAATTGGCGTATACTTTTTTCCCGCAGCCCGACGTCAACTCGATTACCATGCTCTTCGTTGGCCTACTCAATCCGATTGTCACCGCGCTCACCTGTGTCCTCTTGTACGAGACGGCGGCGACTCTGGGCTTTGCCTACCCGATTCCCCTCCTATTGACCTTCCTCTTTGGCCTCTGCACGGTCGCCTGGCCCTACACCAAGAGCTATACGCGCGAGCCACTTTTGACCCTGTTCATTCTCCTCTCCGTCTACGCCGCCTTTCGTTTTTCACAAACTGCCCGGGGACGTTGGGCGCTGATAGCGGGCATCGCCTCCGGCTATCTCGCCTTCACCAAATTCATCCAGGCGATGATCGTCCCCTTTGTCGCACTCTACCTCGCCGCCGCCGTCTACACTCGCCTCAAATCCCATCCCACCGCTTTTCCTTCCTCGCATGCCCAAAGTCGGGGCGGCCCAGAGCCTGTTAGAAGGGGAGACCCTGAGCGGTCGCCTTTCCTCACCTGGAGAGCGTCCCCTTCTGCGGCCGGGTCTGACTACCGGCGGAATCTCTCCGTCCTCGGAGCCGCCGCGCGCCCGCTCACCGAGGCTCTGGGCCTCTTCTTCTCGCCGTTTATTCTCTTTCTCATACTGCAGAGCCTTTACAGCCTCGTCCGCTTCGGTACTCCCTTCACCGGAATGGGCACTAAGCAAAACCCCCTCGAATGGATCTGGTACATTGCCTCGCAAAGCCAGCCGCTGACCGCATTATGGGGCATCCTCTTCTCACCCGAAAAGAGCATCTTTCTCTACTCTCCTCCCGTTCTTCTCGGCGTTGTTGCGTGGCTGTGGTGGCGCCGTCGCAACCCCATGGAGGCGTGGCTCATTCTTGGCCTCATCCTCATCGAGCTGATCTCCGTCATCTCACGTTTCGATTGGAACGGCGGCGCTTGGTGGGGGCCTCGCTATTTGGTCCAGATCACCCCTCTGCTCATCCTCCCGCTCGGCGCTCTGCTTGAACGATGGATCCATCCGTCCTTTCATCCCGAGCGCGCTTCCCTGGTCGTCACGGATTCGAGCGAACAGCCTCCGAGCGAGCCTCGCACGGCCTCCCACACCCGCGAAATCGTTCCTGCTCAGTCAGACCGTACAGGTCCCGTGCACGGTCTTCATAAACTCGGGCTCGCTACGCTTGGCTCGCTCGCTGTCCTCGGCGCTCTGGTTCAATTCGTCGGCGTGACGAGTAGCGACCGCGACTATATGGACACCACGGGCGCGGGCATTTCCCTCGCCGGCCAGCTTGATTTCCTTCGCCACGGCGTCTTTGAATCCCTTGTTGGATACCTTAGCCCAACGAACGGCGCCTTCCAGCTGAACCCGTTTTTCCTCTGCGCGTTTTTCGTGGTGTTTGTGGCGTGTACCGGCATTGTCTGGAAAGCGCTCCACCCCGATCAAGCAGTCGAGCAGCGACGGGTCGCTGGATTGGTGCTTGTCATTCTCTTCGCATTAGTTGAAGGGGTGACGTTTACCTTCTGGGTTGTTGCTCCGTATGCAACCGTTGCTGCGTCCGAGGCGGATGGCAAACTGGTCGCGGGTGACTCCTTTCTCGCCGACGGCCGCAGGTGCGAGGCCACCATGATGTACTTGATGGCGCTTGACCGCGGCACGACCCTCTCAAACCTTGCGCGCGATCGGGTCAATCAGCTCCTCCCTCACGCACACGGGACCTCTTTCACGGCCGATGAATTGCACAATCAAGTGGAACTGACGGGCAAGGGAACGATCGCCAGCGATGGGAATGTAACACTCGCGAGCGATGCCTCTCTGAGCATCACAATCCAGCCGCCCGGGGATGGAACAGCAACCGCCGTCTCGGACTTTGTCTCTGTGTTGCCCAATACGCGGTACCAGCTTTTCGGTTGGATTAAGAGTGTGAATATCTACGGGACCGGGTATGCGACGGTGATGATCTACGAGGATGACGGTGAGTGGAGACAGAGTCGGGACACAGAGGCCAAGGCAATGGACGAGACGCACGGCTGGCAGCCTTTTTGGAAGGACCTCACGACGCTGCCGACGACGAGACGCGTGCTGGTCAAAGTGGGGCTGTGGAAAACATATGGGACGGTGTGGGTGGACGGGCTGGAACTCGGGGCACTACCGGGGGCCGCGTTCACTCCAAAGCAGCAATGTCCGCAGATAAGCAAAGAGACGGGAGGTTGATTCCCGTCTCTTTTCATGAAGAATGGCGTCGCCATCATCCCTCAATCGCTCGGCCTTTTTGGGATAACGTATCGGCACGCATCCGCTCCCGGATTCCTGCAGGTGGCTTGCTGGACGTTGAAGAGTTGGTCCGCTGGCCACCGCATCGCCTCTGTCAAGGGGCCGATGGTGACAAAGCAATAAGGGGAAGGGTGTTGCAGTCGGTACACGCACACGGGTCCAGGCTCGTGGTCGGACAGTGGCCCGTGTAGCGTTCCAGGTGAGCGCCCCGCAGGACAGCTTTCATGCCATCCGGCCCCAGCACTTTTTAAATGGCGAGGAACTAGATTCGCAGTGTATCATTGGGCATCATGCGGTCGTTGACCTTCTCGATCGTCTCTGCTTAGTGTTTTCGCGTTAGTTCTTCTTCCGGTACTTGCTCCAAAATGATGTACAAGAGTTCGAGCAGAACGTTCTTTACGCTTTCCTTGTCCATCGCAACGCAGGGCAGCACATGCGCCTCCGGGTCAAGCCGCAGGGCAATCCGGAGGTCCTCGGGCGACCAGGCATCTTCGTCGTCCTGTTTGTTCGCCGCAATGATATAGGGGGTAGCACTGTAGCCGCGGAATGTATCGAGGATGTTGCGGGCCTCGTGAAAGGTCTCGGGCCGCGTGCTGTCGACGAGAACGATGAAACCGAGCATGCCTTCCGACAGGATCTCCCACATAAAGTCAAACCGCTTTTGGCCTGGGGTGCCAAAGAGATAAAGCACCAAATCTTTGTCAATCGTAATGCGGCCGAAATCCATCGCCACCGTCGTGAGCTGCTTGACGTTGCGGGTTTCGTCCGTAATTTTGCGCTCGGTGCGGACGACGGCGATCTCGCTGATGCTGCCGATGAACGAGGTTTTGCCTGAGCTAAAAGGCCCCGTGATGACCATTTTCACAGTCTGCATGAGTGGTCCACTCGAAAGAATATAAGGTCTCCAGGTATGGGTATCCCGCCGTGCGGGTAAATCGAAAATGGGAGAGCATGGCGGCCGGTGTGCAGCCACCTGGCTTGCAGCCGCCAATTAGAGCCGGCGGATCCGGTCAATCACGCGCAGTAGGACGCCGCGGCTTACGCGCGCAGCAGGTGCTGGAGCGACGGGCGGCCGTGGTGTAGGCGCGGGTACCGGCGCGGGCGCCATAGGAGTAGGGGTGGGGGTTATGGCCGGCATCGACGCGGCGGGCGGTGCGGGCGCTATCGCCGCGGACGGCGCGGAGGAGCGTGCTCCCCTCGCCGCCACGTCGACCAGCCCGGCCGCTTGGAGGCCATGCACAATCCGGCGGATTTGAAACTCGTCCATCTTGAGAAAACTCGCGATCTGGCGGATCGTATTGCGCGAATTGATGAACGAGATTACCTTCCATTGGTCTACGCTGAGATTGATGTTACGCAGATTTGCATCCGGACGGTCGGCAAAGCGCAGGGGCACGTCCAGGTCAGGCAATTCATCCCTGAGGTGCTCCCATTCCTGAACTCGACGGCCGCCTTCGATAATGAGCCGATCGAGGCTGATCGGCACCGTGATTCGCTCTTCGGCCGGAAGCTGATTGGCATCAAAGCGGAACGAGCCGCCCGGCCATGTGAAGAGGTGGTAGACCGATTCGAGGAGATAGTCCCTGACGCCCTGAATAATGTCTGCCTGATTCAGGATGCCGCCCTGGATCATCAACAACCCCAGTTCCTTGTCGGTATCCACTTTGGAGCGGGCACGCACCGCTTTGGCCTGGTCGGGCGTCAGTCTACCAACTTGGACAAGGATGTCTGTGAGGCGCGTCTGCTGTCCGTCGAGGGAAGCCTGAATGAGCCGGCCCTCCTTGAAATAGAGGTGCGCGGCGTTCGGGCCGCTGTCACCGGTGACGGTGAGTGCGCCCGTTTTGTGGGCGAGGTGTATCAAATTGAGGAGTTGGTT
This sequence comes from Chloroflexota bacterium, assembly GCA_023381515.1. The sequence continues at coordinate 22,253 of JAMCQI010000105.1, read as the reverse complement.
CAGGCTGACGTCCCGCAGATTCCCCTTGAGGGCCATTATCCTTCCCCTGGAACAAGCGTAGCTCAGACGTCGCGAGACAGCGCGCCAAACATTATACCCTGAGTTCCTGAACCCGTCAACAAATAATTGTTCCTATTCGCGCCATGGCCTCTTGTGGGAGGTGAAGCTACTCTGTCACGACCACACGTGGGGGCGCCAGTCTCTTTTCACGCCACCAGAGAACTCCCCCCGGCAGGCTCGTCAGCACGATCAGGAGATGAAAGACGAGCGACATGGCGAGGGCGACCTCGCTCGGCACCCCAATCAGTCCGAAGAAAAAGACCGCGGTGGCCTCCTTGGGCCCCAACCCATTTAGCGAGATGGGAAGCAGAGTCACAAAGGCAATCAAAGGATTGAAAAGAAAAAAGTAAAAGGGCGAAACATCGACACCCAGCCCCCGGGCGACTGTGTACCACACGATCGTCGTGATGATGACGATGCAGCCGGAGAGGAGCAGATTAAGTGCAAGCGCTAGGTAGCTGTGCCGATAAACTTGGAGAGCGCGGTAGATGCGCTCAGCGATGGGCCGCACCCGAGCGAGTGGGGCGTAATCAAAAACCCACTTGACCCGCCGAGAAACTCGGCGGCTGAATAAAAGCGCCATCGCTACGATAAAGAGCACGGCCGCGAAGGCGGCTGCCGCCTCGATTTGTTCCAGTTCTGCACGGGTGACGACGACCGCGGCGAGTGCCGCCATAATCATTGCGGCACCCACATAGGTCGCGAGACCCATCAAGCGGTCTACGAGAACAGAGATCGCCGCGGCTTCGGCGCGGCCACTCACACGGACCAGCCCATAGGCGCGCACCACATCGCCACCCACGTTGCTGGGGAGCAAATTCCCGAAGAACAAGCCGACAAACGAATAGGCGAGGAGGTCGCCGAGAGAGGAGGGAAGACCCTGCGCCCGCGTCAGGATCTGCCATTTGACCGCGCCAAGGAAGATGGCGAACAAGTAGAGTGCGAGTGCCAAGAGAAGGAACACGGGATTCGCCGCGGCGAGATGGCGGCCCATCGCGGCGAGGTCTACACGCGAGAGCAAAAAGACAATAATGACGACGGTGACCCCGATTTTGGCCAGTGCGAGCAGCGAGTTCTTCATTTCATTGCCGGATCAGGCCACCGGCGGCTTTTTTTCTGGCTCGGGTGGAACCGGAATCGACAAGGGTGCGTGAGGGGGTTGGTCCACCTTCTTGGTCGTCCACGCCATATCCCAGACGACGTGCTTGTCGCGTTTGACATAGTAATCATACGCTCCCAACCCGCGAGCCAGCGCCTCGACCAGGCCCAGCGCGGCGAGCGTCCAGATGAGACGCAGTGCTCCCCACACCTCCTCAAAGGCAATTCGTACCACGCGAGATGTGTCGAGAGAAGAGACGCGATAGCCGTATTTGCGGACGAGGTGGAGGTGGCCGGCATAGTTGCGGCGGCGCTGCATAATGAACTCGCCCAAGGTCTCTGGACCCATGTTGTACACGACCGCGTCCGGGGCATAGTGCACCTGGAGGCCCCGCCGGATCACCAGTGCCTCGACAAAGGCCTCGTCCATGGCGACATCCGCAGGAAGGTAGTTAAATACCTTGCGAAACGCGATCAACTCTCCAGTCCGCGGAATCTCGAGACACAGTTGGTGCTCCATTCGCAAACGCAGGTGGGACATGTAGCCGACGATATGCTCGGGGACATTGACGGGTATCTTTTGCGCGCCGGTCATCCCAACCTGAGGATCGGCAAAAAGGCGGACCAGATTCTCAATGCTGTCCTTGGCCGGGAGAGTGTCGGCGCTCTCGAGGACGCAAACCTCTTCCTTGGCATGCTGGAGGAACTGGTTGATTGCTGACGTCTTGCCCTCCCGCTTGGGCTGGACGATCAATTGGAGACGCGGATCACGTGCCGCGAACTCTTCGACGATGGGGACCGTGCCGTCCGTGCATCCACTGGCGACGACAATAATCTCTGCAATCTCCACGGTACGCAGTTCTTGGCTGAGCATGATCGAGAGGAGTTGGCCAATATTGGCTTGGTCATTGTACGCGGTAATCCCGACGCTACAGCGAATCATTCACACTCCCAATGCCTTGAGGGCGAGTTCGAATATGGCTGTGGATTCTTTTGTGAGAGTATAGACGGCAAAAAAGAGAGGTGCAAAGGCCAAAACGATCCCCCATGCGGCTCGGCTGCGAGGCCCCGGTGCCAATGACCGAGCCCACCGCGCAGCGGCGAAGGTGGCAATGCAGATCAAGACCACCAGGCCAAGGAACGCCAGAACCGCGGGCCCTTCCAGTCCGGCGGCAACGATTGGCGGTCGGATAGGACTGGAGGTGCTAGAGAAAATCGGCTGTAGAAAGGCGGCGAAAGCTGCGCCTGCAGTCAATCCCAGAGACACGACGAGCAGCGTCCATGAACTTGTCCATGCTCTCAAGCCGGTCTCGTCCTCGGGCAAAGAGACGGGCGAGCCGCGATCACGTATCAGCTGGACCATAAGAATAAGGAAGAACAAGCTGTTGAGAGAACCCAAGAGTGCGTAAATCCACCAATGGGCGTGATCGACCCAGGCGGCATAGTAGGGCGAAAGGGAGATCCAGCTGACGACAATCAGGGTGACCAGCAGCCATCCATAGCGGCGCTTGGGAAGGCAGGTGGCGAGCAAAAACGGCCACAGCATGACATAGTAATAGCCCATGACCTTCTTCGACGTGAGGAAAAAAGCGAGCGCAATCAAGGCTCCGATCAGGTAGGCATCCCAGCCGCGCCTTATCCCTACGAACGCAATCACCAACGAGAGGAGCATTGTGACAAGCGTCTGGTAACGCAGCAAAAAGAAATCACTGCTCAGTGCATCGCCGCTTGTTCGCGTCCATCCCAGCAGGGCGACGATCCAAGATTGGGTTTGCACTGGTACGTTCTCTACGTATGTCAAGTTCGAATAGAGGAAATCGTTCGAGTAGAGCAGAAAGGGGAGGCAGACGATACCTCCGATGACGATATAGAGAGCAACGGACGGAAGGAACTGCCTTCGGCGGGACCGCTCGAGAAGGACCGCTATCCAAAACGGTAGGCTAAACAGCAGCGCCGTCTGCTTGAACAGAGTCGCGACTGCGAGCGCTGCGGCGGCCAACAGTACTTGCGACTCATCGTACCATATATAGGCCAGGAGGACAAAGAACAGCCATTCGGCCTCAAAATGCCCCTGGACGGCCGTGTCGTAAAAGGTGATGGGATTGAAAAGCCAGAGTATGAAAGCGAGATGGGCGAGCTTGGCGTTGGCAGATCTGCCGACAATTCGATAGAGCGCCCAGGCGACGCCGAGGTCCCCGATCATCGCGGGGACGCGTGCCCAAACATAATCGGGCAGTAAGTGAAGGATATTGCCTATCAGGAGCGCGAGCGCGACGACAAAGGCGTGGAGTGGCGGATAGGCATAAGGCCACGTCTGCGCCGCGCGCGATTGCGCATACAGATCAGAGGGGTTGCCGCCGTCGAGAAAGCGATGAGCGGCCTGAAGAAACGTGGCGACGTCCCAGGTTTGCGCAAAGTAGGGATTGAGAGTGAGTACCGCCAGGAGGACAATGGAGACATAGACGAGCGCGGTACACGTCAAGGCCCAATCGATCGAGTGCCAAAGCCTGCGTGCCGTGGGCTGTACCGCCACAGGTTGTTCTCGAGGCGCGCTCGACAACGGCATCACGAGCCATTATAGCAGAGAACCTGCAAATGGCCAAAGAAGCAATCGAGCCCTGTGAGAGCTCTCACAGGGCTCGACCATGGATGATCTCAGAACTCTTCCGGTGCCTTGTCCTGGACCCGGACCGTTCCGTTCCCTCCCAGCCGCGACCATTGACTGAGAGTTGGCGCCGAGTTGGCGAGCGCATAGGTGCGCCCGAATTCGAGAGTTTTTGCCATCTCATAGAATTCGAGGTCTACTCCCTTGTGGCAGGTAACGACTTGAGCTAGATCCGTGACCTCAACCCTGCTTCCGGCGAGGCCGACCATGACGCCAAAATGTCCCGCCGTCAGCTCCTGTACCGCCGCGACTGCCAGCCGCGTGGCGAGCACGCGCTCATAGGCGGTGGGTCTGCCGCCGCGCTGGATGTGGCCGAGAATCGTCATGCGTACGGTAAAACCGCACTCTTTTTCGCGCTCGCGCAAATACTGATAAACGGCCAGTGTCCCCGGTTTGTACCCTTCGGCAACGACGATGATGCTGTGCGCTTTGCCCAACGCATACTGCTGCTGGATCGCTTCCAGCACCTGCTCCGGCGACATCGGCGCCTCCGGAATCAAGATGACCTCAGCGCCCCCGGCAATTCCGCTCATGAGTGCGAGATAGCCTGAATTTCGCCCCATCGTTTCAATGAGAAACGCGCGCTGGTGGCTGGAAGCCGTGTCGCGAATCTTGTCGATGGCTTCGAGCACCGTGTTCAGCGCCGTGTCTACCCCGAGAGTGATGTCGGTAAAGCACAGATCGTTGTCAATGGTGCTCGGGATGGTGACGATCGGAAAGCCCATCTTGGAGAGTGCGTAGGCGCCCTGGTGGGTTCCGTTCCCGCCGATGATGATGAGCCCATCAATTCCCGCGCCGTTGAGATTGTGCAGCGCGCGCCGCAGGCCCGCTTCGGACTTGAATTCCTCAGTGCGTGCACTCTGTAAAATGGTTCCCCCGCGGCCCAAAATGCCGCCAATGTCGCGCAGGAGGAGAGGATGCAAGTCTGCTTCCAGGAGGCCTTGGTAGCCGCGCTCGATGCCGTATACTTCCAGACCCAGACTGAGCCCCATCCGGACGACCCCGCGAATCGCGGGGTTCATCCCGGGCGCGTCGCCTCCACTAGTCAAAACCGCAATTCTTCGAATAGGCACGTTAAACCTCGATCCTAACTTACGTTTATCACAATGTCCTCGACCCGTCCTTGCGTCAAATCGACCAAAGTCTTGCGCTCGATCTCGAAGAGGGCATTGGGCGCACCGGCAGCCGCCCAGACCGAATCAAAGCGGAGGAGGGTCCGGTCGATCAGGGTGAGCAGGGGGTTGGGATGAGCCACCGGAGGTACACCGCCAATCGCATAGCTCGTGCGGGCTCGCACCTCATCGCCATTCGCCAATCGGACGGAACTGGCACCCAGGTGTTGCGCAATTTTCGCCGCATCGGCACGCTGGTCGCCGGCGACGAGTGCCAGGATGGTTTGGTCATCGCCCGTAACAAACACGAGAGATTTGACGATACTCCCGAGCGTTGTCCCGACGGCATCGGCGGCGAGCTGCGCGGTGCGTGTGCTCAGAGCGAGCTCCTTCACCTGTATATTTAACCCACGCTGGGCAAAATAGGCACGCACGCGGTCCACCGATCGCATTCCCCTGCTCCCGCAAGCAATTTGTCGGTCCATTGAAGGGCCGCTCGGAAGAGCGGCCCTTGCTCGAACGGAATTTCAGATGATATTATACGCTGATGAAATGGCCTGTCAATTAATCCGCGCCCATAAGCTTTTCTCTTATTGAAGATTCATTCTATCTGTGCTAGAATAGCAATCAATCTGGGAGGGCGTGCGAGGAGCGCAAATGGCGTCTGTGTCATTGCAGTTGCTTCTTGATCCGGACCTTTACGACCGTGCCGCGGCGAAAGCCCTGAACGAGGGTAGCTCGCTGGACCATGTGGTCGTCGCATGGATTGGCCAATGGCTCGAGAATGGCCAACCCGGAATTCCGCCGTCCACGCCAGCGTCCGTCGGCCTTCAACCCGTTGCAGCATCCCCGGCTCCTGTCGCCGGGTCGTATGTTGTCAAACCGGGGGAATCGCTCTGGAGCATCGCTGAAAAGGTGTACGGGGATGGCGCCAAGTACCGTTTAATCGCCGAGGCAAACCATTTGGATGAAAAGCGGCGCATCTACGCGGGAATGCGGCTTACAATTCCTGCCCTTGCCCCCGCGGCGCCGCCAGCCCCGATGATTCAGCCCCCCGGTCCGCCTCAGGCGGCAGGACAGGACGTGGCCCCCAAGGCGGGCTACCCCAACGTTCCCCAAGGACTGGATCAGATCAAGCAAGTGTTTGGGAATTTCACCTACACCGATTCTCCGGGGAGCCCCACCGGGCGCATCGAGATCGATTCCAAGTGGGTCACCGCGAACATCGTGACCGCGCAAGTGCCCGTACTGGGGAATATCCAATGCCACAAGTTGCTCGTGTCTGTCTTCGTAGATGTCTTTGTAGCTCTACAGGCACAGGGATTGGCGGAAGGATTGAAATACTGGGGATGCTTTGTACCCCGGCATAAAATGTGGGATTCGTCAAAGGAATTGTCTGTGCATGCGTGGGGTATCGCGCTCGACCTCAATGCGGACACAAACGCCGTCGGCACCGAAGGCACTTTGGACCCCCGCGTGGTCGAGGTGTTCGCCAAACACGGATTTTTCTGGGGCGGCCATTTTGGCGACCCCATGCATTTCCAGTATTGTTTATCTTACTAGGATCGGGTGGAACCCATCAAGAAGGCCGAGGCCAGTTTCGATGAAGAGAATTGATCTGCGGAGCGACACGGTGACGCTGCCGACACCGGCCATGCGCGCGGCGATGGCCCAGGCAGAGGTGGGCGACGATGTTTTTGGCGAAGACCCTACCATCAACCGGCTGCAAGAACTCGCGGCCGAGAAGATGAATAAAGAGGCGGCCCTCTTCGTGGCGAGCGGGACAATGGCCAACGTGGTCGCGCTCCTCACGCATTGTGGACGCGGCGACGAGGTGATTGTCGGAGACCAGGCGCACTCGTTTCTTTACGAGGTGGGGGGAATGGCGGCGCTTGGAGGCATCCAGCCGCACACGGTGCCGAATCAACCCGACGGCACGCTGCGGACGGAAGATATTCGCGACGCCATCCGCACCGAGAATGTCCATTTTCCGAGGACGCGGCTCATCGCTCTCGAGAATACGCACAACCGCTGCGGAGGCGCGCCGCTCCTGCCCGCCTATCTTTGGAGCGTGGCGCAGATAGCTCAAGAGCACGGACTGCGTGTCCACACGGATGGTGCCCGCATTTTCAACGCGGCCGTTTCGCTCGGCGTGCCGGTCGCGGAACTGACTCGCCATACCGATACGATTTCGTTTTGCTTGTCCAAAGGCCTGAGCGCGCCGGTCGGATCTCTGCTGTGCGGGCCGCGCGATTTCATTGCCGAGGCCCGACGGCAGCGGAAGATCGTCGGCGGCGGAATGCGTCAGGCGGGCATTTTGGCCGCGGCAGGGATTGTGGCTTTGGAGACCATGGTAGACCGTTTGGCCGAGGATCACACGAATGCCAAATACTTGGCCGAGTGCCTGGCCGATATTCCGGGTATTCGCTTGGACCCCACTCGGATCAAATCAAACATCGTGTTCTTTGACGTAGACTCCGATCGCTTGACGGCGAAACAACTGGGCGAGCGTATCGAGGCCGAAGGTGTACTGATCCAAACAGTGAATGAGAGGCGCATGCGCGCGGTGACCCATTACGGGGTCGAACGCACGGACATCGAAACGGCCCTCGCGGCCATTCGACGAGCATTCAAGGAATAGCGGACGTCTGGCTCTATAGTGTTCGGTGGATTGCATCCGCCCAAGAGGGTGGATCCTTGCTTTACCTCTCTCGTTGGTCCTGCCTCGTTGGTCAGCGTGTCATCGCGTCCGTTCTCCGCCCGCCCGGCCTGACAGCTCTCCTCCGCTCCTGTCGAAAAACGCGCAGGAGCGATCATGGGCATTTCAGAATGGGGTTCTTATGGAAGGAATTGCGCAGCGAAAAGCGAAGGCACATCGGCAAGCCCTGGATCTCTTGGCGCATTCTGCCGTGGAGCAGATGCCCGAGGCTTTGGTGGTGTGCGACGCGAACGAGCAGGTTATCCTTGCGAGCGGGGCCGCGCGTCAGCTCTGCGGCCAAGACCCCGTGGCCAAGTCTTTCCGGACCAGTTTCCCTCTTCGGCTCGGACGGGGTCCCTCTCTCTGGCGTCTGATTGAGAGAAGAAAAAGGGGCAGGCCGGGGCCGGAGGTCTCTCTCGCACGGGTTCTTCAGGGTGAGACCGTCCGGGGGCTGGAGGTCAAGCTGGATCGAAACGACGGCCGCGCCTTCACTCTCCTGATGAGCGCATCCCCACTGCGGAACAGCGAGGATGAGATTCAAGGTTGTGCCGTCACTCTCACAAATATCACCGAACGCAAACAGGCCGAGGAAGCTCTCCACGAAAGCGACGCCCGCTTCACCCGGCTGGCTGAGTCGAATGTCATCGGAATCTTTTCTTCCGATTGCGACACGGTTCTTGAAGCGAACGAAGCTTTTCTGAAAATGATCGGCTACAGCCGCGAAGAGCTGTTTGCGGGTCGCATTGGTTGGCACGAGATTACGCCGCCTGAATATGATGCGGATGACGAAGAGAAGCTGGTGGAGCTGACGACGAACGGAAGTTTTTCATCCTATCAGAAGGAATTTGTCAGCAAAGGGGGCCATCACGTCCCCGTGCTTGTCGGGGGAGTGCTTTTGGAATCTTCTCCCTTCCGCTGGGCCGGCTTTGTGATCGACCAGACCGAGCGCGTCATGACTGAAAGCGCCTTACGCGGGCGCGAGGAACAGTTCCGCGCGCTCGCGGAAAACTCGCCCGACTTGATTGATCGCTTGGACCGGGAGTTTCGGCACCTCTATGTCAATCCGGCCGCCTCCCGGCTGGCCGGGATATCTGCAGAAGCCTTTCGCGGCAAGACCTTTGAAGAAACAGGTATTCCTGAGCGACAGGCGAATCTCTGGCGAGAAAAGACAAGGGCCGTCTTTGAGACGGGCCGGCCGAGCGGGATGGAATTCGATTTCCCCACGGAAGAGGGTGTGCGGTTTTTCCACTCCCGCTTGGTGCCCGAATTTGCCCCTGACGGTTCGGTCGCCTCAGTCTTGATGCTCTCCCGGGACTTTACGGACCTCAAGCAAGCAGAAGAGGCGCTACAGGAAGCCAATGTCAAACTGGAAATTCGGGTCGAGGACCGCACTGCAGAACTGACCCAGGCCAACAAATCTCTCGAGGAGAGCCGAGCCCAGTTTCAGGCCCTGCTGGAATCGGCCCCCGATGCGATTGTGACCGTAAATGCAAAGGGCGACATGGTATTGGTCAATAATGCGACCGAGAAAATGTTCGGCTATCGTCGTGATGAATTGATCGGGCAACCCGTGGAGGTTCTCTTGCCTCGTCGGCTGGACAGCGTTCATGTCAAACATCGCGAGGTTTACCATGCGGCTCCCACTACGCGGCCCATGGGGTTGGGCCTTGACCTCGCGGGTCGCCGAAAAGACGGGACCGACTTCCCGGTCGAAATCAGTCTCAGCCCTGTCCAGACTCAAGAGGGCGTCTTGGTCACGAGTAGCATCCGCGACATTACCGACCGCCGGCGAAACGAGAAGGCACTCCGGGAACAGGCAGCGCGTTTGCAGGAGCAGGCAGATTTGCTCCAATTGGCCCATGATGCCATCATCGTCCGCGACCTAGATAATCGTATTCTGTTCTGGAACCATGGCGCGGAGGAGCTTTACGGATGGACCGAAGATGAGGCTGAGGGCCAGATCACGGCCCGGTTCCTTAAAACTGAATTCCCCGAGCTTGCCGAACGTGTCCAGGCTCAACTCCTCACCGAGGGACGGTGGGAGGGAGAGCTCAAGCACTCGACGCGCGACGGGCGGAGGATCGTGGTCGCCAGCCGACAAGTCTTACACCGGGATGTGGAGGGCCGTCCGCGTGCCATTCTCGAAATCAACCGCGATAGAACCGAGGCCAAACGGGCGGAAGAGGCGCTGCGCCAAAGCGAAGAGCGCTTTCGCGCCCTGGTCGAGCAAGTCAAAGATTATTCCATCTTCGGCTTGGACGCGGAAGGGCGTGTGATCAGTTGGAACGAAGGCGCCCAGCGCATCTCGGGGTATCGCGCAGACGAAATCATCGGCCAGCACTTTTCGCGCTTTTATCCCCAGGAGGATATTGCGCGCGGCAAGCCCGCCAACGAACTCAGCGTGGCCGTCGCCGAGGGGATGTATAAAGAGGAAGGTTTGCGCTTGCGCAAGGACGGGTCCTTCTATTGGGCCGAAGTGGTCGTTACCGCACTGCGGGATTCCGAAGGTCAGCTGCGCGGCTTTGCCAAAGTCACGCGAGATATTACTGAACGCAAGCAGGCCGAAGAACAAATCCAGCGACTCAATCGAGAACTGGAACAGCGCGTGACCGAGTTGGCAGCCGTCAACCAAGAGTTGGAAGCGTTCTCCTACTCGGTTTCGCACGACCTGCGCTCGCCGCTCCGGGGCATCGCGGGATTCAGCCAGGCTCTCCTTGAAGACTATGCGAATACTCTGGACCCTCAAGGTCAGGACTATGCGCGGCGCATTCAAGCGGCAACTCAACGCATGACGCAGTTGATAGATGACCTGCTCAACTTGTCGCGCGTCACGCGCAGCGAGATGAGCCGCGCAGGGTCGGTTGACCTGAGTGCCATGGCCCAGGCGATCGCAAACCAGCTTCAGAGCAGCCAACCCGAGCGCTCGGTGGACTGGATGATCACGAATGGATTAGTCGCCCACGGGGACCCGCGTCTTGTACGCATCGCTCTCGAGAACCTAATCGGGAACGCATGGAAGTTCACCTCCAAGCGCGAACGGACTCGGATCGAGTTTGGCACGCTGGGGTCGGAAGAGAACAAGACCATTTATTTCGTGCGAGATAACGGCGCCGGCTTTGAAATGCAATATGCGGACAAGCTTTTTGGTCCCTTCCAGCGTCTCCACTCGGCCCGTGAGTTTCCCGGCACGGGTATCGGATTGGCAACGGTCCAGCGCATCATTCACCGGCATGGCGGACGGATCTGGGCGGAGAGCACTGTGGGTCAAGGGGCCACCTTTTACTTTACGCTGCCCTAAAGGAGCACATGAACCAAGGAATCATACTCCTGGTCGAGGATAGCCCAGATGACGAAGCGCTGACGCTTCGAGCCTTTCGGAAGAACAACATTCGAAATGAAATAAGGGTGGTCCACGACGGAGCCGAAGCGCTGGACTATTTGTTCGGAACGGGCACGTATGCCGGGCGGGACTTGAACAACCGACCCGAGGTCATCCTGTTGGACATCAAACTGCCCAAGATCGACGGCCTCGAGGTGCTGCGTCGCTTGCGGGCGGACGAGCGCACCAGGCTGATTCCGGTCGTCATTCTCACTTCTTCCAGAGAAGAGCAGGATCTGGTCAAAGGCTACACGTTGGGCGCCAATTCCTACGTGCGCAAGCCGGTGGATTTTACAGAGTTTATGGAAGCGGTGCGGCAGCTGGGGTTGTATTGGTTGGTGTTGAACGAGCCCGCACCGCACAAGGGGAAATAGAGTGGCTACGTTGTTACATGCTTTGATTGTCGAGGATTCGGAAGACGATATGCTGCTCATCGTGCGGCAGCTCAAGCAGGGCGGCTACGATCCTGTGTACGAGCGGGTGGACACACCGGATGCAATGAGCGCCGCCATGGACCGGCAAACGTGGGATATCGTGATTGCCGACTATGCGATGCCGCACTTTAGCGGCTTGGACGCTCTGCGTCTGTTAAAGTCCAAGAAACTGGGCGTTCCTTTCATTCTCGTGTCCGGCACTATTGGCGAAGACACCGCAGTGGCGGCGATGAAGGCCGGGGCCCAAGACTATATCATGAAGAGCAATCTGGCGAGGCTCTCACCCGCCGTCGAACGTGAACTGCGCGAGGCTGCGGTTCGCCGGGCCCGCGCCAAAGCGGAAGACGAGCTGCGCCGGAGCGATGAGCGTTTCCGCCTGACGGTGGAGGGCGTACGGGATTATGCGATTTTCATGCTCGACGCCGAGGGGCGTATCATCAATTGGAACGCAGGGGCCGAACGGATCTTTGGCTACCAGGCCAAGGAGATCATCGGCCAGCCGCTGACCCGTTTCTTCACCGAGGAAGATGTCCGGCAGGGAAGGCCGGAGCAAGCGCTGAAACTGGCAGCGGCTCAGGGGCGCTTTGAAGAAGAAGGTTGGCGGCGCCGCAAGGACTGGTCTCAATTCTGGGCGGACTCGGTCATCACGACGCAGCGGGACGAAGCCGGCAATCTCCGTGCGTTTGTCCAAGTCGCCCGAGATATCACAGAGCGCAAACAGTCCCAGGAGGAAATCAAGCGCCAGCTCGAGCGCCTCGGCGCGCTGCGCGCCATTGAAACGGCCATCAGCGCGAGCTTGGATCTGCGCGTCACCCTGAGTATCATCCTGGACCAGGTCACCACGCAGCTGCAGGTCGATGCGGCAGACGTCCTCTTGCTGGACCACGCCATGCAGACACTCGAGTACGCCGCCTCGCGCGGGTTTCGATCCCAGAATGTCAACCGAACGCGTCTCCGTCTTGGCGAGGGATACGCTGGACGTTCCGCGCTCGACCGAGGACTGGTGAGCGTATCCGATCTCCGGGAGGCCGAGGACGAATTTGCGCGAGCGCACGGCGTGCAGGAAGAGGACTTTGTCTCTTATTACGCGGTGCCTCTCATTGCCAAGGGGCAGGTCAAGGGGGTGCTTGAGATCTTTCATCGCGCCCTCCTTAATCCTGACCAGGGATGGATCGATTTCCTTCACGCTCTGGTGGGACAGGCGGCCATTGCTATTGATAATGCTACCATGTTCGACGAACTCCAGCGCTCAAATACCGAGCTCTTGATTGCTTACAACGCGACCATTGAAGGTTGGTCGCATGCCCTGGACTTGCGCGATCGCGAGACCGAGGGACACACCCAGCGCGTCGCGGAAATGGCCGAACGTCTCGCCCGTGCCATGGGCATGAGCGAGGCCAACTTGGTGCACTTGCGTCGAGGCGCACTGCTTCATGATATCGGCAAGATGGGGATACCCGATGAAATCTTGCACAAACGGGAACGGTTGAGCGACGAGGAACAGCAGATCATGCGCAAGCATCCCATGTATGCCTACGAGTGGCTTTCGCCCATCGAGTTCCTGGAGCCTGCGCTCGATATTCCCTACAATCACCACGAACGGTGGAACGGGGATGGTTATCCGCGGGGACTAAGGGGAGAGGCCATACCGCTCGCCGCTCGCATCTTTGCCGTCGTGGACGTTTGGGATGCGTTGAGTTCAGATCGCCCTTACCGGGATGCTTGGCCGCATGAACGCGTGATCGATTACCTGCGAGAGCAGTCGAATGTCCAATTCGATCCCGGAGTGGTCGAGGCTTTTGTCCGCCTGCTCGAAAACGAAGGAGGAGGACGAGCGTCGTTCGATCGGCTGAGGACCGGCGAGAGAAGAAAGGACCGGCGCAGAAAAGAAGATCGGCTCAAGATATGGTAGCGGAACCATCCGGCTAGTCTCCATCAAAGCGCCTGTGGACCGCGCCCTTGCGCCCCATATAGCCGACAAAGTGCAGCCCGGCACGGGCAAGGATGGTCTTGACCAAGACCCGGTCCTCGGCCAAGCCCATGGGTTCTCCTATTGTGAATGAGAGGGCTTCTGTCCTCGAACGGAGCGTGCCCTGGTCGAAGGACATATCCAGCTCCGTGACTTCTGGCCAGGAGAGACGCCGCGGGGCCCGGAGCCAGTACTTGATCTCGATCCCGTGCTCGTCGCAGCGGATAGAGGAGACAAAGACCAGCGGGAAGAGCTGAGTCTGGAAAAAGTGAGAAAAGAACCAATAGAGGGCCCAGACAAAGAGAAAGATATAGTCGTGATCCTCGATCCATGGGAACGCCACGACATGGAAGATCGCCACCCATACGACGGAGCCGGCAAATAGCAAGAAACCGACCCACTCAATCAACCGAAGCAATTGTCGAGGACCGTAGGTATATACCCGGACAGGCTCCTGTTGTGGGACGGCGAATGCATAGTGATCGCCTGTTCGATCGATAGCCAGAGCATCGGATGGGTCAGGAAGGGTTGCGTCGGTAAGTGGCCAGCCCCAGCCGATCGAATCGAACTGAACCGGGAACCTGGACTCGAGCGGTCTTACAAGACTAAGGAGCGCTTCGCGATCGACATCGGTCGCGATCTCGACGGCCAAAGCTCCATCCGTCTGCTGCGCCCGCCCCCATCGAAAAGTAATCGGCTTGCCCGCGTACAAAAACTCCTGCTCAGCCGCCTTTTTAACCAGACTCCATTGCAGCGCCTCCCCATCCACGCGCGCCCGCAGCGTATAGCGGTTCATGTCCCGGATCGCCTGCACCCAACTGGAGGAATCGGCTTTTGATTATTCGGGTGGGGAGAACGGAACAACGTTCAACCTCCGCCGAATTCTCGCAGCGTTCGAATCGCGCGCGGAAGCCGAGGCAGCAAGTCCCCGGCGACAACGCCGGCCTCGCCGATTTCTCTTTGGCACAACTCGCCCGCAAGACCATGCAAATAGGCTCCGGTGACTGCGGCCACATAAGGATCCAGTTGCTGAGCGAGGAGTGCAGCTATGGTGCCCGCGAGCACGTCGCCGGTCCCGGCAGTGGCGAGAGCGGGGGTTGCGAAAGGAATGATCGTTATCCTCCCACTTCCGTCGGCGACGATAGTATACGCTCCCTTGAGGACGATGGTCTGCTGCCATTGGGTGGCGAATTTCTTGGCCACGCCTACGCGATCTGCTTGCACCTGATCCGGCTTGAGCCCGCACAAGGTCGCCATCTCGCCTGGATGCGGTGTAAGGATCGCGCGGTACCCACCTGTCGCAAAAACCTGTGACCAGTCTGGCAATTGGGAGAGTGCATAGAGCCCATCCGCGTCGATGACGAGCTTGGGCAGTTTGTGTTTTCCCCCTAATAACCCCTGAGTGAACCGGATCGTTTGGGGGTTCCTTCCAAAACCGGGGCCGACGAGAAGCGCGTCATAGTCCGACAACGAGTCGAGCAGTACTGGGATGGCTTCAGGAACGAGCGCGCCGCCTTCATCAGGCAATGGAACGAAGGTCGTCTCGTGCGACGCCGCGGCCACGATGGGGTGAATGGTTCTGGCGAGGGCAAGGGTAACGAGCCCGGCCCCGGCATGCGTCGCGGCTGTGCCGGCCAGGTACGCGGCACCGATATAGTTCGCCGATCCGACACACAGCATCGCTTTGCCGAACGTGCCTTTATGAGACCCGCGCGGCCGTGCGGGTAGGCTTTTGGACGCATCCTGCGCGCTTTCGACTTCCAACGAGCTATCGCGGGCCCAGTCCGCCGGGATTCCGATATCCGCGACCGTCAATTCTCCCACCGCGAATGCGCCGGGAGGAATCAACTGCCCGACCTTGGGAAAGGCAAAGGTAACCGTCAGATCGGCGGGCAGGGTGGCAGGGTCCACGGCGCCGGTATCCGGGTTTAGCCCGCTTGGCAGGTCCACGGCAACGACGAGTGGACGTCGCTTTACGGGGCCCCCGGTTGGAATTAACGAGGCGAGCTCAGTTGCAAGAGTTCGGTCCAGTCGCTCCTTGGCAATTGCCAAAAGGTCCTTGAGGATTCCCTCGATAGGCTTGGAGACGCCGGTGCCCAAAAGCGCATCCACAATGACATCGTTGTGATCCAGGAGCTCTTTGAGGGAGGCGAATCCGGGGTCGTTCTCCGCGCGCATCACAGGGATATTGCGTTCAAGACACAGCCTATAGTTCTCGTCGGTATCTTTGGGGGCGCGTTTCCAAATGTAGAGGGAAACCCGCGCGCCCGTGTCAAAGAGCTCGCGAGCGCAGACAAGCCCGTCCCCTCCGTTGTTGCCGGGGCCCACGAGCACAAGCACGTGGTTTTGTCGAGTCTCACGTGCGAGGAGTTGGGCGGTGAGCGCATCGGCGACCGCTTTGCCGGCACGCTCCATCATCATCGCATAGCTGTTGCCGCTCGCATCCGAGCGCTGCTCAAGTGAGCGCATCTGTTCCGCAGTGACCAGTTTCATGAGTACAACACTCCAACCGATAAATCGAAAAGTAAAGCGGAAAAGTAAACACCCAAAGGCGCCAAGCGCTATCACTACGTCTTGCGTTCTACATCTTACGCTTGATAGCCTTCTCTACCTCTCTCCATTCCTTCCGGACGCGCTCCACTTCTGCTGCGGTCGCTTCGTGTTCGCCATAATGAACGGCGACATAGGCATCGGTGATATCCCGAATGGGGACTCGTTCATCAGGCCACGCCCGTTCGAGCCGGGGGAGAAACTCGTAGGGTGTCTCCGCCACCCGGCGGGCAAGTCCCACTTCTGCCGCACGCGCAACCAACGCAGCGTAGATGCGGCGGATGGTTTCGGCGGCCATCTTTCCGGCGCGAGACGGGCGGGGGCGCTTCCGACGGGTGGACTCGCGCCGGGGCTTGGCGTCTTCTTCGGGCCCGACAGATTCGCGGATATAGGTTTCCTCCTCAATCTCCTTCATCCGGCGATTGAGCGCCCGCGCCAGCAGGTAGCTGATTCCGAGCACGATGGCAAGGACAACCAAAGTCTGTAGGACCGGGAGCGGGATGAGCGGGGGCGTCTCCTTTCGGTTCTCCTGAAATTGCTGAAAAAGACTGAAAACGTTCTGCATGATTTGAGCAAGATGGAACCTTGCAAAGAGCGGGCGCAAGAACGTAAATAGCCACTCGACCACCCAGCTAGCCGGAATGATGATGAGAAGGAGAAGCAAGCCGGCGACTGTTGCTAGAGGCGAAAAGAGCCGGAGGAACGCGGCGACGGTGTCGACGGTGAGCATCTGCAAGAGACCCAGGCCAAGAAAGAGAACCAAGGCGATGGCAGAAAAAAGGGTCACGAACCACCGTGTCCCGAATCTCAAATTGCTCCCCATTTCGTCCAGCCGCGCGAGAGCAATCGCGAAAAGTGATAGAAAGAAATAGATAAAGACCCAGAGCGACGCATCATAGTGTTTCAAAAAGGCGGCAGTCGCAAACAGGAGAAAAAAGACCACGATGCCCAGACGGAATTGAAAGCCCATGAACCAGAGCGTGAGCGGACGTTGCCCGAATCCGAGTCCACGAACAAATACATAGATGATTCCTATGGCGGTCAGGAATTCCGTCGACATCCCATAATCAAAGAGGAATATCGAACGCACGGCGGGTAGGACCCAGCTCGGGTCGAGCAAGCTCACCTGATCGCCGACCACTTGGATTCGGATTACAGTCAACAGCGTCAATATCGCGATGCCGACGGCCATCAGTTGAAGATAGAGCCAACGCAGATGCAGTCGGGGGAGGAGACGCCCGGTCAAGAGTGCAATCCAGTAGGCGGCGAACAGGGATAAAGGCGATACGGGGCGGTTGAGACCCGTCAGCGCGGCAACGAATCCCAGGATCGCATAGAGCCAGCACGTCTCCATCGCGGCCAGGAGCGCCAGACGGATCTCGCGGCGCGGTGTGATCTTGATAATCTTTTGTGCAATGAATGATCGTCCGAGTGCCATCACCTTACTCACGCGGTGCCATCTTCCGGCCGGGTCCCTACTTTACGCTAGAGCCATACCAGGCGCCGTCTTCTCTACCTCTTCCACAGCCGCCGGTGGCGTCGCCGTTCTGACAATAATGCCATCCAGTTCCTGAGGTTCCCAGCTCTCGTCGAGCGAAATTAGCGCGAGCCGGCGGCCCGCGTGACGCAGTCGCAGCATTTCGGCGAGCAAGGGTTCCGTCACGACTCCCGTGATCACGGCGAGTGTGGCTCCCCAGGCGAGCTTGGTCGTTTCTGTTCCGAGGAGAGCCTCGATCGGCGTCGTGACGAACGGCGTCACCGCCGCCAGCGCCTCGAGGACGTGACGCAGATGGTCGGGGTCGCGGCTGGGCAGAATCTTCAAGCGTTGGTCCGATTCCGGCCAGGTACCATTAGCGATCATCCCCACCGAGTATTTCTGCTCCGAGGCATAGTTCGCGATCGACGCCGTCAGGCTGATGACGTGCTCGAGCAGTTCAGAATTAACTCCCTGCCACGCCTCGACAAAAGTCGCCACATTGATAAACAGAACCCATTGGTACGTAATTGTGGGATCGTATTGCTTAACTAGCAAATCGCCCCGGTGAGCGGTCGCGCGCCAATGGATGTGCTTCGGGGCGTCGTCGGGGTGATAATCCCGCACCCCGCGCGGCCGGGTAGCATCCTCAAAAAGTTGAACCCGCGACCGTATGTCTCCGAGGGGATCCTTGGGCGGCAGGCCCCAATCTTCCATGGGAAGAATCCGCGGATAAACGATGAGGTGGTCGGTACGCGGGCTCGTCCGGTTCTGCTCGAAAAGCCCAAACGCATCGCCTGATCTCAGGCGGGCGGGACCGAGAGTGAAATAGCCGCGTTGCTTGCAGTCCAGACGATAACTCCAGCGGGCACGCTCATAGCTGCCCAGGGCTGCCCTCTGCGTCAGATAGCCGGTAAGAGGAATATGCGAGGGCGTAAGTGTGGTGTGGGTGGGTGTGAGAACGGTCGGAAACTGATCGTCGATCTTGACCCAGGTCAAAGGCAAGAGCTTGCGATTGTTGACGCGTGTACTCAGGTCAATGGTCTCGCCGACAAAGACGCGCTGCTCGCTGAGAGCGCGCTCATAGCTCACGCGCCACAGCGCCACTCGGTTCCACGCCCACGCGACTGGAATTACGGTGAGGAGGAGGGCGGCGAGGACGAGGAGCGGAGTGGACTGGAACAGCGCCCCCAGAACTACCATCAAGATGGCAAAGTGGATCCAAGAATCGTTAAACATGAAGAGTCAGACTACAGATGACAGACGACAGATTACAGATCACAGATAGCGGATAAACAAGTGTTTCAATCGGCGTGCTGGTTCAGTCGCTTGATGAGCCCGGAAATCATCGCAGCTATCTCGTCGGCCTCGCCGCTCAGTGGATGAGTGCCTTCGTTTGTGCAGTAATCCAGCCGATGGGCAATTTCCAAAGCGGTGATGACCTCATAGACTGAACGGCGAGCCATCTCCAAGAATCGTACAAACTCGACGTCGCTGCTCGCACCGGAGCCTTCTGCAATATTCAACGAGATTGACGTTGCGGCACGCCGGAGCTGACTCGTGAGACCGTACGTCTCGTCCTTCGGAAACGCTCGTGATAGTTTGTATATCTGAACGATAAACTCTATCGCGCGTTTCCAGACTCGCAGCTCGCGAAAGTTGTGCCCCATCGCATCCTCCATCACTGGTCTAGTCTGTTATCTGTAGTCTGTCGTCTGCTGTCTAGGCTTGCTCGACAGGGACCGGGACCGAATCGACGACGTCTCGGACAATCTGCTGGGCATTGCGGCCCCGGAGGCGAGTCTGCGCACCGATGATGAGTCGGTGCGTTATAACGAACGGAGTGAGAAATTTGACATCGTCGGGAAGGACGAATTCGCGCCCGCGTAGGGCAGCCCATGCTTGGGCAGCGTGGTACAGGTAGAGCGAGCCGCGCGGGCTTGCTCCAATCTCAACCGCACTGTGTGCGCGGGTGGCTCGCACAATCGCAATAATGTAATCCCGCACGGACGATTCAACCCGGACCTGGCGCGCCGCTCTCTGCATCTCGACAATCTTGTCTGTTGTAACGACGGGCTGCAGGTCAGGTAGCGGGTCCTCGTGCTCAAACCGAAGCAAGATCGAGTGTTCTTCCTCCTCGGTCGGGTAACCCAGCCTCAGTTTCATGAAAAAGCGGTCCACCTGGGCCTCGGGCAGAGGAAACGTACCTTCGAGCTCGATCGGGTTCTGGGTCGCGATAACGAGAAAAGGACGGGGGAGAACGCGGGTGGCGCCGTCGACCGTTATCTGGCGCTCTTGCATCGCTTCGAGGAGTGCGGATTGGGTACGCGGCGTCGCGCGATTGATCTCGTCCGCGAGGACGATCTGCGACATGATTGGACCCGGACGAAATTCAAACTCTTGTGTCTTTTGGTTATAGACCGCGAGGCCCGTGACGTCGCTCGGCAAGAGATCGGGGGTGAACTGAATACGTCGGAACGTGCAATCCAGTGAGCGCGCCAGCGCCTTGGCCAGTGTGGTCTTGCCAATGCCGGGTACGTCCTCGAAGAGAATGTGCCCCTCGCATACAAGTGCCACGAGCGCCAGGTCGATGATGTCGCCCTTGCCGACAATGACCCTTTCGACATTTTCTCGAATCCGCTCTCCAGCCGCCTGAATATCTTGAATCGTCAATGGTGAACTCATCCTTGACCCCTTCGAAGGACGATTTTACCACACATCAGATGAATCGGCCATGTCGCGCGCCGTTTGGTGCTTATAGCCGCAAGTGATCAACAGCTTGCAATCTACCGACCGTCATCAAACGGAGCATTGCGAAGAGTCCTTCGATAGGATATAATCGAAATGTAGATACGCCGCGCCCCCGGCAAAGGCAAAATGTGGGGCTTGGAGCAAGGAATGGCACGCGTGCTCGTCAAAACGAAACAACATTCATTTCCTCTTCACTTGTACCTGGGGCTCTGCCTGGCGCTCTTTTTCTGGACGGCCTCCTGGCTGCATGTCGGCGCCCTGGGCGAATATGCTTTTTTCCCCCAGTGGCTGGGCTATGTCTTGACCGTGGATGCGCTGGTCGCATGGCGGCGGGGCAACTCTTTGCTGACGCGGTCGCCGGCCGTTTTTGTCGCTCTTTTCATCTTGAGCGCTCCTATCTGGTGGGTGTTTGAGGGCTTGAACGAGTTTGTGCAGAATTGGCACTATCTCGGCGCATATAGCTACACGGTCGGCCAGATCATTGCCATCTCCACGATCGATTTTTCGACCGTCATCCCGGCCGTCTTTGAGACAGCCGACCTGGTCTCTTCATTTCATTTTGTCGAGCGGCTGGGCACGCGCCGCCGGTTCCGTCCATCTTCGCGCCTCCTTTGGGGACTGATGTACTTGGGAGCTGCGGCGTTCGCCGCCGTCATCCTGCTCCCGAGATTTGCCTTTCCGTTGACCTGGGTCTGGCTCGTGCTGCTCGTGGATCCGTTGAACTGCCTGCGCGGCCGACGGTCGCTGATAGGACAAATAGCTCAGGGCGACTGGAGAATGCTTGTGTCCCTGGCGATCGCGGGCACAATCTGCGGCTTTTTCTGGGAAATGTGGAATTGGCTCGCCTGGCCCAAGTGGTATTACACCGTCCCCTTTGTCGGCTTTGGCAAGGTCTTTGAGATGCCTCTCCTGGGCTATGGAGGCTATTGGCCTTTCGCCTGGGAGTTGTATGCGCTCTACCACCTTATTGGGGGAGTCCTCCACCGCCCAGCCGATGCGCTCACGCTCGACCGAGAGGCGTCGCCGTCACGCGTTACGTCAGAATAATGACATCCCCCACTAACCTCCTCATTATGTTATTCAAAGCACAGGTACGTGACGCGTAACTGGTCCCGCCTGGAAGGAGGTGCTCTACAGCGAAGCGGCTGCACCGCTCATGAGGCGGGCTCGGCTGATCCTGATTGCACGCTGCGTTCATCTCTAAACGCGCATTTAGCCACAGGCGCTGTTTTTTCCACCATCATAGGAGTGTTGGTCGGCGCGATCGCGAGCTACGCCGGCGGCTGGATAGATGCCCTCTTGTTGCGCTTTCCGACATCATCCTCACCCTGCCAGTTCTTCCGCATGATTCTCACGCACCTGGTGCTGGAATCGCTCGCGCCGATCATCGTCGTGGCCACCCCCGACTTTGGCACGATCGTCGTCTATGAAGCAACAAAGCCATGGATAAGTGCCGCGTAGAGGCGCTGCCTCTGATTACCGTCGGGTATGGCCACACTGCGCGCTGTTGGCTGTATGAACCGGAAATCGAGATCGCGCTGCGGCGCCAGTCCGCTCCCGCCGCGGTGGGCTCTTGTGCCGCACGGTCGCCCAGGTCCGCGCGGTCGATCGCGTCTCTTTTGACATTCACGAGCAAGAAACCTTCGGTCTGGTGGGCGAATCGGGTTGCGGCAAGACTACCACGGGACGGACGATTCTGATTCCGGCGACGAGCAGGAGCGTTTTATTCGATGGCGAGGATGTGTTCCGGATGAGGGGCAGTAATCTTAAATTCTCGTACTTGCCATGGCCATTTTCATTCCGCTCAGCAGTTACATGGGGGATACGTGCTCGGTGTTTGGCGGCTTGGCCGGCGACTATTGGTCTGGAGCCTTACGGCTCAAGTCAACGGACCCGCGTGCGCGCCTAGTCAAGGCACTTCACTGTCCGCAATAAGGAGAGTGTGGATTAATGGCGGCTTTTGGGGACTTGAAGCCGGAGTGGTCCGAAAGGCGGTTTGGGACGTCGCTGCCCGCCCAGGGATCAGCCTGCCGTAGTGTCGCGTCCCCTGGTTTCAGTCAGTT
>JAMCQI010000042.1 GCA_023381515.1 Chloroflexota bacterium | reverse complement strand
TGCGCCATCGGCCATGTTCTGGCCCAGATAACCATGAAACAGGGGCTCGTGCCCACTGCCGCCTCCGATGAGCACGCCCACTTTGCCTGTTGGGAGGGAGGATTTGACCAAGGCTTGCACGCCGGCCAATTCACGAATCTTGCCGTGATACGCGGCGATCAGTCCGTCCAGCATTTCAGGTACGACCTGCTTGGGATCGTTGATGATCTTCTTGGGTTTAGGCATTCTTCGCCTCTCTGCACTCGCCAAGGTTCCTATCCGCAACGCATCGAAAGCTCCGTGAGCGCTCGCGGACCTGAATTGCCGTGTCCAGGTCCAAGACCTGCCGCGCCAGCACCTGCGCATCCGAAAACCGATAAGATCGAATCAAGGCTTTGGCGCTGGGGATGCTTGGCGGTGCCATGCTGAATTCGTCCAGTCCCAAGCCCAGGAGGATTGGGATGGCATCCGGGTCGCCGGCGAGCTCGCCGCAGACGCCAACCCAGATTCCGGCCCGGTGCCCTTCTTCGATGACAAATCGGATCTGGCGCAGCACGGCTGGATGGCAGGCGTCCCCCAGGTGTGAGACGCGTTCGTTCGTGCGTTCCGCCGCCAGGGTGTACTGGGTGAGGTCGTTCGTCCCGACACTGAAGAAATCAACTTCCCGGGCCAGCCGGTCGGCGAGGATCGCGGCGGAAGGAACCTCGATCATGATTCCGATCTGAATCCGCGCTGCCGCGGAATGTCCCGCCGCCTGGATTTCCTCCCGTGCTTGAACTACGAGCGCCTTAGCTCGGCGGACCTCTTCCAGCGTCGCGATCATCGGGAACATGATTCTCAGGTCGTGTCCCGGGCTGGATTGGACAAGCGCGCGCAGTTGGATCTTGAAGAATTCGGGCTGATCGAGGCAGAATCGGATCGCACGCCAGCCGAGGAACGGATTGTTCTCTTTGCCCAAATCGAGATAAGAGGGCGGCTTGTCTCCGCCGATGTCAAGCGTCCGTACGACGACGGGTCGCTCATTCATGATCTCGAGGATGGCGTTGAATGCTCCCAACTGTTCGTCTTCGCATGGCGGGGACTTGCGTCCGAGATATAGGAATTCGGTCCGCAGCAACCCGATCCCTTCGGCGCCGTATTCCAACGCGCGCGCAGCCTCGTCGACTTGGCCGACGTTGGCGGCGATCTCGACGCGATGTCCGTCCCGTGTCACGGCCGGTTCGAGCGCGTCCGATCGCTACCGTTCCGAGCGGTACAACATCTCTTCGCGCCGTACTCGGGAATCCTCCAGCGCGGCCTCCGTCGGATCCATCACCACGATACCCTGGCTCCCGTCGACGATAAGGCGAGTCCCGCTGGGGAGTACGAGGACTGGTTGTCCGGCGCCGACGACAGCAGGCAATCCTAACGCCTTGGCAAGGATAGCGGTATGGGAGGTGGGACCGCCTTCCGCAGTGCAAAATCCGAGAACAAGCGACCGGGTCAAGTTGACCGTATCCGACGGCGTCAGGTCTCTTGCCACGACGATGCCGGGAGCCGCCATTTCTGACAGGTCTTGCACGTCCACGCCGAGCAGGATGCGGAGGATCCGGCGCCCGACGTCGCGGATGTCCGCCGCACGCGCCCTTAGGTATTCGCTGCCGAGGGCATCCAGTTTCGCGGCGTTCGCCTCGATCGTGTCGGCCCACGCGGCCTCTGCGTTCACATGCTGGACCTCGATCACACGGCGAATGTCCTTGAGCAGCACCGGGTCTTGAATGATGAGCGCGTGGGCATCGAATATCGCGGCCTCTTCTGCTCCGACGCGTTCGTCCGCCACCCGCCGCAGCGCTTCCACCTCAGCTACCGCTTTCGCCAGCGCCTGTTCCAGCCGGGCAAATTCCAATTCCGTCTCGGATACGGTGAACCGAGGCGGGACGAGCTCTTGGCCGGCGAAGACGAAACTCGGCCCGATCGCGATACCTGGCGAAGCCGGCTTACCCACGACAGTTTGCATCAGGAATTGACCTTGTGAAAGTCGAATGTCTCCTGCCCGCAACCTGCAGAGCCGCGGGCGCTGAGTTTTCCAATCAAATGGAGCGATTCTTACCCTGACGCGAAATCAGACTCGACCAGCGCTTCGATGGCAGCGGCGGCTTGAGCCTCGTCCTCCCCGTCGACTTGCACTTCGATGGCATGGTTGGGCTCGACCCCGAGCGTCAGCACATTTAGGATGCTTTTGGCGTCGACCCACGCGCTCGGCGCGGTTACGTTTCGCACCTGAACGCTGGACTTGAAGCTGCTTGCCTTGTTGACGAACAAGACCGCCGGCCTCGCATGCAGACCCTCTCTATGGCGAACCGTTGTCTGGAAACGCATCACATATTATCTCCGCTGGCTTGTCTCGGGCGCACGGCGTCCGTGGCCGACCCCGGCGCGCTTTCCCCTCATCCCCCTCGGCGACCATGCGCCCTGTCCGTTTCGGCGCCGCGTCTCGCGGCCCGAGTCGCGCATCACAGTCCGGGAGCGATACAAAAGATTGCCTTGACAGCATGCGCTTCAAAGTTGATGAGCTGGTATCGCACGCCTTCGGGGATGAACATCGCGTCTTCCGCGGGTATGATAAACGCTTCTTCCGTGTCCGGCAGATTGACTGTCACGGACCCCCTGACGACAAAAAGCACGCAATCGCCGCGATGAGTATCCGGCTCGGAAAGGCGAGGCCCGGTGCCGCCGGCGGGAAGGCTGAATTCGCCCATATGGAGCAGATCGTTGCTGACGAAGAACTTGACGAGCATGGGGTTTCTCCAACCGCTGACGTTGATGAGCTTTTGCTCTTCGGTGATGCGGTAAAATGGACGCGGTCCTTGCCGGCCTTCTGCGCCTTCGATGGGCCAGTGGCCGATCTCGTCCGTGGTCCCCAGACGGGCTACGCTCGGGATGGTTCCCGCTTTGGGAAGCCGCTCGTTGTGCTTCCCTTTGTACATCTTCATGTCATCGCCCTGTGGGAAATTGGGCGGAGGGATGTGTTCGTCCCACGGCCGCGGCGCGATGAAGAACAAGATGCGCATGATCTCGTCTTCAAAGTTGAATGCCTTGTGCCAGGAGGCGATGGGGAGCCAGAGCGCTTCGCCTTTCTTGGCCTGGACGAACTGACCGCTGACGGGGTTCTGTTGGGTAACGATACCGTCCAGGATGTAGTAGGCTTCGTCGCCCGGATGGATATCGGCCGGATCGAATGACCCCCCGGGCGCCAGTTGATACGTCCCGACGAGTAGCTTGTCCGTGCTTGCGATGATTCGGCTCAGGTCGCTGTAGCCGGGGCTGTGGGGCGGATAGATGAAATCAAAGTATTCCGTAGCCTTGATGTGCGTTGGTCTCTTCTGTTCGGGAGTGAATGGGAATCGCCCCATTACCTCTTTGACGTTTGTCATTGAACCCTCCTTGTGGCGCGGGATCGTCGGGTCAGACCGCAGAAGAACGGAAGACGCGGTTTGAACGTGTGATCGCAGCTCAGGGTGCCCAGTGGAACAAGAGGCGAGCCATTCGACTCGCCTCCTGGATTCGCAACAGAGAGTCTAGCCCGTGATGGAAGGCAGCGCTTCGACCTGCTCCATCTCTTCCGCTTCTTTCTCCGACAGCTTGGGCTTGAGAGCGACGAGCATGCCGGCGGTGACAAAACTCGCAACCGCAAAGCAGAAGATCCACAAAAGCGGATTGTTCGCCAGAAGGATCACGAAGAATCCACCGTGCGGGGCAGAGAGCGTCAGGCCAAAAACGTAGCACAGGGCGGCGCCAACCCCGGATCCGACCATCAACGACGGGATCACGCGGATGGGATCGCCGGCGGCGTACGGGATCGCGAACTCTGTGATCATGCAGAGACCGCCCACGACGCACCCGCTGATTCCTTTCCGTTCCAACTGGGTGAACCGGTTGTTGGCAATGAGGATTGCAATAGCAATACCCATCGGAGGACTCATCGAGGCCACAAAGTTCGCCGCCATCGGACCCCAGTTCCCGTTCGCCGAGAGAGCCAGTGCGAAGGCGTAAGCGGCTTTGTTGACCGGTCCGCCCATGTCGAACGCGAGCATAAAGCCCTGGATCAAACCGAGGATGATCAGGCTGCCCGCGCTCATGCCATTCAGCGTGGCCGTCATCGTGTTGTTCAGCCAGGTGACCGGCGGGCCGATGATCCAGAGCATGACCAGGCCAATCACCCCCGTGCCGACCAGCGGAATGACCAATACCGGCATCAACGGCTTGAGCGCTACTGGCATTGGCCACGTCTTGATCCAGTTCACGAAGTAGCCGGCGAGTAGCCCCCCGATGATGCCGCCGATGAAGCCGGCGCCGATATTGCTAGCGACCATCCCGGCGACAAAGCCGGGGGCGATTCCCGGGCGATCGGAAATGGAGAAAGCGATGTACGCCGCTAGGGCCGGCACCATCAACCCAAACGCCGTCTTTCCCAGATTGAAGATATCTGCCAGGGGTCCGGGGGTTTTGAATACGTAGATCCCTCCGAAGAGAAAACCGAGCGCGATCAGAATTCCCCCGGGCACGACAAAGGGAATCATGTACGAGACACCCGTCAGCAGGTGCTTCCTCAAATCACTGCCGAGCTTTTTCCAGTCCATGTTCATGTCCTCCTTGACTTGGGATGCCCTAGGTCGCACACCACGCCCCCGTTGAAACGGGGAAAGCGCAGCGTGTGCCTGTTTGGCAATCTAACAGTGCACGGACGAGAACCGATCCATGACACGTGAAGGGCCTTGGGTGGATTCCTTCGATAGCTGCCTCCTTGTTCGCGGGTGGACAACGCGTCGTCGCCATCGGTCCGCGAGACTGCCCAACGATGCTCCGCCGCGAGAGGGAGCCCGCCGGGCGGGGGTTGCTGCGACGCGACTCTAGCTCGTCGGCGCGAGTCTGATCTTTTGCTTCGCTTTCTGAATAACGCCCCCCGGGTCACGGATCGCCTCGTGGGGATTGAACTCGGCGACTTTCGCTTTCGGAAATCGTTCCGGCCGTCTCACTCCCACGTCAATGGCCCAGATGACAAAGTCCGCCGCGGCAATGTCGTCCTTGGATAGTTCTCCCTCGATTCCCATCGCTCCTTGAACTTCGACCTTGATCTGATCCCCGCTGGCCTTGGCCGCGCGCTTGAGCGCTTCGGCGGCCATGTACGAGTGGGCAATTCCGGTCGCGCACGAGGTCACCGCAACTATTCTCATCGTGGAGATTCCTCCTTCGGACAAATCCGCCCGATCAGTCCGAGTCGATCAGGGATTCGTTTTGCCTGATCGCGCTGACCACGTCCTCATGGTTCCGAGCTTGATACAGCGCGTTCACGAACTCCTGGTGCACCAGCAAACGAGCCAATCGAGCAAGGACCCTGACATACTCCTCGGCAGCCATCCGGTCCGGGATGGCGAGCAGAAATATCAGTTTTGCCGGCCCGCCCCCAAGTTCGGTGTCATACTGAATCCCATCGGCCGACCTTCCAAACGCGACTGCTGGACTCGTCACCGTTTTGCTCTTTCCGTGCGGGATCGCGATATGGTTCCCCATATACGTCGGCCCCAGGCTCTCGCGGTAATAGACCGCCTCGCGGAAGTCGTCCGCGGAGAGGATTTTGCCAGCGTTGCGGAGCAGAGAGATCAAATGCCGGATCAAGCTCTCCTTGTCCGTAATACCTTCGAGAGACAAGTCGATGGTTCCGGGGGTAATCACCTCCGCGATCTGGAGCACCTGGGTCGGCGTCGCCATCAGAGCATCCTCAGGCCCGAGTCGAAGGGCTTAGTTGTAGGCCAACTGCTTTCGGTCTGAATTTGGAGCCTTGTCGGGTTCTACGGTCAACCCCAATTCCGCCGCTGCTTCGTCGACCGATGCGCCCGCGTGTACTATCTTCTTGGTCGCACGCAGCATGGCCCGTGGGTCCCGATATTGCCAAATGTTGCGGCCGACGGCGCCACCGCGTCCGCCAGCCTCCATGACATTCTTGAGCAAGACCAAGTAATCGATGGGGTCGCTTGACTTGGACCCGCCTGAAACCATTACAGGGACCGGGCAAGCTGCCACCACCTCTGCAAAGGTCTCTTTGGAACCGGTGTAGTAGGTTTTGACGACGTCCGCACCCAGTTCTGCGCCGATCCGTGCGACCCACTTGACGTGCTCGACCGCGTGTGTGTTCTCGAATCCCTCAGGGTACATGATCGCGAGGAGGGGCATACCCATCTTGTCGCACTCTTGGGATATCTTGGCGAGACCGTGCAACATCTCACTCGTTCTCTCCGGGCCAATCAAGGCGTGCATGGCTACTCCGCTCGCGCCAACCCGAAGGGCTGACTCGACGGTGTCGGTAAGCAGAAACAAGTCTGGCTCCGGCCCCATATACGTGCAGGTGTCGATCGACAGCAAAAACGGAATATGCTCACTGACGAAGGACTCGTAGGCGAGTTTGACTACGCCCATAGGAATGAACCACGTATCCGGACGCTCCTGATTCAGCGTGCTGATCGTTTTTACTGGATCCACAATCCCGGAAATTGGTCCGAGAACTGCGCCGTGATCCAGCGCCATAACGATCGCGTTGTGACTGGTGGGATTCAGGATTTGACTCAAGCGAATAGCTTTGCCGATGTTGGACATGTCCTAACTTACCTCCGTAATGATAGTACTGCCAAATCACTTTGGCAGCATTTGCAACCCGAGCGTCCGCTGGCGAATTTTCCACGACGCGTGAAGCCGTATTCTGCCAGTCGTACGATTGTTACTTCGTGCCTATTGATTCAGTTCAAATTCGGCGAGTGCATGCAAACAAAGAAGAGCAAATGAGAGCATATGAGTGTATTCATGCTCTGTAATAATACTGATTTAGCAGTATTATACAACAAATGCGAATAGTTGTCAATACTTGCCTATTGTGCTATAATACTTGAGCGCATAGTGGACCTATTGTGTATCGAAAAACACTCATTGCGACAAAATGTGAGCATTCGAATGCCTGCGAAGTGGGTCATTGTCGCGTACTGGCTAAGCAACGCGAATGCAATCGGCACCGCTTGGGGCGAGCGAGCCGGTGCTCAAAACGTGTAATCGCTTGTCCGCGCATCAGCGTAAGGGGCTGGTACGGCTGAAGACCGTGCAAAGGGGGAAGAGCAGATGAATCGGGCAATTTTCCGCGAGGAGCGGCTCCAATCGATATTCGGACGGATCGAGAAAGACAAAAGGGTCTACGTCAAACGACTCGCGAAGGAATTTGATGTGAGCGACTCCAGTATTCGATTGGACCTTGCCGAATTGGAATCACGTGGGTTATTGAGACGGACGCACGGAGGAGCGATCCTTCAGGCGGCTTCCAACGGAAATTCAGTCAAGTCCATCTCCAGCTTGCACGTCCGCGCTCAAGAAAATCAAGCCGAGAAGGACGCGATTGGCGGCATTGCGGCGTCGTTGATTGATGACGGGGACACGATCATGATTGACGGCGGAAGCACCACTCAATCTGTCGCCAAGCACTTGGTTGGCAAGCACAATCTGACGATCATCACGAACTCTATTTCGCTGCTGCCTGACCTCTTCGCGATTCCGGACGCGGTTATTTATGTCGTAGGGGGGATGGTCTATCGGGAGAACGAAGTCCTCGTCGGTGACATTTCGAACGAGAACACCGGCTATTTTCATCCGAGCAAGGCTGTGCTGGGGATCGATGGCGTATCTCCGGAATTCGGCCTGACCGCGGCGAATACGTCAGTACCGGCAGTCGCGGCTATCAAGAAGAAGATGATCGCAAGCAGCCATCGATTGATCATCGTTGCAGATCATACCAAGCTGGGCCGCGTGTGTCTCATGCCGGTGGCCCCGATCGACAAAATGGATTTTCTGGTCACCGACAGCGGCGCTCCGCCCGAAATAGTGGAAGCCATACACGCGAGGGGACCCGTCGTCAAAATCGCAACGATGTAGTGTCGGTTCTAGTCCTGTCTCAGAACGACCCAGCCTCGAATCAAGCGCCCAAGTACCTTGGCATTCTCTGAACTTGCCTAGGATTTCTGCTCGTTCTGATCGACCATTAGTTTAGCGACCTTGTCGTACCTCTCCAGCATTCCCCGAACATAGCTCATTACGACCGAATGCAGGATCGGTGCCATTCTCTCAAACATCTCCTGCAACCATGGACGATTCGCCCTCTTCAGTTGCCAACGTATGCGATTTTTTGTTCGCTCTAAACCCAACTCGATGCGCGTTGCATAGTAGTGAGTATCCGCCGAAGAAAAAGTGCCTGGGTTGTGCATTCAGTCTGACCTTTCTCGTTCTCGCTGAGTATGTAACCGTGGCGTGAGCCCGTTGGTGAAGATAACGTGACACAGGCGCCACAGCAGTGTCGGCAGCCGGGTCCATTTGCCTGCGTGTGAGGTGCATGGCCGCGGTTCTTGACCGCTGACCGCGATGCCGGCACCGCCCAGCCCGGCTTGTTGCCCAAATGGCCGCCGCCAAACTTGTCGTCGCAGTCGGCCCAAGATATCACGTGCCGCATTGACCTGTCAAGGGGGCGACTAATCGGTTCACAATTCGGCGAGCCGCTACGCGCTGAGCAAGCGACCGACCCCGGTCCCGACGTCCAGCTCGTGCCATTAGAGGGCACTGCCGAGCGGGTCAACCACCCACTGGTTCCTTTGTTTCGGCGTTGCTCGCGCCAGCGTCGCATAAAGTATGAAACTTGACAGGCTGGAATAATGCCATATAATTGCTAGTGTGTTTCAATACATGAATCACCGTTCTGAATATTGAAACGCCTAATGCAAATCGTACTGTTGGTCATACGCTGATTTCATATATTAGACCAGTGTTCTGAAAAATGAAACACTCTGTTCCCCTCAACCAGTCCGTCACGCGCGGCCTTGCCGTTCTGGAATATCTTGCCAGCGCCGATGTTCCGAAAGACCTGGCCGTGATAAGCCATGAGCTCGGAATGGCCAAGAGCACCACTTTTCGATTTCTCTCGACGCTGGTCGAGCAAGGATATGTCCGTCAGGAACCGGATGTAGGGCGCTACTACCTGGGATCCAAAGTCACATGGCTGGCTGCCAAATTTCTGGACAGGCTCGAGGTTCGCCAGGCCGCGCGGCCGGCCCTGGACGCGCTCGCCAAGGAAACCGGCGAGACCGTGCACCTGGCGATCTTGGACCAGGACATGGTCGTATACATCGACAAGATCGACGGGCAGCAATCGGTCCGTATGGCCTCGCGGATCGGGTACCGCATGCCGGTCCATTCCACCTCGCTCGGCAAGGTGCTTCTCTCAGATTTCCCCGAAAGCGAATGGCGCCGCTATGCCAGCCAGGTCGGTCTCAAGGCATATACCGAGAATACCATCGTCGAGCCGGACTTGTTCTTCCGGGAGCTGCGTCAGGTCCGGGCTCACGATTACGCCGTCGACAATGTGGAGAACGAAGCCGGCATCCGCTGCATTGCTGCGCCGATTCGAGATCACACCGGTAAGGTCGTGGCCGCGTTGAGCATCAGCGGTTGGACGCTCTCGATGACCGCAACCCGCGTGAACGATTTGGTGCCGCTGATACGTCAGGCGAGTTCTGCGATTTCCCGCCAATTGGGATTTCAAGAACCTCATGCGCTCGGCCAGGATCCTGCTCCGCTGCTTGCCGGCGCGGAAACCCCCACCGCGGCTTGTTGATTCGTGACTCCCTCGTGGAGTGGTGAATTCATCACTCCCCAAAAAACTCTCGATGAGGAGAAGTGTAATGTTGCACAAGCGTTTGCTGCTCGTCGCATGTTCGTTCGCAGTTCTCGCGCTCGCCGTAGCGGCCTGCGCTCCGGCGGCGAGTCCGGCGCCGACAGCCGCGCCGCCTACCGCCGCTCCTGCTCAGCCGACCGCGGCGCCGGTCGCGACGACGGCCCCGGCGCAGCCGACGGCCGCCCCCGCTCAGCCGACAACCGCCCCGGCTCAAGCGACGACGGCGCCCGCGCCGTCCGGCAATCTCGTTCCCATCAAAGTCGGCTGGGTCTCGTCGATGGACCAGATCGGATTGCCGGTGGCGCTCGAGCAGGGCTTTTTCGAAAAGCAAGGTCTGGACGTTAAGCTGGCGGGGCCGTTCCCGACCGGTGTAGATGCGCTCAATGCGCTGCAGGCCGGCGACGCTCAGTTTGTCCAGGTGGGCGTGCCCGCCATCGGCGCGATCCTCAAGGGCATGGACCTGGTTTTCGTTGGGAACTATACCGGGAGTTCCGTGGTGAAGGGCATCGACGAGACGATGGCCATGATCGCCCGCGACGGATCCGGCATTGACCCCAAAGACCTCAAGACGCTCAAAGGCAAAAAGATCGGCGCCTCGGTCGGTTCGATCAGCCAACTCTATTTGCTGGGCGTGATGAAGCAGGTCGGGCTGGCCACGACCGACGTCACGGTCGTCAACACCCCACCCGCGGATATGCCGGTGGCTTTGCAGACCGGCGGCGTGGACGCGATCGTGATCTGGGACCCATTCCCGGAAATCGCCCTCAACGACGTCAAGGGAAGCTTCCAGGTCATGCGCGGCGGCGGGTACATCAGCTTCATCGGTTACCAGGTGGCGCTGCGAGATTGGGCCAAGAACAACCCGGATACCGTCGTCAAGTATCTGACGGCGCGCGCCCAGGCCGATCAGTGGATGCGTCAGAACCCGGACAAGGCCGCCGAAATCGCGACCCGCTATATCTCCGGGCTGAGCGCGACGGCCTCCCAGCAGGCCATGCAGTTCAACGTCAAGCAGTTGGATCCGCGCTTTTCCGCGTGCAACTATTTGGCGTTTGACAACGATCAAAAGTTGCTCTTGGACATCAAGGCAGTGAACGGCACGATCGACCCGAGCAAAACCTTCGAGCCGACCTATATCCTCAAGGCGCTCCAGGCCCAACCGGGCTTGGTCACGGATTTGGCACCCATCCCCGACGGCGCACAAGTCGCGCCGGGCTATACCTTCGACGCCACGAAAGCCGCCGCGGCCTGTAAGTAAGTCATACCGCTCGGACCGGCTTGCCGGCCGCGTCGACCGGCAAGCCTGCCCTTGATTGGATTCTTGCAATGGCGCAAGCACAAGCCTTGTCTGCCCATCCCAGATTGAGCGTCAAGCTCTCCGACCAGGCGAGCAACGTTGCATGGTTCCTCGCTCCTTTTCTTGTCTTGCTGGTCCTCTGGGTGGTTGGGATCAAAGTCACCCAGGTCCCCGAGCGCGTATTTCCTTCTGTCGCCCAGGTGTGGAAAGCCGGCGTCGACATGGCGCTCGACGGAACGCTGCTGCAGCATACGTGGGCGAGTCTCCAGCGCGTCCTCATCGGCTCGGCCGTCGCCATCGCGATCGGAGTGCCCTTTGGGATCGCGATGGGCATCAACCGCTACGTGGCCGGGTTCTTTACGCCAATTCTCCGCTTTACCGTCGCGCTCGCCGGCATCGCCTGGATTCCGATCGCCACGCTTTGGTTCGGCTATGGCGACGCGACCGTCATTTTCATCATCTTTAACGCGGTCTTTTTCTCCCTGGTCTACAATACGATGCTCGGCGTGAGTCGCATTCCGCCGGAGCTCTTCCGGGCGGCCCAGAGTCTCGGCACCGGCCGGCTGAATATCGTTTGGGAGGTCGTCATTCCCGGTGCGCTCCCGAATATCGTCACCGGCTTGCGCGTCGGGCTGGGCTTTGCGTGGCGCGGTCTCTTCGCCGCCGAGATGATCGCGACCAATGTTGGCCTCGGTTATTTGCTCTTTCTCTCGCGCGACTTTTATGAGACGGACCGGATCATTCTTGCGATGATCGTCATCGGTACCCTGTGGCTGCTGATGGACTATATGATTCTGGCTCGACTGGAACGGACGACGATCGAGCGGTGGGGGATGAAGAAAGGAGCCAACTGATGGCCGCTCCGAGCCTCGTCGGCCAGGGACGCGTGACCTG
>JAMCQI010000069.1 GCA_023381515.1 Chloroflexota bacterium | reverse complement strand
GGCTACGTCGGCTGGGCGATCAGCGCGGCCCTGTCGTCCTTCCTCGGCCCGATCGGTGCCGGGGTCATGCTCGGCTTGATCGCGCTTGCGACGCTGCCAGTTCTCTTCGGCCTGAGCACGGCGCGGTTGTACAAATGGAGCGAAGAGCTGGCCGAGCGGAGCAGCGAAACCGAGAGCCCGGCGCCCGCCAGAGTCAAGGAGGGCAGACCGGCGCCGGCCGTGCGCGCAACGCCGGCGGCACGTGCAACCGCGCCGATCCCGGCCGAGCGCCCGAGCGCGCCGGCTCCGCCGCCAGCGCCGCCGGCCGCCTCCGGAGTGCGGCCCGTGTTCGGCACTAAGCCGCCCGTGCGTATGCCGGCCGCGGCCTCGCAGACCGTGCTTACGCCGCGCGGCCGCACGCGCCGCCGCGTCCCGGCGACGCCGCCGCTCGAGTTGTTCGAGCGGGCGAGCCACGCGAAATACGGCGAGACGGACGCGAATCGAAAGGCGCGCCTGATCGAAGAGACGCTCTCCAATTTCGGAATCCCGGCCAAGGTAATCGAGATCAACGCCGGCCCCACCATCACGCAGTTCGGGCTGGAGCCCGGCTTCGTGGCGCGCCGGAGCACGGACGGAACGATGCGGCAGCGCAAGGTCTCGGTGAGCCGGATCGCCGCGCTGCAGCACGATCTGGAGCTCGCGCTTGCGTCCGCGCCGATCCGGATCGAGACCCCGGTGCCGGGACGCCCGATCGTCGGGATCGAAGTGCCCAACGAGTCGGTCTCGGTCGTCGCGCTGCGAGGGATCCTGGAGGCGGACGAGTTCAAGAAGAAAAAGGCGCCGCTCAAGATCGCGTTGGGCCGGGACGTGTCCGGCTCGGGGGCGATCGCGGACCTGGGAAGTATGCCCCACCTCCTGATCGCCGGCGCGACCGGCTCCGGCAAATCGGTCTGCATCAACGCGATCATCGCGTGTCTGCTTTACGACAATTCGCCCGACGATCTGCGAATGATCATGGTGGACCCCAAGCGCGTGGAGCTGGTGAACTTTAACGGCATTCCGCACTTGCTGGGCCCGGTGGTGGTCAACTCGAACGAGGTGGTCGGCTGTCTGCGCTGGGTCGTGCGCGAGATGGACAACCGCTTTACGCTCTTCGCCAAGCACAAGGTCCGCAACATCGACGCGTACAACGACAAGATGGTCAAGTCCAACGGCGACAACACGATGCCGTACATCGTGGTGTTGATCGACGAGCTGGCAGACTTGATGCTGGCGGCGCCGGACGATACGGAGAAGCTGCTGACGCGCCTCGCCCAGATGGCGCGAGCGACCGGGATCCACCTGGTCATCGCAACGCAGCGCCCCTCGGTGGACGTCGTGACCGGGCTGATCAAGGCGAACTTTCCGTCCCGCATCTCGTTCGCCGTCACCAGCAGCGTCGATTCGCGCGTGGTGCTCGATACGCCGGGAGCGGAGAAATTGCTCGGCCGCGGCGACATGCTGTACATGGCGAGCGATTCCTCCAAGCTCATGCGGCTGCAAGGGTGCTTCGTCTCGGACGACGAGCTGGCGCGGCTCGTCAACTTTTGGCGCGAGCGGGCGATCACCGACATGCGGGACATCGCGCTCGAAGCGCCGTGGAAGACGCTCGGGGGGAACGGAAAGGAAGACGACGACGACGCATTGGTCCAGCAAGCGATCGAGCTCGTCCGGCAGTCCGACCACACTTCGATCTCGTTTCTGCAGCGCAAGCTGGGGATCGGCTACCCGCGCGCGGCGCGCCTGATGGACCAGCTCGAAGAGCGCGGCGTCGTGGGAGCGGACGAGGGAGGCGGAAAGTCGCGGCCGGTCCTCGTCCGGGATGAGGAGGACCAAGAACTCGAACCCGAGATGACCCCCAAGAGAAGAAAATGAACACGGCCGCCGCGTCGAGCGCGCCGACGGCCGGCAAACAAACACCAGGAGGTTGTATGCCCAGGCAGAATCTGAGAGAAGAGAGAAAGCAGAAAAAGGACGTGATCGAAGCGGAAGGGACAGTGACCGAGGCGCTGCCGAACGCGATGTTCCGCGTGCAGCTCGACAGCGGCCACTCGGTCCTGGCGCACATTTCGGGTAAGATGCGAATGTACTACATTCGGATCCTGCTCGGCGATCGGGTCACGGTGGAACTTTCGCCCTACGATCTGACCCGCGGGCGGATCACCTATCGTTTCAAAAAGTAGGGACGCCAGACCGAGGCGGTTTTTCGCATCACGCGTTGAGGTGACGCGATGAACACAAAGACGGTTGATCCACGTTCACTACGACCCTCGCCGATCGCGGGGACCTGGTATCCGGGCTCGGCCGAAGAGCTGGCCGAGACCGTTGACGCTCTCGTCGCGCGCGCCGAATACTTGCCCACTGACGACGAACTCATCGCATTGATCTCTCCACACGCCGGTTATCCCTATTCCGGGCAGACCGCCGCGACCGCCTTCCGTCAACTCGCCGATCGGCAGTACGATCTCGTGGTTTTGCTGGGCCCCAGTCATTACGCGGACTATGGGGCCTGCGCCATCACCTCAAAAAAGTACTATGCGACGCCGCTGGGCGCGGTCGAGCTGGACGAGCCCTTCATCGCAAAACTCACCCGCCGCCTGGACGTCACCCGCGTGAGCCGGGACAAGGAACACTCGCTGGAGATCCAACTGCCCTTTTTGCAGCGGATGCTGAGTCACTTTAGCCTCGTTCCCATCATGATGTCCGTACCGTTCTACCTCGTCGGCGAAGCGGCGCTGGAACCGTGCCGCCAGCTGGGCGCAGCGCTCGTAGAGGCCGCCGAGGGACGGCGGATGCTGCTCGTCGCCAGCTCCGATCTATCGCACCTCGACGACTACGCCGAAGTCAAGGCGCGCGACACGCAGACCGCGGTGCTTCTGGAAGCGTACGACATCCCCGCGCTCGTGGACTATATGTGGCGCGACCACGAGTGCCGAGCATGCGGCGACGCGCCGATCATCACGGCGCTGATCGCGGCCAAGAGCCTGGGCGCCAATCGTGCTCGCGTGCTGCGCCTGACGAATTCGGGAGAGGTGACAGGCATCCAGGTGCCAGGCCAGTATACCGTCGGCTACATGGCAGCCGCAATCTACCGGCAAGCCGGCGAGGGCGCATAGACCTTGCTAATGCTGTCTGTTCCTTGGTAACACGTGCGTGACTGTCGTCCGGCGTCACGGCGAAATCGCGAGCAACAGGGCAATGACGGCCGTAGACGACCAAACCGCCGCAAAGAGCGCCTGCAGCGTTCGATGGCGCAATCGTGCAAAGAGGAGACTCCCCGAAAGAACGAGTGGAGTACTCAGACGGAAAACGGCGTCCCCACCGTAAGAAAGAGTTGGAAGGAATACCAATAACGCGAAACTGCACAGTGTTGCCAAGGCATAGACATCACTCAACGCTTGCAAGGCAAATACGGAACAAATTGCTCCAGGGATAATAAGCAGGAAAATGACAAAAGGGATCGCCTCAGCAGCATGGGCAAGACCGCCAAATGGGACTAGATCGAACTGTGCATTCGGGGCTTGAAAAGACCAATTCTGCAGTGCGATTCTGAGAACGAGCGTCCAAGCGAGATAGGGAGAGATCGATAGAACTCCGATTCGGAAAGCGGATCTCCAATTTCGAGTTGCCACGAGATGAACCACAACTGGGATCGAGATGAGAAAGCCAAATCCTTGCCGAGCGCCGCGAGACCGAACAACAGCCCGGCAGACGAGAGTCGCCGACTGAAGAAGAATACGAGCGCCCAAAGTGATAAGCACAATGCCAGAATTTCATTCAGGTCATAGAGGAGCGCGTGGGCGATGCCAATCCAAGCAAAGAAGAGCAGGGGCGTCCACGGAACTGCGTTTTCGTGATCCATTAGGCCGGCGAACGCTGCTGTGCCAAGAGCGATACCAAGCACATTGAGCAGGATCATTGTGACCGGAATCCACTCGGGGTGGCCCAAGGCCAAGAGCCTCGCCAAGAATGGATAGAGAATTCGCTGAAAACGATACGCGGCATTGCCTAGATGGACCGGGGCGTCTGCTGGGTCTGATGCGATGTAATAGGCGAACTGTCCATCATAACCGGAACCGGGAGGGCTGTTCTGATAAAGAAATTGCGCGCCGAGATGATCCAACAGCCAATGGCCAACCAACGGTTACGGGTACCGACATAGAGCAGCGCCGGCGAAAACAGCACGTCGTAATGCGCCGTGAGCACATAGGGCGACAAGATCAGGTTGATCGTTATCGCCAAAAGGGTCAACTCTAGGAAACCCTGCCTCCGAAATGCCAATCCAACGATTGTCGTCGCCATCGTCAAGGGTGCGGCTACCTGCAAAGGCAGCAACCGCCAAATCGTAGTCTCCGAGTCCGTGTCTGGCGGCATCGCTGCGAATGCCCGAACGTATCGAGCGAGCCAGTCAAGGCCGGCGGCGATAGTCCCAAAGCCGAGCACAATAGCCGGCAGAACAAGAGGGAGCACCGAGGGCAAGGACAACCAATAGAGGACCGCGACCAACGCTACATTCATCGGCTTGACCGCAAGGATCGTGAACGCCGCAGCTAACAACAATCTGTGCTTCCGTCTTACCGCGATGTATCCAAGTGCAACGCCCAGCAGGATGATAACGTCGATTTGTCCGACGACGTAGCTAACGAACGCGGGCCAACTAAAGAGTGCCAACCCAACCAGCCATAATGGGTATTGTCCGAAAAGCCTCAGCGCAAAGATGAATAGACAAAGAGTGACCGTCGCCCACAACCAGTTGCCCCATGGGCCAATAAACGGGACAAACCAGGCCGCAAGATAAGGCGCATTGAAGAACCCATTTCCGAAAATGTCTCGGCCATTCAATAGCGCCAATGCGCTCGGCCGATAAACATGGTCAAGGTCATCCATAATCGGGGACATCAAGGAGATGGCATAGCCACACAGAATCAATGCCAGCGCCATTACTCCGACATTCGCCAACTTTTCGTTTTTCATGGTCTTGTTCGCCCGCGACGGTGGACCGTTTCGGTTCACCTGCTCGAAGCGGAGCACAACCAGTCAGGCTATCCCCCTTTTGCTATCGGCTCGACTTCTTTCTCGTCCGCTTTGATTTCTTTGTCAGCTTTGCGAGTTCTGCCACTTGTTCTTTCAACATTTCATGAGAGGGCTCTTTCGTTTCGTTTGACGTCCGGCTCACAATGCATTCCAACTCGGTGAGCCCATCAGGGAAGGACTCGGCATCCAGCCGCTCGCCGGGAACTGCGAGGACGTTCAACGGTGACTCTCGAACATGCTCCGGGCGACGCAAACTCTCGCCACGCTTCCACGATAGTGCTCCAAAAGGCGACACCTTTCAGCTTAACACATTGGTGACAAGTTAGCGTAACGTTCCGTTTGTCAAATTTGTCCTGAGGCGGCGATGGGTGTACATAGGCCCCATGCCTCAGCGAAATTCCGAACCTGAACAACCGAAGAAGAAAGCCAGTTCCGTCCGCCATACGCGGGCGATTCAGCGGGATCGCAGCAAGCGTCCGCCTGCCGCCCCTCCCGATGAGCAGGTCGCCGAGCGCCTGACGGAGCTCATTCGCCCAATCACCTTCTCGACCGTCGCCTTTTACTACGATCTGGGCTTGCGTCAGCGCCTCCTGACCCTTCCCATCATGGTGGCGCTCGTCCTGACCATGATTTGGCGGCAAGTGGGCTCGGTCCGTCAACTCGTCCACTTACTCAACACCGAAGGGCTGTTCTGGGCGGAGCCGACGCAGGTCAGCGAGCAGGCGGTTTCCCAACGTCTGCGCACCCTGCCCGCCGAATTGTTCCTGCAGGTGCTGACCACACTGTTGCCCCAACTGCAGGCCCGCTGGCGAGAGCGGCAGCGTCCCTTGCCGCTGGAAATCGTGTGGGCGCAAGCGCACTATACGGAGGTCTTGGTTCACGACGGCTCGACGCTGGACGCTCTGTTACGGAAGGTCGGCTTGCTCCGGGAAGCGGAGACCAATCCACTGGCTGGCCGCATGACGGCTCTCCTTGACCTCTGCTCTCGCCTGCCTAAACAGATTTGGTATGAAGCGGATGCACTGGCCCATGATCAGCGGTTCTGGCCCGAGATTCAGTCGCTGCTCCAAGCGGGCAGTCTCTTGATTTTCGATCTGGGCTACACCAATTTCACCGTCTTTGCGCAACTCACCCGAGCTCAGGTTACCTTCCTGACCCGCGCCAAGCGCAATTTGGCTTACCAAGTCGAGCAGGTCGTGCGGCGCACCGCCCAAGTGCACGAGCAGCTCATCTGGATCGGACAGGGCGACAAGCGCCAGTTGGTGCGGCTCATCGAAGTACTGTACCACGGGCAGTGGTATCGCTACTTGACGAATGAACTGGACGGTGAGCGCCTGCCCACGCCGTATGCCGTGGCCCTGTATTGGCAACGTTGGCGGATTGAAGATGCCTACGCCATTGTGAAACGCCTTTTGGGCTTGGCGTATTTCTGGGTGGGTTCCGAGAATGGCGTGGCGCTGCAACTCTGGGCGACCTGGCTGCTGTACGCCGTACTGGTGGACCTCACCGATGCGGTGGCCGAAGCCCTGAACAAACCGTTGGCCGCCCTGTCGCTCGAAATGGTGTATCGCAGTCTCTACTTTTTCACGAGCGCCTTTCAGCGGGGCGAGACCGCTGACCCCGTCGCGTTCCTCGCGGCGAATGCGAAACGGTTTGGCGTGCTCAAGCAAAAACGCAACCGGACGCGCCCTTCGCCGCTGCAATTGTTCGACTTGACAAATTCGTCAGGTCCTTAACTTGTCACCAATGGGCTTAGATTAACTCCTCTTGGTGATGTTGGAGTTATGGCCCCTTCCGAGGCGACTGACGTTCCGCATTTCCAGCAGACAATTGCACCATCAGGTAATGATGTGCCGCACACTTTGCAATCCATTCTACGCCTCCTTTGAACCGTTGATGCCCTGCTGAAGGGGCATTGGCATTTCAACGGCATGACGGCTAACGCTACCGCCCGCCGATTCCGCCGCAAGGCGTCTTGCGAAATGCAAGTACGTTTGCCAGCGCAAATCCCACACGCCAAAAGTCCGCGACCGTGGCGGAATGTAGAGTAGAGAGCAGGATCGCTGCACTCCCAGCAAGGAAGGTGCATTGGCCAGCTCGTTTCTCGCCCTTTCGGAGTCGAGTGCCTCAATTAGCCGCACCATCTCACCCAGAGTCGTTCCCCTATTCCCCCTCATCGAACCGTGCATGCGGTTTTCCCGCACACGGCTCTCCGATGTTCTTCACCCCTGGGCTTTCGCAGGGTTGTACCATCGACCAGTTCCACTCAACCGATACAGTCCCAGGTGCTTGTACAGGAGTGTGTCGGAGTATTCCTCCCAGTTTCGCCCGCTTTGCTGATGTTTCTTGCTGATGTAGAGTCGCATCTGTTGTGCCACATAGTCGCCTACTTGGCGCAACTGGCGTGTGGAGTTACCCTTTTGAAAGTACCCGCCCCAGCCTCTCAGGACTGGGTTGAGTTCTTTGACGACTTCCTGGGGTGCTCGATGGCGTTGACGAGGTGGCCCAACGATACTTTTCACCTTCTGGCGGATTGCTAACATCGCCTTGCCACTCGGCCAGCGCTGGAGGTAGTAGCGTCCTTTCCATCGCCAGGACTCTTTCTTGCGATGGTGGAAACCCAAGAAGTCGAATCCCTCACGTCCTTTCTGTAAACAGCGAATACGGGTCTTGTCTGGGTGAACTTGCAGTCCCAGGTCAGCCAGAATGCAGGTTAGTTGTTTCAACGCTGCTTCCGCTGCTTGAGACGTTGAGCACAGGATTACCAGGTCATCGGCATACCGAACCAGTTCCCCCAACCGTTTGCGATGTTGCTGCCATTCGCGGTCGAGATAATGCAGATAAATGTTTGCCAGTAAAGGCGAAATCACCCCGCCTTGCGGTGTGCCCGTTGTCGTCCTGCGAAGATTCCCTTCTTCCATCACCCCTGCATCCAACCATTTGCGAATGAGCTTAAGCATCCGTCGGTCGCTCACTCGTTCTGCCACCTCGTCCAGCAATTTCGTTTGGTCAATGCTGTCAAAGTAAGCACGGATGTCGGCATCCACGACCCAGTCACGCCCTTGGTTCGCCAGTTGTCGAATGCGTTCCTCCGCATCGTGCGTTGATCGTTTCGGTCGAAAACCGTAGGAGCAATCGACAAAGTCTGCCTCGAAAATCGGTTCGAGCACGATTTTCGCTGCGGTTTGTACGATGCGGTCGCGAATGGGCGGAATACCTAGTCCGCGTTTCTCTATCTTGCCCGGTTTCGGGATATACACCCGTCGCACGGGCAATGGTAGATAGCGCCTTCGCAGAGTTGGGTTTGCAGTTCGTGCAGCACATTGTCTACCCCTTGCTGCTCGATGTCTTCCAGGGTTTCTCCGTCTACTCCAGGTGCACCTCCGTTGGCTTTCACTTGCTGCCAGGCTCGTTGCAGGACATCCCACCGATAGACCTTGTCATACAGTGCATGGAACCGTCGGGTGTCACTCTGCTTGGCCGCACGGTATAGCGTCCTCTGAAGTTGTTGAGTTGTGTCTTTTGCGGGGTTAGCCATTGCTGGCATTCGCTCCTCTTACCTTCTTCAGACGCTCGAACAAAGCAACGCCCCTTCGCTCCGATTGGGTTATGTTGTCCCAATCATCGTCACTACTATGGGCGTCTCCGACTCCATCCATGGGCTTCCCTTCCCATTTCACCAGGTTATGGTTTATAGGGTCGGTTACGTTGAATGTGCTCAACGACCCAAGGAGGTCTCCCCAGTTTCTCAGCCAGCTTTCCCAGCATTCCGTGCTCCATACACCGGAGGGTTCTTCGGCGCTGCAAGTCCAAGTTCCCTTCACGCCTTCCATCGGCCTTCACCACCCGCCGCCGGGTTCGGCTCCCTCTTGGCTCACTTGCGTGAGTACACCTTGACGATGCGGCAAGCTTCACTTGATGTTACGGACTGCTGAGTCGTGACATCTGCGCTGGCGTTACCGCAGGTGCCAGTGTGACATCGCTTCTGTGTTCGGATCACTCCTTGACAGGATGGTCACTACGAGGCTGCTTGGTCATTACCTCGGCTGGTCTTTCACCAGCTAGTTGGCTGAGATTTATCTGGGCACGCCGGCGGGCAGGTGTTACACGACATCTTGTCTAGCGGTCAGTCACTTTCAAT
This sequence comes from Chloroflexota bacterium, assembly GCA_023381515.1. The sequence continues at coordinate 2,751 of JAMCQI010000069.1, read as the reverse complement.
CTGCCGTATTGGTCAACTTCTAGATAAACCGATTTCTCTTTCTGAGCCAGATACGCGATAAAGTAGATTATCAGCAAAACTAACCCTATACCAAACAAGACGATGAGTAGAACACATATCACAGCAAATACCGCGTTGAAGGTTTTCGGCTTGACCAATTGTGCCGTTGTATCGCTACGTGCGGCTAACCTATAACCAAGTCGAATCCGTTGTGATATAGCCCAGTCGAGAATCGCACGGCGTTGCTCAATTGTACTTATTTTTGGTGCTGTCTCTTCCACAGTGTTTTTGGGTGGTTGCGGTTGGTACTGTGAAATAGACGGCAGTGTCAGTGGTGTTCCGCAGTTGCCGCAGAATTTCAATCCTACTGCATTGTCAGTGCCGCAGTTGGTACATTTCATAAATGCCTTTTTCCTTTTTCAAGAAATAGGAATGTCAGGATGGAAAGCGCATGAGTGATGAGGCGGAGATGTCGTGTAACTTACATTCTCCGAACAGTCCAGTTCGGGTAGCGCGGAATTCCACGCTCAAGTTGTCTTGCTACCCGCACTGTTCGGTTCGGATAACCAAATGGGGTCGTGCGCCCGTTGGCCACTTTAGGTCTTCTCCATGATTCCCCCTACAATCTGAAGTTGTCCAGCGGGCTTTTGATGTGCTGCTTGCCGCGTTCGGTGACATGCGTGTATCGTTCGGTGGTCTCAATACTGCCGTGCCCCAGCAGTTCCTGGATATAGCGCATGTCCACCCCGTCTTCCAGCAGATGGGTTGCAAACGAATGCCGCAGGGTGTGAAAGGTCGCGGGCTTGAGGATTCCGGCTTTCTTTAAGGAGTCGTGAAATACTTTTTGAGCGGCGCGTTCGGAGAGATGGTCTTTGGGATCGTCGCCGGGAAACAGCCAATCCTTTGGCCTGAACGCGCGAAAGTACTGACGGAGTATTTCCAACGCGGTTGCCGAAAGTAACGTGTCGCGATCCTTTGCGCCCTTACCCGCCGTCACACGAATCTGCATTCGCCTGGAATCCACGTCGCTCACTTTCAAGCGCACGACTTCGCCTACGCGCAAGCCTGCCGAGTAAGCCGTCACCAAGAGCGCCTTGTGTTTCAAGAACGTGGTGACCTTGATGATCTTGGCGACCTCTTCGCGACTCAACACGCGCGGCAACTGGGCGGGTCGCTTCATACGGGGTAGATCGTTGACTTTCTCGTGTTGTTTCAACGCCGTGTCGTACAAGAAGACAATCGCCGCGCGCGCGCCTCGGCAATACGAGGCCGACACGCGCCCGCTGGATGCCAGTTCAACCAGATAGGCACGAATCTGATCCCGGGTTGCCCTGCTCGCCTCGATCTGCTTTGCGGCCAACCAATCGAAGTAATTTCTCAGATGTTGCCCATACGCTTTGCGCGTCAAGTACGCCATGCCGCGCAAGACCAGCTCGTCGTCTACTGCCTTTATGAGCGGGTGGGGTGGATGGGTCGTCAGCGGCTGGTCTCGGCCGGCGACGTACCGATTTCTCTTGAGTTTTGACTGGGAGGTCGCCTGCTTGGGCTTGACCGCGACGATCGGCGGGGGAGGAGAAGGAGGCCGCGCCACCAGCTCGGCGAGTGTGGCGCGGGTGGCCGGCGTGTCGGGAAACGACCACTGCTTGCGCTCTGGGTTCCAGCGGTGTCCCGGAATCTGCTTCAACTGGGCAAGCTCTGCATCGCCAAAGCGGGTGAGACTGACCCACAGGTTGCCTTCAGCGCCGGTTTCAATCTTCAGGGTCGCCATGGGCGGCGCTCCCCTCAGATGGTTTGCATAGACACAAAAACACCCGTCGCGACGTGCGAATGCGCGTCAGGCGACGGGTGTTTCGAGTTGTTGGGTGACACCGGTGTTTCGACGTCCGTCCCGTCCGAAGGGACCATCTCTGCGCCTCTCCCGCGAAGCGTGATCGAGACAGATACCGGGACAAAGAAGAGCCGTTCACTTGTATTATAACCCAAATTCTGAGCGCCCGCAAAACGGAGGAGCAAGCCCAGGAGCATCGCACGCTGCCGGGGTGTCAAACGGCTTTCTCATCGTCCCTGAGGATTCGCGTAAACTCCGCGAACGCGCTTTCATCCACGCGGAACCGCAAGACTGTCGGCATCCATTCGGTCGGCATTCCGTGCGGCGCGCTCCAGTCGCCCTTGAGCGATGCAGTCAACCAGGCAGGCGGGGTGTGCACCTTGCCTTTCTGCATCAGCCACAGACAGTACATCGCGTGCCGATGGACGTCGAGCTCGCCGTACTCGTCGATCAATAGTGCCGCCGATTTCTAATAGTGCATCAACGTAAAAGCGCGGTGCGCAGGCGAGATTTCTGCGCAGGTTTGTGTGCAGATCCGGGTCGGGCTGATGTGCAGGAGGTTTACGTTGCTGCACTAGGACAGCCCTATTTCTCCCGCAAGCACAGTCTTCGATTACTCCGGCGGCTCTGGCTGATCGCTGAGCATTCGCCTCCGCGACTGGATACGCCGATCGCGTGATGACCCGCTGCCTGCCGTACCGCCGTCGGATTTCCTCCATGTCGAACGGCCGAAATCCGCCAGCGGGAACACCGGCGAAATACCAACGCAGTTTCTTGATCGCCCAATGGTAGTCTCAGCTGGACTTTATCCAAATCTTGACTCAACCGTTCGTGTAAGCCAAGGCTGAAGTCAGCCGTTCAATCTGACGCTCTGAGATTTTTCGATGGTCGCTCTCCCGCGGGGATGTGCAAAAAAGCAGATG
>JAMCQI010000018.1 GCA_023381515.1 Chloroflexota bacterium | reverse complement strand
TGGCGAACGCGGAGACAAACGGAGAGACGGAGAACGCGCGAAACCACGGCCAATATGGGACTTGCAGACTGAAGGAAGGCGTCAACAACTGCGTGGAAAACATTGCAGGGAATGGAATTGGCTCCCCAAGACGTCGGCTTTCGAACGGATTCTCCCCCGCCAACCGCTTGAATCTAAATTCTTTGATCGTGAAGACGGAATCTCGCTGTGGTTCAGTTGTCAATGATCAGAGACAGCAGCATCAAGCATATACCAGAACGTGCCCGTAGCGCTCTGCCGCCTAGCCTAGCCTAGACGGCTGTGTATCCTTCGCCAGGTCGTCCTACCCGACGACGCAGACGGTCTTGGCAAACCGGTACTACCCTGCCAATGAGTTTAAATGGAGTGGTGTCGAAGACACGCGAGACGCTGAACCCAATCTGCGATTTCTGTGGATCCCCAGGACCGAAATGGGAATTTCCTGCTTCACGTTTCAAGCTGCCCGTGGGATTTAGCGAAGGCAGTTGGGCGGCTTGTGAAGAGTGCCGGACCATGATTGAAACAGAAGACCGGGAGGGTCTTGCGCAGAGGGCTCTCGCCCTGCAATGCAGCACCGAGAAAAACCTGAAAACTCGAAACGCGCTCGAGGTGCGTTTGCGCGATGTCCACGACCGGTTCTTCAGGCACAGACTCGGGGAAGCAGTGCCGATACCAGCGGACTTCCACCCAGATCCGACGCCTCTTGAGATCATGGCCGACCTCAAGGAAGCACACGCGCAGGTACTTGGGACCGGGCCGGACGAGGGTGATTTGAAGATCAGTTCCGGACCGGCTCCGCGGCCGATTAAGTACGCATCCGCTCTGGCCTCCAGGTTTCCGGGACTGTGGAAGTCCTGTGAGCAGGTTCGCTCCATGCGGGGCAGTATCCATCACTGGCCGGGGTACTGTTTTCTTCCGCGGCCATTGTCGGCGGGAATCGCCATGGGTGCGGCGCGACGCACGACACCGAACCATTTCGACCATCGCGCATCGTATTGGATCTCCTCCCTTTCGGCCTGGCGCATGACGCAGGGCATCTACCGATTCGACCATGAGGTCGCGGAGGCACTGGAACGGACTCCGCTCGACCGCGATCTGCCGGCTGAAATTCTCTGCCAGGTGCCCGAGTGGTGCGTCTACATCGAGACTCCCGACAGGCGGATCGAAGGGACTCCGGCCCCCGGCTTCTTCTGCTTCCTGGATGAGATGAGCGAACGTGGCGAGGCGGCCTACCGCGATCTGGTCTTCCTTTCCGAGGTTGGCGATCCCGACAAACCGGAAACCATGCGGCTGCATGAGCATGCCCCATTGCCGCTGGGTGCTGGTTCCCTCCAGGCCGCCATGGGGGTGGTCAGGGAGCGATCAGTGAAGTTGCTCAGCGGATATATCGCCGAAGCCGCGGGAACAGCCGATTTACAGGACGTTGCCGAGGACATAGTCCGGATGCATACCGATACAGAGGCGAATTCCGAGTCCGAACTCCTGCGGCCGCTAATAGCGCGCGTTCTTTATCTGTGCACTGAAAACGCAGAGATCATCGATCCCACTGGCAAGCGAAAGCAGCCAGGCAACCCGCCGCCAACCAAAGTGAAAGGTGGGACGCGACAGTTTCCCACGGACCGCGTAACACAATGGGAAGTCGCGTTCCGTCTCGGTGCTGCGCTCCGGCGCGGGCGTCAGGAAGCCCCTGAGCCCAGGGGAGGCACGCACGCATCCCCGCGGCCTCACATTCGCACGGCGCACTGGCACCATTTTTGGAAGGGGCCAAAATCCGGCGGACTTCGTATGCTCGTGGCAAGGTGGCTTCCTCCAACCCCGGTCAATGTGGACGAGGAACATCCGATAGTGCCAACGGTGAGGCCGGTCCACTAGACAAGTTTGATGATGATTGAGTTGGCAGTCAGGAGCCCGGGCCTATCTGCGCTCATGGTGGTAGATTATGAGTCTCTGGTCTTCTTGTGCTTTGAAGCCTGGGACGCCCTGGAGCGTTTTGAACGACATGGCGCAGCAGAAAAACTACCATGGACGCTTTCGAAGTTCGCAGGCAGTTGGTGGCCGACTACGCGGAATACATCCGCGGGTTTATTCATATCCGCGACCAGAAGATCCGCGCTCATGTGGAGAGCGGTCTGGCGTCCGGCTTGCTCTGGCCGGACCCGCTGATCCAGCTTAACCCGGCGTTCGAACCTGGTGATTCGATCGACGAGCTGGTCGAGGCCCGGATTCTGCACGACGAGTGCGCCAACGTATTCCAAAAGGATAAGCAGCCGGGGCCCAATAACGCCGGAAAGGCGTTACGGCTCTACAAGCATCAGTCGGATGCGATTCGCGTTGCCGTTCGCGGGCAGAACTATATCCTGACCACCGGAACCGCCTCGGGCAAGAGCCTCGCGTACATCGTTCCAATCGTTAACCACATCCTCCGCCGCGGGAGCCGTCGCGGTATCCAGGCCATCATCGTGTACCCGATGAATGCCCTCGCGAACAGCCAGTACGGAGAGCTGAAGAAGTTTCTCTACTACGGTTACCCCGATGACAAGCCGCCCGTGCGGTTCGCCCAGTATACCGGACAGGAGAAGGACGCGCAGCGGGATGCCATCCTTGCCGATCCGCCGGACATCCTTATTACTAACTATGTGATGCTTGAGCTCATCCTCACCCGGCCCGCCGAAAAACGGTTAGTGGAGTCGGCTCGGGGTCTGAAGTTCCTCGTCATGGATGAGTTGCACACCTACCGCGGCAGGCAGGGTGCGGACGTGGCAATGCTGATCCGACGGGTTCGTGATCGGATTGGCGACGATAGTCTGCAGTACGTTGGAACCTCCGCGACCCTAGCCGGCGCCGGCACGCACGATGAACAGCGAGTGGAGGTGGCCCGGATTGCGTCCAAGTTCTTCGGTGCCGAGGTGCGACCGGAAAACGTAATCGGCGAGACGCTGCGGCCTGCTACGGACTTCGGCCCGCTTCACGGGGATTCCTTCATTCAGAAACTGCGGCAGCGCATTATCGCCGGCACCCCACCGCCTAGCGATTACGAATCTTTTGTTTCCGATCCACTCGCGGTCTGGATTGAGGCCAACATCGGATTGCGGCACGAGGATAGTACTCAGAGGCTGATCCGGGCCACTCCAAGGAGTATTTCAGGAACTGACGGAGCGGCCGTCCAATTGGCGGGGGCCACCTCGCTTACGCGGGACCAGTGTGACAAGGTGCTGCAGGAGATGCTTCTCGCCTCTTATCGTTGCTCGAAGAACCCCGACACGGGATTCCCGCCTTTCGCGTTTCGGCTGCATCAGTTCATCAGCCGAGGCGATACCGTGTATGGGTCGCTGGAGCCGGAACAGGCGAGATTCATTACTGTCCACGGGCAGCAATTCGTGCCCGGCGATCGGAAACGGGTTCTGCTGCCGCTGGTCTTCTGCCGAGAATGCGGGCAGGAATACTACTGCGTCCGTGCAACGAACGCAGGAGCGCCTGGCTCGCGGATATTTGAACCTCGTGAACTGTCCGACACGGAAAACGATGGCGACTCCGTCCCTGGATTCCTGTACCTGAGCTCGGAAAGTCCGTGGCCAACCGGTCTTGCTGAAATCATGGATCGTTTGCCTGAAGACTGGCTCGAGGAACATCGTGACGACCGACGGATCAAAAGGAGCCGGAGATCCGACGTGCCCGCCATCGTTCGCATCGCCCCGGATGGGACGGAGGACGAGAACGGGCTGGAGGCGAGCTTCATTCCTGCACCCTTCCGTTTCTGTCTGAGTTGCGAGGTTTCCTACGGTGCGCGCCAGAGATCGGATTTCGCCAAGCTGTCGTCTCTGAGTTCAGAAGGCAGGAGCACCGCAACGACGATTTTGAGCCTGTCGTCAATCCGCAGTCTGAAAAATGAGCCCACCCTCAACGACCGTGCCCGGAAGCTTCTCAGCTTCACGGATAACCGTCAGGATGCCTCTCTCCAGGCGGGTCACTTCAACGACTTCATCGAAATTGGACTGCTGCGCTCGGCTTTGTACAAGGCTGTGTTCGAAGCCGGCGCTCAGGGCGTTCCCCATGACGCGCTGCCAGAGAAGGTGTTCCAGGCGCTGAAACTGCCTCTCGATCTGTATGCCCGCGATCCCCAGGTGCGTTTTCAGGCGCTGAAAGACACGCAGGCCGCTTTCCGTGTCGTCCTCGGCTACAGGCTATACCGGGATTTGAAGAGGGGCTGGCGCATCACGCTACCGAACCTCGAACAGTGTGGATTGCTGGCGATCCGCTACCAATCGCTGGATGAACTGTCGGAAGCAGAAGAAGAATGGAGCGCCTGCCATCCGGCGCTGGCCGGTGCTGTGCCCGCAACAAGATTGAAAGTGGCGAAGGTCCTGCTCGACTACATGCGCCGCGAGCTCGCCATTCAGGTCGACTATCTTGATTCTGCCTACCAGGAACGAATCCGGCAGCAGAGCAGCCAACATCTCCGCGAGCCATGGGCCATCGACGAGAGTGAGCAACTTGAACATGCGGCCATTCTCTTCCCACGCCAGATCCTGGAGCACGACGACTACGGCGGCTACCTTTATGTATCAGCGCGCGGCGGATTCGGCCAGTACTTGCGCCGTTCGTCAACGTTCCCGGAGTTTCACCAACGAATCCCGCTGAATGAAACTGAGCCGATTATCCGGCAACTGCTGGGGCTCTTGCGCCTGGCCGGAATCGTTAAGGAGGTGGTCGAACCGCGTAACGCCGACGATGTGGCGGGCTACCAACTCGCGGCTTCGTCATTGTTGTGGTTGGCCGGCGATGGCACACGATCATTTCACGATCCCATCCGGGTACCAAACGCTCCTGCGACCGGCGGTCGCACGAACCCGTTCTTTGTTGATTTCTACAAGCGGGTAGCACAAACGGCTCAGGGTCTGGAGGCACGTGAGCACACCGCCCAGGTTCCCGCCGAATTGCGGATTGACCGGGAACAGCGTTTCGCTGAAGCGAAACTTCCCGTTCTGTACTGCTCTCCCACGATGGAACTGGGCGTCGATATCCGAGAACTGAATGCAGTTAACCTGCGCAACGTCCCTCCGACTCCGGCGAATTATGCGCAGCGAAGCGGGCGTGCGGGCCGCAGCGGGCAACCTGCGTTGGTCTTCTCGTATTGCTCTACTGGGAGCCCGCACGATCAGTACTTCTTCAAGCGGCCTGAATCCATGGTGGCGGGCGCCGTCACGCCGCCTCGGCTCGACCTGGTGAACGAGGATCTCCTGCGCGCTCATGTCCACTCGATCTGGCTTGCCGAAACAGGTCTCGGTCTGGGTCGAACGCTCAAAGACATTCTCGACCTGTCTGGAGACGAGCCCACTCTGGAGCTTCTCCCAGGAGTAATAAACGATTTGGACTCGGCGCACGCGAAGGCCAAAGCCAAGGCTCGATCCGAGCGGGTCTTGTCATGCATAGGCGAGGCGCTTCCGTTCACTGACGGCGATCCGGGCCGATGGCTCGACAAGATCCTTGCCCAGGTTCGCCTGAACTTTGAGCAGGCCTGCGAGCGCTGGCGCGACCTCTATCGCGCTGCTCATGCCCAAGCCCGGCTCCAGGGCAAGATCATCTTGGACGCAACCCGCAGTCCGGAGGAAAAGAAACAGGCGGAACGGCTCCGGCGAGAGGCTGAAGAACAAGTCCGTCTCCTCACGGAAGCGGAAAATGTCGTTCAGTCTGATTTCTACAGTTATCGCTATTTTGCCAGTGAAGGGTTTCTGCCCGGTTATAGCTTTCCTCGCCTCCCGCTCTCAGCGTTCATTCCGGGCCGCCGTCAGACGAAAAATCGCGAGGAGTATCTCTCGCGACCTCGATTCCTGGCAATATCCGAGTTCGGCCCGCGAGCAGTCGTCTACCATGAGGGGTCGCGCTACCGCATCAATCGGGTCATCCTGCCCGTCGGCGAGAATCAGGAGATCGCTACGCGCCGTGCCAAGCAATGTGAGGCCTGCGGGTATCTCCATCCCATCGCGTCCGGCGACGGAGTTGATCTTTGCGAACGATGCAAGAGTCCGCTTGGAACGCCTCTCCATTCGCTGTTCCGTCTTCAGAACGTCACCACGAAACGCACCGACCGCATCAATTCCGACGAAGAAGAGCGGCTCCGGCTTGGCTTCGAACTCAAGACAGGCGTTCGATTCACGGAGAGCGCCGGGCGGCCCACTCATCGGGTTGCCACGGTTGAGCGGGACGGCGCGATACTGGCCCGGTTGGATTTGGGTTCGGCAGCCACGATCTGGCGCATCAATCTCGGCTGGCGTCGGCGAAAGAACAAGGAGCAGCACGGATTTCTGCTCGATACCGAACGCGGCTACTGGGCCACGAACGAGATTGCCTCGGATGATGACGATCCCGATCCACTTTCGGCGCGAACCATGCGAGTGGTGCCGTACGTCGAAGATCGCCGAAACTGCCTGTTGCTGGAACCCGCGGGGAAACTCCCGCCGGCAATGATGGCGTCTCTTGCCGCTGCGATGAAAGCTGCCTTGCAGGTACGATTCCAACTCGAAGACAGCGAATTGGCAGTGGAAGCGTTGCCGAACGAGGACGAACGCCGACTCATTCTTTTCTACGAAGCAGCAGAGGGCGGAGCGGGTGTGTTGCGCACCCTCTTGGATGACCCTGAGGTACTCCAGGACGTCGCGCGCAGGGCACTGGAGATCTGCCATTTCGACCCGGTGACGTTTGAGGACCGAAAGCGAGCACCCAGAGCGCGGGAAGATTGTGAGGCGGCCTGCTACGACTGCCTCATGAACTACGGCAATCAGCGCGACCACAAGTTGCTGGACCGCAAAGCGATTCTGGAACTGCTCATTCAGATGTCCGGTGCTCGCGTGATCGCGTCTCCCGTTCACCAACCACTCCATGAGCATCTAGCGGGGCTGGAACGTCTCTGCGAAAGCGGCCTCGAACGACGCTGGTTGCACTACCTGGAAGCCGCAAGTCTGAAGTTGCCATCAAAAGCCCAGCCGCGCATCGACGCATGCCACGCCAGGCCCGATTTTCTCTACGAAGACTGCCTGGCGGCCATTTACATCGATGGGCCTCCGCATGATTTTCCGGAAAGACAAGCGCGCGACCGCGCCCAGACTGACTCCATGGAGGATCTCGGCTACACTGTCATTCGCTTCGGTCATGAAGAAGACTGGGAAGCGCGAGTCGCACTCTATCCTCAGGTGTTCGGGAGACACCCGTGAGCTTTGCAGTCGGATCGCTGGTGAAGGCCAGGGGCCGGGAGTGGGTCGTACTCCCCGAATCCGCAGAAGACATGCTTATCCTCCGGCCCTTGGGCGGCACGGACGAGGAGATCGCTGGCGTCTACCTTCCCCTCGAAGCAGTCGAACCCGCGCGATTCGACCTCCCCGATCCGTCGCAGGTCGGCGACCATCGATCATGCCGACTGTTGCGCGACGCGGTTCGCCTGGGCTTTCGCTCGAGCGCGGGCCCGTTCCGCTCGTTCGCACGCCTTGGAATCGACCCGCGGCCGTATCAGCTTGTGCCTCTGCTGATGGCGCTCAAACTCGATCCGGTGCGCCTGTTGATTGCCGACGATGTGGGCATCGGAAAGACCGTGGAAGCCTGCCTGATCGCCCGTGAGTTACTCGACCGCGGCGAAGTCAAACGCCTCGCGGTTCTCTGTCCGCCCCAACTTGCCGAGCAGTGGCAGGCCGAACTCCGTGAGAAATTCCAGATCCAGGCAGAACTCGTCCTCCCAGGCACTGCGGGCCGCCTGGAACGTAATTGCCGGGTAGGGGAGTCCCTCTTCGACATTCACAACTTCGTAGTCGTGTCGCTGGATTTCATCAAGAGCGAGCGGCGGCGCGACGAGTTTCTGCGCACGTGTCCCGAACTGGTAATCGTCGACGAAGCCCACACCTGTGCATACGGCGGCGAAGGCCGGGGCGGTCGTCATCAGCGCCACCAACTCATCTCCGGTCTGGCCGATCCCGTAAAAGGACGCCACCTGATACTGGTCACAGCGACTCCTCACAGCGGCAACGAGCTGGCATTCCGGTCGTTGCTCAAACTACTGCATCCCGATTTCGCGAACCTCCCGGAAGATCTCACCGGCAAGGGGAATGAGCAACACCGCCGCCGCCTTGCCGCGCACCTTGTGCAGCGCCGGCGGGGAGACATCCGCCACTTCCTAAAATCCGAGACTCCCTTTCCGGAGCGCGAAGACACGGAAGAAACCTACAAACTGACCGACGAATACCGGCGGCTCTTCGCCAAAGTGCTGGAATATGCGCGCGAGACCGTGGCGGCCACCGGTGGCGCCACACACCACCAGCGGGTCCAGTGGTGGTCGGTCCTTGCCATGCTACGCGCGTTGGCATCCAGCCCCGTAGCGGCCGCAGCGACGTTACGAACTCGCGCGGCGACGCTGGATACGGAAACTGCCGAAGAGGCCGATGAACTGGGCCGCCGCACTGTCCTTGACCTGCTGGATGATAACGCTGCTGAGGCGATGGACGTCGTTCCGGGGAGCGATACGGTTTCTGAAGCAGGTGAGGACGTCAGGAACCGTCGCCGCCTGCTGGAGATGGCCCGTGAAGCCGAAGCCCTCCAGGGCGACAAAGACGCCAAACTCCAGAAAGCCATTCGGATGGTAGAACTCCTGCTGCGCGATGGCTTTCGCCCAATCGTGTTCTGCCGCTTCATCGCCACAGCGGAATACGTAGCCGCTGCCCTCCGGACGAAACTCAAGCAGGATGTCGACGTCGCCTCGGTGACTGGGGAGGTGGCTCCTGCCGAGCGCGAGTTACGGATCGCCGCTCTGGCAAAATCGTCGAAGCACGTCCTTGTGGCCACGGATTGCCTTAGTGAAGGGATCAACCTGCAAGGCGACTTCGACGCCGTACTCCACTACGACCTCTCGTGGAATCCAACGCGACACGAGCAAAGAGAAGGACGCGTAGACCGCTACGGACAGCCCAGCCCCAAGGTACGGGCGGTGACCTACTATGGCACCGACAACCAGATTGACGGGATCGTGCTCGAGGTTCTTATTCGCAAGCACAAGAAGATCCGCAGCTCGCTTGGCATCTCTGTGCCCGTGCCGGTGGATACCGAGCAGGTCATCGAGGCCGTCTTCGAAGGACTGCTGCTTCGTCAAAAACCGCGAATTCAGGACCAGTTGTTGCTCGGTTTCGAGGAGTACTTTCAGCCTCAAAAGGAGGCACTCTTCGAGAAATGGGAGGCCAGTGCCGAACGTGAAAAACGTTCGCGTACCATGTTCGCCCAGGAAACGCTAAGCGCCAATGTGGAGGAAGTTGAGCGGGAACTCGCGGCGGTGCGGTCGGCCATAGGATCTGCGTTGGACGTCGCCCGATTCACGAAGGACGCGTTACTTGCGCACCGGGCGGTGATCAGTGAGAACGGCGTTGTGAAGCTGGATGTGGCCGAGTGCCCACGCGCGTTGCGTGAGGCGCTGCGTTTGCGGAACGGCGATGCCAAGCATGGCATGTTTTCAGTCCGTTTCTCGCCGCCAGTGCGGGCGGGAGAAATCTGCCTTACCCGCACGCATCCGATTGTGGAAGGACTCGCGGCGTACCTGATGGATACCGCCCTCGATTCAAAGCTGGATGGTATCGCCCGGCGCTGCGGCGCCATTCGAACCAGCGCGGTCTCGCGTCGCACAACGGTCTTGCTGCTCCGGTTGCGGTATCACATTATCACCCGCAGGGGCGCCGAAGAGATCCCGATGCTGGCGGAGGACAGCCAGTTGGTCGCGTTTGCCGGATCGCCAGCCAATGCCGAGTGGCTTCCAGGCAGTTCGGCGGATTCCCTGATGACTGCCGAGCCCGGAGCAAACATCAACCCGGACCAGGCAGCGGCCTTCGTTGCCAGGGTAATTCAGGATTTCCCGGCCATCGAACCTCATCTTAACCGATTCGCCGTCGAGCGTGGCGAGGAACTCCTGGCAGCACATTCGCGTGTCCGAATCGCGGCGCGATTGCAGGGCGTCCGGTATCGGGTGGAACCGCAGCTTCCACCGGACGTGCTCGGCGTCTATGTCTTCCTGCCCGCCGTTCAAGGAAGCTGATCCGATGCAGACCCGCTCGCGAGACCTCTTCCTCACCGTTCGCACGGAAGGCGCCATACTGCCATCGGACCTTCTGGAACGAATCGCCGCTGGCGATCCGGATCTTGGTGGTCTTACGCCGGAGGCATATCATTTGCCGGCCGGTGAGAAGATTACCGAGACCACCAACCGCGCATGGAACCGTCTACTCGCAGCATGGTCCGGTTTTCGCACTGCCAGTGAGAGACTGCCATCCAATGACGCCGGCACCACGCTTACGCGCGAGAAATGGCTGTTGCCGGTTTTCCAAGAGTTGGGTTATGGCCGGCTGCTCACGGTCAAGGCCGCCGAAATCGACGGCAAATCCTATGCCATCTCTCACGGCTGGCACCATACTCCCATTCACTTGTTGGGCTTGCGGGTTGACCTCGACAGACCGTCACAACGCGTCGCCGGCGCCTCCCGCAGCAGTCCGCACAGCCTGTTGCAGGAATTCCTGAACCGATCGAAGGATCATCTTTGGGGCATCGTCTCAAACGGGCTGAAGCTCCGGATCCTTCGCGATAACGTCAGCCTCACGCGTCAGAGTTACGTTGAATTCGACCTGGAAGCGATGATGCTAGGTGAGTGCTATTCCGACTTCGTCCTCCTATGGTTGTTGTGTCACCAGTCGCGGGTCGAGGCGGAATTAGCTTCCGATTGCTGGTTGGAGAAATGGTCGCAGTCTTCCCGTGAGCGAGGGGTTCGGGCGCTCGAGCAACTTCGAACGGGCGTCGAAGAGGCGATCACCTGCCTTGGCCGGGGATTTCTGGCGTATCCGGCAAATGGTGCGCTTCGGGCGAGGCTACGCTCAGGTGATCTCGACGCACAGGATTATTACCGGCAGGTCCTCCGGCTGGTCTACCGCCTGCTGTTCCTGTTCGTCGCCGAGGAACGGGCCCTGCTGCTTCTTCCGGGAGAGGAAAGGGAAGCCGCGCGTCTGCGCTATCTCCGTCACTATTCCACCGCCAGGCTACGACGTCTGGCTGAGCGCCGGAGTGGAACGCGGCACGGAGATCTGTACGTCACCCTGCGGCTCGTGATGCAGAAGTTGGGTTCCGACGCGGGCTGCCCGGGCTTGGCATTACCCGCGCTCGGCAGTTTCCTGTTTTCGCCAACGGCCATGCCCGATATTGAGCGCTGCGATATTGCCAATCACGACCTGCTCGATGCCGTACGCGCCCTGGCTGTAACCGTAGCCGACGGCGCCCTGAGGAGCGTTGATTACAAGAATTTGGGGGCCGAGGAACTTGGGAGCGTCTACGAGTCTCTATTGGAACTGCGACCCGAATTGAACGTGGACGCGCCATTGTTCCGTCTGACCACTGCCAGCGGCCATGAGCGGAAGACATCCGGTAGCTACTACACGCCCACTAGTCTGATCGATTGCTTGCTCGATGCCGCACTGGAATCCATCCTTGACGAAGTGTGGAAAGCACCGGATTCCGAAGCCGCGATTTTGAAGCTGAAGGTCGTGGACCCAGCCTGCGGTAGCGGCCATTTCCTGATCGCCGCCGCTCATCGCATTGCGAAACGTTTGGCCACCGCCAGGACCGGTGACGAGGAACCCTCCCCGGACGCGTTACGCAAGGCGCTCCGGGACGTGATCGGGCACTGCATCTATGGGGTTGATGTGAACCCGATGGCGGTCGAACTGTGCAAGGTCAATCTGTGGCTGGAGGCTCTCGATCCCGGCAAGCCGCTTTCGTTCCTGGATCACCGAATCCAATGTGGCAACAGCCTCATCGGCGCGACGCCGGCACTCCTGAGCGCTGGTATCCCCGACGAGGCTTTCGACCCGGCTGAAGGCGACGACAAGAAGGTCTGCCAGCGGTACAAGAAACTCAACCAACAGGAGCGGTTTGGGCGCCAGAGTTTGTTCGACGAGAATCTTCAGCCGTGGGACCAGTTGGGCAACTTCGCAGCCGGCCTTCTCAGTTTGGACAACCTGTCTGACGACACCATCGAAGGCGTGCGCCAGAAGGAGAGGATTTACGAGGAAGCAGTCCGGTCAAGCGGGTATCTGTTCGGGAAATTCTGGGCTGATACTTGGTGCGCGGCCTTTGCCTGGCGGAAGAGTGGCAACACTACGTACGCCATCACGGAAGAAGTGTTCCGCCGCATCGAGCGGAACCCGCATGCAGTCGATCCATGGCTGCAGACGGAGGTGGAGCGACTGGCCAGCGCATACCGCTTCTTCCACTGGCATCTGGCGTTTCCAGACGTATTCTCGTTGCCCCGGCCCGGTGAAGCAGCTTTGAATACCGCGACTGGGTGGAATGGCGGTTTCACCGTAGTCCTGGGTAACCCGCCTTGGGTGCGGCAAGAGACGCTCAAGGCCGACAAGAAGTTCTTTGCTACCTTCGAGTCTTTCCGGAGCACCGCGGATTCCTCCGTTCTATTCCTGGAGCGCTCATTGACAGTGGCAGCCGCACGAGGTCGGGTGGGAATGCTGACGCCGAATAAATGGTTCCGCGCGACCTACGCTGAAGGGCTGCGGGAATTACTTCGAGACCGCTCTCGGCTTTTTCTGCTCGTGGATTTTGGGCACTCCAGAAACTTGTTCCCGGCCGCGGATACTTTCCCAGCGGCAGTTGTGTTTGAGCCTGTGCCAACGCGCGTACCCGACGACACGACTCTTAGTTTCGTTGAAGCTCATGATTCGGAGCGTGAGAAAGTTGGCTTGCCGGAACTGATTCGGACCAAATCCATCCTGGTCTACCACAGGGATTTGCGAAGCGACCGATGGCAACTCGAAGGCACGGCAATAAGCCGCCTGCTGGATCGGTTGATGGCTACCGGACGGCCCCTTGTCGAGTACGCAGGCCGCCGGCCGATCCGCGGGCTGTTGACCGGGCTGAATACAGCGTTCTACCTTGACACTGCGGCCAGAGATCGGTTGGTTGAAGAAGATCCCAATTGCACGCCTCTGCTGAAGAAGTTCTTACGGGGACGGGATATCAAGCGCTGGACCAGCGAATGGGGTGACCAGTGGCACATCGTGATCCCATCCAGCCAGAACCGTGTTTGGCCTTGGTCAGATTCAGCGAATGAGTCGGCAGGCGAGGAGACGTTTGCTACGTGTTATCCGTCGGTCCACCGGCATCTGAAAGCCTTTGAGGAACCGCTTCGCAAGCGAGCCGACAAAGGCAGGTTCTGGTGGGAGCTCCGGCAGTGTGATTACTACGAGGCCTTTGACGGTCCGAAGATCGTTGTTCAGTGCATCGCATACTTTTCTCAGTTCGCTCTCGACAGGGAAGGCCACTACGTAAACAACAAGGTTCTGTTCGTCCCATCTGAAGACTTGTATTTGCTTGCGATTCTAAACTCGCGAGTGGCCTGGTGGGTCATCAACCGGACCTTCCAGCACATGAAGGACGATGGGGTTAGCGTCGATGTCCAATTCCTCTTGGCGCTGCCGATACCCGACGCAAAGGTGTCACTTCGCGCCGAGATTGAGTCCCTCACCAAGCGCTTGCTCGATCTGTCGCAATCCTCGGTGACAAGTGTTGCCGAGGAATCCGAGATCGAGTTACGCCTAAATTCATTGGTCCAGCAGGCGTTCAATCTCACGCCCGAAGAGGTCGACGTTCTGGAGCGCTCTCTGCCGCCGCGCGACCCGATTGCATTGCTGCCGACTGGAGCAGCCGTGAAAACCAGTGGTGTGCCCGCGCCTGTCGCAGAACCGATCGGGGTGCCGAGTTTGGATCTCGTGGCGAGCGGTGCCTGGGCCACCCCGCCGGGAATTCAACCCAGCAACTTCGTCCTGCTTGCTATAGCCGAAGTTCTCCATCGTTTCGGCGGACCCATCGATCCCCACCGCGTCTGGATGGCGGTCCACTTCATGCGTAATCCGGCCATGGCATTGGCGTTTCTCGATAAGGCCCGATTGAGGGACTGGGTTCGCGTCATCGGCCCCGGAGCACAGCCTATCCAGAAGAACGTCATTGATATCTCGCGGTTCAGGCGAGGCGCTACGGATCAACTCTGGGGCGATGCGATTATCTACCTCAAGTCCATAGGAGCACTGGTGGAATCCTCGGGCCTGTGGTCGGTGACGTCCAAAGCGCCTGCGCCCGCGGACGAGGAATGGCTTGCCGGAAGGGCAGACATGGCCGTTCAGGTGGCCTTGCAGCTCGCCGATGAACAAGAGACGGAACTTCGGCTCGCCGAGTTCCTGCGGAGCGTCGAAGATGGCACGGCAAGAAGAGCTGTTTCTTAAGCCCGAACTGACGATCTCAGTTCATGACTCTCGACACGAACCCCGTCTATGGGTTCGACGAGTTGTGCTGTGGGCTCAGCCAGGTGAACCGATCCGAGATATTTCCTTTCGGCGGGGACTGAATGTGATCTGGTCACCCGACCCTGGATCTGGCGCCGCCAACGTCGGACAGAATGCCGACAGCGGCCATGGCGCCGGCAAGACGCTTTTTTGCCGCCTGTTGCGATACTGCCTGGGAGAAGCCACGTTTGCGAGCGAGGACCAGCGAAGGACGATCGCCGCGAAGTTTCCAAACGGGTTAGTCGGTGCGGAGATCCTTATCGGCGGAACAGCCTGGGCAGTGGTCCGCCCCATCGGGCAGACGCGCCGTCACATTGTCCGGCGAGAGGGCCGCCTGGAAGATTTGGCGGAATCAAAGGAAGCTGCGACGGGGATCGGGCCTTTACTCGAGGCCCTCAGCAGCGTGGTTTGCCCGCCCACACTGGACGGCATTGTTCCGGAACTTCGCGAAGACTCCGCGTGGCTCTTCGCTCTCGCGTGGCTGGCGAGGGACCAGGAGAATCGCTTTGACCACATCCTCGATTGGCGGCATACGAGATCGGAGTCCGGATCGCCGGTTTCGTCTCTCTCCAAGGATCAACTCCTGGCTGGCGTACGTGCCTTATTGGGCATCTTGGACGACGACGAGATTCGCATAAAGAACGACCGCCAGCGCATTCCGTCAAAGCGGCAGAACGCAGACCGTGATCTCGCCTACTTACGGCGGCGGATCGAGGAACTGCGTGCCGAGTTGCTGCGTCGCGTCCAGATGGCTCAGGATGGCGCGGTCGGTGGACCGCTCGACTTGGCCGCCCTTCAGTCGCTTGCCGAGGCGCAGTTCCGGGAGTGCCTGGAGAAGGAGTCGTCCCGGCCGTTTGCCGCGAAAATCCGCGAAGTCCGGACCGAGCGGGATAGGGTGCTTCAGGAAAGCGCCGTTCTCGACGAGCAGGCTAAGAAATTGGACGCAAAGGTGGAACTCACTAAGCAGCAGATGCAAGGTCTGCAAGGCGAGCGGACGGATTTGAAGGTGAAGGAGCTCCGAGAAACGCATGGCGACATCTGCCCAGTCTGCTTCGTGCCGATCGATTTGGCCCTTGCTGAGGGATGCGCACTGTCAACAAAACGGCGCGATTCCCAAAGCGTGGCCGATGAAAAGGCGGAGCTCGCATCCCGCATCGACGGTTGCAAGACCGCCCTCGATCACTACTCGACCGAGGCGAAAAACGCGAGGGTCCGTCTTTCCACGCTTCGCGCGAGGAAAGAAGTGCTCGACGCGCAGGTCGCAGATCTGGAGAACCTGGCAGAGCAACACCGCGATGCCTGTCGGCGCCAATCATCCGACGCGCGGAGGTTCCAGGATGATGTAGGCGAATTCGCCGACCTTCAAGACAAGTTGTCGAAGGCCGAAGGGGCCATCCTCGCCCTAGATGATCGCGAAAAGGAACTTCGGGATCAGCAGTCCACTCTTCGCGACCGGCATGCCGACGTTATGCGCAGGTTCAACGATCTGTACGTCTTCGTCAGCCGCGCCCTCCTCGGCAGCGATGTAGAGTCGTCGATTGATCTCACCGGCCAGGGATTGCAGGCACGAGTCCAGGTTGGCGGCCAAGCCATGGAGTCGCTGAAGACGCTCGTTTTCGACATCTCCGCGATGCTCATGAGCGTCGAGGGGCGGGCCGGAGTTCCGGCATTTCTTGTTCACGATAGTCCCAGGGAGGCGGACCTCGGCGAGTCAATTTATCACCGCCTCTTTAGGTTCGCCGCCTCCCTTGAATTCCTCTCTGCGAAGCCGCCATTTCAATACATTGTTACGACGACTTCAGATCCGCCTCCGGAAATTCGGACTTCCGATTGTCTCGTCCAGAAGCTTTCGGGGTCTTCGCTCAACGACCGCCTACTTCGCTGTGACTTGGGGCAATGAATGCGCAATCAGCTGAATAGGACCCGCCTCAACCCGCCGCCTGCCGACCCGCGCCTTGCCCACGCCTGTCAAAGCGAGGTCCGTTAATGCCAGAGCCCCTCACCATTCTCGGCGGGCTCGGCTCGATCGCCACCGACTTTCTGAAGGAGAAAGCGAAGGCGAAGGTCCAGGACTTGATTTCGAAGGGGCCAATCCAAGAAGGCTATCGATTCTATCTGCGACCGCTTCGATTCGAGGTTTGGCCGGTTGAGGGAGACTTTGGAGCAGTGGGTCAGCAGTGACGAGTTTTCAGGCCAGTTGAATGAGATAAAGGCGGGGGGAAGCCCCCGATCTGAAGACGAACACGTCGAACAGTTCATTCGTCAGAGCGGGTTCGGGCTAGGTGCCGGAACGACGTATGCGGCCCGAGAACTGCTATCGCATTTCTATAGTGAAGTCTACGTCGAGCTCTGCAAAAGTCCGGACGGTCTTGGCGTCGTCGGTGCTCGACTGGCTTCCGTGGACCACAAGCTGGATGAGAGCGACTCCAAACTCGATCAAATACTCGGGCACCTCGCAGACGCGCGAGCCTTTCGATTGACAGACCGGCAATTGCTCGTTCATCGGTCACTAAAAACGGTGAGTACCGAGTTAAGCGATCTGTACGAGGGAGCCCTCCGGATCCTCGGTGACGAATCCAACCCGCAGCATCACGCGCTCGGTGCTCATTCTCTGAGAGAGATGATGGGCCGGTTACCGAAATTCCTGGATTTACCTATCCTTGCCGCCGCCGGTAGGCTGGGTGACCGCGTCAACGCCCTTGAGCCACTCTGGAGCGCAACGGAGCAGAGCAACTGCCGACAAGGCAACTCATGGGGCGGCGAGATCGACGGCCCCATCCAGAAGCTCTTGGTGGCGTTGGAAACGTTCTTCAAGTGGTGGGCTGAGAGCCGGCCAAAGCGGCGGGAAGTGGCGGGAGAGCTCTTTCGGAGCACCGATCCGTATGGCGCAAGCCTGCCACCAACTTTACAGAAAAGACGCGCAGATCGATGGCTGCAGCTAAACGACTATTTCGTGGCCATCGCGCACGGAGGTGGCGTGGACGGCCGGGAATTCACGCTCGCTGTATACGATCTGGAGGAAGTCCTGTTAGGCAGCCTATATCGCCGGCCTTCAGAGGATTTTTCTGCTATTGATGCGCTGTTGGCGGAGGAGAACGGAAATGCTTAGACCCGAGACCGTCGCTAAGGCGCTGATTGAGATCGAGAAGGGGTACGCCCAGTATCAGTACTTCTTTGAGAGTTTAAACTCGCCGGCCTGGCTCGAGCCTCTAACCGAGAGGGGCTTCTTTAAGAACCCGCCGGCACCGGTCCGGGATGGCCAGTACATCAGCTTTTCTATTTGGCCCGAATCCCGGTACCTTGTCCGGATGGCCCGTATCCCCGAAGCGCAGGAGACAGTCGTTCGGATTGCATTGGCAATCCCCGTCACAGATAACAGCCGAGTCCACGACGACCTCGCGGACGTTGCCCTCGCGGTGCCACCGCATCAGTCCGCCAAACTGGTCCCCCAGATATGCGCCGCGATTCCCAATTCGGTGATGCTCCTCCTGGCGGAGAAAGTCGGAGACCTGATCGTTCACCTCGCGAGAGGTAACGAGGGACAGGCCGCGCTTCAACTGGCCGCTGCGGCACTTGCACTCGCGCCCGATCCGCGTTTCACGGAAGCTGCCGGTGAAGAGTCGCTATTATCGCCGGAACCACGGGCTCACTTCCGCAACTGGTATTACAACCGCATCGTCGACAAAGCCGCCCCTGAGCTTGTGAAGTGCTCTGGTATCGAGGCGGTCCGGCTGGTTTGTGCCCTTCTGGATCAGGCAATTCAGTTTTCTCAGAAGCGAGAGCGGGAAGGAGATGAAGACTACCTTTATATCAGGCATCCGGCCATCGAGCATGGAAAGGACCACGACGACATTCCGAGTTTGCTGCTGTGCGCCGCACGAGACGCTGCCGAGCAACTGGTCAACGCCGAGCCGGCACAGTTCGGTTCCGTAATTGCAATCTTCGAGGAGCACAGGTGGGTTACGTTCCGGTGGCTGGCGATGCACCTCTCTCGCGTTTTCCCGGACGAAGGGTACGCAGTCGCGGAGCAAATCTTCCAGGATCCGGGAGTAATCCGCGGAAGCCGCCGCCATGAAGCAGTTTTACTCCTAAAGGCGTCGTTCTCGCGGCTAACCACGGACACGCAACAACGGGTCCTGTCTTGGATTGAGGTCGGGCCGTCCAAAGAATCGGTGCGAGCGTGGCTGGGTGACGCGGCCACGGATGAGAGGGTCCGCGACTTCATCGATCGGACGCGTCTCGACCAGTTTTCCATCCTTGAGGGCCAGCTTCCGGAACCGTACGAGCGCACCTACGAAGACCTCAAGACGCGGCTTGGAGCCCCGAATCCTCCTGAGCGCGTGTCCTACCCAAAGTTCGGGGCGATCAGCGCTCAATCCCCGCGTTCTGCGGAAGACTTGACAGTGATGTCGGTCGAGGAGGTCTTCGACTTCCTTAGAACCTGGGAACCCGGGCACGACATCTTCGGGCCTACGGCGGAGGGATTAGGAGGTGCGCTGACTGGTGCTGTTTCGCAGCGGCCTGCCGAGTTCGCGGCCGCAGCTGAACAGATGCAGGGACTGGATCCTACCTATATTCGGTGTCTGCTTGCGGGTCTCACGGCAGCACTCAAACGCGGCGAGGCATGGGACTGGGAACCGGTTCTGAAATTGTCAAAATGGGTTGTCGATCAGGGACGCGAGATGCCAGGCCGTAAAGGTGGCCTCATGGACGCCGATCCTGATTGGGGCTGGACTCGAACTGCGATCGTCGACCTTCTCTCCGCAGGGTTTGAAAAATCTGATTCCGAAACGGAGACTTCTGAACGGCTTCCCTTGCTGCATCGAGCTCTGGTTTGGCTGGTTCTCCAGCTGCTGACGGAGGATCCCAATCCCGGTCTGGAAGATGAAGGGGCCGATAAGTTCGACCCTTCGTTCCTTTCTATCAATTCCACAAGAGGGCGGGCGCTAGACGCCGTCGTCGAGTACGCCTGGTGGCTGCGCCGCCACACTGACGCACCACGCAAGGCTGAGGGGCAGTCGCCGATGACGTTCGAGTCGATGCCCGAGGTGCGGGAGGTACTCAACGCACATCTAGACGTTGACCGGGAGCCGACCCTTACACTTCGCTCGGTGTACGGGCGCAACCTGACATCACTGGCTGGTCTGGATTGGGAATGGTTCCGCAGCAGCATCAGGCGAATTCTGCCGGAGGGGACTGAGGATCGCGCTCGGTTCACGGCTGCATGGGAGAGCTTCATCAGCTTCAATCGGCCCCACCCTACTCTTCTGCCGGAGTTGGTTCCGGCCTACCGGCGTGCAGTCGCTCAGATCGGGCAGCCTGGCGCGATGATGCGACACCCAGCGACGCCTGAGGATCGTTTGGCGGAGCACCTGATTGTCTACTACTGGCTGGGGACCTTGGAGTTCGGATCTGCTGATGGCCTGCTTGACGCGTTCTATGCGACCGCTCCGGACAAGTTGCGCGGGCATGCCATGTGGTTTATCGGCACAAGCGTGTCCCACTGGGAGGAAGCCGCACCGCCGCAAGTCTATGAACGACTGAAGAAATTGATCGAAAGGCGGCTTGCGGTGGCCCGACAGGCTGCGAGTGCCGCGAATTTTGTGAGCGAGTTGGCCAACTTCGGG
The DNA here is from genome assembly GCA_023381515.1 of Chloroflexota bacterium. The sequence goes on along the minus strand of JAMCQI010000018.1, from coordinate 27,216 downwards.
TGGTGGTTAGTCTCCGAGAAGTTCGACGAACGATGGTCACTTGAAACGCTTCTCGCCGTCCTCCGGCTCACGCGCAAGGCTGAGGGCGAGATGGACATCGTCAAGTTGCTCGCCGCCAGGTGTGCCCAGTATCCCGTCGAGAGTGTCAACTGTCTGCGGCTCATGATCGAGGGAGACCGCGAGCGCTGGCTACTGTTGGGAGTCGAAAACGACGCCATGGAGCTGTTGCGCACGGCCCTAAGAAGCAATAATCCGGACGCGGCCCTCAGTGCGCGGCGGTTGGCGGAGGAACTCATTGCACGCGGGCACTTTGGATTCCGGGCCATATTAGCGTGACGACTATGAACAGCGACAACGCTTTACTTCCGCCGACGATCCACCTCGGCTATCTCCCCGACGAACACGTCGTCGACTTGCTCCGGCGAGCCCAAGAGTGCATCCGGTTTGTCGGGCCCGGATTGACAGTTGCGGCCGCCAAGGTTCTTGCGGAACGCTGGTCCGCGCTAGGCCTCTCCGCTGTTGAGGTTGTGCTGGACGCTGATGCGGACCTGTGCCGCCTCGGATTCTGTGACGGTGAGTCGCTCAGATTGCTGACGGATGCAGCATCGCGCATGAACGTCCAGATCCACCGTCAAACCGGCGTGCGGCTCTGCGTACTGGAGATCGACGGGGAACGGATCATCTTCGCGCCGACGCCTCGGTTAGTAGAGGAATCGAAGCCAGCCGTCGCCGAGATCGTGCTCTCGCCTAGCCAGGGCGAGCGCCTCCACGAGCAGATCCTGGCTCCTAAGGGGTTGGCTCCGCGGCCACTAACGGAGACGGTGGTGCAGAACGTAACGGCGGACTTGAAGAAGAGTCCCGCCCAGCCGTTCGACCTGGCACGGCAGGTCCGGGTCCTTTCCACGAAGTTTCAGTTTGCCGAATTCAGCTTGCAGCAGGCGGCGCTGTCCCGAAAGCGCGTCCCGGTGCCGCCGGACCTACTGGGACTAGCATCTGACGCCGGCGCCGAGGAGTTGCTGCGTGCCAGTTTCCAGTTGGTTGCGAAAGGCGACGAGATCTCCGGTGAGGCGCTACTCGCGCGGCGGGACAAGATAGACAAAGATTTCCTGGTGCCGATCGCCAACTACGGCAAGATCATCCAGCAGAGCAATCGTACGGACTTCGACAAGGCTGTTGATGAATTGCGGGAGGAAGTGAAGAAATTCCAGGAGGCCGCCAAAGAGAAGCTGAATGCGGCGATCAACAGGAACTGCGCTGAGGTGATCGCAAGACTGCTGCCGGCCGTCAAGCTCAAGCAGCCGCCGCGCTGGAGGGCGACGCTCGGCAACAACCCTTCCGAGGACCTGATCCGGCGTCGGCTGGAGCAGGAGCTGAAAGCGGCGTACCGCAACGCCGACTCCTACCTCGGCAAGATCGAGATCCGCCTGATCTACAAGGACATCACGGTCGAGATGCTGCGCGACCCTGACTTCGCGAAGGCGGCCGAGAAGGCCAACCTCTTCCTTGCCGAGATGTACGAGGAGTACCAGGCAGCCCGAGCGCGGGTTTAGTTTAGCCAAGGACTTTCGAAAGGCGCATGGAACCGGCATTTGGATGGACGCTGCTTTCGCCCGAGGCGATTCGACGCGCGGAGGCTCGCTTACGAGAGGAGATTCAGGGTGTTCGAGACGAGATCGGATTTCTATACCTACATCAAGCCTATGCGGATCGTTTCTTCCCCGGCACCTCGGTGCAACAGACTCGTCTTCGATACGCGCTGTTCGTTCCGTGGATTTACTTGCGAGTTGCCGGCTTTGATCGGCAAAAGCGGAATCGCAATTCCATAGAGAAGCTGATCCTCGACGAGGAGGTCCGGCTGACTGGCCGCCTACTCAACTCCAAAGAGACGGACGGGGTCATTGGCAAGAGGGTGTACGGCCAGAGGCGGCCGAGTTCTCAGCCGGCGACCCTAGTTTACTGGTCGGCTCTCGCGGCATGGGGACTCCTTCGGCCGCTTCACGATGGCAGCTTGCCTTCGCGCAGTGCCGCGCATCGTATCCTGGCGACGGAGACGCACGGGCCGCGCCTTCGCGACGATGACGGTGTACCTTTCGATGAGGCCCACATTGTATTCGCCAACTTGCCGACGCCCCCGGAGGCTTGGAGTACTCCCTCGGACCCAATTACGTTTCAGTTGCGTGAGTGTGAAAAGGCCTTTCTTCGACGGCAATTACTGACTACCCGGAGAGCAGATGGCGAACCATCTCTACTGGCTCGCCTGGCTACGGATCCGGAGAAAGTTTCGGCCACGTTCCCGTGGAATAAACAAGTCTTGGCCGTCGCCGATCAGCAAGACCGCGTCGCCCTTGAGCGTGCGCGTCGCACCGCGTCGCTGGCTGCGGTGGGCCGCGGCGTCTACGCATATCTGGTAGAGGAAATGCGCGATCGCCGCGACGGCCTGAACACGTCTTCTTGCCATCGCAACAATTTGCAGTCCGTGATCGATGAGCATCGACAAAGAGCCCTCGAATTGGACATGTCTTGCCTCGGTAAGGACGCCCCGGGATTGCCGGGTTTTTTCACCGCAGTCCTAAAAGAGACTCAGCGCTGGTTGGAAGATGCACGCGATCCGATGGTTCTTCTGCCCTTCTATTCGGCTGCCGAAAGGAAGCGAAAGGGCAATCGTGCGCGTCTGGCGCCTACCCCCATCGGGAGGCAACGGCGGGCAGAATGGGAAAACGAAGGTCATCCCCTGGCGCAACCGCTCCACTATCGATGGGGCATCGTCAAGCGGATGCTGACGGATCTGGATAGCAATGGGCGAGGATAAGAACTGGGGAACAGTCCCGTTTTTGCGAGTGCTCCGTCCTGAGCCGGGAGAGTCCGTCGAAGGCGCGGTCCTCGCGACGTACTCAGCCGATCTCGTCGTCGTGGCCGCCATGCTACTCTCGCTCGCCGGACTGGATGACGACCGGGGTAGCGGTAGCAAAGTCGATTTCGCGAACGCATTTGAGCGGCTCAAGGGGAAATTCAGAGTGCTCTGCCAGCGGGGGCGATTATTAGCGCCTCCACGGAGCACTTTGGTTCTTAACCTGATGGACCGCTTCGTCCGCGAGGTCCCCGCAGACGAACGCGAAATGGCTTGGCACCCGAAGATCGCGCTCGTTCGATATCGCGCCGAAGAGGGAGCGATTACATGGCGCATCTGGGCCGGGAGCCGTAATCTGACCAAATCGATGGCCTGGGAGCTTGGGGTTGTTGCCGTCAGCACTGAATCCGGCGGGCAGACGGTACCAGGCATAGGAAAAATGGGTGAACTGCTGGCCGCCCGGGCCGGTTTGGAGTTGTTGGACGCGCAACGTGTACGACGCGAACTTGAGGGCCTTCAATGGCGGTTCCCCCGCGGTATGCGGATAGATGACTTCCGACTGTGGGATACGGGTGAACGGCGTGAGTTCCCGGCTGCGCCGACGGGGATCAAGAAGTTGATCGTGATGGCGCCCTATCTTGATGGCTCAGTCGTCGCGAAATTGGGTGCGTGGGGGAAAGACGGCACGGAGAGGATCCTCGTCTCTACGCTGCCGGAATTGAAGAAGCTCTCCATGAAGGCCCATCGACCTCTGGCCGGTTTTTCGAACGGCTTACGGTACCTGAATGTTCCCGATGAGGAAGAAGCAGAGGCCGACGCTGATGCTCCCGGCGTTTCGGATGAGGAACCTGAGGCGCGCGGCATCCACGCGAAGCTGATCTATGCCGAGCACAGTCGAGGCAGAGCTCTCTGGCTGGGCAGCGCCAATCTCACTCAACGGGGCTGGCTGGGGCCAAATGCCGAAATAATCCTGTCCGTTGCCACCGACCCCGAATATTGCGCGGGGATCGAAAGCTTCTTGGCCGGGCAGACTTGCGAAGTTTACCAGGGCCAATTGGAGTCCCTTGAATTTGATGATCCGGAGCAGAAGCGCCTGGACGAGATTCGGACGGCCCTGACGGCTTCCTGGAATCTCCGGCAAGAGCGGGATAGTGGCGAGGACTGGCTGTCCGGCGACTTTGATCCTCACGACCTCGATCCGGCGCTCGACGTGAGAGTCGGCCGCCTGAATGAGGAACTGCACGACTGGCCCCACGGTGTCACCCGCGTGCGGATGTCTCCCGCTGCCGGAAACGCGACCGAGCTCGTGATCATATCGTTGCGCCTGGGCGAAAAGGATTGTCGCTGGGTGCAGGTGGCTTCGATCAGCGGATTTCAGGCAAATGATCGGGACCGCGCAGTAATGGCCAGGTTCCTCGATGTACGCACCTTCCTGTCTTGGATTCGTAGCATGCTCGATGATTCGACAGGGGGCGATGGCGGCGGAGACTGGGATAGCCCGCCTGGCCCCAAAAAGCCTCCGGCGAAGAACGGAGATCTGGAGCTCTGGGCGCCGTCGTTGGAGCAGGCGCTCAAAGCCTGGCTGCGAGACCCCGAACAGCTTAAGCGGGTAGACGTCATTCTCACACGCTACCTGGGGACGATGAAGAAGCCGGAGGACGAACCCCGCTCGGATGAAGAGAAGCAAGCTCTGGATGCGATCAGCAAGGTGTGGCCGATAATCAGGCGGGAGCTTTTGGGTGCCCGGCGCTCGAACGGTGACGAACAAGGATGACGCAGGCGAAGCAATTTCAGATAGCGACGGCTAATAGCGCCCTCAAGGCACTTCAGTCGCGGAACGGCACGTGTAGGTTTCTCGTTGCGGACGAAGTCGGGCTTGGGAAGACAGTTGTCGCCCAACGCATCATCGACGAGATGATAAAGGAGAAACAGCGCGGCTCAGGTGGCCCGTTGATCGTCTTTTACGTCTGCAGCAGCCTGGCAATCGCGGCTCAGAATCGGCGCAAGCTGCTCGAAAGCCTCCCACCCGCGGAAAGGCAATCGGCACTGTGCCCCGTTGACAGATTGACTCTCGTCAGCACGAAAGAGCCGCCGTCCCACCCCCGCCTGCACTTGTACACACTCACACCCGACACCTCCATTCCGGTACGCGAGGGCCGCAGCCGGCGCGGGCAGCAGACGGAACGCGCGCTCATATTTGCCTTACTGAAATACCGATTTCCGAAGCTTCTGAGAACGTTTCGGCAGGAGGACTTCCGGCAAAAGGAATGGATACCCTGGCCGGATCCGGTCTGGACTTACTACGTTCGGTTCTACAAGCGTGTGGTCCGAAGCAATGCAGCGTTGCGGCGGGAGTTTTATGGATCACTGCGGGAGGAGTTCGGCCTGAAAGACGGGCAGTGGATCTTGCCCGCTCTCGCCCAGGCTAGGGATTCCCGTCTGGAACTCATCGGAAGACTGCGGAGCGCGCTCGCCGCGGCGAACCTGAATAGAATCAGTCCGGATCTCGTGATCTTTGATGAGTTCCAGAGGTTTCGCGATCTCATTCAGGAGTACGACGACTTGCCGCCTTCGAGGGTCCTACGACTGCTCCGGGGCGAGGAGATGGAGGATGCACCAGGACTGCTTCTTCTGTCGGCGACCCCGTATAAGCCGTACGTCAGGCGGTGGGAGGAGGCCGATGGTAGCACGCACCGGCAGGAGCTCCTAGACCTCATCCAGTTTCTTTACGGGGGTCGTGTAAAAGCCAGCACGAAACGGCGGGACATCGAGAAAGCATTTGAGACGATGGAAAACGAGCTGCGGCTCGGGCGTTTGGATTCCGCGGAATTCCTAGGCGCGAAGTCTCAAATCGAAAAGCTCCTTCGTCCCGTGATGGCTCGGACCGAGCGCCTGGCGCATCCCGACGGCGAAGACGGCACCACTGTGAAAACGAAAACGGGCGACCTACACGCGAAGGACGTCCGGGTTTACAAGCACCTCGCTTCGACTTTCCGGGAGGAAGACAGGTCTTGGGCTGTGCCGTTTTGGAGTTCCGTGCCGTTGCCGGCGCAGACCATGGGACCAGGGTATTTGGCGTGGAAACGCCGACTGCCCGTACCGAAGGCCGATGCGCCTGAGATCACCGAGGAGCAGCGGAACTCATTTCATCGTCCGCCGGAATGGCCCCACCCGCGCTTACGAGCGATCGAGAGCTTGGCTCCGGCAGAGAAGCTCGTGTTGCCTTGGATTGCACCGTCGTTGCCGTGGTGGCCGTTGGGGGGACATTGGAAGGGCCAGGCCGGAGACCTTGATGCAGACGGCAAGGTGTTGGTCTTCAGCCACTTCCGTGCAGTTCCCCAGGCGATCGCGGCTTTTCTAAGCTACAGTCTTGAGTGCCACTTTATGCGGCAATCCAAGGGGGATTATGAGGCAGCGACCAAAAGGAGTGTGTTGCAGGCGCGGCCGAAACGCGAAGCATTGGTTGCGCTCTTCCACCCATCCCCCTGGCTCGCTGAGATTACCGAACCGCTTTCGGCCAGGCAAAAGGGCCACACCGAAGGCATCATCCGCAAGGAACTGACCCGGCAAATCCGGGCATCTCTCGTTGTCGGTGGCATCCGAATCGGGGGTGAGACGAGGCGGCCCATTTGGCGGCTGATTGCCAGGATAGAATCGCGCTTGGGCTACTGGCGGCGGTTCGTGTTTCGGTCCTGGCGAGATCTTGGGTACCGCCAAGCGAAATCCGACGACACTGAAGCCGCGTTATCAGCGCTCATCGAGAAGTGGAACGAAGAGGCCGGCGCAGACCCGATTGCGGAGATCAGCCCGGTTGAACTCGATAGGCTCGCCCACCATGCCTTGTCCGCTCCTGGGGTTGTCTTGGGCCGTGCGTTGCGGCGCCATTGGCCAGAGGCGGTATCTGAGACCGGTTTCAAGGACACGCTCGAGGCTTCCTGGCTAGGATTGCGAAGTTATTTCGATCAGCCGTGGTTTGTTAAATCCCTCGGGGGCGGTGAGCGGCACTTTCCAGAGAGCATCCAAAAGGCGATTGTTGAGGGCAATCTCGAATCTGTACTCGACGAACAGCTATGGCTGAATTCGACGCTAAACGGTCTGGAAGGATCCCAGCTCGCGGAGGAGTTGAGGGATGTGTTACGGCTGCGCAGCAGCGTGTTCTACGTGCACTCGCTCAACTCAGCGGACAAGCGGTTCACGATTCGCTGTCACGCCGCCTTGCCGTTTACTGAAGCCAGAGTCTCGTCGCAGAGACCGGGAGAGGCTGAGGAAAAACCGCTGCGGCCGGACGAATTGAGAAAGGCGTTCAACTCACCATTCTGGCCGCATGTCCTCGCTACAACGTCCATCGGCCAGGAGGGCCTGGACTTTCATTGCTGGTGCAAGACGCTGGTCCACTGGGACTTGGCATCCGATCCTGTCTCCCATGAGCAGAGGCAGGGGCGCATCCAGCGATACGCAGGGTTGGCAATCCGGACCGCCATCGCCCAACAACTGGGGGCTGCCGCGCTCGCCGGAGGCACGCCCCATGCCAGCCCCTGGGTGGATCTCGCCGGACTCGCCGAATCGAACTTGGCGGATCGCTCTGGCCTGAAGCCATGGTGGATTCTCCCCGGCGCGAAAACCGAAAACATCCTTTTCACGGTGCCGACGAGTGAACAGGAGGCCAGATTCCAATGGCTGCAGGAACAGGTTCTCCTGTATCGGCTCACGCTCGGCCATCCGAACCAGGAGGACTTGCTTGAATTGTTGCGGCGCAACGGCGACCTTAGCCGAGAACAGATCCGCAAGTCCTCGCTAGAACTCTCGGCGTATTTCAGCGGCTCAAGTGCCGATCCCGCGACCGCCTGAGCTGATCGTGGTATCCGATTCGATGAAGCAGGGTTTGAGAGTCGTTTTGGCATGCACCGCCACTTTGGACGGGGCCGTCAACAAACGCAACCTGTCAACTGGAGAAACCCGAGAGTCAGCACGAGAATTCGAGAATTCTGCCTCCGCAGGATGAACCTGGAGGTTGAACGCGCACTCCCGGCGACGCCCGGCCCAAACCCAGAGAGGTCGGCGGCGGCAACTATCTTTGAAATGTTCGGGAGACTGCGCGCCCGGGCAGACGCTGCGGTCAACGAAATCGGCGGCGGGAGTTGATACGACAGGACGGTGGCTCCCCAGTCAATGTGTGGAATTCAGGCGATCCCGCGCCGTTGCAAGACCTGCTTCATTCTTCCCGTCAGAGTCCCTCAAGACCACCGTCCCAGCGCCCCAAAGCGCCCTATAGTGATCTTTCATCAGACTCACGATGGTTCTGTCGTGCATGTGAATGCACGCTTTGGCCCCCGTGTCGTCCTGTGCCACAGAGACGAGCACGTCCTTCTCTCCGATAATAAGAGGGCCAAGTGTTGCTGACGCTGATCCTGGAATAATGGCACGCACCTCGTAGCAACGGGCCGTAGGAAACGGATCTACGTATGTTTCTACCACCCACTGCAATATTTCTGTTGAAGGGATATTAAAAAGCCTCTGAACTCGCCACTCCGACGACATGATCTTAGCCATGATGGCGGCCTCGTATTCGCCAATAACAACATCTTGCCGTCTCGCTTCTCGTCTTCTTCGGTCGCTTGTACTGTTGATCGACTCGATCCAGATCACGTTCTCATTCTTCGTGGGTTGCGTGGCTTTGATGGTTTCACATGCTGCGCGATATGCTTCCTCTCTGGTGTAATACAGTCGGACCCGACGGCTGGCGTGGAGCAACGCCGTCGCGCCGAGCGAGGCGAGGATGGCCGCGATCGGCACGTATAGCGGAACCGATCCGATACTGAAGCCCTTAGACGCAGCCGCTGTCAAGGCAAGGACGATCAAGTTCGTGGCAATTCCGACGGTCCATTGGTTCTGAAAAACGCGCCGCATGTCGTTGCTCCAAGTCGAATCGTATCACCACGTCTCGCCCTTTGTCGCATCGCCATCTGAACCACCCCATCGGGTACAGTCGTGACCGCTGGGTGACGCTAACGTCCTTGCGGGCCCGATTGGGACCGAATCGATCCAAAGGCGGCCGAAAGAACTGCCGTTGGAACCAAGGCTCCCCTCAATCGACCTGCCGGACCAGGTCGGGACCTCAAGGACCATACCACGTAGCGCCTCGTGCTTACCGGCAAAAGGGGGGCGATCTGCGCATATCCGTTGTTGGACCAAGAATCGGCTATGCGGGAGGAAGACCGACGGCACGACATGCCCATGGCACCCACGGCAAAGCTGGGCATTGTGCCTTTCGCGATTCTGCGGCCACCCGGCGGCGGTGATCTCCCGTGGACAGCAGGGTTCTGACATCCGTCGGCTGGGTTGGCAGTCCCGTTCACATCCGCCCCCGATGTGCAGAGAGCATTCCAGCCGGTACTCGAAATGGTACGATAGTCCTTTCGGCGTTGCTGGTATCGGCAGCCGGCCACCTTCACAGCACAATGGGACAGCTCCCGCCATTACCGGTCGAACTGTTGGCGATCTCCGGATCGTCGCGAAAATCCGGGAGCACCGCCAGAATTCTAGAGTACGTTGCCGAAGTGGGGCGGGCCTGCGGCGCGTCCACTACGATCCTTCATCTGAGTGATTATTGTCTGGTGCCATGCGGAACCTGCCGCAATTGCACAACACGCGTGACGCCATGCGATCAGGACGACGGCATGAGTGGCATTATCGCTCTGATGTGCTCGGCAGACGCGATCCTCTACGCTTCTCCTGTCCACGCGTTCGGACTCGCCCACCCGCTGCAGAGCTTCTTGGAGCGCGCTGGGGTCTGTTACCTGCGATTTGAGCGACCCCTTACAAACAAGGTTGGTGGAGCCATTGTTGTTGGCCGCCGATACGGTCACAATGCGGCTTACGCGCAGTTGCTGAATAACCTATTCCTTAACAGGATGATCATCGTCGGCAGCGGTTTTCCGCCGTTTCTTAATGCTACGAGCGCTGGCGACGTGATGACTGACCTTGAAGGCGTCGACTCGGTTCGGCGGCTGATAGAACGCATGGTTCGGACAGCCCAACTCTTCAAGACCCCCGCCGTAGCACCTCATTTTGAAGCGCTCCTTCACGTCGATGACGGCACCGAACGGACATTCGCGAACGTCGAGGCGACTTCCGAGGCCTGCCAGCGGGAACAACCATGAATTCAAATACCCCCTACCACACGATCGTTCAAACCACCCACTATACCCTGTCGGACATCGACCCCTTCAGCGCCTTCATGTCAATTCGCGTTGAATACGGGGCAGAATATGCCTACCTCTTGGAACCATTGGCTGGCCAAGAAACGCAGTCCTCGTTTATCGGTATTGATCCCCTTATAACGCTGCGCGTACATGACCGAACCGTCAACATTACGGGCGCGCCGGTCCTCCGATCACGCATAATTGAGAGGGCCAAACTGGACGGCGCGCTCATCGCAACCAGCGACTCCCTCTCGTTGCCGAATAGGCGAGGGCTATGGAATCTCTTGCGCTCAGTACAGAGTGGATTCTATATAGCCGATGAACCGGGGCAATCGTCGCGCGGAATGGCATTTGGCTTCTTCGGATATTTGGGCTACGACACTGCTTGGGCGATCGAAGACCTCCCTCGGCGGATCACGGAAGATCGCGATAGTTGGGATGTGCACCTCTCGATCTACCGTGGCGTGATTCGCGCAGACATGCGGGGGAAGGCAACTCTTGTAATACATGCCAGTGAGTCTTTTCCCATCACTCAATCTGTGAAACGGTTGACGGATGTCATAACATTGTCGTCCGACCGCGGGGACCTAGCCAAGGTGAAGACTGCGCCTCCGATTCCCGCAGCGTTGCGAAAGGAGGACTCCACTAAGAAGGACATTTATTGTGATGCTGTCCGAAAGGCGTTGCACTATATCGGTATTGGCGACATATACCAGGTTCAGATCGGTCATGAGCTATCGTTCACCACGACGGCTCACCCTTTTGATGTATATAGGCGACTCCGTATTCGAAACCCATCGCCTTACATGTTTCTCGCGCCATTTGGCGAGGTAACTCTCGTTGGCGCGAGCCCGGAACTTTTCGTGGAGGTAACTGGTGGAGAGATTCTCATGCGTCCGATTGCGGGTACTACACGTAGATCAGCTGATCCCGAGCAAGATCGGAACTTGGCAGATCAGCTTAGACGGGATGAGAAAGAAATGGCCGAGCACGTCATGCTCGTTGACCTGTGCCGAAATGACATTGGCCGCGTCTGCCGACCGGGGACACTGTGTGTTGACGACCTCGCCCATATAGAGACGTACTCACACGTTCATCATTTGGTATCTGACGTCAAGGGAACAATCTCGGATGGCAAGGACTCGTACGATGTGATTGCGGCGACATTCCCGGCGGGGACAATGACCGGTGCTCCCAAGATCCGCGCGATGGAGATCATAGAGGAGTTAGAGAGCACGCGGAGGGGAATATACGCAGGCGCGGTCGGCATGATAGGGTTTGACAATTCCGTTTTGATGGGACTTTGTATCCGAACGGCGATGCATCACCGGGATCGCTATTCTGTTCGAGCGTCTGCTGGTATCGTTGCGGACTCAACACCCGAAAATGAGTGGCGGGAGACACTGCGTAAGATGGCGGCCCTGTATTGGGCAATTTGTGACGAGGAGCTGGACAGTGAAGGCGTTGCTGGTTGATGCGTACGACAGTTTTGTTTATATCATCTACCAATATTTGATGGTAGCCGGCGCGGAGGCGAGCGTTGTTCGCAATGATAAAATCAGTCCGAAAGAAATAGTCTCTCAGCGACCTGATTTCATCGTCTTGGGCCCTGGGCCTGGTCACCCAGCAGATGCGGGCTACGTACCGATGATCAAGGAAGCTTCCGCCGCCGGCATTCCGATATTTGGTGTTTGCTTAGGACATCAGGCGATCGGGCTTGCTTTCGGTGGAGTTGTGGAGCAAGCCAAACACTTGATGCACGGTAAAACCAGTAAGATTTCCCATGACGGGGAGGGTTGTTTCACTGGACTTCCGGAACCGTTGACAGGGACGAGGTACCACTCGCTAATCGTCGCCGAAGAGAGCGTTCAACACCCCCTCGTCGTGAGTGCGAAGGCTTGTGACGACGGCTACGTGATGGGAATGAGGCACAGGACTCTGCCGATAGAATCGCTTCAGTTCCATCCAGAGAGCATTCACACTGAGAACGGTATGCGAATCGTGTTGAACTTCATTGAGAAGTATGTACGTTAGTTGAGCTGTTTGGAGACTGGAGTTTGCTGGCCCTGGTGAACGCCAAGTAAATCAGGTCGCCGTGGACTCTGGAGGTGCAAACGTGCAGCAGGAAAACAATGATAAAGTGCCGATTGGCCGCCCGGTGGCTGTCGCGGATGGCGTGCTGGAAGTAAGCGTGACGGGCGGGCACGTGACGGTAACGTGGAAGAGCCGGGCCGACCCAAATTGCTCTGAATCGATTACGATGCGCGACGGTCTGCCTGAAACGTCTGTATATGAGGGAGCAGGGATGGGCCTCTCAGACGGGGCTCCGAGGCACCTCATGGCTTACCGGGATCGCTTGGTTGGCGTTCACGCGGTAGTCGACGAGATGCTGGAGATGTACCAGAATCACGTGTACTTGCGGCGCACGTCTCGCGGATCGGGGCCAGTCTTTCGATAGATCGGCGTGAAGGCGTGCACGCCGATCAAGAGTACGTGATTAAGTTAATTGGGTCTCAATTTGTGACCACGGTGCGAGGATATAGGCTCCAGCGTCGGCGTGTCTTTCGAAGCCTAGTATACCCCAGCCCTCCGAAAAATATCGTTGAAACTGGCTACGGATCTGCCCTTGATCGCTCGGGTCTTTCGTGCCGGCTGGAACGATGACGCTTCGTGTTTCACCGGAAATGAGCGGCGATTCTCCGCCGAGAATTCGCAACACACGCGGGGATTTCCACCACCATTCGGCCAGCAGACGGTCGGTCGGCATGCCACGATGCAGGGGACTCGATGTAGGCCCGTACAGATCTGGCAGGTATTTTCGAACCACCGCCCCCAGTCGGGCGATGTTAAAGTGAGCGTTGCGGATTTGAAGTGGATCGAAGGTCCACTCCATGTGCCCGAACCCTCGGGCAATACCGTCCTCCCGTTGTGCCAACTTCAGCATCTTCCCGATGCCCGTGCTCCGATACTCGGGCGCAACGGCAGTCATGTTTGAGTGGAGGTACGCTGCCTCACCCTGGAGGCCAACGAAGGCGAGCGAGAACCCAACGAGCTCGTCTCCGAGAAAGGCACCAATTACTTGGCCACCGGTTTCGACCGCGACGCTGAAGGTGTCCCACGGAAGAACGTCCGCCTCCGTGTACCCCCATATTCTTGCCTGCAACTTGACGCATTCAGACCACTCGGCCTGATTTGTACAGTTCCTTATGACGATTTGGGGCGCTACGGTTCCAGGCATAAAACTCCACACGTCCCGCCGCGACGGTCGAAAGCGCTATCGAGTCACCACAGAATTCTCATTCTACATCGATTTGTGCAGGTCCGGTTCGCTGCTGTGCTCAGGCTGGACCGGGCGTTTTCGGATTCGCTTGCACACGCCATCGACACGACTATTCCAAAATGAACCGCTCGACCGTGCATTCTTCAAGGAAGGCCTCGTCAATCTGAAAACCCAAGCCAGCGGCCGTCGGAACCCTCACTCGTCCCCCCTCAAGTCTGATGAACGGCGAAATCAGGTCCTTCTTGAAATACCGCTCGCTCGGGCCGATGTCAGCTGGTAGCTTGAAGTTCGGCAGGGACGCGAGAGCGATGCAGTCAGACTGGCCGATCGCGGACTCAAACATTCCCCCGCACCAAACCGGAATCCCAACGTCTCGGCACATGTCGTGGATCGTCTTTGCAGGCAACAGGCCACCGACTCGCGACAACTTGATGTTGATCACCCGGCACGCCTTCATGGCAATCGCCTCTTGAGCGTTGGCGACGGTGTTTATGCTCTCATCGAGACAAATCGGAGTCTCGATGCGCGCTTGAAGTTTGCTGTGTTCATAGATATCGTCATAGCCTAGGGGCTGTTCAATCATCAGCAAGGCAAACGGATCAAGCGCTTGGAAAACTTCGATGTCAGATAAGCGATACGCCGAGTTCGCGTCAACCATTAAGGGTATGTTGCCAAAGGCCCGACGGAGCTCCCTCACAGGTTTGACATCCCACCCTGGCTCGATTTTGATCTTGATGCGCGAGTAGCCCGCGGCCAGAGATCGATCGACATATCGAACCAGCGCTTCCAAATCGGGCTGAATCCCGACACTGATCCCGACGTCGATGTGATCCCGCGTGCCTCCAAGGTAATGCCCAAGGGACTGGCCAGCATTTGCTGCGCTCAGGTGATACCACCCGGTGTCAAACGCGCTTTTGGTAATGTTGTGGCCCCGTACGAACGCCATCGCGTCGTGGAGTTCGGTGATCGAGTTGATTTCGCGACGCAGCAGAGCGGGGGCCAAGAAGTCCCTAACGATATGAATAGTGGTTTGCGTTGTCTCGTACGTGTAGTACGGGCCAATCAGTGAAGGCGCCTCGCAATATGTTGTGCCGATATCAGTGCACAACTGCAGGATCACTAAGTGTCTTTCAGTGAACCGCCCAAAGCTCGTTTTGAACGGTTCGGCGTGCTCCAAACATATATGCCGCAGTTCGATCGTATGGATTCTCATGACACGCACCTGCCCGAAAACGCTGAGGTCGCCTTTCCGTTCTTGTATGCAACCCGTCCGTTCACGATTGTGCAGCGCACCCCAATCGCCGGCCTCCACGGCGTTTGATAATCGGAGAGATCCTGCATCTCGTCAGGTCTGAAAACTGCGATATCGGCAAAGTTCCCTGGCTTCACCGCTCCTCGTTTTTGAATTCCAAACACTTTTGCTGGCAACGTGGTGACGCGCCGAATGAATTCGTCAATTGTCATTATGCCTAGTTTCCGCACATAATCACTGACGACCCGCGCAAATGCGCCGTAGTTCCGAGGGTGTGTTGCTTCTTCGCACCCCGTTGGGTAGACGTATCCGTCGGACGCGACCATCGCCCAAGGACGCTTCGCGATTTCCTGGAGTTCAGCGTCCGAGGCGATATTGTAGAAGACGACTCGGGTGTTCACGTCCTGTTGGAGGATGTCAAGAACTGCGGCGTACGGAGGCGCATCACCGGCAATCTCTGCGATGGACTTGCCCAAACAAGACCCGACTCTCGAACTGACGACTACTACGTCACCCCAGCCGTTGTCTGCGTACCGTTGCAGCCCGGCCGCAGCGAGAGTTCGAGCATCATCCTCGTTGTACCGCAGCCGCTCGACGTTCCCGTCGACCGATGAGAGAATGCTCTCGGGTATCACAGCCCTCAAGATTGTAGACGTCGCGGTGTAAGGATAAAACGAAACGTACGCCTCTTGATCCCTGCGCCTCGCCTCGATGACCTCCGTCATCTCAATGGCGCTACCCCAATTGGCCCTCCCAGCGGCCTTGAGGTGGGAGATGACGAGCTTCACTTGACCTTGCTGGGCCGTGTCCAATGCCTCAACGACCGCGGCCCGAAGATGATCTCCATCGTCACGAATGTGGGATGTGTAGACCTTGTCCTTGCACCCAACGACCGTCGCCAGTGCTCTCATTTCAGCTTGGCTGGCCGATCTCCCCGGCGCGTACATAAGGCCGCTCGAAAAACCAAGATACCCCGCATCAAGGGCCTCTTCGAGAATACGTTCCATGGTGCCTACTTCTTCGGGGCTCGAGGGCTGGGATGGACCGGACACGACATAGCGCCTGAGAGTGTTGTGGCCCACCAGGCTACCTACGTTTAGTCCAAGCCGAGAGTCCCGAAGGATTTGGAACTTCCGCACAAAACCGTCCGCAGCGGCGAGCACGCCCGCCATACCGCAGTTCCCAATCACGCACGTTGTGACACCTTGTGCGAGCAGGTTCAGCGCGTCATTCCCATCGAGGTTCTCGACCTGTTGCGTCATGTTGTGGCATTCGATGAACCCGGGCGCTACCACACACCCTGTTGCATCGATTACGTCGCTGGGAAAAGTCTCCGGCACTGACAACGTTCCGACAGCCTCAATTCTGTCGTCTGCCACAAGCACGTCGCCGACTCCAATAAATGAAGTGCCGTCGTGAAGATTACCGCCTTTGATCAGGATCGCGTGCATCTTTCGGTGCTACAGCCCGAACACGGTTACTAGCTGTTCGCCGTCCAATTGTGCTCCCTTACAGGAGGTCAAGAGCCTCTTCAGTACTTGGTCGCGTGAGCATTCGCCAATCATGAAGAACGCGTCCCCATCTTTGTAGTTGAGATTCTGTTCCACGAAGTCGTCAATCTCTTTATCGTCGCCACATCGCGGCAAATCGTCCCCGTACATGCAGAATCCCGGACCATATGCCTGACGAACCACCAGGTGCTCACGGTCGAAGCGACTACCTTGGAAATCGCTATGATCGCGGCGCACTTTGTCGGCAAACTCGTCGGCGGCGTCGCGTAGATGCTCAGGCGTCGCTGTGCCGGGCTTGGGGTATAGCCCGAAGCCCCGGATCATCGTCTTGACGATTCTGGGGCTAGAGATTCTAGTGCAAACAAGGGCCTGATGCGTTCCGAGAGTCCGAAGGCCCAGCAGAATCCGCAATGATATTAGCGGTGAGTAGAGCCCGAGGCCGTGGAATTTCGGGTCGATCACAATGCCCTCAAGATAGACGATATCGCGCCCTTTTGCATGATCCACTACACTCGATGAGAAGCCGATAAGACGATCGTCCTGGTGCCACACGAAGATTGCAGTCGAGACCTCGATTGCGTGCTTGACAATATCGCTTTCAGTGATCTTGGGATTACCGAAGGCCGCCCTTACAACCGGACAACACTGACTGATCAACGACGCCTTCTGCGCCTCATCGAGGGTTCTCGAAGGATTATCAACGACTTGGAAGCGGTATTGGCCCGACCGTGCTTCGGGAATCTCTGCCATCTGCCTAACTCCTTTCAACTACACCCCATCCGATTATTTGTGCTCCATTTCCAGCCAGTGTGGCTTGACCGGCCACAAACGGTACGGAAACAGGGCTACGGAGTGATATCGTTCCCTTAGTAGGGTCCTGAGCACTTGCCTGAATGGCGAGCACCTTGCAGCTCACGCACGCCATCCCAATACAGACATCCAGCCCGTTCAAGGAACCGAGCGCTTGGGCAAATAACTCATCGGGAAGGAGCGATAGATCCAATGAGAAGTCGCTTGCGAATTGAAAGTGCGCGGGTTGGTCGGTGAGCACGTCCCCCACTTTCGGGCGGTCCTTCGGAGCACTTTGGAAAAGAACTGCGGCACTCGACCCCACGGTGGCTTCCGCAATACTTTGGCCGAACTCCTGAATTTCGGCGACTCGAACTTGGTCCGTAGAGCCACCCACCATCAGGAGATCTAGCATCTGACCGACAGCCACCGACCCTCCTCTGACCGGCCCGTAGCCGGCGCGGGTCGGTTTTCCGGAATGACCGCTCACATTATAGGACTGTTCCACCGAGAGAATCGCAGCCCCAGGATGGCCACTGGGCGCGTGCCGCGGCCTGACCCAGTTCGTCAGCAAGTATGAAGCAAGAGCATCTACGCCGGATGACTCAACTGCGGGGTCTGGTGAAGGAGCATCGACGGTTAGCCAAGCCTCAACCGACAGGCGCGAACTCTCAAAAAAATCGCGTGCTTCGGCAGCCATTACTTCAAGCAATTCCGGATCCTTCAGGTCGGGAGACAGCCCTGCCGTGTTAAAGACGACCAAATGTGACCTGATGTCGAAAGGGATCGCTGCTAGTATCGATCGTTTAAGGCTCGCGTTCAGATCGTCCGGCCGAATGATCCAGACGAGCCGATCTGCCTGGTTCAAGGTGGCACTAAGATTTCGAAGAGTCACCGGGCAATTCATCAGGTCTACCAGTCCGTCGCTGTTGTAGATCCCGATGTGAAAAGTCGTGTGGCGGTCAGCAAGATTCTTTCTGTCGAGGTAATCGCCAGAAACCACCCTCGCGTTTGCTGCTAGGGCCCGCCCCAAGAGACCCATCACAGCGTTGACCCCACTCGAATCGGCATCGCCTACCAGGGCGGCTGTATACGCTTTGGAGTTACGTTGTGTGGCCATCTCTTTCCTCTTCGAGAACTGCAGCCGGGATTACATCCGCTTCCAGAGGTGTGCGAATGGGCGTCTTCAGGAGAAACTCCTCGATCCTGCCCTTCGCTTCTTCGCGTGCACGCTGGTGATCGGAGAGGAAGTCGCTCACCAATTCAATGGCGCGCGCCTTCAGATCCCCCGACAGCAAACGGCCGGAGCTGTAGTCGTCTCGAAGTGCGTCGAAGGCGTCGTCAGAGAGGAAGTTGAACGCGATCAACGAAAAAATGGAGCACACTTCCGGAATGCCGCCTCGTTCGCGGTGAACGCTAGCTAGGGAACTGCCGCCTGTGTAGGCTCTCTTGATCTTGCGTGCCGCTTCCTGGGGGGTGTCCGTCAGCCAGATGGCGCTGTCGGGGACCGACGACGACATCTTCTTGTCGGGCCCTTTCAGGCCCATCAGGAACTTCCAGATGACTTCAGACGGCTGAATGAGCCTCAATCGCTTCGCAACATCCCTCGAAAGTGCGATATAGGGATGTTGGTCGATACCCACTGGAACCAAGACCGGCTTTGGGCCCCCAAACTCCGGCAGTTGCGGCATTATGATTGACGCCATCTGGAGCGCGCCCATATAGAAAACGGTCCCGATGTTCTCGCTTCCTGACCATCCAAACAGCCCTCTCACGGTGTTGTATGTCGTGTACTTACCCAAAAACATCGCTAAGTTAGTCAGCGAAGGATAGTCCGAGTGAACGAAAATGTGGGTCAGGGCCGGATCGAAGCCCAGAGCTATTATGCTCGGTATAACGAACTCATAGGCTATTTGACGCGACTTCCTAAGGCTATCGGCCTTGCCAACGACGTAGGTTTCGTCGTTCGTGATGGGGATATAAACGCGCGCGCGGTAGGTCCTCTGAAACCACAGCAAGACGTCCATCATCGCCTTGTGACCGAAGTGCAGCGGACCAGAAGGATTCAGGCCCGAGACAATGGCCCACTCGGTCTCGTCCGCTATAGCCTTCAAAACGGTTTCAAAATCATTGTGTGCGTAAAGGACTTCCCTACTAAAGAATGGTCCGGGATCGTCAAGATACTTCAGGAATCGGTCGGTCTTCTTTAGGTTCAGCTCCTCACGCTTGCTGTCGTAGTAGCTCTCGATCTCGCGCTTCTGCTCCAGTTTTCGCTCGTAGTCGGCGAGCGCCACTTCAAGTGCTCTATCGTTCTTTTCTTTATCGGTCATCTGAGGAGGGCTGCCTGTCCTATCGCTTGGAGCGGTTCGACGACGTACCGTTTAGCGCTTTGCAAAGCCAGTTGTTTGAGTTGGGCCGGCGAAATGTCGCCGCGGTAAAACGCGGCGCGAAGTTCAATGGGGCGGTGGTCGTTCTCCATCCACTGCCTCGCCATTTCGGCGACCACGGCAGTCTCAAGGACCGGGTTGGGTACTTCGCGCTTCTTGCTTACAAACGATCGCTGAATCAGAGCCGCGAGTCTTTCTTGCGAAGTTTGGCCCAGGATAATCCGGTTCTTCTCTAGGCCCTTGCTACCAGCCTTGTAGGCGGTAACCCCAAACTCCTCGATTTCCGGACTCGAGAGGAAGAGATCCGGCCCGACGCCAAGCGGAAAGGTCGGATGCAAGTACACAGAGCAGAGAGGTGGGACCGCAATAGCGCCTGCAATCAAACGGGCAGGCTCGTCATAGAACCGCTCCCGAGGTGGTCCAACTTTGATGTCGTATTCGATTATGGTGGCGATTTCTTCGAATGCGTACGCGAAATCCTTTTCCTGTTCGATAGCGACTTTGCTAGCGGGCACGGTCTGCTTGACCCATTCGAAGATCCGCTGCTCGTTCGCGGCGTGCGCCCGGATTCTGCGTAGCCGATCCTGGAAGGCGTCGGTGTCCAGGTATTCGCTCATGGCGACCACCCGCAGGCCTAAGGAGTAGAAGTTGCTCACGGCCCTGACGAAGTTCACTTTGGCCGCGCCAATTGCCATGAGCTCGTCATGGCGTTCTTCTGGCTCGTTTCGACAACTCGCGATATCAGCAATTAGGATGGATGGGACTGCTGTGGGACCCGCAGCGCGCCCAATCAGGGCGACTGTGAAGTAGTACTTTAGGGAGTCAAAGGTGGCGCCGAATCGATCGTACGTCTCGCCATACATGATCTTGACGGGATGATGCGAATCGGATCGAGTGGTTACGGATTGGACGATGCCTTGGACAGACGGAGTCGTGTCGAGGACTAGGCCCTCGTCGCTGAGGACGCTCCGAAGATCGGTGTTCGTGTTCACTTGACTCTCGACCGCAATTCGAATTACCGCCTACGACCAGCCGCACCAGAGCAGCTGAAGGTCGCCAAGCGCTCTGCGGCGCGCAGGTGTTTCCGATCACCCGACCCATTTCAGTTCGGTTGGTAGGCCAGGAGGGTCTCGAACCCCCAACCCTCGGTTTTGGAGACCGATACTCTACCAATTGAGCTACTGGCCTATGCCGCTTGGCCCACTTCGCTGCACTTGCCCCCGCCGAAATCCCCGGCTCCTTGACCTCAGGAGCGAAAGGCACGGTCGAGTTCGCCTGCCAGCCTTTGAGCGAGCCCACCACACTGAGAGCATACCAAACGGCGAGCAGGAACTTCAACTTGCACCTTCCGTTTCATCGGCGTGCGCGCTGACGAGCAACGGCTGCACGGCCACTCGAAGACGAGCGCCTCGGTCGATCGAGGTCAATGCTTACGCACCGTCAAGACCGTCAGAAGCCCATCAGCTTTAGTGTTTGCTCAGGCAAGACAGCCCGCATCGCTGCCAAGCTTGTTCCGGAGGACACGAGACGAAAAGTGCCATCATCAACCCTCGCCCATCGCTCGTCGAAGGGTCCATCGAATGCTTCACGGGACAACGGCCGCCTCGCAAATGGATTCTCCACAACTGCGGCGCGGACAACAACAGTGTCGCTGTCGGGACCGCCTTGCCGCATCGATTCGCGCGTCGCGATAACACCAGGAGCGCTGATGCTAGGGTCTACGTGTCGGAGCATGCTAGTGTACCCAGGAACGGGCAATAAGGCGACGACGGCGCTCAGTCTTGTATTCTGATGCGGCCTCAACTCGGCGAGGCCAGAGAAGCGATACGCGTTCATCCCAACAGGTTCAACGTGTTCTCCGAACATCGCTCGCAATAATTGTTGCGGGTGAAGCAAGCCCGTCTTTCCACGGTTGTACAGCACCAGACAGCACTCGCAATCCCGGTAAAGATCAAACTTCCTGCGAGCCCCCTTGATCTTTTCGCGAATAAGAACAGCCGGATCGGTATCAGCCTCGTGACCCTCGTTTAGCCTCCTGTTGAATTCCTTGACCTCCACGATGAGGGGCCCTGCCCTGATCCGGACCCGGTAATCCGGTCTCGGCACGCCATTCTCAGGAATGCGCTCGAATTCAACTCCGTGCGAAGCAATGTAGTTCTCGAAGATTCGCTCTGAGATGGTTGGGACGGACATCAGTCCTTTTAGCCTATGGCTCTCCCCAGGAATGATGCAAACGCGAAAGCAAGTTCTGGAGTTCGCGACGGGACGGGCCAAATGAGACCGCGCGCATGTTCATCGGTCAGCTTGGGCCGGATACGAATGTTACGAAACCAACGCCTGCCTCAAAAGAAGGCCGTTGCGCAGCAAGTCGATCGCGCGATCGTTCACGCCATCGGCATCGCGAATCGTTACGGCGCATTTGTCATTCCACAGCATCTCGAAGTATTGCATCGCCAGTCTCGTTGCAGCCTGATCGTGTAGGTGAATGCAAGCCTCGGTCATCGCGGCCTCCCGTCCGATTCCGATAAGCGTATTTCGGTCACCGATGATCAGTGGCGACAGTGTATGGAGTGTTTGGTCCAACACAGCGGCCTTCACAAAATAGCGCTGCGCTTGGGCGAACGGAACGATATGCCGCTGGAGTGCCGTTTCGAGCATGCCGGTATCGGATACACGCACCAAATATCGAACTTCGCAAGTATTGGCTAGAATTGTCTCGGCCAACACCGATTGAAACTCCGAAACAGGTGGGTCGGTTGAATCATGAAGATATCGGACATCATCTTGTTTGCCGACTGATTCTATCCAGACGAAACTCGAGTCGCCAGCAGACCGAACTGCGCGAAGCAGTCGGGTTGCTGCGGCATAACTCTCCAAATGCGAATTGTAAACGTGTACTTGGCCCATCGCGGTCGTCGGCGATTCCAGGGGTCGCCACTGCTTAAAACGGCACAGAAAACGGCATCGCGCTCACAGATCCGGTATCGTACCACGGCGCAATCAGGACGCACAGAGCTGAGCGCTGGCCCGGAACACACGAGGAAGCCTCAACGAGGCCGCAGGAGAGGTTGGATCCAGCCCTATTGCCCCGGTTCTCCCGAGAACAGCGCCTCAATGAGCGGCTGGAGCCAATGCCGATCGGCGTTGGCACCGTACGAGTCCCACGTCTGGATCGCCGCCTTGATGCGCGCGACCTCTGGATCGTTGAACTCGAAGTCCGTGGCGGGGATGGAGAGCGCGGGATTCCACACCACGCGCTCCTGGCCCGCCACCATGTCGCGCTTCAACTCGACGGCTTTCTCCTCGTGTGCTTCGAGCGCGATACGATCCTGGACTGCCCAGATCGCGCGAATAGAACCCACGTCTGCCCGCTGCGCGCCCAACAAGGCGTGCAGGTTCAGACGCTGGGTGTGGTCCAGCGTCAACTTCATCGGTTTGCCTTTCGAACTACGGATTGGAATAGAGCAGGATGTAGCCTGCGGTTACGCCTGCGGGGCTCTTCACCTTGAGGCATCCGGACCACCCGGACGGGTTGCTCGCACCTACGATCTCTGCGAAGCGATATCCGTTACCAGTGCCCGCAGCGATGATCAACTCGCCGCCCGCCGTAACTTCGAGCAGCGTGTGGTCCGCGAGCGGGGAGCCAGGCCCGCGCACCTTGAACGGCGACTCGCTGGTGTCCTTGCCGGCAATGACGAGCGAGCCACACGCGACTCCGGCCGCAACCGGACTGGTTTGGTAAGCCCATGTCCGCGCGTACGCCGTCTTCGGGTCGGTGCCCTGCTGGAGGCACGCGCCCCACAGGTAGATATCGCCGGACGTCCAGTTGTCGCCATTGCCCGCGAAGCACCGCACCACGATCCAGAGCGCCGTCTGGCCGGCCGCGAGCGTGCCGGTGATCTTGAACCGCTGCCAGGAGGACGTGAGCGTGATCTGCGTGGGACCCGCGAGGTACGCGCCGTACGCATTGTTCACGATGGCGATGGACGCCGTCTTGGTGCCGGTGTTGACGCGCCCCCAGACGTAGAAGGTATACGTCCCGCCGTCCGCGAGTCCCGCCACATTCTGCTGGATGATCGGCGTGGCGGTGCTCGCGGTGATGATGTCGCCGGTCTGGTTGCCGTCCGGAGCGGGCACCAGGTTGGTCGTCACGGAGCAGGACCCGCTGTTCTTGTCCCACGTACTCACGGAGAAGTCCTCGGAGTACTTCGCCATGTTCTCGTAAGGCCCGCCGACCGACTGGAAAGGCCCGCACTCGATGGAGTTGAGGTGCGAGTCGAGGTACGCCCACAGGTTGTTGGCGGCGAGGTAAGCAAACGACGCGCCGGCCGATCCATCGCGGAGGACTGCCGTGCCCGCGGTCGCGTTCGCGGTGGCATCGCTGATCTGCGAGGACGTGTGGGTGTGGACGGATGCGGCCTTGCCCGCGAGGTCCGCAATCAGGCCGGTGATATCCGATTCGGCGTGCGTGTGGCTGGTCGGGGCCTTGCCCGCGAGCGCGGCGACAAGGCCGGTCACATCGGCCTGCGCGTGCGTGTGGGTGAGCGGTGCTTTGCCCGCGAGGTCGGTGGCGAGGTTCGTCACGTCGGCCTCCGCATGGGTGTGGACCGGAACCGACGTGAGAGCGATGGTCACGTTCACGCGGTCGCTGGCGGGCACGTCCAGGAAGGTGAGGCCGATGTTGGCTCCCTGGATCAGGTTCAACGCGCGGCGCGTCCCCACCGCCGCGCCGTTGTTCTGGATGGTGAACGGGAGCGCGCCGGAGACGATATCCGCAGCCACGTGGGTGTGCGCAGGCAAGTCGCCCGCCGCGAGTTGCGCGCCAGCCGTGGCGCGGCCCCAGGAGTCCACGGTCACCTTGGTATAGGTGCCAGCCCCGACGCCGGATGCGGAGAGCGAGATCACGCCTGCGTTGACCGCGATCCCGCCTACCGGATCGATCTGCACGATGCCCTTGGCCAGCGTGGACGCGTCCGGAACCATGGTCGCGCCGAACGTCTGGCCCGGAGCGAAGTCGATGATGGCGTCCATCGCCACGTGGTTGTTCGTCCCGAGCGCCATGCCGAGGTCGCCGGAGTTGTCCTGCTTGCGCCACTTGACCGCACCGTTGTTGGGCAGGCGCACCAGGCCGGTGCTCGACTTGGTGCCCGCGCCGAACTCCGCGCCGTCCTGGAACGTCTTGAGGCCGGTGACCGTGACCGCGCCGTCCTTCCGGATATAGTTGCGCGCGGCGGCGGTGCCCAACTCGTTCTCGATGGCCAGCACCGCCGACTGGAGAGCGGTGATGAAGCCCGAGACCATGTTCGCCACGCCGTTGTTGTGGCCGGATGCGGTGGTCCCGAAGGCTCCACGCTGGCATCCCGTGAACGACGTGGCGGTCTTGCCCGAGTACACGATCAGTTCGTCGTCAATCGAGAGGATGCCGTACGTGACGGCAAAGCCTCCGGACGTGGACGCCACGTTGATCGTGGAGTCGCCAGCCAGCACCGCGCCCGTGATCGTCGTTTCCAGAGGAGCACCGGAGAACGCGTTGACCGGCGTGTACAGACTGGCCGCGCCGTCGATTGCCCCAGGGAAATTAGCCATTGAGCTTTCTCTCGTTCAACTTGAAACGGTTGAGCGCGCCAGCAGAGGGCGCGATCACCACAACAGCCTTCTGCGCTTCCATCGCACGAGCAACGCGCGGCTTGTGGTACACGCTCGCCGTGGCGCTCGACTGTTTCCAGACGTCCAGCGGGTTCGGCCTGCTGTTCAGGCAGTACTGGTCGAACGCCCAGAAGCACATCGAGTAATAGGGCGCGGTCAACCACTGGCCGTACGCCTGCGCCATCGGCGGGTCTGGGGGACCGTACAGGCCCGCGAGGTACATGCACTCCGATGCGGGCCGTCCAAGCACCTGAGCGCCGTAACTCATGGTGGCGCGCATCAACGGCACGTTCTTGTTCCACACGTCGTAATCGAATCCTTCGCACCGGAAGTACTTGACGCCGTAAGACGACGACTTCCACTGCTCCGGCAGGTTGACATGCATCAGCAGTTGCCGGTACTTGCTCTTGGGCGAGGGCTGGCCCTGGTTTGCGTCCAACGGCCAGAGGCATTCGAACACCGCTGCCGGATGGGACGCGCGCACGTACGCGATCACCTCCTGGCAATAGGACCAGATCCGATCCCGCAGGAAATTGGCAGTCTCCTTCGGGTGCGCCGGATCGCCAGCCGGATCATCCGTATTGGCAATGAACGGCCAAATCTGGTGACCCTTCGCCGCCGCAAACGCATCAATCGTCTCCTGGTCATAAAACGGCATGCCGCCTTGGGCGTCCTGCTGGCGGTTGTCGAAGTACCACCACTGCGTCTCACCAAACTGGAGCACAACAGGCAGACCCGCCGCCGCGATCTGGTCGGCGCACTCCTTGTACATCTGCTTGAGGTACGTCCGGACGCGCGTGCCGAAGTGCATCTGGTACGACGGCACGTCGAGGAACACGTCCGCTCCGGGCGCCACGACGCCGCCCGCGAGGTGCAGATACTTCGCGCGCATCTCCGCAGGCGGGTTGTAGATCTCCATCGAGAAGGCGAACGACGCCGGGATGCTCGCCGCCGCGAACTCCGCGGCAAGATCCTTGATCCACTTCCGCGCGCCCTCCGTCATGACTGGCGAAACGGAGTCGATCAACTCCCAATCGCCCTCCGTGCCCGCATCGTGCAGGTGGTCCTCTGTGGCGGTGGCCTGAATCGACATCGGCAGGGCGTACCCGTCCAATCCCAACGTCTCGCACGCGCTTCCCGACACTTCGACGCGCATCGGAGACTCGACCCACTGCTGGCCGTAGCTTACGGCCCGCGCGGTCGCCGGAGCGTTGCTGGCAGTGAACGCAGCCTGAATATCGGCGGCGACCTGCTCGCCAGTCCTGGCCGCGCCAGCCGTGAGAGTCACGTCCACCACCTGCCCGCTCTCGCCGCCGAACGTGAACTGGAGCGCGTCGTTCGCGCCCGCCACGATTGCGAACGGTTCGTTCATCCACCCGCCGAGAGTCGCCAGACCGCTGAGGACATAGATCGGATCGAACCTCCAGGACGGAGCCTTGGACTGGATGCGGAGGGTGGTGCTCGCGCCGTAGTTGTTGTCTGCCCACACGCCGGAGAACTGGTTGATCAGCACGCGCATCCAATTGATGCAGTCCTCCAGCGACTCGCCCTCGATGACCGTGTGGCGCATGTCGCTTCCGGACAACTGGATCACCACTACGTCTCCGGCCTTCGGCGCGGAGAAGCCCGGAGCCAGCGTGTACTCGATGGTGGCGTACGGGTAGCTCGCGCCGACCCGCCGCCGCTTGTTGTTCCAGAAGACGCCCATGTACACGTCGGCGTGGCCCTTGAATCCACACTTCTGGAGATGCCAGAGGTGCCAGGCCGGGGGCTTCTTGTAGCCGTGGTCCGTGTCGAAGTCCATCGCCAGCGACACGTCCACATACTCCTCCTGCGGGTCCAGAACGTCCTGCGGCACCAACGGCCACAGGTAATCGAAGTAAAAGTAGTACCCGCTGCTGCCAGCGTTCTTGTCGAACAGCGCGGTGATGACGACGGTGTGGTTTCCGGCCGCAATCGCCGAGGCGATCTTGATGTTGGCCGTCGTCCCGCCGTACTCGTTGAGGTAGAGATCGACCGGCGATTCGGCGGTCGCCGCGCCATCCACCTCGACGCTGATCTTGCCGCAGTCCGTGTACAGGAACGTGCCGAGGTACAGGTCGTGCTGCTCCGTGGCCGAGTACTTGATCGTCACGCTCCGGACATCGTTCGCGTCGTTCGAGCCGGTGCGCTTCGCGTGGCCCATGCTCCACCGCTCCGAGGGCCACGGGGGATTCAAGCCGTACTTGTAATCCTCCCAAAAGCCAGTGAACTGGCACCGCTTGTCGGACTCCTCAATGCGCTCCGAATCACTTCGCATCC
>JAMCQI010000016.1:40587-47242 GCA_023381515.1 Chloroflexota bacterium | reverse complement strand
CGCAACCTGCCCTTCCGGACGGCCGGGACCACACGAATTCCCCACACGCGTGGGGGTGAACCGGGGTGTTTTAATGTTCGAGAGGCGGAATAGTTGAATTCCCCACACGCGTGGGGGTGAACCGAGGCAGGTGTTCTTGTCCCACGCGTTGCAGTGCGAATTCCCCACACGCGTGGGGGTGAACCGTCCGATTTCGTTGTAGCCCATCCACGCCGCGTGAATTCCCCACACGCGTGGGGGTGAACCGTCGACCACGGTCGTGCCATCGTTCACGTATCGGAATTCCCCACACGCGTGGGGGTGAACCGTGGGGAACCCACACAAGTAACTGACCGCCCGGGAATTCCCCACACGCGTGGGGGTGAACCGCCTGTCAGCGACTGCAGGTAGCTGGCCAGGGCGAATTCCCCACACGCGTGGGGGTGAACCGTCCTGCGCGCGAGCGGCCGGCACGGTCGCTACGAATTCCCCACACGCGTGGGGGTGAACCGCGCGGAAAACCTTAACAACCGCATACCTCGCTGAATTCCCCACACGCGTGGGGGTGAACCGCGCTGACCGCGACCATCAAGGCCACGTTCTACGAATTCCCCACACGCGTGGGGGTGAACCGAAACCCATCAGGGCTACATCAATTACACTTTGTGAATTCCCCACACGCGTGGGGGTGAACCGCTTGACGTTCCGCTGCAGACAAAGCAAATCCGGTCCCAAAGCCGAAATACCCTCTGGCGAGTTTCCGAAACGGATCGCTGTCAATGAAGGTGAGAAATTCCCGGAACCCGCGTATGCTCGCTCTCCACGGTTTCGGAAATCAACAACTGGTAGAGTGAACCGCCGCGGCGCGCAATCCGGCACATCGGCGTAGGCCGACGGCCGGCGGAACGTCCCTGCCGGCCGACTTTAGCCGGCGCTCTTGTCACCGCGCTTGGCGTTTCCAGCAACTTGAATACCCCAGAAAAATACCCAGCCTGGCAGTCCCATTCTGTGGTATAATCACGGCCAAACGGATTTGCGAACGACGCACGACCTTATCGGCCGAGCCATCTAGAAAAGGAGACCAGGCTCCATGAAGATCAGCGCTGTTCTCGCGACCAAAGGTATGAGCGTGATTACGATCCATCCGGACCAACCGCTCGACGAGGCGATCGCCTTGTTGAGTCAGCATAACATCGGTGCGCTCGTCGTCGTCGACGTTGCCGGCCGCCCGGTCGGCATCCTCTCCGAGCGTGATATCGTGCGGGGCGCCGCCAACTCAAAGGATGTCTTTGCCGCGAGAGTCCAACAGTTGATGACGACGAATGTCGTGACCGGCTCGCCCCAAGACGACCTCCATTCGGTCCTCCAAACGATGACCGATCGCCACTTTCGCCATATGCCGATCGTCGACGAAGGCAAGCTATTGGGAATTGTCTCGATCGGCGATGTGGTCAAAGCCCAATTGAACGAATACAAGGGAGAAATCGATACGCTTCAAATTCGAATCAACAAAGGATGAACGACCAATGAGCTCACTCGGCACTTCGTCAAATCCGCTGCGAGTAGCCATCGTCGGCTCTGGGCCAGCGGCGTTCTACGCGGCCGACCACCTTCAAAAGCAGACTGGTCTGACCGTGCAGATCGACATGTTCGACCGGTTGCCGACCCCGTACGGTCTGGTTCGGGGCGGCGTCGCGCCAGACCATCAGAAGATCAAGACCGTGACCAAGGTATTCGAAGGGATTGCGTCCAAGCCGGGGTTCCGCTTTTACGGGAACGTCGAATTCGGCAAGCACCTCACCCTCGACGAAATGAAGGAGCGCTACCATCAGATCCTTTATGCGACCGGGGCGCAGACCGACCGTCGGATGGACATTCCCGGCGAAGATCTAAAGGGGAGCCATCCCGCGACCGAGTTCGTCGCCTGGTACAACGGTCATCCCGACTTCCGCAACTGCCAATTCGACCTTTCCCAAGAACGTGTCGCGGTCGTGGGGGTCGGGAATGTCGCAGTCGACGTTGCACGAATTCTCTCCCTGACACCCAAGGAGCTGGCCGTCACGGATATGGCGGACTATGCGGTCGAGGCCTTGAGCAAGAGCCGCGTGAAAGAAGTATACCTGTTGGGACGCCGCGGCCCGGCACAAGCGGCTTTTACAAACCCCGAGGTGAAGGAGCTGGGCGAGCTCGAGGATGCCGACGCGCTCGTTCTGCCCGATGAAGCCCAGTTGGACGATCTGAGCAAAGAGGTCGTTTCGACCAGCAACGATCCATCGCTGGTAAAAAAGGTCACGATCCTGCAGGAATACGCACAGCATCAGCCGTCTGGAAAATCGCGCAAGCTATACTTGCGCTTTCTGGTCTCGCCGGTGGAGTTGTATGGCGACGCCAACGGTTGCGTGACAAAGATGCGCGTGGTGAAGAACGTGCTGTTCAAGTCGGATACCGGCACACTCAGGCCCAAACCGACCAACGAGTTCTTTGAACTTCCGGTCGGTCTAGTATTTCGATCGGTCGGTTACCTCGGCGTTCCGCTGCCGGGAGTGCCCTTTAATGAGCGCTGGGGAGTGATTTTGAACGAGAAAGGCCGGGTGATCGATCCGGGCCCGAAGCTGCCGGTGGTCGGCCAGTACGTCACCGGTTGGATCAAGCGCGGTCCGAGCGGTGTGATTGGCACGAACAAACCGGATTCGGTCGAGACGGCGAATTGCATGTTGGAAGATCTTTCGAACGGGCGGACGCTTTTGCCTTCGAAAGCCGATGCGGCGGACCTGAACCGTCTCGCCCACGAACGACAGCCGCAATTGTTCACCTTCGCCGACTGGAAGGCGCTCGACAAGCTGGAAGTTGCTAAAGGCCAGGCGCAAGGACGTCCGAGGGTCAAATTCACCTCGGTGGCTGAAATGCTAACCGCTCTTGGTAGATAATCAAATGAGAAACGAGCCCGTTTTCGAGTAGAAAACGGGCTCGCCACTTGTAAGTGTCGTACCGTTACAGATCGATCTCGGCCTTGACGCGCGCTTCGCCGGATGCCGGACTCAGCCGGAATCCGAGTCGCTCGCAAAGGCTCTGCATCAAGTGGTTGTCGGCTGAGATCGTCGCCGTCAAGCGGTGGATCTTTTCACTGCGTGCGACGCCGAGCACCTGCTGGATTAGCTCCTTGCCCAATCCGATCCCCTGGCATCGATCGTTCACCAGTACGGTGAATTCTGCATCCTCGGTCCCATGTATTCGCGTCATTCGGCTGGCGGCCAGGATCGCGGGTTCGCCGGTGGCTGGATCCGTCGCTTCGGCGACGAGCGCGATCTCGCGATCATAGTCGTTGAAGCAGATGCGGGACAGCCGGTCGTGCGCCACACGCTGGCTCAACATCATCGGGTGGAAATAGCGCAGGTAAACGCTGTGGTCCGAAAGCGTTTCGTGGAATTTGATCATCAATGGCTCGTCCTCCGGCCGGATCGGCCGGAATGTCACCTGCCGTCCGTCCTTGGCTATCCACGACTGTACGTAGTGCGTCGGATAGGGGCGGATCGCCAGCCGCGGCAGTTGGTCCTGGGTGACGGTCTTGTCGTGCAGGACGACGCGCGCGTCCAGCGCGAGCAGTCCACTGCCGGCGTCGCCGGCGGCCGAAGCGAGGAGCGGGTTGATGTCGAGCTCTTTGACCCACCGCTGCTCGACGACGAGCTGGCTGAACCGGACCAGCATCTGCGCGAGTGCGTCCAGATCGACCGGCTTGCGTCCGCGCACGCCGCGCAGCGCCTTGCTGATGACCGTCTGCTCGATCATCCGGCGCGCGAGCGTGGTATTGAGCGGCGGCAGCGCCAGAGCCCGGTCCTTGAAGACCTCCACGAGCTGCCCTCCCGATCCGAACAAGAGCACCGGCCCGAACTGTGGATCGATACTGCTGCCGACGATCAGCTCGTACCCCTCGAGGTCGATCATGGGCTGGACCGTGACCCCCTGAAAGTGGCCTTTTCCGACCTTTTGAGTCACGGACATTTCGATCGCGCGGTACGCGCGGCCTACCTCTTCGGCGTCGGTGAGGTTGAGCGCGACGCCTCCCACGTCGGTCTTGTGCGTGATCGTCTCTGAATAGATCTTGAGCACCACGGGGTAACCGATGGCGCTGGCGGTTTTGATCGCGTCGATTTCTGTCTTGGCGATACGGGTTTCGACCGTCGGGATGCCATAGTACGAGAGAAGCTGCTTCGACTCGTATTCGGTGAGGATCGTGCGGCCGGATTCGCGTACCTTGTCGATCAGTTTCTCGGCATTGGAGCGCGAGGTGCCCTGCTCGGCGTCCACGGGGAGGCTGGGGGTCTCGTAAAGGCTGCGCAGATTGTAGCTGTAGCGCCACATGTAATTGAACATCCGCGCGGCTTCGTCCGGGTACTCGAACGTGGGAATGTTGGCCCGGTTCAGGATCGCCTCTCCCGCGGCGACGTCTTGTCCTCCCATCCAGCTTGCGAGAACCGGCTTGCCGGTGCTCGCCGCGTACGGTTTTAGATTCTCGGCTGTGCCGGTGGGATCGGTCATTGCCTGCGGCGTGAGGATGACGAGCAGGCCGTCGCTGTTTGGGTCCTGCGCCGCGGTCTCGAGCGCCTTGGCGTATCGCTCGGGGCTGGCGTCTCCCAGGATGTCGATGGGATTATTGTGGCTCCATTGCGGCGGCAAAAACTTGTCGAGTGCGCTGCGTGTTTCCGCCGAGACTTCTGCCAACTCGCCGTTGTTCACGATGAGCGCGTCGGTGGCGATGACGCCCGGGCCGCCCGCGTTGGTCAGGATCGTCAGGCGTGGGCCCTTGGGGCGCGGCTGCTTGGCGAGCACTTCCGCCATGTGGAACAGATCGGCGATGCTGTTGACGCGCAGAACGCCGCTGCGGCGGAACGCGGCTTCTAGTACCTCGTCGCTGCCCGTCAGCGAGCCAGTGTGCGACGCGGCCGCCCGTGCGGCCCCTTCGGTCCGGCCGGGCTTGATAACGATGATCGGCTTGACGAGCGCGACTTCACGCGCCGCCGAAAGGAACGAACGCGCGTCGCCGATCGTTTCCATGTAGATCACGATGCTCGAGGTATTCGGGTCGTCTCCGAGGTAGTTGATGAGATCGCCCCAATCGATGTCGAGCATCGAGCCGATGGAGACGAACGCGCTGAATCCGACGTTCTCCACAAAGCTCCAGTCCAGAATGGCCGTCGCGAGCGCGCCGCTTTGCGTGATAAAGCCGACGTTGCCGGTGCGCATCATCGCGGCGGCGAAGGTCGCGTTGAGCCCGGTCATGGAATTCATTACACCCAGGCAGTTGGGGCCGACGATGCGCATCTTGCCGCGCCGGGCGTGCTCCAGAATCTGGCGCTCCAGCTCCGCGCCTTGCGCGCCGATCTCCTTGAAGCCGGCGGAGATGATGATCGCGCCTTTGATCCCGGCGTCCACGCAATCGCTGATGATGCCGGGCACGGTCGGCGCGGGCGTGACCACGACGGCCAGGTCGACCGGTTCCGGCACCGAGGTGATGTCCGGGTAGGCTTTGATCCCGAGCACGCTGCTCCGCTTGGGATTGACTGGAAAAACCGTTCCGCCAAACGGGCTGCTGATGAGGTTCCAGAGGATCGTACGGCCAACGCTGCCCTGATTTTCGCTTGCGCCAACCACGGCCACCGATTTGGGCGCAAAAATGGCGTCGAGAGCGCGAGGCTCGTAATGATAAATGTCGTGCGCGGGCTCGAAGGTCGGTCCGATGGGTTTACTGCTCATCCTGAGCTCCTTTGAAGCGGTACAGTATGATGCCCGCCCGAGACGTGGATCGGGGCGGGCATTGTGGATTGCCAATCGTATCGTCGGTGTGTTGCGCAGCGCGGCCCGCCGTGGGCGGCGCCAAGTTAGCGTCCTCCAATCAATGTCATTATATCGCGCATTGTGTCACAATGCAAAATCTTCAACTTGCCCACCTCGGTGTTGTATGTTATATTCATGTCGGCGTTTGGTTTTGCGCGCAACGGGAGGGTAGCTATGCGCACGCGTTCGATGGCGATTGGCGGCTTGATCATGCTCGCGACCTGTCTGAGCGTTCTGGCGTGCGATCTGGGCGCGCTGCCGTCGCTCGGATTAGGCGGGTCGAGCAAGCCGCAGGTGACAATTCAGGCGCCCGCGGCCGGCAGCCAGTTCCATGAAGGCGACGATGTGCCGGTCCAATCGGTTTCGACCGACCCCAACGGCATTGTGCGGGTCGAGCTCTCAGTCGACGGATCGGTCGCGCGGACGGATTCCCCGCCGATCTCCCAGGGGCAGACGTCCTTCTCGGTCATCCAGACCTGGAAGGCCACCTCTGGAAACCACACCTTGAGCGTGCGCGCGTACGACGCAGCCGGTGCAGCCAGCGACCCGGCGCTCGTGGCCATCACGGTGACCGCGAGCAGCGCCAGCATTCCGTCTCCCACCCTGTCTGGCATTCCGCCGCTTGGCGGCACACCCGTAAACCCGGCAACGCTGTTGACGCCGACGCTCGGGCCGACCGAAACCACCCCCATCGCGCCGGCGGCAACGCGGACGCGGGCTGCGACTCCGACGATTTCCGCGCCTCCCGGCGTTTGGGCCGTCTCTATTCGCGTCGATCCGGCCGACCCCAAGAACAACAACCCGGTCAAGTTCTGGGTCACCTTTCTAAACACCACCGGAAATC
>JAMCQI010000016.1:0-40577 GCA_023381515.1 Chloroflexota bacterium | reverse complement strand
GGAAATCCGCAGGGGTATCGATGGCGCGTTCGTATCTTTCCGCCCGATGCCAAGAACTCCAAAGGCGACACGACGCCGATCGACAGCACCATCCCGGTCGGCCTGAGCGAACAGGCGTCGCTGGACAACTGGACGATCCATGGACCGGCTGGCTGCGACCCGTACATCGCGCGTGTATTTTGGATCGATCCCAGCTCCAAGCAAGAGACCGAATTCGCCAAGCCCGATCAAAGCGGCGGCCCGGCGGTTGGCTTTCAAATGTGTCCGTGATCTGAACGGCGCCCATGACTGACGACACCCTCGATTTGCGCGAATACCTTGATGTGATCATTCGTCGGTGGCGCTTGATCGTCGCATTGACGATCGCCGCTGCCGGGGTAGCCGGCATTATCAGCTTGGCGACCAAGCCAGCCTATGAAGCGACCGCGACGATCGCCCTTGCGCCGGCGACCGTTTCCGTCCCCACCACCGGCCAGGCGCCGCCCTATTACCTGACTGTCGATTCCCCCCGCCACTTGCCGATCGCCTTTTCGCCGGCGTATTACGTCGCAATCTTGAATGGCGCAGACGTAGCGGCGCAGGTAAGTCCAAAGGTGCCGGTGAGCGTCACGTCAGACAACGGCGACAAGTCGCTCTTCGACATTACGGCGCGTGGCGGCGATCCGCAGCAGGTGGCCGACACGGCGAACAAATGGATGCAAGTGGGCGCTGCGCGAATCCAGACGGCCCTCCTGCCGGGTCAGGACGAGTTGAAGGCGGCCGAAAGCCGGCTGACGCAGGCGGAAAAGGCTCTGGTCAAGTTCTCGGTCGACAACGGATTTGATAGCTATGACCTCGGGCGTCTGCGTGGGGCCACCTTCTCGTCCACCGACAAACAGCTGGAATTGGCCGGGTTGCTGCGAGCGTACGATACCTCCGAATCGGTCTATCTGGACTTGGCGAAGGAATGGGAGAGCGACGACATATTGGCGAACACCGTATACCGGCCAACGCAGATTACGGCGGGTGTTCCGACGACGCCGATTTCTCCCAAGCCAGTCCAGAATGCGCTGCTCGGCGCGGTGCTGGGATTGCTCGTCGGAGTGGTGGGTGCGTTCGTTCTCGACGCCGTCGCCCCCCCAGGCGCCCGGATTGACCGGACGAAGGCAGAGTAACCTTGTATGTTCGTTCGACTCCAGGTCCTGATCGCGGCAGCCGCACTGATGGTGTCGGTCATTCTCGCGCCGGAAATTGCGGCCGCGTGGTTCTATAATCTGAGCGACATTGACCTCGCCCATGCGGCAGCCTTGCCCGCGGATGCCCCCTTGCGCTCGTCCGCCCTCGACGACGCCAGCCAGAAACTGGGACAAGCGAACAGCTACGCGCCACTGAACCGTGCGCCGCTCGCGGCAACGCGGATCGATCTGGCCCGTGGGTTGGCGGAGCGCGCCGCGTCTCAGTTCGATCAGGCAGCCTCTTCGCTTCGTTCCGACCCGATTGTGCTCTACGATTGGGGCCAGGCCGCGTACGGGTCCGGCCAGGCTGACAAGGCCTATGCGTATTGGAGAGCGGCCGGCGCCTTTGTCTATTTCGACCAAGAGATGCATCGCGAATCGGACCAGCGCCAGTGGAAGGAGGCGGCACGGCTCGC
Organism: Chloroflexota bacterium; assembly: GCA_023381515.1. The sequence continues at coordinate 38,947 of JAMCQI010000016.1, read as the reverse complement.
GCGTATCGCGGCCGGCGTGGAGCCGAACAGCGCGCAGGCACACTACGTTCTCGGCGATGCGCTCGCGCAGCTAAACGTAGACGATGCCGAGGCGCTGCCCGAATTGGACCGGGCGCGCGAGTTGACCGACGATCGGGAATTTCTCTCGACCATCATCTCGCGACGAGCGGAAATCCTGGCCGCACGCGGCGAGCTGCCGGCGGCGCTCGATACATTTGCCCAGGCGCGCGCGGAGGCGCCGATCGATGCCCGCCCGCGCACCGGCTACGCGCTCGTGCTGCTCCAACTGCATCCGACAGAACGCGATCAGGCGGTGGCCTTGCTTACTCAGGTCACCGGCGATTCGCCGTGGTACACCGCGGCGTTCATCGGGCTCGCGAACATCTCCGAGTCGAACGATGATTCGGCGGCGGCCGAACGTTGGTTGCTCGACGGGCTCGGACGCAATCCGGCTAGTCCGGACGTGCTCTTCGCTCTCGGCGAGTTCTATGTCCGCCAAAACCGCTTGCAGGACGCACGGCGCGACTTGGTTCTTGCGCTGGCCGCCGAAACGCGCGCGGATCGCCTGATGGCGATTTCTTCGGCGCTTGATGCCCTGGACGGGAAATGAACCCGGCGGTCACGCGTGCTCGCGCGCCGTTGAGTGACTCTGTTCGCCAACGCGGCGTCGTGGCGATATTCGCGACGGCCGCCGTAGCAGCCGGTTTGGCCGTAACCCTTTCACAGCCGGACGATTTTGCGGCCTTCGTCGTCCTGGTCATCTTCGTCGCCGCCGGACTCACGCTGCCATTTACCTGGACCGTTCTGGTCGTCGCGGCGCTGATTCCGCTGCAGATCTATTGGACGATTCCCGGTTATTCGTTCGCTCTTCGCGGGGCGGTGGTATTCGTTTTTGCCGCGGCCGTACGTGCTCTTGCAATGTGGGCATCGCGACGCCAGCTCACGCGGTGGGAGCCGTGGATGCTGCCGGCCGCTTGCTTTGGGATTGCAGCGCTCGCGGCAGCGGCGAGCGCCCCCAGCCGCTATCTGGCGCTGCGCGGCATCTACGATTGGCTCGTCGTTTTTGCGACTGCGCTGATCGCCGGCGAGGCGCTGCACTCGCGGACATCTGCCTTGCGGCTGACGCTCGTTCTCGTCGCGGCCGGTTTCGCGGAGGCTTTGCTGGGTCTTGGTCAGGCTTTGTTAGGGCTCGACCGGGTCCTTGCCCTGCTAAAGCAGCCGATCGCACAATTGTTTTACCAGCCAAGCCTGCTGCGTGACCATCTGGTAGATTTGTCGTTCAATTGGGTCATTTTCGACCGAGTCTCGCCCTTCGGCACGTTTATCAACGGCATCGACTATTCGATCTTTCTCGCGTCGATACTTGGGCTGGCGGTCGGAATATTGCTCGCCCGACGCGGGAGATCGTCTCTTCGCCGGACGCCCAGTGACACGAGCGGACAGCCGAACCAGAGCGCGGCAGAGGAACGCCGTGACACCGACGGCGCTATGAGAGCCGGTCTACTGCTTGTCGCCGTCTTGGTGATGGGGAGCGCGCTTGTCCTTACGTTCAAGGGCTCTGGGATCATTGCGTTCTGCGCGAGCGCCGCGACGGTGGCGCTGTTTGGCCTGCGCTCGATCTCCCGGCGGACGGTGCTGATCGGCCTGGTTTGCGTCGCAGCGGCCGGGCTGCTCGCGTTGCCGTTCGGAGGGCTGCTCACAGAACGGGCGGTTTTTCTCCTTCAGCGCGAGCAGGGGTTGGTCGGAAGCGCCGGGCGACTCGAGATCTGGTCCGGTCTGTTGCAGTCATTCGCCCAACGTCCGGTCTTTGGGTTTGGGCTGAATAACGCTCCTCTCTTGACCGAACCGGCGAGGACCCTGAGCAACGGTGCCATCACGTTCGGTCCGTCGGCGGCGGAGAGCAGCTATGTCGCCGCGCTGGTGGAAACCGGCGTCGTCGGTCTTGGTTCACTGCTTGCGCTATTCTTCGTCGTTCTCAAAAGTGCATATCGGCGTGCGTTGACCGATCCGTTGTTTGTGGGCGTGCTGGCTGCGTTCGTCGCGCTGCTCGTAGGCAATCTAACCGTGACGGGGTTTGCTACGGACCAGAACGAAATGCTGCTCGGGATGTTCATCGGTATGAGTTGTTCAAAATGGAAACCCCGGTAATCCAATCGCCTGAAGAGCCGGCCGCCAAGCTCGCGCTCCCGATGGGGCGCGTCGTTTCGTTTGCCACGATCACGGCGCTCGGATTCGGGCTCGGCCAGGCGAGCGGGATCGTGCGCGAGATGGTCGTCAGCGCACAGTTCGGTCTTTCCGCCGAGATCGACGCGTACAAACTGTCGTTCCTCGTCCCGACCCTCGTCAACAATATTGTCGCGGGAAGTGCGATCACGATGGCCGTGATGCCTGTTTTTGCGCGTTATTTGACGGCCGGCCGCCGGGAAGAATTCTGGCACGCGGCAAGCGTCATCACCAATATCGTTTTGATCGTCACTGGCTTGTTGACGCTCCTCGGCATGCTCTTCGCTCGTCCGATCATCGGCATCATCGGGCACGGGCTGGCGCCGTCCACGCAGTCGATCGCCACGGCGCTCCTCGTCATCATGATGCCGACGCTGCTCCTGGGCGCGCTGTTGAACATGGTCATGGCGGCGCTCAATTCGGTCGATCGCTTTGTCGGCCCGGCGCTCATCTTCCTCGCTCTGAATGTTGGAATCATCGGCACCGTGATTCTGCTTTCACCGTACATCGGCATCTATTCGGTCGCCCTGGGCTTTTTGATCGGCGTCGTGCTGCAGCTGGTGGTGCAGAGCGTCGAGCTGCGGCGCGAGCGAATGCATTATTCGTTCAAGATCGATTGGCATCACCCCGCGCTGCGCGAGGTCGGGATCGCCTTCCTGCCGGTAACGGCGCTCGCGCTCGTGAGCCAGATCAATATCGTGATCGACGGCTCAATGGCGTCCGGTCTGCCAACGGGCAGCATTGGCGCGCTCGCCTACGCGACCACGATCGTCGGGGCGTTCTACTCCGTCGGCAACAGCTTGGCGATCGCGGTTTTTCCGAGCTTGAGCCGGATGGCGGCGACGAACGACATGGAAAGCACCGCGCGCGCTGTCATGTCGTCGCTCCGTCTGCTCGTATTCATTCTCGTGCCCTTGACCTTTGTACTGCTTTGGTTTTCGGCGCCGACGGTAGGCCTGCTGTTGGGGCGCGGACGCTTCGACGCGAGCGCGGTACAGCTCACCGCTCAGGCCCTCGCGATGTACGCGATCGGACTCACCGCGGTCGGAGTGGTCTACGTTCTCCAGCGCGCCTTTTACGCTCTCTCGGACGGGACGACGCCGCTCGTCGTCGGATCGATTGTCGTCGCGCTTCACGTCGCGTTGAACCTGGCGCTCATTCCTTCAATGGCCCACACGGGTATCGCGCTTTCCGCTTCACTCACGACGACGCTGGGCGCCTTGGTCCTCATCCTTCTTTTCGCTCGCCGCGTGGCTGGTTTTGAATTCAGCCGTCTTGCGAGGCTTGCCGTGCAGTGCATTGCGCTCGCTCTCTTGACCGTTCTCGCTGGATGGGAAATCGCTTCGACCCTTCACCTCGGGAACACTACGCTCCTGGATCGGGTGTCGAGTCTCTCGCTCGCCGCTGCCGCCGGAGGCGCCTATTTCGCCATCGCGTGGATGTTCAAGATGCCGGAGGCACAGATGCTGCTGCGTCTGGCGGGCCGCTTTGCCCGGCAAGCTGCAAGCCGCGCCGGATGAGTCCGCGGCTCGGAAGAGACGCGCAAACCGCCGCGGGCTGACGATCGAATCCATATGCGCATCTGCATGTTCTCACGCATCATGCCCAGCCACGCGCCGGGAGGGATGCAGGACCACGTTCTGACGCTCAGTTTAGGCTTGGCGCGCAAAGGCCACGCCGTGACCGTCATTTCGAGCGGGCGTGCCGACGGAGTCGATTACGAAAGCATCGAAGGCGTAGAGGTCCACTATTTGCCCGGTACGCCGCCGGGGCAGAACACGAACGCATACTGGTACGGCGCGGCGCGCAAGCTTCAAGCGTTGCAGCCGGTTTCGCAGTTCGAGATCCTGCACAGCCAGAGCGTCGGCGCCTTCGGCGTGTACCGCCGCCGCCTCAACCGGCAGTACCGATTGCCGCTCGTTACCTCCTTTCACGGGACGCACCTGGACGTGCTGACGACGAGCTGGCACACCGATTTCTCGCTCACGAGTCCACTCGGCACGGCGCGCTTTATCGCGCTGGCGCTCAACCTCCTGTTTCGCTACGCCTATCGCGACGTTTGGTTCACGCGTGGGTCTGATGTCGTAATTGCCACGAGCGATTCCGACGTGGGCAAGTACAAGATGCTCTACGGACTGCGCGACGCGCAGATTCGCAAGGTATACAACGGAATTGACACGGTCCTGTTTTCGCCGCGCGATGACCGGCTCGCCGAGCTGCGGCAAGAGCTTAGACTCGACCCTTCTGAAAAAGTGATACTCGCCCTCGCCCGCCTCGAGAAGGACAAGGGCGTTCAGGTCGCCGTCGCCGTCATGCCGCGCCTTCTTGGGGAGAAGCGGGTCTGCCTGATCGTCGTCGGCGACGGCGACTATCGCCCCGCGCTCGAGGCGCAGGCGCGCCGGCTCGGCGTCTCGGACCACGTTCGGTTCGTCGGCGCAAAGTCGTTGGCCGAGTGCGCGCGATACTTTAACCTGTGCGACGTGTTCGTCGATCCTACCCTCCGGACGGACGGATACGATCTTACGATCGCGGAGGCGATGGCATGCGCCAAACCCGTGATCGCATCCGACGTCGGCGCGAATTCGACGTTGGTCGACGCGGCCGCGCGGAATGGCGTCTTGATTCCTCGTGGAGATGATAAGGCGCTCGCTCGCGAGATCAGGATACTGCTCGACGCCCCGGCGTTACGTGCGGAGCTGGGAGCGACCGCGCGCGCCAAGATCGAGGCGCGGTTCAGCATAGAGGCGATGGTCGACGGAATGGAACATGTTTACGCAGAGCTGCTGAGCGCATGAACGCTGCTGTCGTGCGGCGACTCGACGAATGGGTTCGCGCGTCGATTACGAACCCCACCCTGCGTCAAGGCGCCGTGCTCCTGGCGGCGAGCACGGCGGGGAATTTTATGCAGTACGCGTTTCATGCCTTCGCCAGCCGCGCGATCGGACCGGAAGAGTACGGCGTGTTCACGTCCCTCCTGGCGCTCTATGTCATCGTCAGCGTCCCGGCGGGAATCGCCCAGACAGTGATCACCCAATACGTGGCCCGGTTTCGCGCGGTGAATGAAATGGGCAAAGTCTCCGGGCTGCTGCGCGACGGCGTCAAGTATCTGTCACTGGCCGGCATCATCGCGTTCGTCGCGTTTGCGCTCGCCGGCGGCCCCATCGGCGCCTTTCTAAACGTGCCGACGATCTATCCGGTACTGGCGATGGGGAGCGTATTCATCGTGATCGGCGCGTCGACCGCCATCACCGGTACCCTTCAAGGGTTGCAGCGATTCTATGTGATCTCTGCAACCGGCTTTGCCGGACCGGTGATTCGACTTGTTGCCGGCATCGTGCTCATCACGTTCGGCTGGGGAGCCGCGGGTGCGCTCGGCGCGACTACGGTCTCGACGCTTTTGGCGATGCTGCTCGGGGTTGTATTTATACGAGACCTGTCAAAGTACAAACCGGAAAAGCACGGTTTGGCCCTCGGCGCGGTGTCCTGGTACTCGAGCGTCGTCTTGGTCGGCATGCTCGCCTTCACTGTCTTGACCAACATTGACCTGATCGTGGTCAAGCACTTTTTTTCGGCTGAGGAGGCCGGCTATTACTCTGCGGCGGCGACTTTGGGCAAGATCGTTCTCTTTTTCCCGGGCGCCGTGACGACCGTCATGTTTCCAAAAAGCTCGCATCGCTTTGCACTCGGTCAGAGTGCATCCGACATCGCGCGCAGGAGTATGTGGGTGATTCTGGGACTGTGCGGGGGCGGCGCATTCGTGCTCGCGCTCTTTCCTTCCCTTGCCGTTCACATCTTGTTCGGGACTGCATTCGACGGGAGCATACCACTGGTGGGACTGTACGGTGCGACGATGGCCTTGTACGCGCTCGTCCAATTGCTGATGACTTTCTACATCTCGCAGGAAGAGCCTCGCTTCGTGTGGCTGCTTGCTGGGGTTACGACCTTCCTCGCCGTCGGTTTGGCGATCTTTCACGTGTCGCTCGTTCAGGTGATCGTTTCGCTTGCGGTGAGTGCGGGTGCCGTGCTCGTCATCAGCGAGCTGTGGCTTGGCGGCCTCGGATTCGTACCGAGGTCGCAAGTGACGGCCAAATGAACGGAAAAATCTCGGTTATCCTGCCAGCCTACAACGAAGGCCGGGTCATTGGCCAGACGATTCGACAGGCGGCGCAGGTGCTTGCCGACTGCGATTACGAGATCGTAGTCGTCGACGACGGAAGCGTCGACGATACGTGCAGCCAAGCGGAGCAAGCTGCGAAAGTGGACGCGCGAGTGCGCGTCGTGCATTATGCCCCAAACCGCGGGAAAGGGCATGCGCTGAGACAGGGCGTTGCCAATTCGTCCGGCGACCTCATCGCGTTTCTCGACGCAGACGCCGACCTGCACCCCAACCAGATTTTTACCTTGTGGCGCGTGATGGAGGAGCAGCACGCCGACGTCGTGATCGGCTCCAAGCGGCATCGTGATTCACAGATCAACTATCCCCTGGCGCGGCGCGTGGTCAGCTGGGGTTACTTTACAATGGCCCACTTGCTGTTCGGCCTGCCGGTCCACGACACGCAGACCGGCATCAAGTTGTTTCGACGCGGCGTGCTCGAACAGGTCTTGCCGCATTTGCAGATCGAAGGGTTTGCCTTCGACCTGGAAATGTTGGTTGCGGCGCATCTTTACGGTTACTCGATCGCCGAAGCGCCCGTAGTGCTCAATTTCGGCCGCGTGGATGCACGACCGCTGACCCTGTTGCGTGCGACTTTCGAAGTGGCAGTGGACACGCTGCGAGTGTTCTATCGGGTGAGCTTTTGGAAGTGGCTCAGCCCGAGCTTGTCGCTGAAAATGTGGATGCTGGTGCTGGTTGCCGGTTTAGTCGGCGGGAGCGTTGGAATAACTCATCTCCTGAACAATTTTATCGTTCCTCCGCCGTTGGATCGAGTTTTGGATCTATTGCTGCTTCGCTTTCTCGAGCGTTCGCTGCGCGACGTTGTCCTTGTCGGCGGGGGCATACTGCTCGTGGTCGTCGCGGCCATACAAGTGAACAAGCAGATCGTCGCCGCATTCGCTCGCAAGGATCGCTCGGACTTTTGGGAGCGTCGGGGCAAGTGAAAGTCTCAATTGTCATCGCACTCAAAGGAGACAACCCTTACATTCGCGAAACTTTGACTTGTCTCCGCGAGCTCGATTACGCGGACTACGAGGTGTTCCTGTTGCCAGACGCGCCGTTTTCGGCCGGCCCCGATGTGCACGTTATCCCGACCGGTCCGGTAGGGCCGGCGGCCAAGCGTGACGCTGCGCTCCAGTCGGTGACCGGCGAGATCGTCGCGTTTCTTGACGACGACACGTACCCGGAGCGAGATTGGCTCAGGAACGCGGTCAAGTATTTTGGGAATCCCGAGGTCGCGGCGATCGGCGGACCGGCTGTGACCCCGCCGGCAGACGACGAGCGCAGACAGGCGAGTGGCGCAGTTTACGTTTCGCTCTTAGGCGGCGGGAACTATGCTTATCGATACGTGCCCAGGGAAATGAAAGAAGTGGATGACTATCCGACCTGCAATCTGCTCGTTAGGCGGACGGTGCTGGAGCGCCTGGGCGGCTTTGATACGACGTTCTGGCCGGGAGAAGATACCAAGCTCTGCCTCGAAATCACGCGCACGCTGGGCATGAAGATCATCTACGCGCCGGATGTTGTCGTTTACCATCATCGGCGCGCTCTGTTCAGCGGCCATTTGAAGCAAGTGCGGAGCTATTCCCAGCATCGTGGATATTTTGTAAAGCGCTTTCCGGAAACGTCCTTGCGGCCGTCGTATTTTCTTCCGACACTCCTCGTCGTGGGCTTGGTTGTCGGCGCATTCGCGTCGGTCATTTTCCCGTCAATTGCCCCCATCTATCTGGGCGGTGTGCTCGTCTATCTGACCGCTGCTGTTGTTTCTGCTGCGCTGGCAACCAAGGGCTGGCGTTTGACGATTCTCGTTGCGTTCGGTATAATCACGACGCATATTGTGTATGGCATCTGGTTCGTTCTAGGGCTATTGTCGCCTCGATTGAGCGAAGAGCAGACCGCCGACTAGGCGCCGGCAGCGATTCAATCCCTGACAATTGAGGCAGGCTTTCACGCTGACATGGCGCCGCTGGCCAACTGGACCGATTCCAAGGACTCGTTCGAGCCGATCGGGACGAGCCGAACCGAAGTGAGCGGAGCGCGCCAGAGTAACAGCGCCCCAGGGCGGTCTCAGCGCTCACCAACATGACCCCAGTGACTTACCTTGCCAGACCGAGCCATAACGAGCCGCATAATGCCGAACCTTAGTCGACAGGACAAAGAGGCCGAGCTTCGTTTCTTCAATCATGCAAGGATGGTGACAAGTCATTCTGATCGTATTGGCGACGATCCTATTATCGAAGCAGCAAGGAAACTGACGGAGGACTATAGTCCGGTCAACGGAAGCGTTCTCGAAGTCGGCTGTGGAACCGGAACCCTTGGCCGGCTGCTCGCTCGGAAATCATCCAAGCAAATACGAGTAACCGGAGTCGATCTGGCGCCGCTGAATATCGAATGGAGCATTCAGCACCCGCAGAGGAACTACACGCCCGTCGTTGGAGATGTTGAGGACGTAAAGGCGTTCCAATCACAGGCGTTTGACGTGATTTTGTCGTTCATGTTTTTGCACCACTTTCCCAGCCTGTCTGCCAGTCGGGCGCTCGAAAACTTTAGCACTTGGCTAAAACCAGGCGGACTCGTAATAGTGTACGAGCCAAACGGAAGTAACCCGGCTATTCGATTGCCAAACATCTTGGGGAGAATCATTGCTTGGGCAAACCCCCGTGCCTTGCACGCGACGAGGAACGAGGTTACGCATCGGTATCAGACGTACCGCCAAGAATTCTTGAGGCGTGGGTTTGTCGAAATTCAAAGAACCGCATGGACCTCCAAGTCGCTCAAGGTTCCGCCTGGCTCGGGCTGGTTGATCCTCGTTCTTCATGTTTTTCGGAGACTCTCTCTCTCGTTGACCGGGGCCTTGCCATTCCCGTGGTCGAATGCCAACCTTACACTTGTATACAAAAAGGCACGGTAAGTTGTGCCGGCCAGTCTCCGCTAACGGCTGATCGCATCTGGCCTCGAATTGGCCCGTCAGGAGTCCCGCGATGAAAATCGCAGTTGCATATCCACCGATCGACTCGCCCAAGGGCACACCGCTCTTGTCGCAGAATCGGCAATTTCAGTATTTTAACGCGCCGACCTACGTCTACCCCATGGTGCCGGCCTATGCCGCCAGCCTTCTCAAGGCGAACGGCTATGACGTTATGTGGTTGGACGGTATCTCGGAGCAGTGGACGTTTTCGCAATTCGCCGACGCGGTCGAACGGGACCAGCCGGCCCTGATGATCATGGAGACCAAGACCCCCGTGATCCGGAGCCACTGGCGCATCGTCTCGGAGCTAAAGAGTCGCTTTCCCAAGATGCTTCTGGCCCTGTTTGGTGACCACGTGTCCTGGAAACCCGAAGAGACGTTCGCGAACTGTCCGGTCGACTATATCCTGACCGGCGGGGACTATGATTTCCTTTCCTTGAATCTAGCCAACCACATCGCGCGCGGCACGGATTTGGAAGGCGGAATCTGGTGGCGCGATCAAGACGGCTCGGCGCACAGCTCGGGCCCGCAAGATATGAAAGGGCACCGGCTGGACGATCTCCCGATGGTCGACCGTGAGCTGACCAAATGGAAGCTGTACGCCTACGAAAACGGAAATTTCAAGTACACCCCGGGCACCTATACGTACGCCGGCCGAGATTGCTGGTGGGGGCGCTGCACTTTTTGCGTTTGGGAATTCAACCTGTATCCGCAGGGCAGCTATCGGATCCACTCGGCGGAACGAATGCTGAGCGAGGTTGAATCGCTTGCCAACATGGGCGTTCGCGAGATATTCGACGATACCGGCACACTGCCGGCCGGCGCCTGGCTGAAAAAGTTCTGCCAGGGGATGATCGATCGCGGTTACAACAAGCAGGTGCGATTCGGTCACAACATGCGATTCAATCTGCTCAACAAAGAGCAGTACGACCTGATGGGCAAGGCGGGCTTTCGTTTCGTCCTGTATGGCCTCGAATCCGGCAATCAAAAGACACTCGATCGGCTGGACAAGGGCGTGGTCGCGGAAAAGATCGAAGAGGAATTGCGCTGGGCGAAGGGGGCGGGCCTCGCGCCGCACCTGACCGTCATGATCGGCTATCCTTGGGAGACGGCGGAGGACTCTCAGCGCACGGTCGATTTCGTACACGATCTGTTTGCCAAGGGATTGGTCGACACGCTCCAGGGAACGATCGTCGTACCCTATCCAGGCACGCCGCTGTTTTATCAATGCAAAGAGAATGGCTGGCTCCGGTCCGAAGACTGGGACCGCTACGACATGCGCGAATCCGTCATGATCAATCCCATCACGGACGAACAAATACGCGGCTACGTGCAAGACCTTTACACAGCCTTCGTCAGCCCGCAATTCATCGCGCGCAAGATGCTCTCGATCCGGAGCTTTGAGGACGTCAAGTTCTTCACGACGGCCGGCGTCAAGGTCCTCGGACACTTGACCGATTTCAAGAAAAAGCAGTCGGTCGGCAGCTAGGTCACGCGGCGCCGGGCCGGTCCGTGTGGAGTGAGACACTCGCAGAGGTGACTCCGGCACGATGGGCAAGGACGATGCACGCGTCTCCTTGCCTTATCTTTTTCTCCTACGGCACGAATGAACACCATTGCCTTTGTCACCATGCTGCAGCCCGAAACCCACTATTCGCGCTACCTGATCGGAGCGCTCCAAGACTGCCTGCGCGACCGGGCCAACCTCTTGATCTATGCGGACAAGGACCCGCGAAATCAGGTGCTCTATCCGAACGTCAAGCTCGTGTGGACGCCTACGCTGCTATTCCCGTTTCAGATCGCGGGACAGGTGGTAAAGGACCGGCCGTCGGTCGTGCACCTGCAGCACGAGATCAACATGTACGGCGGTCCATCGACCGCCATTCTCTTTCCCCTTTTGCTCGTGCTTCTCTGGCTGGTCCGAACGAAGACGGTCGTCACCGTTCACAGCGTCGTGTCGCCTGACCAGGTCGATGCGGAATTCATGCGCACCTTCTCCTGGCGGCCGTCTAGACTCCTCATCCACTCCGTACGCGCATTCTTTTCAGTCCTCTACCGCTCCATCGGATGGTTTTGCGCGCGCGTGATCGTTCATTCGCAGTACATGGCGAACTTGCTCGCCGCCGGTTATGGGGTGCGCCTGGACAAGATTGTCAGCATCCCGATCGGGGTGCCGGAACCATCCGGAGTCGCGCCGGCTTTTCTCGGCGACGAGACAACCTGGGCCGCCGCGCTGCGCGGCAAGAAATTCCTGCTCTACTTTGGCTATATCATCCGGCGCAAGGGACTGGAATACTTGATCGACGCGTTCGACTCCATTCATGCTGAATTCGGCGACTATGTGCTCGTGTTGGCCGGCGGTGAGCTGGATTACCAGAAGGACTATGCCAGCCATCTCAGGGCCGAGGTCAAAGAGCGTGCGCTGGATGGCTCGATCGTCTTTACATCTTTCATCTCCGCGGACCAAATTCAGGCGCTCTTCGCGCGGTGCGATTTCGCGGTCCTCCCGTACACTTACTCGATCTCGTCTAGTCTCCCCCTCTCGTTTGCCATGCAGTACGGCAAGCCGGTGATCGCGACCGGGCTAGGGACGCTCGAAGAAGAAGTCCAAGACCACGCGACCGGCCTCTTGGTGCCACCGCGCGACGCGGCGGCACTGGCAGCGGCGATGCGTACGCTTCTTGCCGACGAGCCGCTGCGCCGGCGCCTCGGCGAAAGTGCGCGAGACAAGGGCCGTCAACGCTCCTGGCTCGCAGTGGCCGGACAGTCCGTACAGGTCTATCAATCCGTGCAGGCGGTGCCGGCCGCGTGAGCGAACCGTGTTTCTCGGGCGTGATACCCACATTAAACCGGGTCGACGACCTCAAACGCTGCCTAGACTCGCTCGCTGCGCAGACCGTCCCCTTGGACGAGGTCCGTGTGATCGACAACGGATCGACCGACGGCACGCGCGAGCTTCTCCAGCGAAATGCGGTGGAGGTCATAACCGAGCCGAACGTGCCGCTTTCCCGGTTGTTCAACGTCGGATGGCGCGCCACGCAGGCAGAGTACGTAGCGTTCTTGAACGACGATTCGGAGGCTGTGCCGGGTTGGTTGGAGAGTGTCAAGAAAACCTTCGCGGAGTTTCCGGACGCCGCCGCGGTAGGCGGACCGACGATCGCGATGCGCGAGCAGGAGATATTTCGCACCTATCAGATGCTGCTCCGCTCGGGATGGACCCGCTGGCTCGCGCACCTCTACAACCGTTTCATTCACGAGGGGAAACTTCTCCAAGTCGGCGAGTATAGTGAAAGCGGAGCGTACAGTATCGGCGGTTCGCTAAGAGAGTGTCTCTCCGCCGCACAACCGTTCCCGGTTCGGCTCCTCTCGATCACCAATCTCGTGATACGAAGGTCGGTGCTGGAACGGCTCGGAGGATTTGACGAAGGTTTTCGCTATGCCCATATCGACGGCGATTTGTTCCTGCGGATGGGCGAGGCCGGCCTTGTCTTGGTGTTCGACCCGCACGCGGTTGTTTGGCACTATGTCAATCCGAGCGGATTGACGCGCTCTGCCTATGTCTTGAGCCGCGATCTGGCACACCTGTACCGCAAACATCTTCCGCCCCGCTCGCCTTTGGGCTGGCTGAGATTCGCCGCTAACGTCACGTTTGTCAACTTGTTCTGGATATACAAAGCCGTTGCTCTGCGGCGGCTGAAACCGCTGTCCGGCATTACCGGATTTCTCGCCGGCGCGATCGGGCGATGATCCCCCTGACAATATCCTTCGCTGCGAAAGTGAGAATTCGTTAACCGCGTGTCCACCAGGCTGGGGCGATTCAGTCGCTTCTATCCCGCGCTCGTCATCCTCGCCCTCTTTGGCATTTCTTATCGATCGATCTTCGCCACCCCGATGTGGGCGATGGTCGATCTGACGGCGTTCCCGATTCACGGAATGAGCACGTCGTTTCTCCGGGCGTTTCTATCGCCCTGGCAGTATCAGGGATTGGGCCGGGCGGTCGATTTTGACTATCGCGAAGTCTTGCTCGCTGCGCTCGCATTTGTGCTGCGAGACAACGGCGAGCTGACGCAGAAGGTGTTCTACCTGTCCCTGCTCCCCGTCGCGGCCTTTGCGACGTACTCTCTCGTTCGTTTTCTGGGAGTGCGCTCGCGCGTCGCCGCCGTCGGCGGCGCGCTGCTCTATGCGTTCAATTCAATCACCTTCAGTCAATTCACGGGCGCGCCCGGTCAGCTTGTCACGATCGCACTCCTGCCCGTCATGGTCGTCGGAATCGTCCAGATCTCCGACCGGAGCCGGTACGTTCGCGGAACGATGTTGGTTTCCGCAGCGTTTGCGGTGATCACGTCGTTCAATCCATACTTCCCGCTCATCGCCGCGCCGCTCTTTCTCCTTTTCTGGTGTTACAGCCTCTTTCGCTTTCGTTCTCTCCGCGTGCTCGCCGCCGTGACTGGCGCGTTCGGTTTGTCGTTCTTGCTGACTTTTGTGCTCACGCTTCCATCCAGCCTGCCGACGCTCCAATTGCTGTTGGCTTCTCAGCAGGCCGCTGTTGGATCATTCGTCGGGGACTCTCTGCCCGCGCTCGTCAGCCAGATGCGGCTTTGCTACAACGACAGCGTGCCGCTCCAGCTCTTTCGCGGAACAGGCAATCCCTGTACGCTGGACTCGGCGCTCGGATATTCGGAGCTGACCTTTTGGACGCAACTGGGTCTGCTTCTTCCCTTGGCCGGGTTCACGGCGATGCTCGTACCTTCGAGGGATTCCAAGCGGGACGGATATGTTGCAGTATTTGCGGCGCTTGCGTTGATTACGATTGCGTGCGCGTGGCAGATCCATCTAGACAACCAATTGACCTTGTTCAGGCGTTTCCAGTTTCTGTTTCTCCTGCGCAACCCGATCAAGATATCGATGTTTCTCCCGCTCGCCTATGCGCCGCTGGCGGCATTCACGGCCGATGGACTGCTCGGGCTTGTGCCGTCGGGCCGCGAACTTGCTCGCCGGCTGCCCGTCCGGGCCGGACCCTCTGCGCTGGCGGGAGTATTTCTACTTGGGAGTTTGGGTCTTGTAGGATATAATTGGCCGATGGTCACCGGCGATATGGGCCTCTATCGGCTCTTTGGAACCGATTGGCTTGTGCCGCCGATGTACTATCGCGCAAGTGAATGGCTGACCCAACGGCGCGAGGAACAAGGGTTCTTTCGAACGCTGTGGATGCCCTACGACCATAACACCCAGCTTCGGCTTGCGATCGATCCAGCCGGCGTGACCGCGATCGACGAGGAATCCGGCATCACCTCGCAGGCCAATGTCGGATATGTGAACGGGGTGCTAAAGGCGCTGTGCGGAAAGGAAACAGACCATTTCGGAGCGCTGCTCGCGCCGGCGAACGTCCGGTACCTCGTCGTCGACCTTACGTCGAAGCAGACCGGCGATTGTCAAGCGGCCGGCCTCGAGCCGCACGGAGCGCCATCGGCTTTTCTCTCGCTCTTGGACGGGCAGTCTGACCTCAAGCGGGTGGCCGGCGACCAGGATTGGGTCGTCTACGAGAATCAATCTTTTATCCCGCATTTGGCGTTGTTCGATAACATACGGGTGTTGCCGACTCTAGCGGACGTGCGATCTGCACTCGCGGGTTCGGCGGACACTGCAAAGCTTTACGTATCGCGCGACAGCCCTGCGCTGACCCAAGCGGATGTTGATGCGCTTGAGGCGAACACGAAGCAGACAGAGGCGGATCACCCGACTGCCGAATCGAGTCTGCGGATAACGCAGTTGAGCGATACTCGCTTTGTGATCGACTTGACGGTCCAAAAGCCGGCTTACCTGGTGTTTGGCGAGACCTATCATCCGCTTTGGAATGCCTATTACGCCGATGGCACATCATTGATGCATTTTCCTGCCTTTTACTATGCTAACGGTTATCTTGTGGACCGGACAGGCGAGATTCAGTTGACACTGGAATACGGGGGGCAAGACGCGAGGAATTTCGAGATCGCGGTCTCGGCGGCGGGGTGGCTCACCGTCGGGGCCGGCGCGTTCGCATTGGCCTGGCGGAGATCGGCCCGGCGGCCCGGCGGGGTCGGTTCCGGATGAGGGTGCTCCAGGTGTGCCACGACTTTCCCATCGCGGTCGGCGGCGGCGCGATTCACGTTCACCGGGTCTCGCGCGAGCTCGTGCGGCTCGGGAACCGAGTCACGGTATTCACGACCGACCTGATCGGCAAAGGCGAGCGGACCGATCGCGCATGCGAAGAGATGGACGGGATCTCGGTGCGGAGATTTCACGCCACGCCGATTCCGGTGCTCGGCCTCGACGTTGGAAACATCCCATTCGGCTTGCTTCCCGCAATACTGCGTCAGCGCGACATCGACGTCATCCACGTGCATTCGTACCGCTTCTTTTCAACCTGGATCGTGCCGCTGCTGCGATTGTTCAAGCGAAATGTACCTGTCGTTATGACCTCGCACTGCGCGTTTGAGCCGTCCCACCCGTGGCGGATTCGCCTGTTCGATGCGACCTGGGGCAGACTGGTGTTCAAATCCGCCACGCGAGTCATTGCTCTGACCGAGATCGAGAGCGAGTACCTGGTCAGTCTGGGTTGCGCGGCAGACAAGATCCACATTATTCCGAACGGCGTTGATTCGGCTGTCCTCGATCACGTAGCGGACGTCAAGGCCTTTAGGGCCCGGTTTGGAATCACCCATGCGAAGGTCGCCCTCTTCGTCGGCCGAATAGGGCTTGGCAAGGGACTAGACGTATTGGTCGACGCTATTCCGGCGGTCGCGAAGCGATTCGGCGGTGACGTCCTATTTATGTTCGTTGGGCCGGACTGGGGCGATCGCCAAGAACTGGAGCAGCGGGCACACTCACTTGGCGTCAGTGCGAGCGTGCTTTTTACCGGGCCTTTGAACGGCAACACGCTACTGGATGCCTATCAGGCGGCCGACATCGTCGTGCTCCTCTCCCGGTTCGATGCTTCGCCGTTGGTGATCGTCGAGGCAATGGCTGCGGCCAAGGCCGTGGTCGCGACACGCGTGGGGGGAATACCGAACATCGTTCGCGACGGATCTACCGGGTTGCTGGTTAGTTCGGAGAACTCGACTGAAGCGGCGGCCGCGATGGTGCGGCTGCTGTCGGACCGCCCGTTGGCAGAGAAGTACGGCCAGGCCGGCAGACAGCTCGTGCAAAGGCACTATCTTTGGAATCAAATCGCCGGTCAGGTCCAGGATGTATACGCAAAGGCTCAAGGCGCAAGGCGACCATGACCATGCCCGGAGGCGCCGTGCTGCAAGACCGCGCCGTGGTCGCACGCACATATCGAGCTATTTTCCGCGACTGGGCATGGCTCTTGTACAGCGTTCCCTGCATTGCGGTGTGGTCGATCTACCTGCTCAGCTTTTTCCCGGGCCTGATGTCCCGGGATTCGATCCAACAGTGGAAACAGATTGTCGACTGGAAGATCGTCGATTCGCAGCCGGCGTTCCACACATTGACCAACTGGCTGATAACGCGCATTTGGTTTTCGCCGGCAGCCGTCGCGGTGGCACAAATCCTGGCTTTCGCCGTGGTATTTGCCGTCGCGATGCGAGAACTGGGCCTCCTGGGGGTGTCCCGACGAGTCCGCGTGGCAATCACAGTGCTGTTCAGTCTGAGCCCGGTCAATGGGTTTATGTCGATCGTTCTTTGGAAGGACATTCCGTATACAATTGCGCTGGTGGCCGTGTGGTTGTTGGTCCTGCGGATCGTTCGGACTCGCGATGCGATTCTCGCCTCGCCAGGCTTTCTCTTAACTTTCTCGTTGCTACTGGTCGCCGCATCGCTTTATCGGATCAACGGGATATTCGTGGCGATCCTCCTGCTGATTGCGCTGGCGTGGCTGTATAAGACCCGTCGAGTCCAGATTGTTGCCGTAGGGATCGTTTGGCTCACCGGTTTCTTCCTGGTCAAAAGCGTTCTTTATCCCGCGATCGGCGTCATTTCTCCGCCCGCGAGCTACGCGTACGAGCTGGCAGTCCATCAAGTTGTCGGTTTGCGTCAAACGACGCCGTTGACGTCCGGCGAAGCGAATGTCTTGGACGCCTTGGCAGGGCCGGAATTCTGGGCCTTTTACCGGTGCGGGATCGCCAATCAAGCAATCGTAGAACCCACGGGTACTGGCGCCGGGCAATTCAACCAGGGGTTCCTCGCAAGTCACACGGGCGATTTCTTGCGAATATGGCTTGCGCTGATTCTTCGGAATCCACATGCTCTGTTCGAGCATCAGGTTTGCATTAGCAACCTCGAGTGGCAAGTGGTTCCCCCCTTGCAGGGCGCCTATATGTACACGGTTCAGCTAGGGATCGACCAGAACGATATGGGGCTTGCAACACAGACGCGTATGCCGTTGGCCCAGTCCTTCCTGGCCAACGTATACGAATGGTCGATGTCCCCCGGTACAAGTTGGTGGTTCTGGCGACCGGCGCTGTATGCATTCCTGGCGATGGGGTTTCTTTTGCTTGCGCCATTGGATTTGCGTGACCAGGTGCTTTTGTTGCTCATTCCACTGATTCAGACCGTCGTGATGGTCTTCTTGATCCCGGACCAGGATACGCGCTATCAGTACCCGGTGTACGTTATCGCACTGATCGCAGCCGGCCTGCTCTTTGCCAAGAGGAGGCCGGTGGAACCGGCGGCATGAACGCAAACAACCTTGCCGGCACCAAAATCGTCATCGCCAGCTACATGCACGTAATGAAGGGCGAGTTTACGACTTTGGGGGGGCCGGCGTTGGCGCTGAGGAATTACTGCGCGACGCGCGCAGCGCGGCTGTTGTGCATATGGCAGCCTCTGCCGATCTCTGACACCCTCGACGCGTTGGCAGAAGTTTTTCAAGACGGCAGCCGTAAGACCCATCGGCTCTGGTCTATCAACTGGCCGTTTGATCGCGAAGGCGGGATCAATCTTCTTTACGTGGCGCTCAAAGCGCGTGACCTTCTGGCGGACCTGTACTTTGGGATCCGCTTGCGCGATCGGTACGATCTTTGGATCGGCGTAGAAGCGCTCAATGCGATAATGGGCGTTGTGATGCGGCGCGCTGGGATAGTCCGGCGCGTGATATACTACAATCTGGACTACGGCGAGACTCGGTTCAAGAACGCGTTGCTCAATCGCGTGTTTCACGGGCTCGACCGGCTGGCCGCCCGGCACGCCGACATGGTTTGGAATCTTTCGGATGAAATGGAGCGCACGCGCTCGCGTCTTGTCGGCGGCCGCGTCCGCTTCGCTCCGCAAACGACCGTCCCGATCGGCACCGACGTCGACCGAATCACCCGGCTTCCGCTCGAGCAGATCGGACGATACTCTGTCGTCTATCTCGGTCTGCTGTCAGACAACACGGGCGCAATGTTGGCCCTCGATTCGATGCCGGCGATCGTGCGCGCTCTCCCGCATGCCCGGCTGCTGATCGTAGGCAGCGGTCCGCTCGAGGGTCTTATGCGCGCGCGCGCGCGGACGATGGGCTTGGAGGACAAGGTTGAATTCAGGGGACGCGTATCTGACCGAGAGGTCGAGGAAACGCTGCGCGTCTGTGCGGTTGGATTGGCTCCGTATGCGCCCGATCCGGATTCGATCAAGCGCTTTACCGACGTGACCAAACCGCGCATGTACATGACGTGCGGTGTGCCGGTCGTCATTACGGATGTGCCGCCGATCGCAAAAGAGATTTCCGCCGGCGGCGCGGGCATCATCGCGCCGTACGATCAGGTCGAATTCGCGAACGCGGTTGTCCGCATTTTGAGCGACGACGATGGATTAAAGGAATTTCGACAGAATGCCGTCGCGCTCGCTTCAAAATACAGTTGGGTCGATATCTTTTCGCGTGCATTTTCCGAAACTCGCGCGGCGCTAGGCGACGTGCTCCGCGAGGCTGCCCCGTCACCGGTGAAGGGGCCGGTTTGAAGTGATGAGCTTGCAGCACGGAATTCCCCAAGGGAAGGCAACAAACGGCGCCCGGCAGAAGGGGGCGGATGTGATTCTGCCGCTCTTTGCGTTCGCCGCGCTCGACCTTTGGAGCCTTCGCAATGTGCTGACGACGCCCGGAATCGTCGGACACGTTTGGGATTGGTCGCTGCCCGTATTTCCCGACCAGAACTTACGGCAGGCGTTGTCGTTGTTTTGGAGCTGGGACGACGCCGTCGGCGCGGGGACTTTTAATCCGCTCAAATCGTTGTTCTACTACTTTATGATCTATCCGTTGGGCAATTTGGGCGGCGAGTTTATGAGCAAGGCTCTCGTCCTGACCCTGCCGTTGGCATCTGCGCTCGGCATGTATCTCCTCGTCCGCAAAGGGTTGCGCCTCGATCGGTTTTGGAGCTTTGTCGCCGGCGTGATTTACATGCTGTCGCCGATCACCTACAGCCGGCTTATCTCGGGTTATTTCGGCATGTTGATCGCGCAAGCGCTGCTGCCGATTCTGATACTATCGTGCCTCCGGATACTCTCGGCGAGCTCGATTCGGTCTCGGTCGCTCGTTTGGCAGGTTTTCGCCGCGGGCATCACGCTGGGGGTCTGTCAGGCGCTGCACTCGAGCATCTTCATTCTCGCCCCGGTTTGTGTCGTGGTCTTTCTTGGCTTTGGGGTGACCAGGTCGAACGCGGTGAAAACCCTGGTCGCGGCGGCGGCCGTTGCGCTTGTTGCTCTTTTGTTGAACATCTCGTGGATCACTTCGTTCGGGATCAATTATTTTGCATCCGGGTCGCTCTACCACGGCGGCACGACTGGCAAGCCGAGCGATCAGATCACACTTGCATCTGTCACCGACTGGCGGCAGGGAATTCTCGACACGGTAAGCCAGCCGATCGACCAGGCAATACGGCTGAACGCCGAAAACGGGGTAGCGACGGAGATCGTGTATCCAGTCGCCGACGCCGTCGGCACGGCGTGGCTGTTCGCAAGTTTTCTCATCCCGCTCTCTGCGTTCGCCCTGCTGCTGAGTCGGGAGGGGATGACCCGGGCGGCGCTCTCTTTCTTCGTCCTCGGGCTGCTTGGCGTCGCGCTCGTCTCCGGGACCCGGACTGTGGCTGGGACCACGCTGTTCGATTTGATGAAGAGGCTCGCGCCCCCGGCGTGGGCGGAATTTGGCGCAAGCACCCGCGCGTTTCCGATCGTTCTTTTGTCCTACGCCGCGCTCGCGCCGATGGCGCTGCAACGGCTGTCGCGGACGCTGGCCCCATTGGCGAGCCAAGCGTGGGCACGCCGGCCGCGTGCCGCCGGCCTCGCGCCGGCCGCTGGCGTCTTGACCTGCGTGGTGCTGGCGGTCTGGTCCGTCCCGTTTCTTTCGGGCGACATCACACGCTCGACCGATACCATTATCGGGCTCCATTTCTACAATGTCGATTCGGAAGATCGAGCGTTGTACGACTGGTTGCGTGCGGATGCGAACGACGCTCGGATGACGCTCGTGCCGCCCCCCAACATTTGGGGAACGTCTGATTACGGCTGGGTTTGGGAGGCGGGCAACCTTTCCCCGCGCCCCAAGTTTCTGGCTCCCAGTTACAACCCGGATATCTGGCGCGCCGCCACCGACTATGCGACGTTCGACCCGAATAGCCGGGCGGGCGCGCTGCTCGGATTGGCCGCGGTCGACAAGGTCGTCTATCCTTTTGCCCGGTTGTTTCACGGTGACGCCAGGACGATGTACGACGCAGTACTAGGAACGGAACACGACCTCGTTCCGGTCGATACGTCATTTTCTGAGAACAGGATATTCCAGAACCAAGCCTCTCTTCCCCGCGTCTACGCGGCGCCTACGGCGACGACAGTTCTGGGCTCGAGCGACCTGCTCCCTCCGCTCTCGACGACGGAACTGATGGGCAAACGGCCGGCTTTGTTTTTTTCGGCGCAGCAGAGCCCAGACCAGGTTGCCAACCTCGAGACACAATCATCGACGGTGATAGCGCCCGTGCAGATGTATACAATCACCGCTAGCGCTCTGATGACCGCAAGTGTTGGGGTTGAGGATACTCCGGATGCGACGGCAGGTCCGGACGCGCAATCCAATCCGGTCTACGTCGCCACCCTGCCGGAAACGTCGGTACAAGCTGCCGGCAGTGTTTCGATTCGCCAGCCGGCAAAGTATATCGTACGGGCGAGCGCGTATGCGGCGACCGAAAAGCAAGTTGCGGACGGACAACCGGCGGTGGCAACGTTGGCGAGCAGCGTGAGCGAAAGCTTTGGCCCGCCGGGATGGCAGGCCGCGGTCGAATCTTCCGGCATTGCCGCGACGCTCGGTTGGGAGAGCAATACCGTCTATTTCCGGCGTGTCGGCGACAACGGCGAGCTTGAGATCGGCGAGTCGTTCCGCGACTCTACGGCGGACGCGCCGTACGTTCAAATCACGCCGGCGGTCAAGCCGTTTCGGCTCGACGACTATCCGGTCCTTCAAGTCAATGCCCGAGTGGACGACCCGGGTATCCAATTGATACAGGTGTGGCTTGGGCTCGACTGGAATGGGGATGGCGTCGCCGACGACAACTGGCTGCTTCCGATCGTGCCGGCCGCGGAATCAAAGGCGAGCCAGTTCGCGATCAAGGATTTTGTGAAGCTGGACTACCCGAACAAGCCGGACTATCCGGTTGTCGGCGTGACGCTGCGGCTTACGCAGCGTCCTAACGTCGATCAGCAAGCGATCGGTCGAGACCTCTACAACTTTAGCCTGTCTGATGTCAGCTTCCGTTCCAGCGATCGACCGGACGCGCTCACACTGCCGTTGTTCCCGCCTCCAACGACCGCTCCCACGGGTCCGCAAGCGTCGCTGAGGCCGCTTTCGACGCTGGACGCTGGCTTGATTTTTCGATTCCCGGCCGGCGCGAATGACTCTCAAGCCCGCCTCCGGCGGTCGCTGGCAAGTTTCGCTCAAGGCAGCCTAGTCTCGCTCTCGTATCGTGACGATGGGCCGGCGTCTTTCGCGATCAGTCTGCAGGCGAGCGGCGTGGACAGCGCCGGCGAAAAGCGTTTCGTGCTTTTGGGGACGCGCACGGTTCAGTCCTACTCAAGTGGAGTGCTTGTCTTTGATTCGCTTGGAATGGGTCTCAAGCAGGCCCAGGTGGATATCATTGTGACCAAGATGGCCGGAGCGTCGGAATTGCGCGCGACCGACGTGACGTTGGCGCATTTTGCGATCTCGTCGCGGACTTTTGTCCCATTTCGTGACGTTTCTCCATCCGCGCCCGAGATCACGATTGACGGCAAACGCTTGAGCCTAGATCCGATGCCGGCGAGCGCAGACCGAAGCGGGTCCTGGTTCCAGAGCGGCCCGATCGATCTAGGCGCCGGCAGCCATGCTATCACGGCCGGTTACGGCGATCCGACCACCCCGTTTCGAATCGGCATGTTAGAACTAGAGCCGGTCGGAAGCACACATCCCGCTGCCGAGGATGCGCCGGCCGCTCCGGCGGTGACGTTTCGGCAGATCAACCCGACGCGCTACCTGGTTCACGTGCAGAACGCAGCAGGTCCGTTCTTTCTCGTGTTCAGCGAATCGTTTCACGCCGGATGGCAAGCTTCCATTCAAGACGATCAGGTCGAGCAGAAATGGTACGAGCAGTCCGCGCTCTTGTCCTGGTTGTTCGATTCGAGCACACAAAGGATTGTCCCACAGCACGACTTGGTGAACGGGTTCGCGAACAGCTGGTACTTGGACAAGACGGGTTCTTACGACGTCGTGCTCGAGTTCACGCCTCAGCGGCTGTACGAAGCCGGCGTATGGATATCGATTGCCACGCCGGTCATTGCGTTCGCGGCGCTGGGGGCGCTCGAATTGCGCAAAAAATCGAGAAGAGGCGGTTAGATGAGCTCCACTGTCACGTCGAACACACGTCGTTTCTGGACAGCCATAACGATCGGATTCGCCGTCGGCGCAATTAGCTTAATCATTGCGAGCCTGATCGACTTGGCGACGACCGACCTCTCGCTGGCGGAGCTTGTTCCTTATGCGCTCGAATATGTGTTAGCGGGGCTCACCTTTGCGATCTGCTATTCCATTCCATTTCGCTCGATGCTGACGATGGAGGCCGGCCCGGTCGCCGCGGTCAAGCGTGCAATCTACTCCTGTACGACTGCGACGGCGCTGTTCGTTGCAGCCGTGGTTGTGACTGCCCCCAAGTTCCCGGTCCGCTGGCTGCTCTATTTGTATGCGATCTCGATCGTGCTGGAATGGCTGGCATGGCGGGTCCTGCCTGTTGGCGAGCTAGACCCGCCGGCTGCAGGCTCGCGCTCTGCGCGTGTGGCGAGCTACTTGGATGCAATGCCGCACGCGCCGTTCGCTTTGGTCGGAATGCTGCTGCTCGTGCTGACGCCCTTTTTCTTGCTCGCAAATCAGCAGCCGTCAGCCGAGCGCGTGTCCAACTGGGCCTTTGGCTTTCTCGTGCTGGCGGTCGCGGTGGCTCTTTGCCGCGTGTTCACTCCGGACGCCCTGCTCCGGCTGGCTCGCCTCTGTCCGACGATGACCGGCGGCCTTCTGGCGGTCGCGTTATTGGCAGTCGGGTACCTTTCGGTGAGCGCGTATACCCAGCCCGAACAGTCTTTTCTGGTCGACGTGCAGCCGAGCTATCTGGCGCGGGTCGTGACGGACAAGGATGTCGTGATCAGCGACAGCCCAAAGCTCCGGCTCGGCAATATCCCGGACATGACGGCTCACCTCGACCTCCTCCCGGACCAACGCGGGCTGGCACTCTGGGACGACCTGATCTCTTCGCTGCAGGGCAAGCGCAACGCATACTGGGTCAACGTCGCCGACGATTCGCACGACAGTCAGGGAATTCTTGCTTCTTTCCTAAAGTCGAATGGGTGCCTGGACGACATTCCGGGAACGATTCTGCCGGTCAAGCCGTACGAATTGCAGAGTCCGCTCGTCAAGCCGCGCGTCGTTCCGCCAACGCTCGCCGATTGGGTTGCAGACGCATTCCAGTCCGCGAAGGTGGATTTCGGCCCGATTCAGATGACCGGCTACAACTTTGAGCCGCGCGTGTGCAGTCACGACGCGGTTGCCGTATCGCTCCGCTGGAACCTGGTCGATAGAACCGGCGCGCCGCTCAAAGTCTCGTTGATACTGAACGACTCCAAGGGGCGGCAGATCCAGGCTCAGGATTTTCAAATTCAGGATGCGGAACAAAGGACAAGCGATCAGACGGACGCCGGCACCCGGATGTTAGGATACCACTTGCTCGTCGTACCCTTTGGCACTCCGCCGGGCGAATATACCGTCTCCGCTGGCGTCTATCTCAGCGGCGCTTCCGAACGGCTCCACGTGAATTCGGCGCAAGGAGTCGCTGCCGCCGCCGACCTCGTCACACTTGGGAGCGTTCAGGTATACCGCGCGCAGGACATTGCGGCCGACCCCTTCAAGACGCTACAGGACTCGCACCTGGTACAGGCCAAAGTGGACCTGCAAACCGGGATGCGGCTTGCCGCATACGGCGTCGCTACACAATCCGTTCTCCCCGGCGAAGATGTCAGTTTGACTGCCCGTTGGCGCTCGCTCCTTACGACGCTTCCTTCCTACAACGTGCGAGTCCAGGTCATGCGGGGGGACCAGGTCATTGCGGAAGCGTCCGGCGCTCCGGTCGACGGCACCTATCCGACCAGTCAATGGCGCGCGGACGAGGTCGTGGTCGATCACTGGGACGTGCGCGTCCCACCGGATGCCGCCGGGGGGCCGGCGCAAGTGAATATTGGGATAGACGGCGGAAAATCACTCTACGTGACGGACGTCGACATCGCGACCGTCACGCATACCTTCCAGATTCCCAGCATGGGCAGCCCGGCAGAAGCAAGCTTTGCCGGCGTTGGTGACTTGATCGGTTACGATCTGGAAAGCACGTCCGTCTCAGCCGGAACGCCGCTTTTGTTGACGCTCTACTGGCGCGCCGGGAGCAGCGCGATCGACAAGAACTACACCGTGTTTGCCCAACTACTTGCGGCCGATGGACATCTGGTCGCGCAGAGCGACAGCGCTCCCGACGGAGGCAAGCGCGCGACCCGCGGTTGGGTCAGCGGCGAAATCATCGCGGACCCTCACACGCTGGACTTTGGCGACGCTTCTTATCGCGGCAGCGCATCACTGATTGTCGGAATCTACGACCCGAGGACCGGCAAGCGTGTGGCGATTCAGGGCTCGTCCGACGACCACGTGAAATTGAACGCGCCGATTCAAGTGAAACCCTAAATTGTCCATGAGCATTGAATCCGTCATCGACGCCGAGTACACGGACGCAGTCGACGCGCGCCTTTCATCGTACGATGCGTACATCGAATACCAGGCACGCGAAGCCAAGCGCGCGATTCCGTTTCTCGCCTGTTTTTTTCGCACACAGGGTGCTCGAGTCCTCGAGATCGGCACCGGCCGCGGCGGAAAGGGAATTGCCTACGCGTGCGAAGGCATGAACGTGACGGCGCTGGACGTCGACGTCCCCTCTCTAGAATTGGGTGCGCAGGCCGCTCGCACGCGCGGCGCGTCCATCCGGTTTCTGGTGGGCGATGGAACCCGGCTCCCATTCCCGGCGGACTACTTTGACGCCGTCTTGCTCGACAGCGTCATCGAACACGTGCGAGATACGCACATGCTGCTCTTGGAGTGCTCGCGCGTCCTGAAGAAATCTGGAATTGTCTTCGTCGTTTTTCCTCCTTTCTTTGGCCCGCTCTCAGGGCACATCGACGACTATGTCATGATTCCCTGGTTCCACTTGCTGCCGCGCGCGATCGTGAAGAAGGCATTGCTGGCAAAGCGCCCTCGCCAAGGCATTTTGACGCCGCTCGGCGCGTACGACGTCTACACGACCTTGAACGGGCTGACCGTTCACTCGTTCAAACGTTATGCGCGCGGTGCCGGCTTTGAGACCTCTTATCTGCGCGTCCGGCCATTTCTGACACACCCGGGAATGCGGTTGGGGGTGGGTCTCGTCACGGCAATGCGCCGTGCGCCCCATTGGGCCAATCTCCGCCAGACGCTCGCGCGTGCGCGACGGGAGTTCGACGCGGGGAGTTTCTTCGCTTTCCTCGTGTTGGCGGGTGTTACGCCCTTGGTATTCGTTCCGCTTCTCCAAGAGGTCGCTGCCGGTGGCTGCAAGGCCGTTCTTCGCAAACCATGAAATCCCCATTGGATCGGATGACGCTCGCCTTGGTCGGTGTTGGTTTTGCGCTTCGTCTTTTCTTCATATTCCCTGGGCCGCTCACTTCGAAGATCGGATTTCTCGCCAACCACGCAGACCTGAACAATTACTTTTGGCCGGCGGAGACTGCGCTTCAGGGCAAGAACCCATACGTGTTGTGGGCGAGCGGGCAATCGGGTGACGCTCGCTCAGACATGGAGCCGCTTGAACTGGCGGTTTACGTCGCAACGGTTCGCATTTGGGACGACCCGCGCGCGATCCAGGTGCTCTTTGCCTTGTTCGACGCCGTGAACATTGCGCTTCTAGCGCTCGTGCTCTGGTCGTCGCGGCTGCGATTGCCTTTCCAACTGTTTTATGCGCTGGGACCGCTTACTCTCTACAATTTGACGCTCGTTCCGGAAGACAAATCCATCGCCCTTACGTTGTCATTTCTCGTTTTCCTTCTTCTGACGCGGCCCCGCGAGGAGTTGTGGTCGGCCGGTCCATTCAAGTTCAGGTCGGCGTTGTTGGCGATTGCCGCAGCGGCTGTTCTGGCTTCGTTCAAGTGGGTGAGTGCATTCTATCTGGTCCCGCTTCTACTTTGGGCTTCGCCGAGCCTGCGCGGGTTTGTCCGGGGCGCTGCGTTGTTTGGCACGATCGTCGTCCTTGGTCACCTCCCCTGGTTTCCTGATTGGATTTACGTCTACACCTTTCGAGCGCAGCGAATTGCGACGCCGCTGGTGCACATCGCTCCGGCGAGTCTGTTGAATGCCGTCGGCCTTTACAATCGATTCGTCCTGCTTGCGGCCGTCGCCGCAGCTCTCGCCGCGATCTATGGACTTTATTGGCTCAAGCGGCTGGACATATTCGAAGCGCTCGCGCTCTCTGTCACGGCCGGCATCCTGGGAACGCCGGACATGGATCCCGTTCACCTTTCGCTCGTCGTCATCTATTTGCTATTGATCGTCGATTGGTCCGGGAGGCTTCGCGTTGCGGCGGTGTGGGCGTTGAGCCTGGTCGTAACGGCAGTCTATGCCATATCCACGCATGCGGCCTTCGGTCGATTCGATCTTGCGGGGCTGCACCGGATCACCGGCGATTACGGGTCCCCCCAGATGATCGTTTGGTCCTATCTATTGTTCATCGCGGTATTCGGGTTCTACCTGATCGACAAGCGGCGCGGTCGTTTCGTTGGCGGCTCGGTAGTGATGAGGCATGATGACTGAGCGACTCGCCGGCATGTTCGCGGTGCGTGACCGTTCCAACTGGCCGTTCTACGTGGCGGTCGCCGCGATCGTGTTGATCGCGCTCTTCGTCCGTGGAATTTACGCCGCCGGCAATCCGACGTTGGACGACGCGTTCATCACGTTTCGTTACGTCCGCAATCTCGCGCGCGGCATCGGGTTTGTCTACAACCCGGGCGAACGTGTTTTGGGCACCACCACGCCGCTGTTCACGCTGCTGCTGACACCTTTCGCGATCGCCGGTGCCGATATTGTGTCGACGAGCAAGATCATCACCGTGCTGGCGAGCACTGCCAACGTGCTCCTGGTCGCGATCATTGCGCGACGGCTCGCCGGCCCGTGGGCGGCGCTGTTTGCGGCGATGCTTTTGGCTATCTCGACCAACAGTGTCTGGGCGGCGTCGACCGGGCTGGAAACGGAGCTAAACGTACTAGTTCTCCTTGCTCTTTTCCTGGCCTATCTGGCGGCGCAATACAACCTATCCGCCGCAATTGCCGCGATTGCGGTAATCACGCGCCCGGATGACCTTATCTTGGTTGCCGTTCTGGTCGCTTGGCATCTGGCCAAGTTGGCTAGAGGGAGACGCAAGATCGGACTCGTTCCGTTGGGAACCTTTGCCGCGGTCCTTGCGCCGTGGGTGATCTTTGCGACGCTCTACTTCGGTTCGCCGATTCCAAGCTCGATCGTCGGGAAAGCGGCTTCGTACCGTGTTCCCCTGGCGGACAATCTTGCCATGTATGCCGTGCAGTACGGCTTTGCTATGAATACGCCGCGGGCGATCGCATCGACGGTCCTTTTCGTGATCGGATTGGTGTACCTGCTGGCTCGCAAGGACGACTCGATCGTGCTCCCCGCTTACTTTGCGGTGTATTCTGCCGCATTCGTCATCGCCGGTGCCCGGCTCGGTAGCGGCTGGTATTGGCAGCCCCTCTGGCCTGTTCACAGCGTCCTGGTCGCGTGTGGTATCGTCGCGGCCGGGGTTTGGCTCAAGCGGTTTGCGGCTGGAAAATCGGTCGAACGGCTTGTGCCGGTCGCCGCGGCTGCATTTCTCGTGTTGTTCATACTGGCTTGCGCGGGTTCGGCCAAGTCGCGCTTTTTCGATCCGCGCCCGGCCGACGATCTCGAATGGGCTGAGCTTGCCGATGCCGGTCGCTGGCTTGCCCAAAACACCCCGCCGGCCGCGACCGTCGGCGCAGAGACTTTCGGCGCGGTCGGCTGGTACTCGGATCGTTATATCGTCGACGAGGGCGGGCTGATATCACCGCAGGTCGCGCAGATCAACGACAAGCTCGGTCGCCCGGATTTCTTCAACATCATTCGGACGTTCCAGCCGGACTATTATCTGGCTTGGATTCACGGCGAGTTGGATGTCGTCAACTCGGTGCCCGAGCAGAAAGCGTGGCTTGCCGAGCACTATCGAACCGTCGGCTCGTTCGACGTCGGAATCGGGCGCGCGCCGTACTTTGAGCTGTTCAAGAGGTTGACGGACTGACCATGAACATGATCCGTCGGCTCGAGACCGCGAACGGCCTACTCGCGTGCGTCGTCCTCCTCGGCCTGGCGCTCCGCATGTGGGGCATCGACTATGGCCTGCCATACACTTACGGCCCCGACGAGCCAACCTACGTGACGATTACGCTCCAGATGTTCAGGACCGGCGATCTGAACCCCCATTGGTGGTACTATCCTTCGCTCATGTTCTACCTGAATGCCGGCGCGTATATAGTCTACTTTCTGGTCGGCCGCCTGCTTGGAGTTTTGTCATACGCTTCGCCAGCGCTTTTGCCCTTACCTCAAGTGATCACGTTAGGAGTCGGGAAGCTGGCGCTGCCGGCCGAGTTCCTGATATCGCGCGGGATGGTCGCGCTATTCAGCGCGGCGTCGATCCTGCTCGTGTACGCGATCGCCGAACGGCTTGACTTGAATCGTTGGCTTGCGTTGCTGGCCGCTCTCTTCTTCGCCGTGTCGTCGACCGTGGTCGGGCTATCACATCGATTCGCGCCCGACATCATTGCGATGTTTTTCGCGCTGGCCGCGGTCTACTTTGCGCTCGGAATCCTCGAACGCGGACGTATGCGCGACTATGTCTTGGCCGGCGTTGCCGCCGGGCTGGCCGTGTCCGCAAAATACAATGTTGGAATCGTGTTGCTTGCGCTCATTGCAGCGCACCTGCTGCGCACCGGGTGGGCCGGCTGGCGCCGCAAAGAGATCTATGTCGGCCTGGCCGTGGCAGCTCTCGCGTTCGTCGTGGGCACTCCATTTGCGGTCTTGGATTTCTCCAACTTTTGGGACGGCGTGCGCTGGCAGGCGTTCTCGTACACCGTCGAGGGGCACACCGGCGAGGAAGGGAATGCGTTGGCGTGGTACGTTTCGTATCTTTGGCAATCCGAGGGTTTGCTCGTCCTTTTCGCGTCGCTCTCCATTCTCGTCGCGGCATTCAAGCGCCGGCCCAAGGCCCTGGTCGTCCTCGTCTATCCCATCGTCTATTTCGTCTTCGTCAGCTTGCTGCTTTCGCGAAATGATCGCACGATCATGCAGGTGATCCCGTTTGTTTGCGTATTGGGCGCCGAGTTCCTGTTTCTGCTGTTCGATTGGGTATCGAGCGCGTTGCGGCGGCCGCGTGTGGTCGCGTCCGCGTTGTTACTGCTGGCCGCGTTATTGATCGTCCCGCGCGCGGCAAACGCGCTAGCCGCCGACCGCGCCCTCGGCGTGACGGATTCGCGGGAGACCGCGCGGGCTTGGATCAGCGGGAATCTGCCGGCGGGCTCTCGCATCGCCGTCGAGGGTTACAGTCCTTACGTTGACCCAGCTCGGTACAGCGTGCACGGCGAATTCTCTATGATCGATCGCTCGCCGGATTGGTACGTCCAGAACGGCTACGAGTATCTCGTGTTCAGCTACGGCGCCTATGGGCGCTATTACGAAAACCCCGACCAGTATTCGGATGCAAAAAACCAGTACGATGCGTTTTTCGCGCGGTTCCCAGAAGTCAAGCGTTTCGACGATAACGGTTACCCGGTGCGGATTCTCAAGACGAATGTTGCCGGACTCCCTTCGCTCCGCACGACCGCGCTGTGGGGAGTCTACGGCCCACTGTTGGAGTTTGCCGGCTACGACCTCGTCGCAGGATCTGAATCGACCGGCCTCGATCTCGCGTTTTACTGGCGAGCGATTGAAAACAAACGTGACCCCCTGACGCTCACGACGCGATTACTCGACCACGACAACCGCGATGTCGCCGATAGCAGTGGGCTTCTATTCGGCACGTCAGACTCGAACGGCGCTTGGCCGGCCGGGATCGTTCGTGTTCCGTGGAAGATCGCCGCGTCCGGTCTTGCCGCTGGCGTATATCGCCTTGAGCTCGACGTCGATGCGCAGGGGATGGGTAGAATCCCGGTCCTGTCGCTCGAGAACGTGCCGGTTTCGGACAAGTTCTACCTCGGGCCGATAAAGATCGCGGCGACGCCTCCATCCGAGCAAGAGTTGACCGGTGCAGCGCCTGCCGGCGCCGAATTCGGAGGTCTATTCGGATTGCAGGCGTATCACGTCGATTCAAGCGCACACCCCGGCAGTCCCTTGAATGTGAGACTCTACTGGAGGTCGAATGCGAGGACGGACTCGGATTATACGATGTTCGTTCACCTTCTCGACGCGAGCGGGGCCGTTCGTGCCCAAGTCGATGCGCAGCCGCGCGGCGGCGCGTATCCTACGTCGATCTGGACACCCGGGGAGACCATTCGCGATGACTATGCGCTCTCTCTCCCGGCCGAATTGGCTCCGGGCAGCTATAGACTCGAAGTAGGGGCTTATGAATATCCGAGCTTGAAGCGACTTGCCGTCGTCGACGCAAATGGACAGGGCTTGGGCGACCACTTGGTCCTGGACACGGTTGTGAGCGTCCGATGAAGATCGCTATCGTCGCGAGCGATTACGCTCCTACGGTTGGCGGAGTTCAGACCGCGGTCCGGAACATCGCTCTGCATTCGACGCGCCTCGGACACTCGGTTACCATTCTGAGCGCGCTCCCTTCCCGCAAGGTTGCTGCGGCGGAATGGGTGGACGGAATTCCCGTACACCGCTTTCCATGGGGCCGTCGTCCGCTCGTGACGCTTCCATTTCGCGGGGTCGAAACGCTATTCGGGATGGCTCGCGTTCTCGCCGAGTTCAAGCCCGACCTGGTTTACATCCATTTCCTGACGATCAACGCGCTATGGGTTCTCTTGCTCCATTACGTCATGCGCTTCAAGCTGGTCGCGTCTGCGCGTGGAAACGACATCCAGGGAATACCCAAGCGTTCGCGGCTCCAGCGGTGGATGCTTGTACATCTTTTCGGTCGGGCGGATGCCGTCCTGTTCTGTTCGAGCTACGTTCAGCGCGACGCCGCAGAGTATTTGAGGCACGTCTCTCCAAGGGCGTACGTCGGCGTCGTCGGCGATGGGTTTAACGCCGACGAATTCGCCGGACAGGTACCGTTTCAGCACACCGCGCCGTACCTCTTGGCCATGGGCCGCCTGGTCGAGAAAAAGGGGTTCGACCTCCTCGTCCGGGCATTTGCGTCGGTCGCGGCCGATTCGCCTGACCTGCAGCTCCTGATCGCCGGCGACGGCGAAGAACGTGCCGCACTCGAAAATCTCGTGGACGAGCTCAAAATGCGCGGGCGAATATCCCTGCTGGGGTTTACAGACCGCGAACAGACGATCCGGCTGTTTTTGGGTTGTGAGTTTTTTGTGTTATCATCACGTATCGAGCCTTTTGGCATCGTCGTGCTCGAGGCCATGGCGGCCGGCAAGCCGGTCCTCGCAACGCGGTCCGGGGGAGTCGTCGATCTTGTCCAGACGGGCGTCAACGGCCTGCTCGTGGAGCCGGACACTGCTTCGCTCGCCGCGGGCATTCGCGATCTCTTGGCTCACCGTGATTCGACGCGCTCCATGGGGGAGCGTGCCGTCGCTTCGATCCAGGCGCACACCTGGCATGCCGTGACGCGCCAGTTTCTAGCAGTATTCGAGCGGGTCGTCGACGCTACCGCCGGCCTTGCGGATACCGGGCATGAGCCGCGTGATTCGCGGATGGACGTGAAATGACTGGCGAGACCATCTTGATCCTCGCCAACGCCGAATGGGACTGGCCTAATCGGATCAATTGCCATCACATTGCCGCGCGATTCGCGCGAGACAACCGGGTCTTGTTTGTCGACACGATCGGGGGGAGGACGCCGGCCCCGCGCGAGTTCAAAAAGATCGTGCGTCGTCTCCGGCGGGTGGCCTCAGGTGTCCGCCAGGTAGAGCCGGGCCTGACGGTGCTCGCGCCGTTCGTGGTTCCGGTCTACGGTTCGGAGTTGATTCGCCGCCTGAATGCAGAGCTCTTGGCAATCCAGATACGACGGGCGTTACCTAAGACATCTCGCCCCATCCTGTGGGTTTACTTGCCGTCGCTCGTAAGCCTGGTCGGCAAGTTCGACGAAAAGTTGCTGGTCTATCACTGCATCGACGAACACGCCGCCAACCCGAACGTGCCCGCGGAGCAGGTCAGGGTGTGGGAGGAGCAGCTGCTCAGGCAGGCGGACGTCGTTCTGGCATCCTCGTCGACGCTCTACGAGGAGAAGCGAGCGTTCAATCCGAAAACGTTCTACCTGCCGAACGTCGCAGACGCCGAGCTCTTCTCCGCAGAACAGCCTGGAGACGTGCCGTCCGATCTGGCCGGGGTCAAGCGCCCGATCGTCGGCTTTGTCGGCAATATCTCGGCTTACAAAGTAGATCTCGATCTGCTTTGCGCTGCGGCGCGCGCATGTCCCGAATGGTCCTTTGTGCTTATTGGACCGTTCGGACGCGGCGATCCTTCGACAGATGTCTCTGCACTCCGCGCGCTCCAGAACGTGCTTCTACTGGGGGAGCGGGCGTACTCGGAATTGCCACGCTATGTCAAGGCATTCGACGTCTGCATGATACCGTTCAACCAGAATCGATCGACGCGCGCCACCCTCCCGATGAAGTTCTTTGAGTACCTTGCCGCTGGCAAGCCGGTGGTCGCGACGCCCTTGCCGTCGCTGGCGGAATTCCGCGAATACTATTACGCGGCCGGCGATGCCCGCGAATTCCGTGCGGCGCTCCAGGCCGCACGAACGCAAGATCCGTCGCGCGCTGCTGCGCAGATCGCGCTGGCACGACAACATTCCTGGGCGGCGCGGATGGTCGAGTTAGACTCGATCCTGAGTCAAGCGCTCGCTCTGAAACACGGCTGACCGATTGCCATGTCCAGGCGAATCCAATTGGCGCTCAAACGGCTGTTCGATCTGTTTGTTTCGGCCGGGCTGCTGCTCGTTCTGTCGCCGGCGCTCGGATTGATCGCGCTGGCGATCCGGCTGTCGACGGGTCCTCCCGTCCTGTATGAATGGAACGTCGTCGGGAAGGGCGGGCGTCCGTTTCGCGGATTCAAGTTTCGCACGATGGTTACGAACGCCGACGAGCTAAAGGACGGTCTGCTCGAGCGAAATCAGATGCGCGGGCCGGTGTTCAAGATGAAGGACGACCCGCGCATCACGCCGATTGGCCGCTGGCTGCGCAAGTACAGTCTCGACGAGCTTCCGCAGCTTTGGAGCGTGCTCGCGGGCGATATGAGCCTCGTAGGTCCGCGGCCGCCGCTGGCGTCCGAATACGCCAAATTCGACGAGTGGCAGCGGGGCAAGCTCGCCGTCAAACCGGGGATGACGGGTCTTTGGCAGGTGCGGGGCAAGCCCACCGATTTCGAGCAATGGGTGAAATTGGACCTCGAATATATCGAGCGTTGGTCGCTCTGGCTCGATCTTAAAATCCTTCTTCAGACGGCATTCGTGGTGCTGACAGGGAAAAACTACTGATGCGTATCTTGGTTACCGGCGGCGCGGGTTTCATCGGCTCGCACACCGTCGATCTCATTCTGCAAGCGGGACATGACGTACGGATTCTCGACAGCCTTACTCCGCCCGTTCACATCGACGGCAAGGTTCCCAGCTATGTCCCTCGCGATGTCGACTTTGTCCGCGGCGACGTTCGCGACCGGGCGGCGTGGGAGCGGGCGCTCGTCGGGGTCGACGCGATCTTTCATTTCGCAGCGTACCAGGACTATATGCCTGATTTCAGCAAGTTCTTCGACGTGAACGCCGTCGGCACGGCACTGATGTACGAGATCATTGTCGAAAAGAAGCTGCATGTAGCCAAGATCGTCGTCGCAAGCTCGCAGGCGACGTACGGCGAGGGTAAGTATCTGTGCGCGCGTGACGGCGTTCAGTACCCGCCTCTGAGGACCGTCGAACAGCTGGAACAGCGCGATTGGGAGCCGCGCTGTCCCGTGTGCGGGGAGCGGATCACGCCAGTCGAAACGGACGAGTCGCGCGTCCAGCCGCATAACCAGTACGCCATGTCGAAGTATACGCAGGAGATGATCGCGCTGAACTTGGGGCGCCGCTATGGGATTCCCAGCGTCGCTCAGCGTTTTTCGATCACGCAGGGACCGCGCCAGTCCTTCCGCAACGCGTATTCCGGCGTGCTGCGGATTTTCGCCACGCGGCTAATCGGCGGACGAGCGCCAGTATGCTACGAAGACGGCGGGCAGCTGCGGGACTATGTCTCTGTCTACGATGTCGCGCGGGCAAACCTCCTCGTTATGCAGGACGCGCGCGCGGACGGTCAGGTATTCAACGTGGGGGGCGGCCGGCCGGTGACAGTAAAAGACTATGCCGGACTCGTCGCGCGAACGCTCGGCCGTTCGATCGCGCCGGAGATTCCGGGCGAATTTCGCTTTGGGGATACCCGCCACATCATCTCCGATATTACAAAGCTGCGTGGGCTGGGATGGGAGCCTCAGGTCTCGCTCGAGGAGATTGTCCAGAGCTACGTCGATTGGGCGCGCCAGCAGCCGGACCTGGTCGACTATACGGACGAAGCCGGGCGAGAAATGAGGGCAATGGGAACCGTCCGAGAGGCCAAAGGCTAGAGCTATGTTGATTGCTCGAGCGCCCGTGCGTCTCAGCTTTGCCGGCGGCGGCACAGATCTGCCAGCGTACTATGTGACGCGCGGCGGCGCAGTCGTCAGCACGACGCTCGACAAGTACTTTTACGTCTTCCTGAACGTCAGCGGCGACGAGAACATCCAGATCACTTCGTCGGACTATCGAACGTTCTACCGGCACGATGGCGACCTTCCGTTGATGTTCGACGGCGACCTGAGCCTGCCGCGTGCGATCCTCAATCACTTTGGCCTGGTGCGCGGCATTTCCATGTTTCTCGCCTCCGAGGTGCCGCCCGGCACCGGCCTCGGATCGTCCAGCACGGTCGCGGTCGCCATCATCAAAGCGGTGACGACCGCCCGCGGGCTGTATCTGTCCAAGCAGCAGATCGCCGAGCTCGCCTGCCAGATCGAGATCAACAAGCTGGGCGAGCCGATCGGCCGACAAGACCAGTA
Source organism: Chloroflexota bacterium (assembly GCA_023381515.1). The sequence continues at coordinate 2,803 of JAMCQI010000016.1, read as the reverse complement.
CGCCGCGGCGTACGGCGATTTGAATCTGATCCAGTTCGCCGCGGACGGCGTCACGGTCGAGCCGGTCAAGCTTTCGGCGGAGACGCGCCGCGACCTCGAAAGGGACACCCTCCTGTTTTTTGTCGGAGGCGCACGGCCGGCTTCTTCGATCCTGGCCGAGCAAAAACGCTCGAGCGAGAGAAGCGACCCGCAAGTGATTGCGGCGCTGGACGCGGTGAAGGAGATGGCTTACCAGGCGCGAGATCTGCTCGAGTGCGGCGACCTGAAGCGTTTTGGTCGGCTGCTGGACGCAGGGTGGCAGCAAAAGAAGAGATTTGCCGGCGGAATCACGAATCCCTTGATCGACGAATGCTACGAATTGGCGCTCGCGAATGGAGCGCTGGGCGGCAAGCTGGCCGGCGCGGGGGGCGGCGGCTTTTTGATGGTCTACTGCGAGCCGCCGAGCCAGGCGGCGGTCACTCTGGCGCTCGAAGGCAAGGGCCTCAAGCGCATGGATTTTCGTTTCGAGACCGAAGGGGCCCGGGTTCTCGTGAATGCGGGGCTACGCATCCCGGAGAGCGCCTATGCGGTCTAGGGAGACGTTGCTGCTCCGCGCCAGTTGGCTGCTCGGAGACGCCGCGGCAATCTATCTTGCGTTGAATTTCGCATTCAACGTTCGATACAATATCGATTGGATCCCGCTGATCGACCGGCTGACGCCGATCACCGAACGATATGCGATCATGATTCCGGCGTCGGTCTTTCTCTGGCTGATCCTGTTTGCCGTCAATGGGCTGTATGATCCACGCTATCTTCTGTCTGGCCTGGCCGAGTACGGCAAGGTGGTCTCCGGCTGCACTCTGGGGATCCTCGTTCTGATCGTTCTCAGTTTCGTCGAGCCGAATCTCAGCGTCTCGCGGTCCTGGCTTGTGTTTTCGTGGTTCTCATCCATCCTGTTTGTCAGCGCCGTCCGATTTGCGATACGGCGCGGCGTACAAATGCTGCGCGCCCGCGGTCGAATGCTGCGGCGGGCCGTCATTGTCGGCGCGAACGAACATGCCCAGACCATCGCGCGTCAGCTCTCGCCCGCAACTGCCTCAGGCGTGCAGGTCGTCGGGTTTCTCGACGATTACTTGCCGCGCGACACGCGCGTCGTGGACGATCTCAGGATTTTGGACCGGCCGGCCGCTCTGGCGCGTGTCGCCGTCGACCTGCACGTCGCCGAGGCGATCGTGGTCCAGGGTGCGATTGCCTGGGAAAGCTTCATGGAGATCATCACGCAGAGCACGTTGGCGCTGGACGGCCTCGAAATAAAGCTCTCGCCGGGGTTTTACGAAATCATGGCGACCGGCGTGCGCCTGAGCCACGACGGCTTCGTTCCGCTGCTCGCACTGGAAAAGAACCGCATCACCGGTTTCGACGCGCTGCTCAAGGCGCTGTTGGACTATTCCGTCGGACTGGTCGCGCTCATCGTTCTCTCACCCGTGATGGCGCTCATCGCGCTGGTGGTGCGGCTGATCGTGCGCGGAAGCATCGTCGAATCGTACGAGGTGCTCGGCGTGCGCGAAAAGCCGTTCACCACCTGGAAGTTCAAGACCCGGTCCGAGGAGATGAAGGACCACGTGCTGGGCTATCCACTTTACCGCTCGGGTCTTGACAAGTTGCCCCAGGTATTTAACGTCCTGCGCGGCGAGATGAGCCTGGTCGGGCCGCGGCCGATCCCGACCTACCGAGCCCAAGTCTATCACGAGATGCTGCCGACGCTGCTGACCGTGAGGCCGGGGCTGACAGGGCCGTGGGTCGTCGACGGCGCTGCCGTAGACTCGCTCGAGGCCGAGATCCGGCTCGACCTGTACTACATCCGGAACTGGACGATTTGGCTTGACTTACAGATTATTCTGCAGACCGTTCTTCGCCTGTTTCAAGGCCAGCGACCGGCCGTCAAGCGGTAGGGTCTGAATGAATATGGACAAAAACCGCAAAGCCGCCGCCCCCCGCGCCGTTCGTAACCTGCTCTGGTGGGTGCTCGCATCAGTTGCGGCAATCGGCTTGCTGGAGATCAATCCGTTTCTCGGTCTGGGTGTCGCGCTCGCTGGGGGCGTCACGTTCGGACTCATCCTGTTCCAAGAGTGAAACACGAGTGGCAAAGCGTCGCGCCGTATTCCTCGACCGAGACGGGGTCATCAATGCCAACCGCCAGGATCACGTCAAGTGCTGGGAGGAATTCCGTTTTCTCCCGGGCGCGCTGCAAGCGCTGCGGGAGCTTGCCGGGACTCGTTTCGTCGTGCTGGTGACGACCAACCAGTCGGCGATCGGCCGCGGCCAGACGACGGAGCCGGCGGTGTGTGACATACATGCCCGGATGCTCGCCGCGGTTCAGCAGGCGGGTGGCCGCGTCGACGGCGTTTACTATTGCCCGCACTCGCCGGACGCGGGCTGCGACTGCCGCAAGCCAAAGACCGGCTTGTACGACCGAGGGCTGCACGAGTGGGATGTCGACGCCGGACGATCGTTCGTCGTCGGCGATGCCGTGCCCGATATCGTCGCCGCACGGGCGATCGGCGCCCAACCGATCCTCGTGCTGACCGGCCGCGGGAGCCAGCAGCGGGAGCTGCTCAAAGGCGACGGCCTTGCCGGTTGCGAGATCGCGGACGACTTGTCCGCAGCCGTCCGGTGGATCCGGCAATGGGATACTGACGCGGAATGAGGCTATCCAGGGTTGCCGCGTGGCTCGTCCGCTTTGAGCTGCCAGTCCTTTGCTTGGTCTATGCGTATTTCGTCGTCTCGGATTCGCTCCCCCTCGTCGGCGTTCTGCTGATCGGCC
>JAMCQI010000047.1:10858-12058 GCA_023381515.1 Chloroflexota bacterium | reverse complement strand
TCGCGCAGCGCCTCCACGGCGGCCTTTTGCGAAATCGAAGTGGGGTTGGAGGTGCAATGGCTCTGCAGTTTCAGCATGGCCCGGATGACGGGCGCCGGCGCCAGGGCAAAGCCGATGCGCCAGCCCGTCATGGCGTAGGTTTTCGAAAGCGAACCCGCCACCAGCACGTTCTGCCGCCCACCTGGCGCGGAGGCCACCGAATAAGGCTTGCCGCCGTAAAGGAATTGGCAGTAGCACTCGTCGGTGAGGATGTGGATGCCCCGCTTCGCGGTTAGTTCCTGGATGCGTTCGAACTCGGCTTGATCGAGCACGGCGCCGCTCGGGTTCGAGGGCGAATTGATGATCAACATCGTGGTCCGGGCGGTGAGGTGGGGCTCGATCATGGCGGCGGTCAGGTGGAAGCCGTCGGCCTCCCGGGTTTCGACGAAGACGCATTTGCCGCCCGCGTAATTCACCACGTCTTTGTAGGTGACCCAATAGGGGACCGGGATAATCACTTCGTCGCCCGGATTCACCAACGCTTGCACGAAGTTGAACACGGCGTGCTTGCCGCCCACCGTAATGAGGCACTCCTCGGCGCTGTAAGATGTGCCAAAATCGCGCGCGTGGCGCTCGCATACGGCTTCGCGCAACTCGCTCGTCCCCCCCGCGGCAGTGTACCGGGTGAAGTTCTGATCGATGGCCCTAAGCGCTGCCTGTTTGATGTTGGCCGGCGTCGGAAAATCTGGTTCGCCGGCGCCGAAATCGACCACGTCCACGCCCGCGGCGCGCATCTTATCGGCCTGGGCCGCTACCTGCATGGTGGACGAGATACCAATAGCCGAGATGCGTTCGGCGATTTCCATTCCTGGAGCTGCTCCCATTTGTGAATTCCCCTCGAAGTGCTTAGATCTTTGTCAAGCGGCGGCGGAGCCGTGCTTCGACCGAAGGCGGCACCAGCCCCGAAATGTTGCCCCCGAGTCCGAACACCTGCTTTACCAGCCGCGAGCTGATGAAACTGTAGGCTTCGCCGGACATCAGAAACACGGTTTCGATTTCCGGGCAAAGGCGCCGGTTCATGAGCGCCATTTGCAGTTCGTACTCGTAGTCCGAGATGGCCCGGATGCCGCGCAGGATCACGGTGGCGCGGATTTTGGCGGCGTAATCGACGAGCAGTCCGTCGAAGGAGTCCACCTCCACATTGGGATACTGCACCACTTC
>JAMCQI010000047.1:0-10848 GCA_023381515.1 Chloroflexota bacterium | reverse complement strand
TGCGCTCCGCCACGGAAAACAAAGGTTCCTTGGCATCGTTGCGCAAGATGGAGACGATGAGCTTCCCGAAGAGCCTCGATCCGCGATCGATCAGGTCCAGGTGGCCGTTCGTGATCGGATCGAACGACCCAGGGTAGATCGCGACCACGCCCGCGCGTTGTCCATTCTCAGAGTCAGTGATGTCTTGATTTTAGCGCAGACGGAGCGACCGGGCACCAGAGCAGACCAACCCGGATGGAGCGGGTGATTTCGTACTTGGCGGTGCCCGGAGGGGGTGGTTCTCCCGGAGTAATAAATATGCTTGCCGCAGGGGGGCTCTCGGTGGATAACGATACGATCGAGCACCCCGCGCTTGGGCAGACGCCGCGTGATGCTTACCAACGAGGCTTGGCCGAGACGGGGGCGCGCTCGCATAGACAGATTGCCGACGACCTGGAATTTCAGATGTGGACCCTACCAACGACGGCCAAGGGGACAGCCAAAGTGGCACCCGGTCGTGGCGTCAAGATCAATCATATTTATTACTGGGCACGGAATCCGCCGCCAAGTATATCCGACCTTGCACGGCGTCTACATTTTGCCAGGGGCGAGCGCCTGTACCAGATCGACCGCGCCAAGGCCAAAACCCTGGCCGTAAGGCATCGCGAAGCTATCCGCGCGTTACAGCCGAGGCCTTCGAGAGTACCTCGGAAGCGCGCACCCTCCGAGATGAAGCGTATATTGGAGGACTCGCTGACTCGGGAATATCCCGTACCGCTTTCGGACATTGCCGCGCAGAATGGATACGCAAACGCGGGTTGGATCAGATTGGAATTCTCCGATCTCTGCCGGGCTATCGGCCAGAAGATCGCTGAACTGAAGAAAACCGAGATGGGCGGCAAAGGAAAGATCCTGAAGGCTGCACTCGAAAAAGATCCGCCGCTCACGGTAAAGCAGATGGCCGGCAGGCTGGGTCTCGGGTGTCCTGGAATTTTGCGGCGAAGATTTCCTGCGCAATACGAAGTCCTCCTCACCAAGAGGAGGACTTACGAGGAGGCCAAAAGAAGCCAGTTACGTTCTGACCTAATCAAAGCGCTGGCAGAGAGTCCAGCGCCGGCTGTTCCCGATATATGTCGGCGGCTTGGCATATCTACGAGCTGGGTTTATTGCCTGCACGGCGACTTGGCCCGCGCTATTGCGGCCAGACACTTAAAGGAGCGACGCGAATGCATGAAGCGAAGGCGCGAGTTATTGCGCATCGAGGTTTTCGCCATTGTCAAAGACATGCTTGATCGTGGTGAGCGCCCAGTGCAGTCCGGTGTACAAAAGCTGCTCAGCGCCGACTCCCTGAAGGCACGGAGAGCGCTTGGTCGGTGTTTGAATGAGGCAACTAGAAATCTGATGAACACGCAAACAGAAGAAGTTCGCTGAGCTGGCCACGGTCTTTGTGAAGAAGTGATCGGATTCATCAAGAAACTCATCCGAAACGCCATAGAGGAAGGCGACGCACCTGCGTAGAAAATGTGTCCGGGCAAGGGACAGCATGCCTCATCCCCCTCAGCACACATCGGCACTGAGCTCGAACAACGACCCTAACTACAGTTGACATGATTGGTCAACCCACACCGTCAGCGAGGATCTTCGGCCGACAGCCAGATCTCATCGTCGGGCGTTTTCTCGGCAAGTTAATCCCGAAAGGTGTAAGTTGGTCCGAAGGTCGCTCGGACTTGAGATCGGGATTACGTCCGTAACTCGCTGACGGGACGACGAACGCTGCGCCCCTTCGCGCTACTCTGAGAGAGGTCGCGGCTCTGCTTCGCGTGGAATCGTTCTACGTCAGGCGTTTGGCGACGGTGCAGGTTCAGCCGCTCACATTTCCAGGTTCATCTTGCGCAGGAGTGCGCCGTATCGCGGATCGCGACGGATGGAATCAAGAAAAGGATAGACCTTGATAGGCGTAATCATATGGTCGCGCGCATCGATTGCCCGGTCCATCGACTGAAAGAACTCGTCGCTCTCGCCGAGACCGAGGTGAATCCAGGCTAGACTTGTCGGCGGAACATAGACTGTTCGGCTGCGCTCACGAAAAGAATCGAGAATTGCACGCGCCTCCACCTCGTTCCCGCTGTCTGCCAAGCTCATACCAAGCATTCCTTGCATCACCGGGTTGCCCCCCGACAACTCCGTTGACCTCCGATGGGCCGCTACCGCTTCGTCGAGCATCCGCTTCTCCCGAGAACACAGTCCGATAATGTAGTGGCCCAGGTAATGGGACTCGTCAAGTTCAACTAGAAAGCGCCCCTGCTGCATGGCGTCGTCGTATCGCCGACCGAGCCACAGCATAATCGCCAGCCAGAACCGTCCGATGGTGAACAACGGGTCCAACTCCAGGGCAGCTTCGAGTTCATGGACAGCCTCCTCGATTCGCCCGTGGGGCATCAGCCCGGTAAGCGCGTACCGCTGCCTTACAATCGGTGAAACTGGGTTCAGTTGCAACGCGAGATCCATTTCCCGGCGCACCTCCGACCAGTTGAAGTCCAACTGCTTCCGGAATTGTCCGAGCATGGCGTGCGTTTCGGCTACTGTGTTGTCAATCTCTATAGCCCGCAGTACGTGAACAAGCCCGATGGACAGCGCTTCCTTCGGCGGCATAAACCCGGTGAAGCCAAGATTCCAGTAAATCTCGGCGAGGGAGTCGTATGCCAATGCGAATTCCGGATCTCGGCCCAACGCTTGCTCGAAGTACTCCTTCGCCTTGGCAAAAGATTGAGGAGGGTTGCCATTTTCGTAACAATGACGGCCCCGAAGATAAAGGTTGTATGCCTCCATATCCTGGGTGGGCTTCCTGCGCTGGCGCAGTGCGCTGATGCCGAGTTGCTCCGCGATTTCCTGCGCTGCGGCGGTCTCGATGTTAAGAAGTTCCACCGGGGCGCCTTCGTAACGTTTTGTCCAGAGGTGGGTGCCATCACTAGTCTGGATAAGGCGTGCGCTGATCACGATTACATCGTCTGTGCGCCACGCGCTCCCTTCGACGATATAGTCCAGCGCCAATTCACGCCCAATTTCGCCAACGCCCTTTTGCGTAGTCTTGTAATGCATCGCCGTCGTCCGCGCGAGCACGGCAAGGCGTTCGGGGGCCGCACCCGCGAGTGTGCCGATTATTTCTCCGGTCACTGCATCGCTGAGGTAATCTTGCGCGGGATCGCCACTTTGATTCGCAAACGGAAGCACGAGCAATCGGGGTCTCGGCATTGGGGCCCACGGCCGTAATTGCAGCGTGGCTCCACACACATGGCCCAGAAACCGATAGCCGCGCCTTGGCAGTGTCTCGATGTAACGGGGATGCTCGGCCGAGTCGCTGAGGGCGTCCCGGAGCCTGGCTATCGCAGCGTTCAAATTATTATCAAACTCGACGAAAACGCCTTGAGGCCAGAGGCGATGGCGCAGTTCGTCGCGGCTGACTACTTCCCCGACTCTTTCCAACAGAATTCGAAGGATTTGGAAAGACTGATCGGGCAGCTTCAGTTTGATTCCGCACTTGCGAAGGTGCCCGGCACACAGGTCAACCTCATAATCGCCAAACCGAATAACGCCGGGCGGTGGCGCTGGATGTATCATGGGCGACGCCTGCCCTTCTCGAGGACAAGTTTAGCCGACGAAATTCGCGACCGCAACACCCTAACCCCCGAATGATCAGATGCTTACGTTGTAAGGAACATTCAAGGCGCGTTGTACGCATTCTGCTCGATAATTAGACCTGAAAAGTACTTGACGCGAGAACGGCGGAGATCCTTGGCCGACAGGTCGCGGTCGGCTCCCAGGCCTGCCCTCGCCATGAGCTCAGGACAGGAGGAATCCATCTCGCGCCTATGGGAGGTATTCAAGCATGCGAAAGCTCCTCCTGACCATCGCTCTGCTGGGTTCAGGCTTTGATGCCGTCGCGTTTGCTGACTGCACAACTGAAAACGTCGCAGGAACGTACGGATATGTCGGATTGGGAACCATAACATCGGCGAATCCTTTTGGCCTTCCGGCGGGCGACTACTCTTCTGTCGGGACACTTGTCTTCGATGGAAAAGGAGATCTTCTTATCACAGACACGGCGAGGAGCGGCGATTACTTCCTGACGCCCAACGCCACGTACGAAAGCACGTATTCTGTCGACAGGCAGTGCGTCGGAACGTTTACCATAGCGCGTTTCGTCAGCTTCGGGATTCCAGGACCGCACTACAAACTCGTGTTTGTTGATAATCGCAAGGGAATACGAGCAATAAGCTTGATTCGGGGGTGGATCGTTAATTACACTAACACGACCAGGACAGAAGGCAGCAACTAAGGGCAGGACCTGCCGGACGGTGTCGTTAAATCCAATGACCGTCTTGGTGTAGCGGTCAGAGCACCAAGGCGAGCATGAAGGAGGTTTCTATGAAGTGTTACGGATGCTTAAGCCTTTGTCTCGGTTTCGCTTTTTTCCTGACGGGCCAGACGCAGTGGCCAACAGACTGCAACACCGCTAGCCTCCAAGCGTGGGGCGAAGAAACTCCAGGAGAATTGGGCGTCAAGGCAATTGCAGCCGGAAGCAGCCACAGCGTGATTCTCGCTTCGGATGGATCTGTGTGGGCATGGGGGAGCAACTCCGAGGGCCAGGTTGGTAACCGCGCATTCGCATCAACCCCAGCGCCTTCGCAAATATACGGGCTGAGCGGCGTTATTGCTATTTCGGCGGGTTTCGCGCACACGCTTGCTCTAAAGAGTGATGGAACAGTTTGGGCATGGGGGAGCAACAGCGAAGGGCAGTTGGGTGACGGCACTACGACAAATCGTGCGACACCGGTTCAGGTAGTGGGGCTGAGGGGAGTCGTGGCTGTGGCCGCCGGCAGCATCCATAGTCTGGCAGTGGACAATCAGGGCACTGTGTATGCGTGGGGTTCCAATCATTCTGGCCAACTTGGCGATGCGACGACCGCAAGCAGGAGTAAGCCTACTCGGGTAGATGGGCTACCGAACATAATAGCTATTGCTGCGGGGCAGGCTCATAGTCTTTCTGTAGCCCGTGACGGAAGCGTGTGGGCTTGGGGCAACAACTGGTACGGTCAACTCGGCACCGATGTTATCGCGCCACAAGTGTGGGCACCATCGAGCCCGGCCAGGATTAACGACCTTGGGGAAGTCACGTCGGTTGCCGCCGGTTATGGACACAGCATGGCGCTGAAAACGGACGGTACCGTCTGGGTGTGGGGCAACGACGGAGCGTTCGCCAAGCTCCGGCCCACACCGGGGCAGGCGACAGGCCTCACGAACGTGCAGGCGATTGCTGCAGGCCTTGGCACAAGTCTCGTCGTGAAAGTTGACGGAACCGTGTGGGAGTGGGGCTATGACATCGTTTCCCGCTCGGTTAATTCTAGTCCCGTGATCCAGTCAACGCCGACCCAAGTCAAGGAGTTAACCGGGGTAGCGACAGTAGCGCTCCCGGCCGGCAATAGCTACGGCCTCGCATTGAAACGTGACGGCACCGCCTGGATATGGGGTGGCTTTCCGGAAACCCAGTTGGGACAGGTCGCCGTTGCGCAGCCACTGCCGCGCCAAGTCAGCGGACTTTTCGGCGTATCGTCGGTATCCGCCGGCTTGGCCCTGAGGACCAACGGAACTCTATTGGCATGGGCGCCGCCGTTTGACTGGGGCTGGCTTGAGCGGCCAATGCCTACTGAGGTCACCGACCTAATCGGAGTGGTAGGGATCAGTTCGGGAACCAACGGGTACGGTCTGGCGCTTAAAGATGATGGCACCGTCTGGAACCTGGTCGGCTGGTGGCCACTTTTTTCCATTTCCAACCTTACGGAGGTGGTAGCGATTGCCGCCGGAGAGTCCCTGGGCGTGGCAGCGAAGCGCGATGGGACCGCCTGGGTCCTATCGAGCGTGAACTTACCCGCAATACGGGCTTATAGACTGAGCGGTGTCACGGCAGTCGCTGTGGCATTTGAATGGTGGTGGGGATCAGATGAGAAACCTGTAGTGCTTCGCAATCTCGCGCTTAAGGGCGACGGCAGCGTATGGGCGTGGGACGGGCCGTGGGCAGATCCGGTGCGGATCGATGGACTCGACGGCGTTACCGCCATTGCGGGCGGGGAGATCAGTCTAGCTTTGAAGCAAGACGGGACGGTCTGGCGGTGGGATGCCGCATCGGATAGGCCGGCTGCCGTACAGGTGAACGGATTAGCAGGTGTTACGGCGATCGCCGTTGGTGCCGCCGACCGCTCTTGTCTGTCCGGCGATGCCCACGCGCTGGCGCTGAAGAATGATGGAACCGTATGGGCGTGGGGTCCGAATCGATTTGGCCAATTGGGTGACGGCAGCACTGCTTACCGCGGTGCCCCGGTCCAGGTTGCGGGGCTGATGGACGTAGTTGCAATCGGAGCGGCCGGATATTCGAGTGTCGCAGTCAAACGTGATGGCACAGTGTGGACCTGGGGCGCCAGCCCGGCGCGAGTTGCAAGCACGTGGTACCTACCTGCGCAAGTGCCGATGCCGAGTTCGGGCAGGTGAGGCGCGCGTCCATGCAAAAGCTTGGCCCGGTGAATCTTCATCCATTTTGAGGTATTTTCAGAACGTCCCGGGCGGGCTCAAAAGTTCATCAACGCGAGGAGAAGACAAGATAATTATCCGTTCTTTGCAACAACGGTCGACCTCGCAAACGTTGGCTACGTCGAGCAGGAGTTCTTCTTTGGAGGCACCGCGAACCGCTATGCCATGCCAGGGCTGACCACAGGAACAGTGATTGATAGCGGCCACCCATACCGTACACGGATGTTGGTCCGCCGGTCGGCCCTGCCACGCAATTTCAGCGGGATAGTCGTGATGGAGTGGCAGAACGTTACCGCCGGATTCGATTTCGACGCCGGCTGGGATTTGTCGCACGACAATATCATTCGACGCGGCTATGCGTGGGTTGGCGTTTCCGCCCAGCGAGTCGGTGTCCACCAGCCGGTGACCGGCCTCAAGGCGTGGAGCCCGAACCGTTACGGGGCGCTGGACGTGACGCAGGGCGGCGCAATCCTCGACGACGCCCTCTCCTATGACATCTTCTCCCAGGCTGCGCAGGCTGTGCGGAGCCCTATGGGAGTCGATCCAATGGGCGGCTTGCACGTTGAGCAAGTGTTCGCGAGTGGTGGGTCACAGTCCGCGGCTCGCCTTGTCGCTTAACACAACGCGATCCATCCGCTGGCTTGTATTTTCGATGGGTACTTCGTTGTCGTGGGTGGGGGATTGCTCCGCACCGATCTCGACGTCAGGGTATTCAAGATCCTGAGCGAAACGGATGTTGCGGGCGCTCAAGCGGCCCTCCGTCAGCCGGACTCGAACCATTTCAGGAGGTGGGAGGTCGCGGGATCCGCCCACATCGGTTCTTATTTGGCACAGGAACTTACCAGACTCCAGTCGCGGGACTTCGGCAGCGCCGCACCCCCGAACTGTACTCTACCGCCGCTGAGCCGGATCCCCTTTCACTTCGTCCTGGCTGCTGGCTTTGACCACTTAGTGGCCTGGGTGAAGAATGACATTGCGCCCCCCCGCGGCCCCGGACATCGAAACGGCGACGATTACCCGACGGGTGCAGTGGTCGCGCGGGATAGTTTCGGGAATGCGTTCGGTGGCATCCGCCAATCGCAGCACGCGGTGCCGACGGCCACCAACACCGGATTGAATTCGGGTCCTGGATTCTGCCGTCTGTTCGGCAGCTACCAGAGTTTCGACGTCCCGACGCTCGAAGCACTCTATCCGAACCACGGAACCTACGTCATGCAGGTCACGCATACGACGAACGCCAACCTGAAGACTATCGTCTTGGAGGACGCGATTGCGACGATTCGGGACGGCGCGCAGTCGGCTATCGGCAAACGATAAGTGGAAGCGCACCGTCTGCCTTATCGGCCCGTGCGACCAGTGCGGAGGTTCTCCTTCAGAACGTGACCTCGTGGCGGATCCCAGCGAGTGCAATGGTGCAGATCGCTAGGATGGATGTGGTGGAGTGGGCGGTCATGCCCCCCAGGGTCGGACGGGGTACGTCCGCAACGCCGTAGGGGCCTTTCGTAACGACGATCCAGTTCAGAAGGACTATTGACAAAATAATTTGGAATCCAAGCGAAGCCAGAACGAAGTAGTCACCTCGAAGCCGCAGAGAGGGAAACGATACGAGAAGGCTAAGCAACGCCGCTGACAACATCCCGCAATAGGCGACAACCAGGTTAAGAGATATTGTGAGAATTAGATACAGTTCATATAGGACGAGCAGGTGAAGGGCGTAGTTCATCGCGCCTCCTCCAACCGCCGCCTTCGACCCAGCAGGCCTTCCGGCCTTATCAACAGGAAACGACCCGGAACTCTTTTCCTCATTGGGATACAGCGCTGACAGGATGCGACTATCGCTCTTTGCCGCTGGATCGGCGCTGGCCGCTCTTGGAGCGGTGCTTTCATCCCTTGACGTCGGATTTGATCCTTCCAGCGGAGTTTCCCTCATGCTATTACTGCAACCACCCCGTTGAGCCGTCATGCGCTTCACCGCTTCCGAGAAGTGACCCACGTCTGCTTTCCAAAAATGACCCGGGCGGTCTGTAGCTGAGTCTCGAAGGAGAGCTGAACTTTCCAGTGGAGTTTCCGAGTGGCTGTGATCCAGGCACAACGATTTGGGGGCTCAGTTAGAGAAAGAACTCCATGATGACCTCATCGTCCTCCTGCTCGCCGATCCGGACTTGTCGAGTCAGCCGGCCGCATTCGCGAAATCCCAATCGCTGATAGAAGGCTTGTGCGGAAACGTTCGAAGAACGCACCTGGATGGCGAACTTCAGATAATCGCGTTTCCTGGCAAAATCAAGTGTACTTTGGAAGAGCGCCTCGCCGATGCCTCGGCGCCGCCATTCAGGCGCCAGAAACGTACCGATTTGACCGACGTGGGCCATCGAGTCCAACGTCGGGGCCCAGAGTTCCAAGGTCTGATAACCGATGATTGCCTTCCCTCTCGGTTCCGCGACGTGGATCGCCTCGCGCGCTGACAGGGAAACCAGATACTGGCGTTGCTCATCAGCAGACCACGGCCTGTTGATCGCGGTGTAGATACGTTCCGACGCGATCCCCTCAAGGATGGCGATGATTGCCTCGGCGTCTGCCGCGGTTGCCCTTCGAATAGCGACTGCCACGTCGTCTTTCAACGCTTGGTCCACCATCACCCGAGATTACCTCGAATCAAGGAACGTATCTTCGGTGACCCCCCAAAAACAATCCACTACTTTCAAGCCCAACGCCGCTTGAACTAACGCGCCGGAGCGATGGCCTTTGAGCTAGAGTGATTTTACCGAGAGCCGGAGGTTTCATGCGCCCCGGAGAGGAGTGATATTCCCCTCCAGGGCAGGAGCTTCTGGGAGTCATCACCTCCCATGGGCCCTTCCGAGAGTCCTACAGCCCATCCCGAAAATCAAGAGCGTCGGACGAAGCGATTGCCGCGCCGGCCGCGGAGGCGCAGTTGTCTGCTGAAAGGATGCGATCAACTCTTTCATCCGCGGCAGGCGCGTCAGCGCTATTGCAGCAAAGGGTGCCGGGAGGCGGCGCGGAAATGGTCGCAGTGGAAAAGGCAGCAACGATACCGGGCGACGACGGCCGGCAAACGGCAACGGAACGGTCAAAGTCGACGCTACCGGGAGCGCGCCAAAAGCCGCAAACTACTAGAACCAGAGGCAGTTAACGAGCCCGCGAGGGTCATCACTACTGCACACTTTTTTCGACCATTGCTGCGACCGGCCAGGCTGCTACGAGAGCTTCATACCCCAGCGGCGAAGTCCTTTACAGCGCTTTTGTTCGCCCACCTGCCGGTGTGCGCTGGAGCGGGTCCAAGAACGGGAGCGGCGCTGGAGACAGGCACGCGACTTAATCGGGAGATATTGATCCGCCGGTGGAGCGCGCCTTATATTCAGCCTGTCCGATGCAACTGGAGTTTCACCAACTCGACCGGCGATGGGAACACCTGCGAGTGCGCCATCCGGCGCGGCAGCGGCGACTGCCGGCGTCGCTGGCCGAAAGCGGGCAGCAAACGCCCATCGTGGTGGTGGCCGCCGAAGGTCAGGCGGACCGCTACGTGGTCATCGACGGCTACAAGCGGATCGCGGCGCTGGAGCAACTGGGCCGGGACACAGTGGAAGCGGTGGTATGGCCGATGAGCGAGGCCGCGGCCGTGCTGCTGGACCGCTCGCTGCGCTTGTCGGAACACGAGACCGCGCTAGAGGTGGGCTGGCTGCTGGCGGAGTTGGAGCAGCGTTTCGGCTACGGGCTCGACGAGTTGGCGCGCCGGTTTGATCGCAGCGTGAGTTGGGTATCGCGGCGGCTGGCGCTGGTGGAGGTTCTACCAGAAGCGATCCAACAGCAGGTGCGCGAAGGTAAGATTCTGGCGCAGGTGGCGTTGAAGTTTCTGGTGCCGGTGGCACGCCAAAGCCCGGAAGATTGCCAGCGGACAGCGGCGATCTTCGCTCAGCATCACAGCGATACCCGTGAAGCCGGCCAACTGTATGGCGCGTGGCGCAAAGGCTCACCCGCGGCCCGCAAACGCATTCTGGATGACCCCGAGCTGTTTTTCAAAACGCAGCGACAGGCGCAGGAGCAAGCTCCCGCCGGAACCGGCGCTGAACTGTTACGCGATCTGGAATGGTGGTGGCGATTGTGACCCGCGCGCAACGGCGGCTGGCCGGCGCCGCCGCCACGGAGTTGGATGACCAGCAATCGAAGGCCGCGCGGCGCCAGATCGAGCGCATTCAAAAGCAGCTTCATCGCATCGACGAAGAAATCCAACCGGAGAAGAAACCGCATGTTGAGCCAAGCGCAACGCACCAC
>JAMCQI010000113.1 GCA_023381515.1 Chloroflexota bacterium | reverse complement strand
CGCTCGCCGCTTGCCAAGATAATTCGTAACCTGGACAGAATAGTTGTATAATCTGACCGTAGTAGCCAGGTCCACCCGGACGCTGAATCGGCTCATCTTTCGGGGTTAACCAAGGATGACCCAACTCTGCATCTCTGTCCTGGGCACTTTGAGGGTAACCCTCGACGGCGCGCCTGTATCGGACTTTGAATCCGCCAAAGCCCGCGCGCTGCTCGTTTATCTCGCCGTCGAAGCGGATCGCAGCCACAACCGGGACGCCCTCGCGGGCTTGCTCTGGCCCGACGAGCCGGACCAGACGGCGCGGAACAACCTGCGCCAAACTCTCGCAGGCCTGCGTCGGACCCTGGGCGATCGGCAAGCCCCGTCACGACCTCTCCTTTGCATCGAGCGGGACAGCATCCAGCTCAACCCTTCTGCGAACTGTTGGACGGATATTGCAGAAATCCGCCGCCACCTCACCCGTTGCTCCGAACATACCCACCGCCATCCCGAGACGTGTCATGTCTGCGCTGCCGAACGCGAGCAGGCGGTCGCGCTTTACCAAGGCGATTTCCTCCAACACTTTTTTCTGTCAGACAGTTCCCCTTTTGATGAATGGGCTCTCCTCCATCGGGAGCGGCTTCGACGGCAGGTGCTCGAGGCGCTAGAGAGTCTCGTCGACTTTAACCAATGGCGCGGCGATTTTGACAAGGCATTGCAGTTCGCCCTCCGCCAGTTGGAGCTCGACCCCTGGCGGGAACAGGCTTATCGGCAAACGATGCGCGCTTTTGTCGCACGCGGCGACCGCAGCGCTGCGCTCGCCCAATTCGAAGCATGTCGCCGCATCCTTCTCGCCGAAATGAATGCCGCCCCTTCTCTTGAAACTCTTGAGCTGTATGAGAGTATCCGGCTGAACGGCCATGGCGGCATCCCTCCAGCAGACAAGCGTTCAGCTCATGTGCCCCTGCCCTCCACGCCGTTCCTTGGTCGCCGCCATGAGCTTGCCGAACTCGCACGCCTGCTCATGGACCCGACTTGTCGCCTGATCACCCTCGTCGGGCTGCTCGTCGGGCTGGGTGGGGTGGGCAAGACTCGCCTTGCGCTCGCGGCCGCGCAAGAACAGTCTCTGGGTTTTCGCGATGGAGTCGCTTTTGTCCCACTCGCATCTACCAGTTCTCCCGACCAAATCCCTTCCGCCATCCTGGCTGCGCTCGACGTACCTTCCCAGGCACAGGGCGACCCAAAAGACCGCTTGCTCGGCTACCTCCGGGAGCGGGAAGTGCTTCTGGTCCTCGACAACTGGGAGCACCTGCAGGAGGCAAGTGGCCTATTGTCCGAACTGCTTCAGCAGGCGCCCCGCATTGCTCTTTTGGTAACATCCCGGGAACGATTGAACTTGCAGGGAGAATGGGTCCTGGACCTTGCGGGCCTGGACGTTCCTGAGGGAGCGCAGACTGAGGAGGTTGAGGAGTACAGCGCCGTGCAATTGTTCCTGCAGGTCGCGCGCCGCGAGTCCTCCAATCGGTCATTCTCGGATGAGGAAAAATCCTCGATCGTTCGAATTTGCCGGCTGGTTGAGGGCGTACCCCTGGCGATCGAACTCGCGGCCGCGTGGGTGCGCACTCTTAGCTGCCGGGAGATCGCCGAAGAGATTGAAGAGAGTTACAGCATTCTCGTCGCCCGATCGCGTGATCTGCCCGAGCGACATCGCAGCCTGCGCGCCGTATTCGAAAATTCGTGGAAGTTGCTGGACGAAGAGGAGCAACAAGTCTTTAGCCGGTTGTCCGTGTTTCGAGGTGGATTTCGGCGAGAGGCGGGCGAGTATGTCGCCGGGGCCTCGCTATCCATATTGGCAGCCTTGGTCGACAAATCGCTTGTGCGCAGCGACGGGGCAGAACGCTACGATCTGCACGAGCTGGCGAGACAGTTTGCAGAAGAAAAACTGGCCGGAATGGGCCAACGCGAGTGCACGCGTGATGGTCACCTTGCGCATTGGGTCCGCGTGGCAGAGCAAGCGGAACCCCGCCTCACGGGACCGCGCCAAAAGGAATGGTTCGACTTGCTGCACGACGAACACGATAATCTACACGCGGCGCTCGCATGGGCCTTGGAGAGCCGTCAAGTCGAGGCCGGGCTGAGAATGGCCGGGGCGCTGTGGCGCTTTTGGTATATTCGCGGCGACGTGGCTCAAGCGCGCAAGTGGTTCGAGCAGTTGCTCGAGCCCGACGATGCGGTTTCCCCGGCAGTCCGGGCAAAAGCGCTTGCCGGTGCCGCGCGCCTCGCCTACGCTCAATGTGAGTTTACCACGGCCACGGTGCTCGGTGAGCAAAGTCTGTCGCTTCAACGCGAGTTGAAAGACAACCGGTCTATTGCCGTATTGCTCAATAGCCTCGGATTAATTGCCTCGGACCAGCGAGACGCCGTCCGGGCCAAGAGCTATCTCGAGGAGAGTCTTGGGCTCTTTCGAGCCCTCGGAGACGACGATGGGCTCGCGCGCTGCCTCAACAACCTGGCGAATCTCGCCTTCGAACAGGGCGATACTCCGGCGGCGATTGCCTTACATGAAGAGAGCCTCGCCCTCAGCCTCAAGTGCGGAGACAAGCACATGGTGGCCAATTCCCTTCTGAACCTGGGGTGGTCCTTTTCGGTGGCCGGCGACTCGGTTCGCGCCGTACCCTATTTCGCCGAATCGTTGGTCATCTGCCAGGAACTCGGGCATCGTATTGGCACGACCTTCTGTCTCGAAGGATTGGCGGGAGTGGCCGGCATGGAGCAGAACCCTCGTCGCGCGGCCCGACTTTTCGGCGCGGCTGCCTCCCTCCGCGAGTCCGTCCAGGCGCCGCTTGCTCCCGTGAACAAGCCGTACATGGACAGTATGATCGCCCTCGTGCAGAAACAGCTGGACCCCGCCGCCTTTGCTGCCGCATGGGAAGCGGGGCGCGCCATGACAATGGAACAGACTATCGAGTATGCAGTGAGCAACCCTGACAATGCACCGGCGGCTCCAAAGTGAGCCGCCGGTGCTTTTCATACTCGGGCTTGGTTCGAGACTGCCAGCTCTACATCCGGCTGTTCCCTTCAACGTCCATGTAGGTCCCATGTGATCGTGCGATCCAAGCCGTTAGTTGTGTCGATGATTTCGGTGGTTGTGCCGGAGAACGAGCGCGGCTGGCGCGGGTCGAGTTTGATGCTAACGCTGGTCCCACCGAGATTGTACTCGTCGGCACTCTGGTGCTCATGACCGCTCTGAGGGGCTCCGCAATCGCGCGAAGGGATGACGCACCTGAAGCTGCCCTGGCTGTCGTGCGTCCAGGTGCCCTTGATTCCCGGTACCGAGAAGAAGAATACGTACGCGCCATTGCCGTCACCTCCGGCGGCCTGCATCGCCGCCGGCACGGATTTGCCTTCCGCGTGCGTCGTCTCGTCCAGGCTGCTGTCGCCATTTTCCTTTCATACCCCCTCCTTCACGACGCGAGATCGAGATGTTGACCCTATGGACCGCTACGGTTGATTAAAGTACGTCAGGCGCACGGCACGAAAGGTCGGTTTGTCTGTGATGCATGTGCCGCCGCTCCAAAACGCCGCCTCGTGACCGATGCGTGGATTGCCCGCACTGCTGAGCGCGAGCGAGGGGCGGTTTCCACTAAACCAATAGCCTAGAGAACAGCTGATCGGAATGGGAGGACTGAAATCAAGAGCGAGCGCGCTGTTCGCCTCCGGGGTCGTGTGCTGCCAACCCGCACTTTCCGTCGAGCAATTCACATTGCACCAGGCATACCCCACCACAGAATTGACATCGTCGTGATAAGCAATGCGCGGTCGCCCCTGTGAATCGAGCGCGAGGTCGGGCCCACGCGCCAAATTCGCGGGCAAGTTGATGTCACTTCTGTTCCAGTTTGCGCTATCCGTGCAGTTGGCGTCACAGGCCACATAGTAGAGCAGGCCAGGTGTTCCACTTGCAGGCGCCCCCTGGTATACGGCCATGCGCGGGCGGTTCTGTGAGTCAAGCCGCAGCACGAACTCGGCGCCGTTTCCATCGAACAGCGGATAAAACTGCCAACTAGCGGCTTGGTCACATGCCGAGTCACAGGTCCAGTAAGCGAGCGCGTACGAGGGATGATTCGGCCAGGTCATGGCGACAGCCATGCGCGCTTTGCCGTCGGACGTGAACGTCAGGGACGGATTCAAGAGAGTGTACGTGTCCGGATAGTAAGAGGCGATTTCCGCCTCAGACCAGGTGCCGGGGTTGGTGCAATCTGCCGCATCGCAGTACGCGTACACAGCGCCGCCGGCTTGATACTTCTGGTAGACAAAGCGAGGTCGGTCGAGGTTGTCCAGTGCGAAGGAATGAAGCGGCAGATTGAATGGATCCAAGATAGGCGTATAGTTCGTGGTTGCAGCAAGCGTGACCTTCCAGCCGGTACTGGACGTGCAGCCGGTGTCGCACGCGGCATACCAATACGAAGCGTCATATTCATACACCTTGGTAATTGATGTATAGAGTAACAAGCGCGGATGACCCGCCTTGGTCAGAGCGAACTCGACTTGATTGACTTGGTCGCCAAAGCTGGCAAACCCCCAACTCGAGCTGGAGCCGCAATTCGCCGCGCAATGGGCATAATAAGCCGGCATCTTGCCGGTGCTATCGGCACCATAGGCGGAGTATGCCATATGTAAGCCGCCCAAGCCGTCGATCATGACCTTTGGGCTGTCGGTGCGGTTCGTCTTGTTCGGAAACAGACCGGCCGTCCCGCCTGGCTGCGGCACGGGTGTGCTGGTGGCACCCGGATGCGGCACAGGTGTGCTGGTGGCGCCAGGAGGTGGCGCTACACCGCCTGAAGACTTGAGCAGCAACGGAAGATACAGCTTGAATGTGGTGTCGGGCAAGAGCCCGTCGGACCCCTGTCAGAGGGGCCGATCATCTGTGCCCGAGCGGGCTCATATCCGGCTGCTGTCCGAGTGCCCAGGGGAAGGGGCACCAATAGGGCTAGGACCATCGTCAAAACGAATACGGATGTGACGCTCATAGCCAAGCGCATGATTCGGTCTTTGCTTTTCATCGCATTTCTCCTTCGAGATCTTTTAGAGCCGATTGCCGTTCAATACCGTCTTCAGTTTCAGTGTTCTACCTTCGGAGAAGAGGAAGGTAAAGATAACGATTGCTGACATATTTGCCGAACATAACGGACGGCTTGCCTCCCGCTTGGTCAAAGTTCCCCCCAACGTATAGTGCGCCCGCTCGGAACGCTAGCGCGTTCACATCGCCGTCTGTTCCGCTGCCGAGGGTGGACCAACCGCCTAAACCTGCTGAGTTCCACTTGGCGATGTAGCCAGCAGGTGTCCCCGTTCCGGTGCATGCGGCTTCCCCGCAGATTTTCGTGAACCAACCTCCGACGAACAAATTGTCAGCAGGGTCCAATGAAAGGGCGTGCGCCTCACCGCTCAATCCATTTCCAAGTGCGGACCATGCGCCAGAGCCCGATGGATTCCATTTGGCGATATAGTTGACCTGAGCACCATTGCTAGCGCACGCGGTATCTCCACACAGAAACGGGAAACTGCCCGCCACATAGACATTGGCGCGAGTGTCTACGGCCAGCGCGTAGACATCTGCCCAGGTGTCACCGCCCACGCCGTAGCCGAGGGGTGACCATGCGCCAGACCCGGCGGGGTTCCATTTGGCAACGTGGTTTACCAGAGTGCCCAAGGTGCTGCACGCCGAGTCTCCGCACGAATTGACGAACGAGCCGCCCACATAGACGTTGTTATTGGTGTCTACGGCGAGCGCGTTGACATTACTATTCAGTCCATTACCGATGGCAAACCAGTGATTCCCATCCCATTTGGCGATATAGTTCACCTGCAACCCCAAGCTGCTGCATCCCGGATTCGCACAAGCGTTCGAGAAACGACCGCCGGCATACAGATTGCCGACTCTGTCGAATGAGAGAGCCATGACATCACCGTTCAGCCCATACCCAAGACCGGACCAACTGCTTCCATTCCATCGGGCAATGTGGTTCACGTTGGGACCCGGACTGATGCACATCAGGTCCACGCAGTTATAGTCCAAAGACCCACCGGCAAAGACGTTGCCCGCGCTATCTATGGCAAGCGCGTTGACCTCGCCATGCACGCCATACACGAGTGCTTCCCAGGCGCTCCCATTCCATTTGGCAATGTTGCTCGTCACGACCTTGCCCGCAGTATTGAATAGGCCTCCGACGTAAACATCGCCCTGCCCATCGGCTACAGCCGCGTGGACTTGATTGCCGTAGGCGTTCAGCCCATCCCCGGAAGCGAGCGCTGACCAACTGCTTCGGGTATAGAGGGCAATATTACTCGCGACAGTCTCGCCTGCGATTCCAAATCCACCAGCGGCGTAAAGATTCCCCGCTCTGAACACAAGCGCTCCCACCCACCCCCCTGGCATGCCATTATCCAAAGCCGACCAATCGCCGGAACCGGCGGGATTCCATTTCGCCACACGGTTGACTTGCGCGCCAAGAGTCCCGCAGGTCAGGTCTCCGCACACATTCGTAAAACTTCCGCCGACATAAAGAGCGTTGTTCGCCGGATCGACGGCGAGCCCCAGGACGCCCCCTCTCAAGCCGTTTCCCACCGCCGACCAACTTCCGGCGCCGCTCGGATTCCACTTGGCAATATAGTTCACACGTGTGCCGTTTGTCGTGCAATCATAATTTCCACAGAGAAACTGAAAGCTACCCCCCGCGTAGACATTGTCACCGCTGTCCACGGCGAGCGCTTGCACACTCGCGTTGAGCCCGTTAGTCAGGTCCCCCCAGTTACCGGACGTGCCAAGCCACCTCGCAACATGGTTGACCTGATTGCCAGGTGTGACGCACGTCAAATCCCCACAAAGATTCTTAAAGTCGCCGCCGATGTAGACATTGCCGCTACTGTCGATAGCCAGCGCACGCACTGTGTTGTTCAGGCCGTTTCCGAGGTGGGACCAATTTCCCCCTCCGCTCGGATTCCACTTGGCAATCCGATTGGCCGGCGTGTTTCCACTGTTGCAGGCCGGGTTCCCGCAGACTTCTGTGAACCCTCCGCCGGCATAAAGATTACCACCGCTATCGACGACCAGTGCAAATACGACATCGTTCACCCCGTTTCCGATGGACACCCAACTACTTCCATTCCACTTGGCGAGATGGTTCATAGCGATATTTGTCGCTGAATTGCAGGTCAGATCGCCACAGAGATACGAGAACCAACCTCCGGCGTAGAGAGCCCCGCTATTGTCCACCGCGAGAGCCCGGACAACGTCGCTGAATCCAAAACCCAGACTGGACCAACTGCTACCGTTCCATTCAGCAATGCGGTTGACGCTGATGTCGCCCGCGGCGTGAAACCTCCCGCCCACATAAACATTCCCGCCCCCATCAACCGCTAGCGCGGAAACGTCGTCCCCGACGCCATTCGGCGTAAAGTTGTCTGCCCAGCGTTCGTCCCCCGGCGAATGTGGCCTCCGCGACTCAATCTCACCCGCCCCGCGGTCTTCCGATTTCTGAGGCGAAAAGCGGGGAGGCTCACCCTCGCTGCTGACCAGTGTCCACCTGCGCGCATCCAGGCTGCCCCGAAAGCCGGGCGGCAGATTTAAGGTTCCGTCAGAGGCTATAAAGCTTGCCAGAGGTTGGGCCGGTGCGCCAGGTTGATTGATCGCCTTTGCGGCTTGCGCGCCTGCGGGTCTGATAGCCAAGCTCATACTCAGGAATAGTACCAAGAGCATCGTCTTGACCCTCACTTTCCCTCCTCGAATCCGCACCGCCCCACTCCCCTCGCCGGCCCAGCAAGTGTCGCCAGTCTCACTTGACCTCGCCTCCACCTGATACCTCGGCGTCCTGCCGCTTCTGCCCATCTTTTTCCTCCGACCCGACCATGTCCTCATCCTGTCTTCCCATAAAGGCTATCAAATGTTCAACACCTGCAGAGCCGACCCGCTCATGAGCTCCCGCATCTTCGGTGGATGCTCGGCAGACGCGATGTTCGCCCTCACCGACGCACCAGATACGTATGAGGAATGCCTTTTACAAGTTTTTTCCCGGTGTCACTACCTCTTTCCCCCCACCGGCTGGTCCGATAGTACCAAATGATCGCAAGGAAATCGTAAGCTGGGGAAGATCAGGGGACACGAAGGCTATACCCGCTGCCTTCACCCCGCTACCGCCCTCTGGTTGCAGAGCTCCGGAAGGAGGCGGAAGACAGCGGATTGCTCGGCCCGGATGGGAATCGAGGGTCTGGTAGCGCTGGGGGAGGAAATAAACCACCCGTCTATTTGACGGGTGGTGGGATGAGGTAAACGAGCAGTTCGTTTACGGCCTGATTGGCTTGGGTGAGGTAAGAAGAGCACAGCCGGGTCGCCTGCTCGGGTCAAGTTCTTGGCAAGGGGGTGCCCGCGCTGGAGGGACGGGCGCTTGTGGCGACGGGGCTCAGATGAAGTTTAGCAGCAAGTCCGGCCGATGGTGCAAACGTGCGAACCCCCGACCAAGAGGTCGCCCATCTGGCTCTCGGCATCTGGCGTGATCTCAAGTGCTGTTTGACATCGCCATCGACAATCGTCCATGGCGGAGCATTGGTCCAGCCCGGAGCCGACGCTCCCCCGTCAGTACTGGAGTAAGTCGAGAAGGCTTCCATTCCATGCGTTTATTGTAAAGTAATTGTAGTGAAACGGACTAGTGGGCGTATCTCTGCCCGCGCGTCTCCTCGCGGACCAACATTGTGAGGACAAAGCTCACGATGCTGATGACCAGCGCTCCGACGAACGCGGCCCAGAACCCATTGACTTGAAAGCCCAGGTGGAGCTGCTGCGCGATCCATCCGGTCAGTGCCAGCATGAACGCGTTAATGATAAAGGTGAACAAGCCGAGGGTCAGAACTAGAAGCGGGCAGGTGAGAAACCGCAGCAAAGGCCGCACCAGCGCGTTCACTACTCCAAAGATCAGAGCGACCACCGCGAGCGTCCCCCAGTCCCCGTTAAAGGCCAAGCCTGGAACGAGCTGTGTTGCCGCGTACAATCCAACAGCATTAATAATCAAGCGCACCAAGAGCGACAGCATCTTTTCCTCCCCTTGTCTCCTCATTCACCCGGACTCGCGCTGAGGGTTGTCCCCGTTTGTCCTCGGCTCGCGGCAGCAGTTGTTTCCACCTCGGCGACCAATAGTTCGAGCGTCGGCGAAAGCGTCGCCCACACCGCCACGATCAGGATCAGTCCCCCGGCCCCTACGAAGAGCGCATCCAAACTTGCGTTAATCACTAAACCAGAGGCCGCTTGCGAGATCGGGACCAGCCCTACGTTCGACAGAACGAGAAGGCTCATCATCCGTCCCATCAGCGCGGGAGGCGTCCGTCTCTGCAAGAGCGTAATCAAGATGATCGAGAAATAGCCGTTTCCGATTCCGAGCACGAAGAAGATCGTAAAGCCGACCCAGGCGGATGGAACCCAGCCAAAGGGCGCCAACGCCAGACCAAACGCGAATAATAGGGCAATCGTGAACGCTTTGAACCTTTTCCGCGGTGGGATCATCCCCGAGAGGATGGTGCCGATCAGGTTGCCGCCCGCATAGGCGGCAATAATGATCCCGTACGCTGCGACACCCTCCGGCAATCTAAGCCTGGCGAGGACGGGAATGCCAACATCAATCGGACCCACGAAGAGCATATTGAGCGCGGCAATGACGATGAACAGCATCCGCAGGATGGGGTCTTTCCACACAAAGGCAATCCCGTCGCGAATGGACTCGAGAATGTTCTCGGCTCTTTGCTGGGTCTGTAATCGAACCGGGGCCGGGACGCTCATCAACCACAGCGTGAAGACGGAAACTAGAAAGCTGAGCGCATCTACGCCAAAGGCCACCGCGACCCCGAGGCTGCCCGGAGCACTCATCACCACACTCGCCGTCCCGAACACGGCAATCACCGCCCCCGCGAGCATCGGGCCGACAAAGCCGAGCATTTGCGACGAGCCCTGGTAGAGGGCATTCGCCGCCTGCAGTTCGACCGGCCCAACGAGCGTCGGCATGACGGCCCCGGCCGCGGGTTGAAAGAATCCGCCGACCAAGCCAAAAGCCAGGCCAATCGCGTAGAGCGCCCACAAATTCACTGTGCCGGTCAGCACCAGAGCGACAAGGAGGCTGCACAAGAAAAAGCGGACGATATCCGAAATGAGCATGATCGTCCGGGGAGAAACACGGTCGGTGATCGCTCCGCCAAGTAACGTGAAGAGAGCGCGCGGCACTCCCTCCAGCGCCAGGACAGTACCCAGGGCCAAGGCACTGCCGGTCAGTTGCAGCACAAGCCAGGGCAAGGCAATGAAATTAAAGTAATCCCCGACGAGCGAAGTGCCCTGGCCAATCCAAAGCAACCGGAAATTTCGAATTCCAAGAACCTCGAGCATCGGGCTGCGGCGTCGTGCTTTCTCGATGGACATGGATGGTGCCTTCGGTTTCCTACCCCTCTCCCTTCAATCTCCGGATCGCCTCGTCCACACTCAATTCCCCGCGTTCGATTGCATCCAGGATGGCTTTGCGCTCCGCCGGGCTGACAGAAGGCGCCGGCTGCTCTTCCACAGGCGGCGGCGTGGGCTGGCCTTGCGACGTTTGCTCCTCTGGGGGAACCCAGGAGCGGAACCAGGGCTGACCGCGCCGGCCGTGCATCTTGAAATCGGCAAGCGATTGCAGGATCGAGTCGTGTACCTCGGCCGCGATTTGCTCTCCCATGCCCGCGAATTCGGCTCCAAAGCTGACTCCAAAATGCTCGCGGCGGCCCGAACGGCGCTCGGCAGATCCAGTGCGCACAATGACGTCTCCTCGCGTAGATTCGACTTGCACGTGAGGTCCTCCGTTGCCGGTCGTTCCGACAACATGGTCCCTTTCCTGCGCAGTTACCTTGATTGGAGCGCGTGTGA
This sequence comes from Chloroflexota bacterium, assembly GCA_023381515.1. The sequence continues at coordinate 37,189 of JAMCQI010000113.1, read as the reverse complement.
CGACATTCCCGCGGGGCGCATCCAGTTCCAGCGCGAGATTGGACTCGTCCGGCAACGTGAGAACCACATCCCCGTCGGCCTGGAGCGCTACAGGCGCATCGGCCGACAGCGAGATTGCCGCGTCCCCCTCCACATCTTGCGCATCCACCGCGCCCTTGACGGCGGCGATCACATCCCCGCGCACGTGTTCGATGCGCAGATCGCCTACTAGCTCCCGCACGCTCACGTCGCCGTCGACGGCACCCAGCGCGAGCGGGCCGTGGGCCCCGTGGACAGACAAATCTCCATCCAGTTTTTGAACGGTCAAGGCGCCTGTGTCGTCGGCGCTGATATCTCCCTCGATCTCGCTCAATTCGGCTTGATCGACGCCGCGCAAGGTTACATTGCCGTCGACCAGACCATCGCTCCTGAGGGCGCGCGTGTCCCGCGCAATGAGGTCTCCCTCCAGGTCGTGCACCTGCACCTCTCCCTGTAGGCGGTGGAGAATGACGTCTCCATCAATCTGTTCCAATCTCACTTGGCCTGCGATGTCGTCAATGCGTACATCTGCACTGCAGTCGCCGACGAAAAGATCGGCCGTGCGGGGCACGCGTACCGACACCCGCTCGACATTCTCTATGGAAATTGTATCGCCGTCCTGCCGCGTGGAACCGTTGTTGACGGAGACTTGATCCTCGTCCCAGCCGGTGATGATTACCCTCTCGCTCGCATTCTTGATTAGCACGCGGGCGTGACCTGAAACTGCAAAGGTTTGTAAGCCCATCTCGCACTCCTATTCGATAAAGACCTCGACGTGCTCACCGTCGTCTTCGTCCTCGACGTCTACGACCTTGCCCTGCCCGCCGTTCTTGATAACGCTCATGATCTGGTTCATGTCCAGACCGGTGACTCCGGCAGGGGCGAACTTGGCGCCCATCTTCAGGCCGACGTCGACGAGACCAAGAGGTATGTTTACATTCACCTTCTTGCGGCCTGTCTTCAGGTCTGTCACGCGAACGCGGAACCACTTGCCCGTCGTCGAAGGAGAGGGCTGCGGGCCGGTGGTTTCACCCTTGTCTTTTTCGCCCAGAGCCGCGAGCAGTTTGGCCGCTTCCTCGGCTGTAATCTGTTTGGCTTCAACCATTTTCAAGATCTGCATGCGTTCTTCAGGCGTAGCCATATGAGACCTCCCGTCCCATGCAACAAAGCTCAAGAGCTATTGTTTGGCCTAGATGCTCAAGGGGAAAATCAATACTCAGATCAGATAAACCTGCACGCGTTCTCCGTCTTCGTTCACGTCCACAGTGAACGCGTGTCGGCTGTCCAGTTCATGTTCCAATTCTTTCATAAAGTCGTCCGCAATCGCCCAATCCATGTTCGCGTTGCGCCCACGCCGGTGCCGGTTCCAGCTTGCCCGTGGGCGCTGGCCGAACCAACGCGCGATTCTCAGCCCACCGCGGGCAAGACCGAGGGGCAAGGGGATGGCAAAGCGGATACGGCGTCGGTTCTCACGCCCCTCCTGGATGTCCACGAACAGCCAGTGCCCGAATTGTACCGTTGCCGCGAGAGCAAAAACAAGCGAGCCCAAAAGCATCAACGGCAGCCCCAAGATGAACCAAAGCAGATTCGGGCGACCGCTGGCTGCCATGATCCACGCGCCCAGGGCAACGACGACGAGCGACCCGCCGCCGAGATAGAGCGAGAGCCATTGCGCCCAGCGCGGTCGCTCCACCCGCTCATTGGGCGCGGTCTCCATGCGTTCTACGCGCGGAGGCGCATTCAACCGATCTTCCGCCTCGGCGGCATTGATCTCACCGCGTTCGAGTTGCTTCAAGACGTCCAGTGTCTCGTTAGTATCCATCGGGGTTTCTCCTCGAAAGACGAATGGGTCACAGCTCCAGAGCCATGAGCATCAAGCCGTTGACAAACCGGAATCCATTCCTTTCGAGGGCCTCCGTCAAGTCGGGATATGCACTCGTCACGAGGGCTTGGATCTCATGAGAATGCCAGCGGGCCAATCGTTGCAGTCCAAATTCGACCAGGTCCTCCTCGATGCGGCCGCGCCGGCCGGGATGAACCAAGATTTCGAGACGATGGGCCGGGCCCCACTGGTGTGCCCGGACGGTGAGAAGCGCGACAAGTTGATCCTCTTGTTCCAGCCCCCATCGTTCGGTGACCTGAAGGGATGCCATGTCGGCGAGGGATTCGAGCAGGCGGTCTGCGCTGTCAAACTGGAAATCGGTTGTATAGGGAGAAGGGATCCGGTAGGAATAGGAGGGCATCGCCGCCCTGACCAAGGTTGAGATCGAGTGCCGGTCTGGGGGGTGGAGCGGACGAAAACCTATTCCGGTTGAACCGCTGGATGGGCTCGTGGGAGAGGGGTGGGCTGCTCTCTTCCATTCCCCCCGAATGTCAACCTCGCCAAAGCCCAGATTTCGGTACAATCGGATTGCTCCGGCGTTATTCGGCCGCACGTTGAGCAGTGCCCGTTTGGCGTGGCGGTCGCGTAGATATTGGAGCGTCGTCTGCATCAAAGCTCGCGCGATTCCCCGACGCTGGTACGAGGGCTTGACGGCAACGTTGCTGATCAAAAAGCGGTCACCGCGCGGCTCGTCGACGCTGAGGGTGACGTTTCCCACGATCTGACCGTCCTCGAGCCACACAAACCCCGAGATATTGTCTGGAAATACAGGCGCGTAGCTGAGCGTCCACAGCAAAACGCCGAGCTCGCGCAAAATGGGCAGATCGGAAAAAGGAAAGGTATGTTCAGACCGGAATGATTCTTCAAGCAAATGGGCGACTGCATGCAGATCGCGGGTGGGGTCAAAAGGCCTCGGACCGCGGGCTGTGGAAGCAGTCTGTTGAATCGCTTGTCCAACCATGGTTTATCTCATGCGCCTTGGGCGCTTGGTTCGCCCTGGAGGAGCCGAATGGCCATCTCCGAAGTGATTTTGCCACGCGCCAAGTCGTCTAAAATGCTCTTGCGCTTTTCCGGAGTAACAGGAGAGGTGTCCTCTTTAGGTTCGGCTCCCGGCTCATAGCCCAGCGCGCGAATGATCTCGGTGAGGCGCGCTCGGACCGTCGAGTAGGGTAGACCCATCTCTTCACCTACCTTGTAGGCATTCCCTCGGTTCTTGATGAAGGTCTCGACGAACGCCATGTCCTCAGGCTGCAACAGCGTCAGCCGGCCGAGAGAAAACTGCCCGGCGATGTCTGTTCCGCAACCCCGGCACTCGAGCCGTGTAACCGTCAACTCCTGACCGCAAACAGGGCATTTTCCAAAAATTGGATGCATAGCTTCAAATCCTTCTCGAAAGAGCGCAAATATTGTACAACAAAGAGCGAATTTTGTCAATAGTTATTCACAATCTTTGCAATAAAATGACCCGGCGACACTGAATGTGCCGCCGGCTGCCTTGCAGTTGCCTCCTAAAAGGGGAGCAGGTCATTATGTTCAGCCACTGACCCGCTCAGCCGCGCCACCCTTGGCGCACCGTACCCGGCTTTGATCAACGGCTCTAACACCTCCTCGTTCAGGTCCGGCACAAAGGCTCTCAGTAGCCGGCACGGTTGCACCGTGGGAGCTATCTTGTATCCGCCAAGACCGGCGGGGATTAGCAGGGTTTGGCCGAGTCCTGCGGTAACGGTCTTGTCATACGATGGTCCGTACAGTAGCTCGACTTGCCCTTGAACTACCGAAAGGATATGAAACTTGCCATTGGTCGGCAAGCCGGGCGTGGTCTGTCGCACATCTAGACGCTGCAAGACAAAATAGCGGCACGCGACCAGGTACCACTCTTCGTACTCCAGATGCTTGATTGACAAGGGAGGTATCTTGGGTTCGGCCATTTGTTTGAGATTGGCCACCCCGAGCGATTGGTCAACGTGAAGCGCCCGGCTCTTGTCTTGCCGTCCCCAATCGTAAAGGCGGTACGTGATGTCCGAATTCTCTTGAATTTCTGCGAGGACGATTCCCTTGCTAATTGCGTGGACTGTTCCGGCAGGGACGAAAAGAACATCTCCGCGTTGAACGGGCACAAGGGAGAGGAGATCCACCAGACTGTTGTTGCGAATGCCGGAATGAACCTCCTCCGGTCCCACATCCCGTTTGAAACCGAGGATAAGGTTTGCATTCGGGGCGGCGTCCAGGATGTACCAAGCCTCCGTCTTGCCAAATGGATAGTGCTCCATCACTTGAGCTTGTGCGTCGTCGGGATGGACCTGCACCGACAAATCATCTTGGGCATCGATGAACTTGAAGAGAAGCGGAAACCTTTTTTCCTTGGCGAGACGCAGGCCGAGCACTCCGGCGGGGTCCATCTCTATCTGGTGAGCCAGCGTCTCTCCGCGCGCCGGCCCATTCTCGATAAGGCATCCCTCCCACGCTTCCCATGTCTCTCCAATCATCTTTCCGGGAGGGAGCTCCTTGCCGACGAGTTCTTCCAGATGCCGTCCGCCCCACACCTTGACCTTAATGACCGGCTTGAGGCAGTATGGATACATCTCCTCGTTCTCTGCATTTAGCGCCATTCGGTCAACCCCTGACTACCAACACAATTGACGCATTGACCGATTGACGTATTGGTCAATTGGCTCATTGGCTCATTGACTTGAATTCCAGCTCCGTGATAAACTCGCCTCCCTCGATCGTCTGCTCGATGATCTTGCGTTGATCGTCCAAGCGCAGGCGGGCGTGCATGAGGGAAAAGCACTTGCTGTCCATCATCTCCTTATGCAGCGTATAGCCGCCGTTCTCATAGTCCGCGCTCAGTTCATTCGCCAGGTTCACGCGCACCGCAAGCGGCGTGCCGCACTTGCCACAGCGCACATACAGCCACAGGACGTTGGCATTCCCTTCCCGCGAGGACGGGATCAATCTCTTGAGGCCGCTGAACAGGCCCATCGGTTCACCCCACTCTCAGTTGCGGAACGATAAAAAGAAAGAGGCAGGCGAGGTCGAGTGCCACCATTCCCGCATAGAAAAGAACAAAGAGCAGCTTGGCATGGAGCTCCGCGACGAGTTCTCGCCAGCCAATGATGATAAAGAGCGCAATCGGAATGATCACGGCAAAAAGGTAGCGCCCCTGTGCTTGAAAGAATTCGAAATTGTAGAGAACATAATCGACGATTCCCGCAGCGAGCATCGCCGCGAGGAGGACCATGCCTGCCGACTGCGTTGGGGATAAGAGCTCGCGGTTGCGCAGCACCCGCGTCACGTATAGTGCCAAGCCGAGCACGGCCAGGGCGGTGAGCGCGAACAGCAAGACATAGATGCGATCGTTCACCGGGACTCCCATCCAACCAAACTGCGCCCAGAACGATTTGAAGCTGATGGTGACGAAATCGGAAACGACACGTAGTAGCCCATAATCCCTAATGAGCTGGGCCGTTGTCGGCTGGCCAATTACGACGGCATTGTGTCGTCCGAGCCCCAGAGGGTCCGTGAGGCCGTAGGTGAGCAGATTACGAATAAGCATCGGGCTAGAGATGACAAGGCTAATAAGAAACAGCGGAACAAGGTTCGTCAAGTATACGATTACCGATTTTCGATTTTCGACACCTGCACTTGCCCCGCGATCCCCCGCGGGATCCGTCATCCCGCGATCGCCCGCGGGACCCGGCGGGGCGTGCGGTGCAAGTGTTCTTGAATCAGGACCATTGCGGTCATTCAGCCGACGCGCCACCTCTCCACCCGCCAACAGCAGAGCTCCGGGCAGATATGCTGTCGATTTGGTCAATAGTGCGGCCCCGAAAAGGAGGCCGCCCAGCAAGACATACCGGCGATCCGAGACCATTCTACTCGCCCGTCGAAGAGAAATCAAGAGGATGAGTGCAAGGACCAGTTCGGCAGCCGTGTCACTGCTGATGGAGGCGGTGATGGCAATGTGCATCGGCACTGTTGCCATCAAACCGACCGCGGCCAGCGCCACCCAAGGATCGTTCATGAGTTCGCGGAGGATGATATAGCCAAGGACTAGAACTATCGCCTCGAGCAGGACAGAAAAGAGCCGGAGGGCGAGCACTTCGGCGTCCAGCCCTCCCGGACGCGCGGCAAGATAGATCGGGGTGGCGGCGAGATAATAGAGGGGAGGTTGGTAAGACTCGTAGCGGATCGAATCGATCGACATCGACGGGGGAAAATGTTTGGCCTTTATCTTTTCAAGATATCCCTGGTCATAATCCCCGGGGACCAGGACCGGCAGGGTCCCCGTGTCGCCGATCGTGCGGATATAGTTAAACTGGGCTGGCTCGTCAGGCGCCTGCCACATGGGTGTGTTGGCCGCATAAAGCAAGCCCAGCGCCACGTACACGACAATGATCAGCGCCAAAAACAAGCGAGGCAAAGAGTTTGCTCCCTGGAGCAGGTCTGAGCTATCCATTTTGCCCATTCTACCGCGTTTCCCTTTATCAGACAACCAACGAGCAGCCGCTCTGGCCCGGCCGCAAACTTGCGTTGCGAGTAGACTCTGGGTATACTGACGCCCCACCGTTGACGAAACCCCACAGCTCTTGACATTGCACATCCTACCTCCAAGACCTACCTTTCCCGCAGGAGATGCCCGCTTCCATGAAGCAGATCTTTTGGCTGCCCGCACTTGTTCTGATCGTTCTGCCTTGGACGACAAGTTGTACTCGCGCAAATGCTAGCCCGGAGGGTTCGGACATAACGCTCGGTGCGCTCACGCCAACGTGGACACCCCTCAAACATTCGCCTGCCGCCGCGCCTACCGCGACGATTCCGCAAACGGGCGCGTACAATTATGGCGAGGCGCTCCAAAAGGCCATCTATTTCTACGACGCGCAGCGCTCGGGCGCGCTGCCCGCGAATAACCGCGTGCCCTGGCGGGGAAATTCGGGAATGCAGGACGGGGCGGATGTCGGCAAGGACCTGACCGGCGGCTGGTATGACGCCGGCGATCATGTAAAATTCGGGTTTCCAATGGCAAGCTCCGCAACCATGCTCGCCTGGGGCATTGTCGAGTATCGCGATGCGTATGCGAGCAGCGGTCAACTGAGCTATATCCTCGACGACTTGAAGTGGGCAACTGATTATTTCATCAAGGCACACACGGCACCCGACGAGCTCTACGGACAGGTCGGGAGCGGCACACTGGACCACAGTTGGTGGGGACCGGCCGAGGTTATGCCGATGGCGCGCCCGGCGTTCAAGATTAGCGCCACCTGCCCCGGGTCGGATCTCGCGGGTGAAACGGCGGCGGCGCTTGCGGCATCCTCCATCGTCTTTAGACCCACCGACGCAGGCTACGCGGATACGCTGCTCACGCACGCGCGGCAGCTGTACAATTTTGCCGATACCTATCGCGGCAAGTATTCAGACTGCATTACGGATGCGCAGGCCTTTTACCCATCCTGGAGCGGGTACTGGGATGAACTGGTATGGGGCGCATTGTGGCTGTACCGTGCGACCGGCGACACCAGTTATCTCGACAAGGCGCAATCCTACTACGCCAACCTGAACAAAAGTTACACGTGGACGCAGAGCTGGGATGACAAGACGTATGGCGACTATGTTCTGCTTGCCAAGCTGACGGGACAGGCGCAATACCGCCAGGATGCAGAGCGGTGGCTTGATTTCTGGACCGTTGGCTACAATGGGCAGCGTGTCCGGTACACGCCGGGAGGGCTGGCTTGGCTGGACCAGTGGGGCTCGCTCCGTTACGCGGCGAACACCGCTTTTCTCGCGCTCGTCTACAGCGATGCGATCAGCGACGCGACGAAAAAGGCGCGTTATCACGATTTCGCGGTCAACCAGATCAATTACATGTTGGGGAACAATCCGCAGCACCGGAGCTACGAGGTGGGTTTTGGGAACAATCCGCCGGTGAATGTGCACCATCGCACGTCGCACGGCTCGTGGGCGAACGACATCATGACTCCGGTCAACCAACGTCATATTCTCTACGGGGCACTCGTCGGCGGACCGGGGAATGACGATTCCTATGCGGACATACGGACCGATTATATCAAAAACGAGGTCGCGGATGACTACAATGCCGGCTTTACCGGGGCGCTGGCGCGATTATACATGGAATACGGTGGGACGCCGCTCGCCGATTTTCCTCCGCCGGAAACGCGCGACGACGAGTTTTTCGTCGAGGCAGCGGTAAGCGCCTCGGGCAGCAACTATACTCAACTTGTCATGTGGCTGAACAACCGCTCGAGTTACCCCGCTCGTGCGAGCAGCAAGCTTTCTTTCAGGTACTATATTACACTTGAATCCGGCGTTACCCCGAACATGATCAGAGTAACCTCGGACTATGATCAATGCTCCTCGGTCTCTCCGCTTCGTCCGTATTCCGGCAACATTTATTACATCGTGGTCGACTGCTCTGGCGTGACACTGGCACCTGACGGGCCAGCGGATTTTCGAAAGCAGATACAAATCCAGTTCAACAGTTCCGGCGCCTGGGACCCGACGAACGATTGGTCCTATCAGGGAATCCCGCGGGCACCCGGCGCCTCTCCAGTCAAGGTAAACGACATTGCCGTGTATGATGACAACGTCAAGATTTCAGGCAATGATCCTGCAGGCCGCCGCTCCGATTCTTTCCTCTTCAGTCTCCCTCTCATCGCCCGCTGACCTTGCCAGGTGTAACGGTCGCGAGCACTGCAACGTTTTCACAATAATACCCTTTCAGTAGCTCTTGCTCCCCTTGGAACAAGGGGCTACATCCTCACCGGTTTCGATCGTCGATATGAATAGCATACCTAACACTCCGGTTGCGCACCGGGTTGACGAAAGTGCGCACGAATACTTTAGACAAATGGTCGCGTCTGATCCGGGCAATGTCCAAGCCTGGCTGCGTTTAAGCGACACCGAGCCGGACGCGCGTGCCGCGCTCGAAGACATTGAGCATGCGGTCGATTTAAAGCCCGATGACCCCGCGGTCCAGGCGGCGCTTCTGCACGTGCTCTCGGCTCGGCTCAAGAACGACCCTTTTGTAGAATTCGTCGCCGAAACGGATCAGAACTATATCGTCTCATTGCGGCATTCGCGGCCCATCGTCGTCCCTAAATCGAGAAGCCAACCCGCCCCCTATCCCCCCATAAAGCTTAGCGAGGCGGAGCGCGTAGCGCGCTGGGTTGGGCTGATGGCGCTCGGCCTGATTCCCGCGGGAATAGGGGCTCTTGTTCTTGCTTTCCTCGTGATTCCGCACGCGTGGGGTGTGGCGCGCGGGCCGGGACTGGAGCGCGATCGGCGCGTCGCAACGGTTGCCTTGGCCCTGGCATCTGGGATCGCTTTGATCGGCGCAGGGTTGTTTGGTTTACTCCTGCTCCATTGGTTGGGTTAGTCGATGCTCACACGAGCTGTCCTACTTGCCGGGATTTGGCTCCTGCTTTCTTTTGCGCTTACACTCGCAATCGGGAGGCACTTTCGGCGCACCGGTTTTTTCCTCTCCTTCTTTTACATGATTCTCGTGGTCGCCTCCGGAGCGATCATTGCGCTCAGCACATTTGGGGTTCGGGCCCAAGTCACGATCGAGAGCCTGGTCGTGCTGGCCTTTGGATTGATCATTAGTCTGCGCTTGCCCGATTGGAATCCCCCCGGCCAGGCGCTGTTCGTCTCAGCCGTCTGGGCAAGTATTCTCTATCTGGTCTATGCGTTTGCCGTCACCGCGTTCAGTCCGCTCTCGCCGGCCGCGTTCGTCTTCTCCCTTTTTCTGTTCATCCTGGAGACATTGGCACTCGCGCTGTCGCTGAGTTACGCCTTTGAGGTTCTGGACGTATTGTGCCGTGTCCGATGGAGGCGCCGCGCCACACTTGCCCCGCTGGGCTCGTTTGCTCCGATGGTCTCCCTGCATGTCCCTGCCTACAATGAGCCGCCCGAACTGGTCGCGCAAACACTGCGCGCCCTCTCCCGTCTGGATTATCCGAACTATGAGGTGATCCTGGTCGACAACAATACGCCGGATGAGTCAACATGGCAGCCGCTTGCGGGTTTGTGCCGCGAGCTAGGATTCAAAGTGGTTCACCTCGAGCGCTGGCCCGGCTATAAATCGGGCGCACTGAACTTTGCGCTGACTTTGACGGACCCGGCGGCAGAGATTATCGGAGTGGTCGATGCGGATTATCTTGTCGAGCCCGATTATTTGAAACGTATCGTCCCCTATTTCACCGATCCTAAAATGGCGTTTGTGCAAGCGCCGCAAGATTATCGGGACTATAAGCAAAACCGCTATTTCCAGGCGGCCTACGACGGCTATAGATATTTCTTTGCGCTATCGATGCCCGCCCGCAATGAACGAAATGCAATCATCTTTTGCGGCACGATGGGGCTAATTCGCAAGACGGTCCTGGAGGAAATCGGCGGCTGGGACGAATGGTGCATCACCGAGGACGCGGAAGCGAGCCTCCGTATTCTGGATCGGGGGTACTCTTCACTCTATGTGAATCGGTCATACGGGCGCGGTCTGATGCCGCTCGATTTCGACGGAATGAAAAAGCAGCGCTTTCGGTGGACCTTCGGGGGCGTGCAGATTTTGAAAAAGCACTGGGGCAAGATGATGCCCTGGGCTCGCTGGATCGACCCTGACAGCCGGCTCACCGGCGCGCAGCGCTATTTCTTTCTGGTGGCGGGCTTGCAGTGGTTCAATGAACTCTTGACCATGTTCTTCACTGTCGTTGTTCTCACTACCCTGATTCTCGTGCTCACGGGGCACAGCGTTTTTCTACGCCCGACGACCGAGGCGTTCATCGTTCTGCCACTGCTCTTGATTGGAACCAATCTGCTCCGCGCGCTATGGGGATTGCGTCATGCGCTTGGTATCACTTGGAAACGCGCGCTCTACGCGCTGACACTTTGGTTCAGTCTGACGTGGGTGGTCGCGCTCGCATGTGCGCAAGCCATCATACGTCCGCGCGGGGTTTTCCTGCGGACGCCCAAGGTCGTGTCAAAGCTCGCATGGCTGCGCGCGATCCGGATCACGACTTGGGAGACTCTCGTGGGAATGCTTTGTCTCGTAGGGGGACTAGCCGTCCTGGCGCGTACGCCGTCCATCTTTGCAGCGGCGCTGCTCTTGTTGTGCCTTTCGCAAACGTCGATTTACCTATCTGCGCCCTTTCATAGCCTGCTGAGCCAAGAAAATAGAGGTGCACCGGTGTCACCGGTGCCAGACCGCGGCGCCATCCGCGGCGTCTATGTCAACGAGGGTCGCACCGGTCTGCAATTTGGTGCTGTTGCGCTGATTCTCGCCCTCATCGTCCTCGTCGCCTCTCTCTGGCCGCAACCCAAGCAAACACCTGGTTATGTAGTTCTGCAGCCACCGCCGGCGCTCGCACCTATTGTTCGCACACCGACACCTTCACCCACGCGCAGCCCGACACCTTTGCCCGTGGTCGCGCCGACTATCACCCCTTCGCCCACCCGAACTGAGCGTCCCTCGCCCACGCCGCCCGTCACGGCAACGTCCACCCCAGCTATCACTCCAACACTGACGGAAACGGCGACGCCAAAGCCGACGGCGACACTGCTGCCCCCAACGCCCACGCCGTTGCCGACGGCGACACTGCTGCCCTCAACGCCCACGCCGTTGCCGACGGCAACTTCCGTGGCCCCAACGCCAACGCCCACTCTGTTACCAGCACCCACTCTGTCGCCGACACCCACACCCACACCCACACCAACGGCGACACTGCTTGCTCCAACGCCGGTGCCTTTGCCTGCAACACCTATTCCGTTGCCGACCGCAACGCCTGTCCCTCCAGCGCCGATACCTCCGCCGGCGACTCCGGTGCCCACTCTTGCACCTGTCGCACCAATCCTCCCAGCGCCCGTGGCCCCGACACCTGCGCCGACGCCGTGAGCGTCGGCGCGATTATCGCAAAAAACCCCTCTTAAGCCGAGACCGGTCGCCTCACAGCAGGCTCACCGGATCCACGTCTACCCGCCAACCCAGCGGCAAGGCCATATCGGCAAGGAGTTCGTGTGGGTTGCGGCCGCGAATGAGGATGTGGTAACGGTACTCGCCACGCAAGCGGTGAAAAAAGGCGGGGGCTGGGCCGACAAGATCGAGGACGAGACCGCGCTGGGCAATCCGGGTGGCGAGTAATTTGCGCAGCTCCTCCGCGGCGCCCTGCGCGCGACGCACATTGGCGTCGGTGTACAAGAGCCGGATGAGCCGGCTAAAAGGAGGATAATCCTGCTCGCGCCGGAACTGGATCTCGCGTTCATAAAAGGTTCGATAGTCGTGATGGGAAGCCGCCTGAATGGCATAATGGCCCGGGTTGTAGGTTTGGACAATGACCTTGCCGCCCAGAGCACTGCGTCCTGCTCTTCCGGCCACCTGGGTCAGAAGTTGAAATGTCCTTTCGCCCGCCCGGAAATCCGGCAAGTTGAGGGCTGTATCGGCGCTGACGACACCAACAAGCGTTACCTTCGGCAGATCGAGCCCTTTGGCGATCATCTGGGTGCCGATCAGGATATCCGCCCGGTGCTCGACAAACTCTTCCAGGATCGTTTCGTGAGACCCTTTCCCACGCGTCGCGTCGAAATCCCAGCGGAGCAGGCGGGCTTGAGGGAACATGGCCTTGCACTCTAGCTCGACGCGCTGCGTGCCGATCCCAAAGTAACGGATGCGCGTGCTTCCACAAGAGGGGCATTTGGCAGGTACTCGTTCCCGCCGATTACAGTGATGGCAGATGAGTTGGTCGCTGGCGGCATGAAAAGTCATGGGGTTGTCGCAGCGGCGGCAGCGACTCACATAACCGCAGTCGCGGCAGAGGATAAACGTCGCGCTCCCCCGCCGGTTCAAAAAGAGGATGATCTGTTCGCGCGCCGCGAGCGCACGTGTCATCTCGTATTGCAGCGCACGCGAAAAGATCGAGCGGTTGCCCGTCTTGAGTTCCGCTCGCAAGTCGACCACTTGGACCGGCGGAAGCTCTAAATATTGTGTTGTTCTCTCGCTCATCACGGGTGGCGCCTTTGATTCTGCCTCTAGTCCCGCAAAGAGCGCGGGATCTGGAGATTCTGCAGAGTAGGCCCCGCTCGAAATCGCGAGGTCAATTACGGGATCGCCGCTTGGCTCGGACCTTTTGCTTTCTGCCTTCCCGGCGCAAAGCGGAGACCTGGTGGGTTTTGCGGAGTGACTACCATCTCCTCCCTTCTGGGTTTGCTCTCCATGACCCATAATTCTCTGGGGAAGCTCGAGAAGTTGGAACTCGCCGTGAGCTGCCCGGTAGTACGTCTCGAGGTCTGGCGTCGCACTCCCGAGGACGACCGCGCAGCCGAGGCGTTCGGCCATCGCAAGCGCGACGGCCCGGGCATGATAGTGTGGTGTAGCCTCTTGTTTGTAGGCCGGCTCGTGTTCTTCATCCAGAACGATCAGACCCAGGTTCGGCAGGGGAGCAAAAAGAGCCGAGCGAGAGCCGATGACGATGTCGATCAAACCGTCCCGACAGCGCCGCCAGGTATCGTAGCGTTCGCCTTCGCCCAGGCGTGAATGGAGAACGGCAATGCGAGGGAACCGCGCGCCAAATCGCCGGATCGTCTGCGGAGTCAAAGAAATCTCCGGAACCAGGACAATGCCCTGTCGGCCCAACCGTATTGTTCGTTCCAGCGCGCTCAAATAGATCTCAGTCTTGCCGCTCCCGGTCACGCCGTGCAGCAAAAAAACGACGGGTTTGGGTAAAAGGGCTGGCCGCTCCGGTCGGCTTTCCGGCGGGACCTCCGCGTGGAGCTTGGAGACGATCTGCTCCAGCGCTGCCATCTGCTCGGGTGTCAATCGGGGCGGCGTGGCCGCAACAAACTCCCGGCCTGCGAGTGAGTCGCGCCATGTCTCTTGCTCTTCCAGCGCGACAATGCCGCTTGCGGCCAACTTGTCCAGGTCATGGCGGGTGCAGTCGGTCGCGGCATACAGCCTGCTCACCCAGACCGCGCCTTGTTCGCGGCGCAGAAAATCGACGATGGCGTGGTATTTCTCTGCGCCTCGCATTTGGAGGGCTCGCGCCTGTGCTTCTGTAGGCGTTAGCTTCAGAATGACCATGGGCGGGGTGCAGGTCCGTTCGATATAGCCGCTCTGCTCGAGCGCGTGCAGAGTCCCACCGTTTGTTTTCAAAATGGATTTCAACTCGGAAATGGCAAGGGGGGTGCCGTGCTCACGCAAGTACACGAGCGTCCGGGCTTGCGTGGGGGAGACCGCGCAAGTACACGAGCGTCAGGGCTTGCGTGGGGGAGAGAGCAGGCAGTTCGTCATAGTACTTGGGCGTGAGTGAAATCGACTCTTGCGCGGGTATGACCTCAACAGCCGCTTGGCGTTGCAAACTGACGAGGGAAGCCGGCGAGCAGGGAACCGACGCACAAATCTCTTCGACCGTCCACGGCCCGGTTGCATTGCTGGCAAGATAGTCCAGAATGTCGGCCTGGGGATTACGCTTGATCAAGGAAGCGAGGGCGGCGTCTACACGCCCTTGATCGGCGATAAGGCGGACAGACTGGACGCGCTTGGGCTTGACACGTGGAGGCGCGAGAAAGGTCCGTCTGACCACGATGCCGTGACGGGCCAGTACGTCGACCGTTCCCCGCAATTCTCGGGGTATGCGGCTCGCGCGCATCTCTCCCTCGCGCGTGAGCAGATTGACGAGGGCGGCCTGCTTTGGGGTGAACTCGCCAGTCGCCGCCCCCGGCACCAATTGGACCATCGTCTCCGTGTGCTGCTCGATGCCGGCGGGTAGCATCAGCTGCAGGGCATCGTTAAGGGAGCAGAGATAGGTCGCCGCTATCCAGCGAGCCAAATCAATTTGCGCGGGAGTGAGAAAGGGGCGCGGGTCGACCACGGCTTCGATCTCTTTGGTCTCCTCGACTGGCGAGGAATCGCTCAAGCCGACGACGAGTCCTTGCAGGCGCCGAGCACCAAAGGAAACCCAAACCAACTGCCCCGGGACGACTTGGGCGGCGAGAGACGCGGGGATAGAATACGTAAACGTTCGCTCGCGCAAGGATTCGGCGGGCGAGGGCTCGTCGGATCGCGGAGTCGCTATGGCAAGCGGGGTGTTGACGACGATTTGAGCGTACGCGGAGGGATTTGTCATCATAAGTCGGAAGAACCCATCCCGACTCATGATACTCTACTCAGCCCTTTTCCGCAATTGCTAGTGAGTCGACTTGAAGACTCCTGCGGCCATGTAGCCGACCGCATACTGCCCGGGGATGTGGGACCCGGTCACCTCGGAGGAATTAGTCCTCTTGAAGACGCGCGCCCGGTCGGCGCCCAATTGTTTTGCGGCTGAAAGGAGAGCGACGATTGCGGCATCCCCGCAGGCGCGGCACTCGTGACTCTTCCACATGTACTGCTCCAGGCCTGGGAGGTCCATCGCCTGCACCAGTTCAGCCGTGTGGGCGTCAAATCGCTCCACGGCGCGATCATCGTACAAATGGGAGAGATCGGAGCTGGCGACGAGGAGAACTCGGCGACCGCGTACCGCCTGGGCGATGGCCGCACCCAATAGCTCCGAGGGGGAAACTGCTTCAGGGCCCATCAGGTAGATTGGGAGGTAGAGCATGAGGGGCACGAGCTGAAAGGAGGTCAACATGCGCTGAAGGAACGGAAGTTGAATCTCGAGCGAGTGCTCCCGGTCATGCTCGACTCGCGTCAGGGGGACGCGATCCGCCACCGCCTGAATCACATCTTGCGCAAGCGGGACGGTGCCGAGCGGGGTAGCATAATAGTTCTTGGCGCTGACGGCCTGCGGACCATAGTCTTCATAATGGCTCGGGCCTAGTAAGACGACAAGGTCAAAGGTCAAACCTTCTAGCTGGCGGTAGGCAAAAGCGGCCGTTTGGCCGGAATAAGGGTAACCGGCGTGCGGAACAACTAAACCGATCAGTTCATCGCTCGCCGGAATATGGTCAGCACTGGCGAGAAGGTCATCCACCGTTCTCTCCAGTTCAGACCGCGTCCCTGGATACCAGGTGCCCGCGATGGGCGATGGACGAACCGTGCGCGGGTCAAGGGTTTCCGCTGCCATGATGGCACCTCACAGTCCGGCGCCAAGCAACCTACTTCTTAAAGCGGTACGTAATGCGGCCGCGCGTCAGGTCGTACGGAGAAAGCTCGACCATGACGCGATCTCCGAGCAGAATACGAATATAGTACATCCGCATTTTGCCCGAGATATGGGCCAGCACGGTGTGCCCGCTGTCGAGCTTGACGCGGAACATGGCGTTAGGGAGGGCTTCGACGACTTCCCCTTCCGCCTCAATTACATCCTTTTTTTGCTTTCTTTCCTCTCGCTCTTGGGTTCCTCTAGGCATTCAACCTCCTGATGAATGTTCTTTCTTCCATTACTACTCTCCTCCTCAAACTCTTGAGCATCGGCTGCATGGACAAACACCGGGCGCGATTTTCCGGCCCCTTCGTCCGGTCCCACAATGCCTCTCTCCTCTAGTTGGTCCATCAAACGGGCCGCGCGCGGGTAGCCAACTTCCAACCGGCGCTGCAAGAACGAAATGGAGGTGCGGTCGTACTGTTGGACCAGTTCGAGCGCCTGCTCGATCAGGTCGTCCTCGCCCTTTTTGGCCGACTCGAGGAGCGCCTTCCACGGCGCCTCCGGCGCAGTCTCGTATTGATCGTTGTTCCGCCAAAAGTTCACGAGCCGCGCCAGTTCGTCGTCCGACACGAAACAGCCCTGCATCCTGTGTAGTTTGGACGAGTCGCTGGCCATGTACAGCATGTCGCCGCGCCCCAGCAGTTTCTCCGCTCCTGGCGTATCGAGGACAACGCGAGAATCCACGCTGCTCGTCACGGCAAAGGAAATCCGCGCAGAAAAGTTGGCCTTGATGAGACCGGTCACGACGTCCACCGAAGGGCGCTGGGTCGCAATGATCAAATGGATACCGGTCGCACGCGCCATCTGCGCAAGGCGGGTCAGGCGTTTTTCCGTTTCGTCCGGCGCGGCGAGCATCAGGTCGGCCAGTTCGTCGATGATCGCGACAATGTAGGGCATGGTTGCGGTGCCCGGACCTTTGAGCATCTTTTCGTTGTAACTCTCAATGTTCCGCACATGGGCCCTAGCGAACTCGGTAAAGCGATTGTCCATCTCCCGAGTGAGCCAGCGCAGAGCAGGCACGACCTCCTCCATGTCCACAATGACCGGCCCAAGCAGGTGAGGGATGTTGTTGAATGATGTCAGCTCGACCCGCTTCGGATCTACCAGAATAAGGCGACACGTGTCCGGGGAGTGATTGATGAGCAGGCATGCCACAATCGTGTTGATGCAGACCGACTTGCCCGAACCGGTCGCGCCGGCAATGAGCAGGTGCGGCATGGCCGCCAAATCGGCGGCGGCCGATGCGCCGGAGACATCGCGTCCCAGGGCAATCTTGAGCATGCCTTTTTTCTTCTTGAAACCATCACTTTCGAGCACGCCGTGCAGCGAGACTAATTCTACCGACTGGTTCGGCACCTCGATGCCCACGATTGGGCGCCCGGGCACGGGTGTTTCCACCCGAATGGGCGCTGAGGCAAGCGCCAACTCGAGATCATGCTGCAAGGCGGCGATGCGATTGACCGAGATTTTGCGCTGGCGCACGTGGCCATCTGGGCTACGTCGGCTGATAAAACCGGGCTCGAGTCCGAACTGCGTAACGGTCGGCCCTGCGTTGATTTCGATGACCTTGGCGGGAATGCCGAAATTCCCTAGCGTCTCTTCAATCAGGCGCGCCTTGATGTTGGCATCCGTCTCGCCGTATTTGGCCTCATTGGCCGAGTCGAGTAGGTCCAGCGAGGGTAGAGTAACGCGGCGCCGAGAACGCCGGCGCGGCGTTAGGACGAGCCCTTGCGCATTGGCCCCGTTCATGGGCTTGAGCACGATCGGCCGCGGAGTCGCGGGAGCGCGCGGGGCCGCCGCGATATCTTCCGCCACCTCCTTATCCTCTTCTTGCCGATCGAGGGGTTTGGCGCGCGCCAAAGTCAGTGGTGGGGCGGTGTCGGAAACGGAGCGGCGCGCTCGAGAGCTTGCCGGTGCTCGCGCTCCTGCGCTTCCCTCCTTCGGCGGGATGGAGCGCGGCTTGTTTCCCTCGGCGATTCGGGTGGTGAGCCGATCACCCCAGCCCCGCAGGCGCGTCGCATTCCCTCCGAGAACCGCCGGCAGGGTGAAGGCGGCTATCCCGAGCAGGATCAAGCCTGCCCCGATCGGACCGACGATGGCCGCCAGCCCGCCGCCGATTGCCCAACCGAGAAAGCCGCCTCCGCCGCCGCTGTCCGCCAACGCGCCCCCGTTGGATCCAGGCGACATCAGATGGACGAGCGCGATCAGGACGGCGAAAAGAATCTCGGCTGCAAAAACGCGTCCCCAAGGAACGGTCGCTGGTCTGAAATCGCCGCGGCGAAGCAGAAAAGCGCTCCCGCCAAAAGCGCACAACGGCAGCGCAAAGGCGCCCCAGCCGAACATATTTTGCAGCACGCTTGCCGTCAGGTCGCTGACGGACCCAGGCGTGACGTGCAAAAGGCTGAGAAGAACCAGGCCGCCTAACGCGAACAGCGCGAGCCCCACAATCTCGCGCTGCCGCGCAGGGTCGATTTTCAGTTGCAGGCGCGAGCGCGCTGGTGCGTCTTCTTTGACGGGTCTGGGCGTCATTGTCTTTCTCAGACGATCACCCCTGCTCTTCCGGGGTCGGAATCCTGGCACGGCTTATGAACCGGATTGTGCCAGACTCTCCCAATACCCCGGATCGGGGGGAGGCGGCGGAGGAGCTTCGGTATAAATAGATTCGGGCCGCGAGGTCGGAGTCAGCGTGCTTACGGGACTTGGCGGTACAAGCCGCGCCGAATCGCCATTGCGGCGAAGTTTCTTTTCGCCGCTCGACGCCTTGCGTAGAGAAAGCCCCAGCCGCTGCCGGACCGGGTCGATTTGAATGACCAAAGCCTGCACCGTCTGACCTTCTTGCACGACATCGCGGGGATGCAAAAAGCTTCCTTCCGCCAATTCGGAGATATGAATCAAGCCCTCGACAGCCTCGCTGACGCGTACAAAGGCGCCGAACGAGACGACGTTCGTCACCACGCCCTCGACGATATCGCCTGGTTGCATTTGCTCGGCGAGTTGCCTCCATGGGTTGGGGACCAGCCGTTTCAAGCTGCAGGCAATCCGCTTTTGCTCGCGGTTCACGTCGATCACATAGACGTCTACTTCCTGGCCCGGAGTCACTACATCGCGGGGGTGGCCAATGCGCTGCCAGGAGAATTCAGAGACATGGATCAATCCCTCAACACCCCCCAGATCCACAAAGGCGCCAAAGTCAGTGATGTTGCGAATCACTCCTTTGCGCGTTTGCTTGGGTTCAATAGTCGCAAGCACCTGGTCCGCCCGTGAGAGAGGAGGATTCGCAATCCGCTCGGACAGAACGAGACGATTGCGCGCGGGGTCGTACTCGATGACCTTGAGGCGGAGGGTGCTGCCCACCAAGCGCGCCAGTTCCTGCATGCGCTCGTCCTCTTGCACCCTGCGCGGAAAGGAGACAAGTTGAGAGGCGGGCACAAAGCCGCGCACATTACCCAGATCGACGAGCAACCCGCCACGATTATAGCCGATCACCCGCAATTCGAGAGTATCGCCCTGGGCGTAGCTCTTTTCCGCGAGGGCCCAGCCTGAAGGAGCCGAGGCCGGGGTTGGGTGCTGTGGAGTGCTGCCCTGACCATTTGCTCGTGAATCTCCGGGTGCTTCTTGCGGCGGAACGTCGCCGGCAGAACGTCGACGGCATCTGCCGGCGACGACTCCGGGGAGGCTCCCAGAAGAGCGCGCCAATACCCGTCATCAGGCAATTGTTCCCAAGGCTTGACCTCAGTCATCGGGATATCCCTCCACGGCGCAACGAGCAAGTACCTACTAAACGAAAAATCGGCTTGTCCGCCCTTGTTCAGACCACACAGTCCATACCGGCGCGTGTGGCAGGTGCGGAACAACCGATTTGAATCCAGCCTTTCGCGTAAATCCCCGCAGTATGGCTACACCCGCGCGACTCGCAGCAAATCCAGCATTCATTATAAGGTCAATGGCGCGCATTTGTCAAGACCAAAAAGTAGGAGTTGGCTCGCCTCTTGCTCCTTTTGTTACATTTGGCACGATTCCGCCTAATCTTCAATCAAGATGGCCCGGCAGGGCCCTCCGTCTCCATTCTGTATCTTGAGAGGTAAGCAGGCCAGCGTGTACTCGCCCGGTGCAATCTCCCGTAGGTCCAGCCCCTCGACGATGATGACTCCGGCCCCCAGGAGCGTGCGGTGAGTTCTAGGTTCGCCCGCCTTATACAGTTCCGCGCTCAGATAATCGATGCCGACCAACGTGATGCCGTGATCCACGATCCACTGCGCGGCGTCCCAAGCAATTCCGACATAGTCCTTTTGGAAACCGGCCCGCTCCCAGAGCGTCGAATCACGCGTTTTGAGGAGCAACCTTTTGGTGCCGGCCGGCAGCTTGGCCTGCTCTAGATCCGGGGCCGAGACCGCCCGCTCGACCTTGGTAAAATCGACTACCAGAACCGGGCCATAGAACGTCCCGAGATCGAGTTGGTCCACGGTCTTGCCGCCCGGGATAAAATGCACTGGCGGGTCGAGGTGAGTGCCGGTATGATCGCCCATGCAGAGACGGGATACGTTCGCCTCATCTCCTTTGGAAATTTGCAGGACAGGCTCGATGCTCACTTTGGGATCCCCCGGGTAAGTGGGCATCGTGGTGGAAATCGGTATCGAAATGTCAAGAATCTTCACCTTGTCTACTCCATTCTTAAGCCGTCTGGCCCAGTCGGGACATTTGCCCCATCGCCTCTTTGAGCGCCGCCGGATCATTGACTGGCGCGAGGCATCGAGTGCCGACACAAACATAGGCAAGCGGCGTGACGTCCGCCGGGTAGCCGAACTGGGCGATGCGTTCCGTATCCCTCACAGGATCGAGCAGCTGGACGAGCTTACCGGGCGCATAGACCTTGAGAGCAGCGGCGTGTAACTCACGCGTGCGTTCATCGTCGAGGCCACCGACAATTCGGATCTCGAGCGGTTCGTTCAGGAATTGATCTACCGCGCGTGCATAGTTGGCAGCCATGAAACCAAATTGGGCATAGCTGTCGACAAAAGCGACGAGAGATTCTTCCGCCGCCGCGCGGTACGAGTCGTCAGAGGTAAAGCGATACAGTGCGGCGAAGGCGCTCGCCATTACCGCGTTTTCGTCGATCGACTTGTCGGGGACGCGCAAGAGTCCGAGCGCGTCTTGAGCCGGAGGTTCACTCCCAAAGCCCCCGCTCTCTTTATCGAACAGTTGGGCGAACGCGCGGTCCGCGAGGATCCGGGCTCGGCTCAAATAGATACTGTCGCCTGTCGCCTGGTAGGCCAGAAGAAATGCCGCCGTCGTACGGCCCAAGTCCGACAGCTGGTCGGGGAGCTGAGGAGGCCCGCCTGCGCGTGCGTAATGGTACAGTCCGCTGTCGGGGTGGTACATTTCGGTCCAGATCCGGTCGAGTGTCTCGAGGGCAAATGCCTGCAGATGGTTCTCGCTCAAGATGATTGCGGCCTGGAGATAGGCTGAGACCATGAGGGCATTCCAATCGGTGTAGAAGGTGTGGTCTACGTATGGCGGCGGCCATTGAGCGCGTTCGGCGAGCGAGAGCGAATAGTAACGCTCGTCTGCATCCTGCGAGCCGTAAAAGCCACCGTGCTGCAGGTCCGCGAGCGTGGACTGGACATATTCGATCGTCGAGTGCATCGTTTCGGCAAAGAGCTCTTTTTGCTCGACCTGCCACGCGTGCGAATAGACGACGAGGAGCTTGGCGTTATCCTCAAGCATCTTTTCGAAATGAGGTGTGCTCCAATCGCGAGTGGTGGAATAACGGAAAAAGCCGCCGGCTTCGTGGTCATACATCCCGCCGCGCGCCATCTGCGTCAGCGTTTCGGTCACCATGTGCAAGAGAGATTCGTTACGAGTTTCATAGTATGTGGCGAGCAAAAACTCTAGGACGTCCGTTTGGGGGAACTTTGGCTCTTGTCCAAAGCCGCCGTACGAGGCATCGTAATTCTCCTCGACCTGCTTCTGGACAATCTCGACAATTTCCATCGAGAGTTCGCCCTTGGCTGTTGCGCGGGGCTCGTTTGGCACTGCGCGGCGAGCATTGATTTTGGCGACTTGATCTAGAATCGACTGCTTGGAGCTCTTATAAACATCTGCCACCTGATTGACGAGCAACAGCATTTGGCTCGGGGGGATATAGGTGCCGCCCGAGAGAATGTCTCCATCCGGAGTGAGAAACGCGGTGGTTGGCCATCCCCCCAGATTATAGCGCCGGTTCACGTCCGGCCGCATATCGTTGTCCACACGGATTGGAACATATCGTTCGTTGATCGCCTGAATAATGGCAGGATCGGAATAAGAGGTCTCGTCCATCACATGACACCAGTGGCACCACACAGCGGACAGCGCCAGCAAGATCGGCTTGTCCTGGTCCTTGGCTTGAGCAAAAGCGGCATCTCCCCACTCATGCCAATGAATTTCGTGCGCGCGGTTCGGCCGCGGCGAAAAATGGAAATTGGCCATATCATCCTTTCACTGTTCCTCAACCGGCAAAGACTGCAGTCCTGCCAACGATTATATTCCCCTGAGAGTGATGTGGCAATGGGGCGGCCGTGAGGCGGGTACAACGAAAGTGTCGGCTTTTTGGAGACCGAGATGGTTGCTGTCCGACTCGGGGCATGGGTTGGAGTGCCAGTAGCCGCGACCGGAGCAGGCGCGGCCGCGGTGCATGCAGCGAAGGCCGAGCGAAGTAAGAGGACTAGAAACAAAGGTGTGCGCATGTGGGGTATATTTCCACATCTCGGAGCCAAACGAGACCCATTGACGCCTTCTCTCCAGAATGATACAATCTCGAACAAATGTTTCTTGGAGGTGCAAGCCTATGTGCGGCCGATTCACCCTTTCAACCGATGTGATCCAGCTTCAGAAGCTGTTTGATATTCAACAGACTCGCGCGGACCTTGCCCCGAGCTATAATGTCGCGCCCACGCACAACGTAGCGGTGGTCGTCCAACGCCAGGGAAGCAATTCGCTCGAATTGATGCGCTGGGGTCTTATTCCCGTCTGGGCCAAGGACACCAAGATGGCTTCCAAGATGATTAATGCTCGTGCCGAGACGATCACCGAGAAACCCAGCTTTAAACGCCTCTTGAAAAGCCAGCGCTGCCTCGTCCTCGCGGATGGGTTCTATGAATGGCGGGAGGACGCGGGGAAAAAGGCGCCCATGTTCATCCGGCTCAAGTCACTAGAGGCTTTCGGTTTCGCGGGTCTCTACGATACGTGGAAGTCTCCCGAAGGCGAGTCGATTACTACTTGCACTATCATCACGACCGCGGCGAACGAGTTGATGCGCAAGTTTCATCACCGGATGCCCATCATCCTGCCTAAGAGTGCCCACCCACTCTGGCTCGATCCTGCTCGTCAGGACATCGACGAGCTCGTCTCGCTACTGCAGCCCTATCCCGCAAATGAGATGGAAGCGTATCCCGTCTCGCCTCTCGTCAACTCGCCCAGCCACAATGTGCCGGAGTGTGTGCTGCCCGTCGCGTGACGGTTCTGTCCGATTGCCCGGATTCGACGCTGGCGGTATATCTGGTACAATCGGCCTATGACAATGACAGTCGACGAGTTCCTCAAACACAAGGTCTTGCCCGAGCATCAGGACATCGTGGCGATGCTCAGGCAATTGATGCGAGAAACGGCGCCAGGCGCGCGGGAAGGCATCAGCTACGGGATTCTCGCGTGGAAAGGCAACGGATTTCTCGCGGTGGTCAGCCCTACCAAGAAGGATATTACCTTTGCCTTTTCTCGCGGCGCCGAGTTCGAGGACAAATACGGTCTGCTGCAGGGTGTTGGCAAAGTATCCAAGCACGTCAAGCTCAAGAGCACTAGGGATATCAACAAGGCGGCGCTCCGCTACTATATCAAACAGGCGTTGAAGTTGGATAAGAAATAGAGGGGCACGAGCATTACAACAAGGAACCAGGTGTCCTGCAGGACACCTGGTTCCTTGTCTATCTCCTTCTCTTCTATTCACCCACTATTCCTTGATAATCCCTCGATCGTCCAGAAACTCAATCGGCTCCTTGTTTTTTCCATGCTCCCATGCAAGCGAGTAGAACCAAATTCCGCTCTCCCCGATCCAAAAGTCCGCTGGGGTGAATGTCATCTTTGAGCGCGGAGGTCTCTTGCGACTCTCGGGCGTATACTCGGCCGGCCAGCCAAATATCTCCCCATGCCAGGGCTTGCCAACCATGTGGAGA
This sequence comes from Chloroflexota bacterium, assembly GCA_023381515.1. The sequence continues at coordinate 12,938 of JAMCQI010000113.1, read as the reverse complement.
TGTTTCGCAAAGGATTTCACCTCATCCAGGTACGGAATTGCCAAAGGTACGATGGGAGCAGAGTCATCGCGCGGAGAAATCCTTGCCTTAACCGTTAACACGCTTGCTCTTCTCCTTTTCCCATGCATCCACCAAGAAATTCAAGTTGTCCTCGATAATCCGTTCGATCTCACGGAGGTCTGCTGGCCTAAAGTCACCGCCTCGAGCTACCTTTAGAGGATCCAACCAATACTTGGCCTGTTTACCCTGCTTGCCAACATGCACATGAGGCGGTTCGTCGAGATCGGCCTCGTAGAATCCAAACTTGTAACCCTTGACGCGCAGAACCACGGGCATCCTAGTCCTCGACGACCATGCTTTTTCACAGACGACGGTGTCTGGCTCTGCTCTGATATCGATCTGGCACCACGCACAGAATACGTCCCTTGCGGGTCTTTGTCAAGCACAATGGTTGCCCTGCTTGCCATATGGCGGCGGTGTGTGCAGAACAACAAGGAACCAGGTTTCTTCGGGAAACCTGGTTCCTTGCGTCCTCCTCTTTCACTCGAAATGCCCCAGCAAACGCCCACAGCCCTCGCCAAAAGGGCGGGGCAGGTGGGCTAAGCTACGCAAGCCCGCGGGCGTTCTCCTCTCCTCGGCCTCTCTGGTCCTCTTCCTCGCAATTCCGCAAGAACATCATCTCTGAGCCTGGATCTTGAACGTTTTGATCTGATACGGTGCGATGGAAAAGAGGAGTTGACGGTCGGAGAACTGGACCGGACCGATCTCTCGCTCCAGTACGTCGCATTCCACCGCCTGTTGGATTGTCTCGCCAAAGGTCATCTTGACCGCCGCGTGGCGGTTCTGCTTCGTCTCATAGAGCCGGACGATCCACGCGTCTTGTTCTTCCGCCTTTTTGACCGTCTCGATAATGACCCCGTCCGCATCGACGCTCGCGAACGCGTATTCGCAGGGTAGATTCCCCTCTTGCGGTCCTGAGATAAGCCGCGCCCGCACGTCATAGTTCAACGCGTAGGCTTCTGGGATGACCGGGCTCGTCTGCCATCCCCCCGCGTGCGGCAGCAGGCTGTAAGTGAACTCGTGATGCCCTTTGTCCGCGAGCGCATCGGGCTCGACGGGTGACTTGATGAGCGTCAGACGCATGACGTTCTTTTTTATATCGTATCCGTACTTGCAGTCATTCAACAGCGCAACCCCATAATTGCCCTCGGACAGGTCCGCCCACTTGTGCCCGACCACCTCAAAGCGGGCATAGTCCCAACTTGTGTTCCAGTGTGTCGGCCGCTCGACGTTTCCGAACTGAATGTCGTAGGTCGCTCGCGTCGAGCGGACTTCGACAGGAAATGCGGTCTTGAGCAAGACCTGCTTTTCCTTCCAGTCGACCTCGGTGCGAAAATCGATGCGCGGCGAGTGCTGATAGAGTGCGATGCGTTGGGTAATGACCGAATCGCAGAATTTCCAGCGCAAGCGCAACGCGCCGCGCAGCGGCCCGGCCTCTTCGACCACCGCCTCGACCAGATTATCGATCTCTTTCATTTTTTCTTGATAATAGATGTCGATATCCCAGGCATCAAAGGCCATGGCCTTGTCCTCAAAGACCTGGAACACGTTCCCACGCGCGCCGGACGCGAGGACGTGTCTTGCATTGATCTTGTCAAAGAGCGAGACGAGCTGCCCCCGCTCATTGAGCTCGATCCGATAATACCGGTTCTCCAGGCGGGTGGGCGTGATGTGGATGCGCTCCTCAAGACTTCCGAAGTCTTCCACAAGCTGCACTGTCCGATAGCCGAGCCCGGGCACGCCCTTTGCCAGGAAGAGTACCTTTTTCATCCCGTGTTCCTCGACGGTCTGGCTGGGAGAGGGCGTGCCGGTTTCGTCGAGGGCCGCCTTGTCTGCCATTTCTTCCGACCAGGGCATTTCGACGAGGGCATCCCGTTTCCAGCCGAGTGAGTTAAACACGACGATGCTTGCTTGGCCCGCGGGGATGCGCGCGGCGATGGATTTCCCTGCGCGCTCTACCGCCCGATCGCCGATCTCGCGAATACGGGCATAGTCTTGTTGCGAGTCCTCGTAGACGGCATGGATCGAAGAGCCGGGCAGAATATCGTGGAATTGATTGAGGAGGATCTTTTCCCATCCCTCTGTTAGCTCGGCGATAGGATAGTTGCGTTCCCGCAGCAGTACGTCCGAGAGGGTGCTCAGCCACTCGGCATCGTGATAGAGGGATTCGGACGCTCGGTTGGCGCGCTTGTTCGCCGCTTGAGAAGTGTAGGTGCCGCGATGATACTCGAGGTATAACTCGCCGTCCCAGACCGGTAGTTCGCGACCGGCGGTGCGAGCGCCCAGACGCTCAAAGAAATCTTCTGCTCGCCCCAACTTTAGTTCGGGTAACCCGCTCAGGTTCTGCATGACCCGCGCCGCCTCGAGCATTTCTTTGGTCGGGCCGCCCCCTCCGTCGCCGGCGCCGAAGCACAGCAGCAGCTCTTCATTCAGGTCTTGCTGTTTGTATTCGTCCCAAATGCCTTTGACCGCGAACGGAGTGAGTTCGCCGTTGTAGGTGTATGACGTCGAGCCGGGAGAGGGTGTCGTGATAAAGTGGGCCAACACTTCCGTGCCGTCCAGCCCCCGCCAGCGGAAGGAGTCGTAGGGAAAGCGGTTGAATTGGTTCCAGCTGATCTTGGTCGTCATGAAATAGTCGATCCCGCTCTGGCGGAGGAGTTGAGGCAGCGCTGCGGAAAAGCCAAACACGTCGGGCATCCACAAGACCCGCGTCTCCAGTCCAAACTCTTGCCGCGTAAAGCGTTTGCCGAAGAGGATCTGCCGGATGAGCGATTCGCCCGCCGTAAGATTCGTGTCCGCTTCGACCCACATCCCGCCGCTGATTTCCCATTTTCCGGAAGCAATTTTCTCACGGATCTGATCGTACAGCACCGGATAGTCTTGCTTCAAGAACTGGAACAGTTGCGGCGACGTATGCAAGAAATGGTATTCGGGATATTGGCGCATGAGGTGCAGGGCCGTGGAGAAGGTGCGAGCCGCCTTTTCCCGCGTGTGCTTCAATCGCCATAGCCAAGCCATGTCGAGATGCGAATGGCCGATCCCGATCACGCGCGGCCGGATCTCTCCCGCCGCGTTCAACCGGTCCACGCGTTCGGTGAGGAGGCCGCCCGCGAGCGCGAGCGACACGTAGAATTGGGGCGAACCGGGCTGGGTCCAGTCTACGTGCCTGAACGCTTCGTCCAGTGCCTGTAGGAGCCTGGTTCTGCGTAGGTCGTTCTCGTCCAGGACTAGCACTGCCTTGAGTACCGTATCGGCGAGATAGTAAAGGCATTCCGCATCCTGGTCGATCGCGACCAACCGGGCTAGCTTGAAGCGACGCTTGTCGGGGACGCCCAGGACGCCGCTCCACGCCTTGAGGGCGACGGTGATTTCATTCTGCTGCAACAGCTCGGGAGGCAGCCAGACCTCTTCGTGCCATGCATCGAGCCCCTGCAGTGGAATTCCGTTCACATAGACAAGGGTCTCGGCCGTGGACTCGCCGTCGTCGCGCGGCCCGACGATCAGGTGGAGGGCCAGTTCATGCTGGCGCATTTCCGGTGGAATGGGGACATGCGCCCGAAACCAGGCGACGATATCGTAGCCGCCCCAGAAACCGCCGACCTTGAAATCATCCCACTGCCGATCGTCAAACTCTGGACGCTCTGCCCCCGGGCACTCGCCCTCGAACCACTTGAAGCGAGGAACCGGGATCTCGGCGCGGTAAATCGCTCCGCGAATCTCAGCAAGCTGCTTGGAAATCTTTTCAACAGTAAAGAACATGTCTTTGTTGTTTCCTTCTAGCGCAAGTTTTGTGCCACCAGAACGCATTTCAAGGAATCACTTGTTATTTTGCATACGTCTGGTCGTGATTCTGCAGGTGTTCAGGACACGTGCTGCCCTCCCGTCTGGAGGTTATGACGCAGTATGGCAGTGGTTTCAGACGGGACGCTTTCCCACACCGATCACGGACTGATCGTGGCGTAAAGCTTGGTGCGCACAACTGGAAGCCGATAATCTGGTCAATCACGATCCGCCCGTGTGCGAAGTGCGCCTGGACAGCGGTTTCAGCGGTCCTTTTCGGCGGGTCATTCACCTCCTTCGAAAGGAGATGCAATGACCTCATCCGGTTCCTGTCTGACATTACGACTCGGGACCGGAGTGTGTGACGACTTACGCAAGACAAATGGCGTAGTGCCGCGCGAACTCTAGCTTTTTTTCCACCGCGTTCCGGTCGGCGTATCTTCCAGTCGGATCCCCAGAGCTCCGAGGCGCTCGCGTATCTGGTCGGCAAAGGCAAATTGATGCGACGCGCGCAGATCGGAGCGGATTTTGACGAGCAGTTCCACGAGCGGGGTAATATCCTTGTCCGCCTCGCCGTTTTCCCCAGCCTGCCACTCACGTGTCAGCTCGTGCATCGTCTCGTGCGCGTGATCGATGAGTTCGCGCTGCGCACCCGGCTCGCCCGCGTCCCCGATGGCACGAGCGATCTGGTTGAGATAAAGCTTGGTCGTGAGGAGTTGAGAACTGGGCGGCGAGGGCTGGGCCTCTTGCGGTGCGCCAGTGGGTGTCCTAGGCGATCCTGAGGAAGGTTGGTCACCGGTCGCACGGAGAGATGGAGCGGCTTGTAGATGGGCGGCTTGCATCAGATCAAATGGGATCGTTTCGCCGGATGGGTAGGCCCACTCTTGACCGGCGTAGCGGACCGTGGCACTTGACACGCCGTCGACGATGCCTTGTCTTGTTTTCGGATCGAGCGTAATGGCCGTGTGCTCGTCAATTCCTAGAATCACAACCTCGGAAGGTAACCGTTGTTCCAGAAAACGCAGACGCTCTTCGCCCATATAGCAATAGCGCGTGCTGCCGTTGCTTCCCTCCGTGTTGTTCCAATGGGGAATAACCGCCAGGCGGAGGTCCAGGGATTCGAATAGACCGAGCCCCTCGGCCCAGCTCGGGTCGAGCCCCGCCTTGAAGATTTCGTACACCGGCAGAGCGTAGGACCCGGCCGCGATGGCAGCCGCACTGGCCAGGGTCAGGTGTGCACCTGATCGGATGCAAGCCTCGACTGCTTCCCAGACCGGCGATCCGCGCCAGTTGCGGACGGCGTAGGTCGGGCTGCCCGGTCCCGCGAGGATATAGTTCGCCCCGAGTAAGGAATGCAGTGCCTCCTCGACCTCGAACGCGGTTGCACGGCTCTTGGAACGAAAAGAGGCTACCCGGAGTGGCAGGTCAAAATGCAGCTGAAAGTATTCCGCCGCCTTTTCTGCAATCTCATTGGCGTTCACTTCAAAGCCCGCCGGAGTATCGAGGAAAACCGCGTTGGGAGAGGCTCCAAAAGGGGACAGGTACTTGCGATGCACTCTGGCCATCGACTCGCCCAACTCCCCCGAGCCAATAAGCGTAATCGCACCTCTTGTGCCGTCCGGCTTGTCGTTGCCCTTCAACCTCGATCTCCTCACACGGGGATGCATCTGGCTGCGATGCACGAACTTTGCTCTCAATCTTATTGTAAGCCATTCGATGCCCTGCAATCAAGTGGGGGTACGCCAGCCGCCGCCCAAAGCAAAAATGGGATGGCCGCTTGCTTTCAGCGCAAGGGGTTGTATACTGCACGGTAATCCATCGCCGAACCGCCCTGAGGTTCGGCTAGACAGAGAGTGGCCCATATGAGGAATCAAAGCAGTCTTGCCAATCTCTTTGGTGAACTCCATTCGTCGCCGGACGGTTTGACGAGCGCGGACGCGCGCGAACGCTTGAAGCAATACGGTTTCAATGAGCCGACCAGCACCAAGCGGGCCTCGGCGTTAGTCCATTTTCTCTCTTTCTTTGCGAACCCGCTGGTGCTCATTCTCCTCCTCGCGGCTCTAGCCACGGGATTCCTGGGCGACCCGTTGAGCGCGACCATTATCATCGTCATCGTCATCCTGAGCGCCCTGGTCGACTTTATGCAAACCTCGCGTTCTCAGAACGCGGCCGAGCGGCTGCGCGAACAGGTGGCCCCGACCGCTACGGTCGTCCGGGATGGCAAGGAGATGGAGGTGCCGCGCCGCGAGGTCGTGCCGGGAGATGTGATTCGCCTCATGGCAGGCGACCTCGTACCTGCAGACGCGCGGCTCGTCCAATCGCGCGATTTGCACGTCAACCAGGCTGCGCTCACGGGGGAGTCGCTGCCCGTCGAAAAGGAGACTTCTGACAATGCCCCGGCGCAGGCAGGCAATGCTCTGAATGAAGTTTATATGGGGACATCGGTCGTGAGTGGAACCGCGACCGCGCTCGTCCTCGCGACCGGCAAGAACACGACCTTCGGCGACATTGCCGCACGGCTGGCGATGCGCCCACCCGAAACCGAATTCGAACGCGGCACACGTCGGTTCGGTTTCCTCATCATGCAGACCGTGTTCTTCCTCGTCATGTTCGTCGTCCTGGTCAGTGTCGCCTTTCGACGCGATGCCTTCGAGTCGCTTCTCTTTGCAGTGGCACTCGCCGTCGGCCTCACCCCGGAATTCCTGCCGATGATTGTGACGGTCACGCTCGGAGAAGGGGCGCTGAAAATGTCCCGGCGCCAGGTCATCGTCAAAAATCTCGCTTCGATCCAAAACTTTGGCAGCATGGATGTGCTGTGCAGTGACAAGACGGGCACGCTGACGAGCGGCGAGATGACGCTCGAGCAGCATGTCGACCCGTTCGGTCAGCCGTCGGACCGGGTGTTCGTCCTTGCCTACCTGAACAGCCTCTACGAGACGGGGGTGCCCGTCCCTTCGAACCTCGCCGTGCTGCACCGGGCGAACGTCAGCCCGCTCGATACCGCGATATTGTCCTACGATCATCCCGACGTCAAGGCGTACGGGAAGCTGGACGAGATTCCCTTCGATTTCGAGCGACGACGGGTATCGATTGTCGTCGGCAACGACAGCAAGCGCTTGCTCATCACGAAGGGTGCACCGGAAAGCGTCTTGCCCGTCTGCGTCTCCTACGAAACGAATGGTGACAAATGCCCTCTCGACAATGGTGTTCTAGGGAGATCCCAAACCATTTACCGCGATCTCTCGTCCGACGGATTTCGTGTGATCGCCGTGGCCTATCGGGACGTGCCGGTGCAGGATGCATACCGCATCGGGGACGAGAAGGAGATGACCTTGGCGGGGTATCTCGCGTTTGCGGACCCGCTGCTGCCTGACGCCAAAGAGATGGTCGACGAATTGGAAAAGGATGGCGTCCAGATCAAGATCATCACCGGGGACAACGAAGCCGTGGCGCGGCATGTGTGCCAGCAGGTCGGGCTGAACGCGGACCGGATCGTGCTGGGCGATGAGATGGAACGGATCGGAGACACGGCGCTGGCGCAGATCGTGGAGCAGACCGACGTCTTTGCGCGTGTTTCTCCGGCGCAAAAGAACCGCATCATTCTGGCCTTGAAACGGCGCAGTCATGTGGTCGGCTACATGGGGGACGGGATCAACGACGCGCCGTCGCTGCACGCGGCGGACGTCGGCATTTCGGTTGCGAGCGCGGTCGATGTGGCCAAAGATGCTGCGGACATTATTCTCCTCCAGCGCGGTCTGCGCGTGCTGCATGCCGGAATCATCGAAGGGCGCAAGGCGTTCGGGAACGTGACCAAGTACTTGCTCATGGGGACAAGCTCGAATTTCGGCAATATGTTCAGTATGGCGGGCGCCTTCCTGGTTCTGCCCTTCCTGCCCATGTTGCCGACGCAGATTTTGCTGAACAACTTTCTATACGACGTTTCACAAGTGACGATACCCACGGATAACGTGGACTCTACGTTTATTCGCAAGCCGCGCCATTGGGACATTTCATTTATCCGCCAGTTCATGATCGTCATCGGACCCATCAGTTCGATTTTCGATTTTCTGACCTTTTATGTGATGCTCAACGCGTTTCACGCGTCGGAAGCCTTGTTTCATACAGGGTGGTTCGTCGAATCGCTGGCGACGCAGACCCTCGTGTTGTTCGTCATTCGGACCGCCGGGAACCCATTTAAGAGCCGGCCGAGCCGGCCGCTGATGGTGACCATACTGGCAATCGTCGCGCTGGCCATTCTGCTTCCGTTTTCACCCGTCGCAGGCGTGCTCGGCTTTGTGGCGCTGCCTGCCGGATATTTCCTCTTCCTAGTGGCGGCGACGGCCGCCTATTTGCTGCTCGTGGAAATGGTCAAGCGGCGTTTGATGGCCCGTTGGTTGATCTAGACCTTAGAAAGCATGCCGTTTTGCCTGGTCCGCTGGACCAAGTTTTGCGTACGATTCTTGCTTGAACCAGGGTGAGCACAGAAGAGGTTGGTCTCGTGCGGAGACAGTGGATTATTGGCACGTGCTTCATTTAGGCTCTAGTCGTCGACTTTGAGCCGGTAGCCGACGCCGGGCTCGGTGGAGATATAGCGTGGCCGTGTGGGATCTGTCTCGATTTTGTGCCGCAGGTTGCTGATGTTCACGCGCAGCATATGGGCTTCTTGGTCGAACGCCACACCCCAGACCTGGCGCAGAAGCTGATGATGAGTGAGCACCTTGCCTGCGTTCATGACGAGAACGCGTAGCAGATCATATTCGGTTGGGGTGAGCTGGACCTCGCGTCCTCCCACGCTCACGATGCGCCGCCCCAGGTCCACGGCGAGATCGCCGGTTGTGAAGACGGATTCGGCGGTAGGTTGGATCGTGTGCCGCATCGCTACGCGCATGCGCGCGAGCAACTCGCCAATTCCAAACGGTTTTGTAAGATAGTCATCGGCTCCGGCATCCAGGGCCGCGATCTTGTCTCTCTCTTGCTCTCGGACCGAGAGGATAATGATTGGAATGGGGGTCCACCCGCGCAGGCGGCGCGTGACCGCTATGCCATCCATATCGGGCAGCCCGAGGTCGAGAATCACGAGATCCGGGCGGTCGGCGACGACGGCCGCCAGCGCTTGCTCGCCGGTCGCAGCTTCAAACACCTCGTTCCCATGTGCCATAAGGGAAGCGTGCAAGAAACGACGGATGGCGGGTTCGTCGTCCACAACAAGGACGCGCAAGGCTGGCTCGGTTTTGGCTTGTGACTCTATCATCATTCAGCGCTCCCCCCTGCTCACGGCTTCCACTCTGGTTTCCTCGGCGACGGCAGCTTCTGTAGACGCGGCATTCGGTTCTTCCTCTTGCAGAGGTAGGCTGACCGTAAAGACGCTTCCGCCCCCCGGTCGATGGTCAGCTCGAATTTGTCCTCCGTGGGCCTCTACAATCCCCTTGCAAATGGACAGGCCCAGACCGGTACCCGCGACGCCATCGGGTCGTTGGACCCGATAGAACTTGTCAAAGACGCGGGTCAAATCATCCTTTGGAATACCAATGCCACGATCGGCGACAAGGATTTCCAGGCAACGCCCTGCCGTTCGGGCGCCAATATCTATTGGCGTGCCCGGGGGCGAGTACTTGACCGCGTTTTCGATCAGATTGACGAGGACCTGGACCATAAGAGCAAAGTCCATGGGAACGAGTGGGAGAGTAGGTAGATCCACAGACACCTGTCTGCCGTCGAGGCGCTCCGAGAGCTGGCCGAGAGTCGCGCCGATGAGGTCCTGCACATCACAAGATTCACGTAGGACTCGGATCGCTCCTGCCTCGATACGGGTCATTTCAAGCAGGTTGCCGACGAGACGATTGAGGCGCTGGGCTTCTCCGTACGCCGTCTCGATCATATTGTGCGCCGTCGTCAGGTCCAATCTCGCCGCGTCTTCCGCCAAGCTGGACAGAGTCCCGGTGATAGATACAAGCGGAGTCCGCAGATCATGCGAAATCGAGTTGAGAAGCGCCGTCTCAAGCTGCTCCGCCGCTTCCAGCACCTGAGCTTTCCGCGCTTGGTCGGCGAGCTCGGTGCGTTCGACGGCGAGCGCTGCTTGGCTTGCAAAGGATTCGAGCAGCCTTCTCTGCGCCGGAGGCAAAAGGGCGGTCGAGTCGGGCGGCTTGATCGCAAGTACGCCGACCACTCCGCGTGCCGTCTTGAGGGGCAAACAGCGAATCGTCGCGGCGGGAAGCGTTCCGGTGCTCTGTCCCGCCGGTTCGCCATGCTGAAAGCACCAATGGGCGACGGCCATTTGGTTGTCGTCGAGGATCAAGCCGGGGCTCTGAGCACGCGGTTTTAGAGCGCCCCGTTCGGGGAGCAATACGGCGACATCACGCCAGAAGGTCTTGCCGACGTGGGTGATGGTCGCCTGCAGAATCTGGTCCAATCCGAATGAGACAGCGAGGTCACGGCTGAACTCATATAGCTCGACGGCTTCAATTTCGCGACGATGAGCAGACTCGGCGTGCTCGCGCACGCGGGCGGTCAGTGCGCTGATTACGAGGCCGACGATGAGAAGACCGATGAAGGTCAGCAAGTACTGGGTATCAGAGACGGCAAAGGTGAGTGCGGGGGGAACGAAGAAATAATCGAGGGCCAGCACCCCGAGGATGGCGGCGAGAACCGACGGTCCGCGCCCCAGGTAGACGGCGGCGACGACAACGGCGACCAGATAGAACATGACCATGTTGGTGGGGGCGATGTTCCCGGAAATGGGAAGACCGAGGAGCGTGATCGCAGTGACAAGCGCCAGGGCAAGCACATAGCGGCGCCACGGGCGATGTGGGCGCCAGGACAGGGGCCGGGCAGGTCGCTCCGGCGGAGCCTCGCTGCTGATCACGTAAACATCAATGTTCCCGCTGGCCTGCAAGAGGCGATCGACGATGGAGCCTCGCCACATTTCCGTCCAACGGGTACGGACGTGCTTGCCGGCAATGATCTTGGTGACATTTTGGCTGTGTGCATAATCGACGATCGTCTCAACCACGTCTCTGCCAGGGAGGGTCAGCACTTGCGCACCCAGCTCTTCGGCGAGGTGCAGCCGTTGGGCAATACGGGCGCGCTCCGTCGGAGACAAGTGGGTGGACTCGGGGGTTTCGACGTAGGCCGCGAACCACTCGGCCTTGAGCTCATCGGCCAGGCGCCGCCCGGTTCGTACTAGCCGATCGCTGAGCGCGCCCGGACTGACGCAGACGAGCAGCCGCTCCGCGGCTGGCCAGGGGCCGGGGATCGCCCGCGACTCCATATATGCGCGCATCTGGTCGTCCACCCGCGCCGCGGTTCGCCGCAGCGCGATCTCGCGCAGAGCGGTAAGGTTGCCCTTGCGAAAGAATCGATCAATGGCGCGGGCTGCCTGCTCGGGCACATAGACCTTGCCTTCTTTCAGACGCTGCAGCAGTTCTTCCGGGGATAGGTCGATCAGGTCGATTTCGGAGGCGACCTCGAGGACATGGTCGGGGACCGTCTCGCGGACAATCACGCCGGTGATTTGCGCGACGACGTCGTTGAGGCTCTCCAGGTGCTGGACGTTCAACGTGGTGTAAACGTCAATCCCCGCCGAGAGCAGTTCTTCCACATCCTGATAGCGCTTTGGGTGCCGGGATCCGGGCGCATTCGTATGCGCGAGCTCGTCGACGACGGCGAGCTGGGGGTGACGTGCGAGGACGGCGTCCACGTCCATCTCGGCAAGCGGCACACCGCGATAATGAATTCGCCGCCGGGGAATGAGTTCCAGGCCCTGGAGGAGTACCTCGATCTCGACCCGGTTGTGGGTCTCGACGACGGCGACGACAGCCTCGACTCCGTCTGCAAGGCGGGCGCGGGTAGCCTCGAGCATGGCGTAAGTCTTGCCAACGCCCGCCGCATAGCCGAGAAAGATAGAAAGCTTGCCGCGCTTGCTCTGTTCCTCTTCAGCCCGAACGCGCGCGAGGAGTTCGTCTGGACTTGGGCGATAAGAGTCCGTGGACATGCTGTGCCTCATGGCGGCGAGAAACGCAATGCCACCGGCGTCTATTTTACCATATCTCGACAATATCGAGTTCACGCGCATTCACTCGGAACTCGCCCAGGACGCCAAATTGCGGACCTTCGGTAGATCCGGCAACGGAAGCAGAGGTCAAGAAAGTGTCAAGGTGGAGGCGTGCGGGCGTCAAGAGAACGTCAAGAAATCGCGGTTCACGCGACTGTTCTATTGACCCGTGACCGTTCACGGGGTTAGAATTGCGTTTGACTAATGGGAATCGCCTGGCTTGCGAGGATTGCACGGGCACTTGCAGTAGACACTGGGCAAAGGAGAGCGGCTCATCCACACCGTTCGGACGGGGTGAGCCGTTTTCGTTTGCGTTCATTTTGAATTCGCAGTGGGAGGACTGTGAGGCCTATGGCCGAAATGGCGGGAACTGCCGGTACGGAGATTGTGAAGGGAACGGCGAATCATCAGCCCGAGCTACGCCGGGATGTAACCGTCTGGGGCTCGTACACGTGGGGCTATGCGGACGTCGGTGCGGACATTTACGCGGCGTTGGGTCTCGTGATCGCCGCTGCCCAGGGGCTTGCCCCGGCGGCCTTTGCGTTTGCGGGGATGGTTTACATCATGATTGGCCTCGCGTACACGGAACTGGCTTCCACCTATCCGGTGGCGGGAGGGGGTCACTATTTTGCGCTCCGCGGCTTGGGTGATTTCTGGGGCTTTATCGCCGGCGTCGCCTTGCTGCTCGACTATACAATTGACATTGCCCTCTTTGCCGTCGCCTCCGCCGGGTACATCAACTTTTTCACGCCCCTGATCCTTGGAATAGACCTCGGCCAAATCTCCGTCGCCTGGGGTCCCTTTCGGGAGATCAAGATTGTGTGGCTCGTCGAGACGATGCTGCTCATCGCTTTTCTGATCTGGATCAATGTGCGTGGAGTGCGTGAGTCCTCTCTCCTCAACGAAGTCCTGGGCGCGGTGGACCTCATCCTCGAATCCTCAGTGGTCTTTTTTGGCTTTGTCCTCGCGTGGAACCCGCAGTTGCTGCTCAGCCAGTGGACTGTGGCGCTCCAAACCCTGCCGCTGGATCGGTTCATGTACGGGTCGA
>JAMCQI010000025.1 GCA_023381515.1 Chloroflexota bacterium | reverse complement strand
GGCAAGAGAAGCAAGAAAAGCAAGTTGAGGCCGTGCAAACCAAGCTGTTCGACTAACGGCTAAAGTAAGCGCGCGCCTTCCAGGCGCAATGGTTCAAAGCCACCGCCTTTGGCGGTGGTAGTTTACTTGGGTCATCTGTGCACACGTGAGAGGCATAGTCCAGGATGCCTTTAATGCTCAGAGTGAAGGACGCGCCCTCTGCCGTCGTTCCGCGCTGCAAGCGTGCTACCAGGCCAATTTCAATAAGGTCTGAATTTCTCGCGTGGGCTGTTCCCCTACTCACGCCCACGAGTTTGGCTAGGTGTCTTTCACTAGCTTGATAGATAAGATGCCCGCAGGCTCTGGCGGATAGCACATGCGCGACTAAAACAGCCTTGAGCGTTCCTGAGTTTTCAGGCATGGTAAAGTCTTTGATGAGTTTGAACAAGTCGTCAAGTATTTCGCGCTCTCGCGTTTCGAGAGAGAGGTCAATTACTTGGCAATTCTGATAGATAGGCGACAACCATTGTCGCGCGATCCGCGGGTCCAGGAAAAGGACACTGTCCTTGCGGCCCAGAGTATCGACAACCTGTTCTAGTGTCCAACCTGCGTTAGATAAGATAGCAACGTCTTGAATGTTCGGTACCTCTGGCGCTTGACGCAAATCAGGAAGCGTGGTATAATCATTGTCAAGACTGGGAATTGAAAAATCACAGTCCACCCCACCCGATGCCCGCGCTGCCAACGCGGGTTTTCTTTTTTCCTCTTGCAAAAGCAAACCTCCTCCAAAGTAGTTTGTGAAAATCGGCGGCGTTGGCCGCTCCGCACTTACGCTTCACTCTTCTATACACACCATACTGCAACGCTCCTGCGTACGCTCTAATCAGCGGTGTACGCCAAACCGTACGCATCTGGAAATAGAAAAGACCTTGCTTCGCTCGAACGAAAACAAGGTCTTCAGCATCAGCATATGGCGGCTAGGCCGCATTTATCGGGTATTTACATAATCCATTCTACCACGGAATCGCCATTTTGAGCGCTAAGAATTCGTTAGAGATTGGCCGCACACGTCGGTCAAGTCCACATTTGGACAGCGAATCGTCGTCCAAACTTGGATGGAATGTTACATTCTCATTTGAGAGAGCCGCTTTTTTTTGGCGATGTTACATCGGTTTGGAATTCTCGCCATTGTTTCAGGCGGTAGGTTTCGCGAAAATACCAGTGTTCGGAAAAACGGGCCGCCCCTCAAACCGTCTCAAGTGTTGCCATACTCGATATGACTTTCCGCCGGGTCTTGCAAGCGGTCGACCTCGTGGTAGTAGACGCTTGTCGTGGTGAGCGATTGATGCCGCGCCATGCTCTGCACTCGCTGGATTGCCGCGCCATTGCGAATGGCGTTCGTGATCGCCGTATGCCGCAAAGAGTGCGTGGTCTTTCCCGCGCCGGTAATTCCCGCTTTGGCGTAGTAGTCTTTCACCAGGCCACGAATCGCGCGGAGTGAAAGACGTTCACCATTCGAGCGGTGAGAGAGACTTGTAAAGAGCGGGCCTGCCTTTGCCCCGCGAACGCCAAGCCAATCTCTAAGCGCGCCCTCCGCGTCCGCGTGTGCAATGACTAACACCTCGTCTTTCTCTTGGCGGCCCTTGCCTTGCACGTTCAATACCAAGCGTCCGCTTGTCGTTTGCAGGTCTTCCAGGTCTGCGCGTTGCAAATCACTTTGACGCGCGGCGGTGTAGGCAAACACGCTAATCATTGCCATATCACGTTTGCCTTGTGGTGTTTCCGTGTCAGGTGTTTTCAGTAGTCGCAGCATCTCGCGGTCAGTCAGAATGTTTCTAATGTGTTTCTGACTAGTGCCGCGCCGCTTTAATCCCTTCAAGCCATCGCAGGGATTGTAAAAAATTCTTCGCGTTCTGAATGCCCAGGCAAAGAACGAGCGAACCCCTGCAAGCCAAGTATTGATCGCACTTGGCTTGAATCGCTTTTCCCTCAAGTCTGCTATCCATTCTTGTATAGCAGACTCACTTACCACGCTCCGCCGCTCCGCCCAGGTCAGAAACTTTTCTAGTCCTAGCTTGTAAGTGGTGCTTGTCGTCTCAGCCATTTCTCCGGCGCGGACACTCAGGTCAATGGCCGCGTGCCATTCGCCCACCAAGTCTCTTACATCGGCTTGGAGTGTTGCCGCTCGCGGTTGCGCCAAGACTAATTCGTTTCCCATTTTTGCCTAGCCTTTCTGCCTATAACTTTGATTATAGGCAATTCGATTATACCACGAATCTCCGGCTTGTCAAGAGTGTTAGGGGATGACTTTGGAAAAGTCGTGGGACTAGGACGCGTGCCGCGTGTGGCTGGGGTAGTGGGTCGCGTTTTTGCGCGGACGTGTGGAGGCGGGAGGGAGTGAGCGGACAGATTGTACTGGGTCTGAAAGGTTTCTGCGATAAGTCGATGCGTGCACCTGCAAGGTTTGCCAATTGACCCGTTCGCGATAGAATTATCGAGCCACCTCACGCTAACATTGAACCAGTCTTGGGGGAAACATGAAATTCTTCCTGGCAATTTACAAAGGCAGCGATGAGAGCGTGCCAAAGAACCAGCACTTGATAGCAGAACGACGGGGCAGGTTGGTTGTGCTACACTTCCCCGGAGGAGAATACTACGTCGCGCCGGAGGATGTAGTGGCGGTACGCAACGAGGTTTCAGAGGAGTGCTTTCCGCTTCCGTGGCACGAAACCTATACCGACCTGACGTTGCCTCCGACCGAACTAGTGGAATGGGCAAATGGAAAGACACTGGAATGGATGCTTGAGAATGGAGGCGGGGATTTTGAAGAGTGGCAGGTCATTGCCTTCTATTTCTGGCGGATGTGGTTGTCACAAGAAACGAAAGGGCACGTACCAGAAGATGGAGCCTTTGTTGAATCCATCACAGTAAAAGCGTCACAGCAATGGGACCTAGCAAAGACACTCGCAAGGAAATTGGGGCCAATGATTCAGGATGATGATGAAGACGAACCGGGATAAGCTGTACTAGACTTGTACATTGCTACACCCTAAGCTAGGTATCTGACTTGGGTAAGGGGACGAGTGCAAGTGATACACCCGTAAAATGGAGCGGGGATAACGCGCGGGGCTTAGTTCGATTTGGATTGGCCGCTAACAAATCGCGGGGCGCACAAAGGACAGCGGCACAGGGTCATCGCGAAGGGTCATTTCCCTCTTCGCGTGTTTCCGGTGCGCTTGCCCGGGTTTCGGACATCGTGAATCGTTTTCTTTTGTAACTCCGCTTTGGTTTTCAGGAATTCCGGCCGCGTGTCCTTCTCCGCGCGCTCCAGAATCTTCCTGAAGTGGTACCAGGCTAGAGCAAAGTTGTCGTGGTCGTCCCTGTTTGGTTGTTGGTTTTTCTTGTTCCGCGGTTTGTTGTGCATCTGAGTTTCCCCTTTCATCAAGCTCGCGCACATGCTGGATTCGACCTGCGCATTCACCTGTCTCTTGTTCGCGACAATAGAGCACTAACAACTCCACCAGAATTCTAAGCCATTCTGGGTCATCGCTCGAACGAATTGTCATTCTAACCTCCTTGAAACGACTTTGGCCTACGCCTACTGACTGACGATTACCTTTCGATAGTCCCCCCTTTCTAGGCTCCAAGCCTATCAACCGGCGACGCGCGTTCGTGCGTCTTTTCCAGGTCTTCGGTTTCAAGTCTCGCGTAGATTGAGGTTACTGCTAGAGACTCGTGGCCTAATAGTGCTTGCAAGTGTAGGACACTTCCCCCATTTCTAAGAAACAGTCTCGCGAACGTGTGACGAAACTTGTGTGCGTGACAGTCTTCTATTCCCGCGCGTGTCCCAAGTTTCTTGAGAATGTGCGCGAGTTTGTTTGCATCAAGCGGCTTGCCATACGCGGTAAGAAAAACAGTATTAGCGACTTTGGGTTGTGGTCTATGAACGTTCAGGTATTGCCATAGGGCTTGGCGCGTCTTCGCTCCAAAGATGACAAACCTTTGCTTTGAACCCTTACCTAACACGAGCGCGCGTCGATAGTCTTTCTCCAGGTCGGTTAGCGTGAGACCGCATAATTCACTTGCTCTTAGACCTGAATCGAGTAGCACAAGAATGATAGCGCGATTTCTGACAGGTAGGGGTTTGTTGTCTTTGCAGACTTCAAGTAGTGCCTTGATTTCGTTTTCGGAGAAGCGGGGCTTGACTAACTTTGGCACCTGGGGCTTTGGTATCTCTTGCAGGGGACTAGACTCAATTAGCTTCTCTCGCGTAGCCCAATGAAAGAAAGAGGCGGCGGCTCTGTAATAGGTGTGAACCGTGAAGGGGCTAAGGTGTCTACCCTGCAAGTACGCAATGAAGCGCTGAACGTCTTGACGGGTTACGTCCTCTACGCTCAACGCTCCATTGTTCTGAGACGATTGAAGAAACTTTTCAAGCGCTCGAAGGCTTGTGTCATACCACTCAATCGTTTTGGGTGAACGATTCGCGACTTGGCAATAGAACGCGAAACCTTGACGAGCCTTTTCGAGTAGCATCGGTTCACCTCGAATCTGTGAACCGAAGTCTATTGGTTGAAACCCCCGCGGTTGCCCCCGTAGCTCAATAGGACAGAACACATGCCTGATAAGCAGGGCTAGTCAACCGCGTGTAATTTGTGGAACGACGCCCCCGGCGAGACTCGAACTCGCAACCAACTGCTTAGAAGGCAGGTGCTCTGTCCGATTGAGCTACGGGGGCAACCGTGTAGGGCGATTTTACAATGGAACGGCGCGCGCGTCAAAGCGTCCGGCGCTGGACCCGCGTCCGAGTCGCGTGGCCGCCCTCTGTCCACGTCGCTCAATCCGGCGGCACCGGTCCGAATTGACAACCATTTGCCTGGAGAGTATGATTCCGCCACTCCAAAGGGAACCAGGTCATGGCGCCGCAAACCAGTACATGTCTGGCTCACGGACGCTCACGCACAAACTTTCGCAGAAGCAAGCGGTCGAAGGAAGCACGAGCGAGGGAGATCCGATGACGACGGCTCTTTTTTCACTTTTCGCTTTCCTCCTTGACCGTTCGGATGGCCGCCGTCCTTCTCAAAATATAGATGGACACCGCCATGGCGACGACGGTCATGGCGAGCAGCCCCAATTCGATCAGCGTCGAGCGGAACGCGTCTGGGTTGCTGGTCTCGAGTCGGGTACTGGTCGCCGTGATCACGAGCATTCGCCTTATCGCGGCGATGGTTCCGATGATGAGGAACGGCTCGGCGATCAACGTGTGCGATTCGAGCGATAACGTGACCGTGTAGACGATCTCCATGATCATCATGACCAGGAGGACGCTGTCCAGGATTTCGACCCCGAGGTTGAGCACCTCGCCCTGCATGACGGCGTTGGCCATGGAGATCACGCTTTCTCCAAGCAACACCAACGCGAGCGCGACGAGCACGAGTGCGATCAAGCCCAGCACAACGCTTTCGGCGCTTCGCAGGAACCGGACGGGTGCAGAGATCTCGCGGCGTTCTTCGGACATGGCAGCTTGACTCCTAAAATGCCTGAATGTGAGCCAGAAGCAAGGCGCGGCCGGCTCGACTATTCCCAGTGGCCGTCGCCGAACAAAACGTATTCCAGAGCCGGCACACCGCCCAATATCTGCCCATGGTCGAACTCCTGATCGGGGACGGTCGCGCTGCTCTCGACGGCGGTCGCCGCACCGATGCGGCTGCGAA
Organism: Chloroflexota bacterium; assembly: GCA_023381515.1. The sequence continues at coordinate 6,851 of JAMCQI010000025.1, read as the reverse complement.
CTCTTGATTGGTCGCACCACACCTTTCCGAATCCCCGTTTTGGCTTGATGAGTCCAGAAGCGACGGTCACGTCCGGGCATCCGTCCTCCGGCATCGAGTCCGTCCACGTGTCTTCATAGTATTCCCATGCATGGTCGCCAAACAGGACGTAGATGCGCTTGTCATCTTGTCGCCACAGCATGACGCCGCGTTCGAATGGCTGCTGGGCGATCGCGACTTGGTGTGCTGCGCCGCGCGGACAACCGATGCGCGCCGGCCCGCCGGCGAGCCAGGCCGACTCGATTTCCGGGTCGACCCGCACTGCGCAAACTGGTGCGGCCGATGGCGTTGTGGCTTCGCTCGGATTCTCTGGCCCCGTTGCGGTCGCCGGCGGGAGGGGCGGATATGGAGACGGAGTGGTCGTCGGCGTCGGCGAGGGCGGCGCCGGCATCTGCACGTCTTGTATCAAATTGAGCGATCCATTCGATGAATCGGCGACGTAAACGAGACTGCCCGAGCGAGTCATCGGCCCCGGCGACTCGACTGACAACTGTGACACTTGGCCGAACGAAGTTGTGTCCAGTACCTGCACGGTATTGTCCGCCGGGCCGGTAGGCGGGCCGTAGCTTCCGACGAAACTCTGCGCGTGCGACAGGAATAGATGGTGCGTCTGCGGGTTGTACGCCATTCCGGTCGTTCGGGCCGGCAGCGGCATCGAAGAGATCAAGTGGTCGTCCGCCGCGTATACGAGCAGCGCGTGTGTCAACGCGAGCGGGTGCGTGCCTGCAAGGTAGACTTGGTCGTTCGCGGGGTCGATCTCGAAGAACGACGTGTTGCCGGAGTAGTCGAGCGTCCCGCGCTGGTCGAGCGTGTCGCCGTCGAGGGTATAGGTGATTCGACGCTCGTTCGACCCCGGCACACCGTTGTCGGCGTCGGCGTAAACGGTGTTTCCGTCCGGCCCGACGCGAACGAGGTCCGGCACGGTCGTCGAGTAAAAGGTCCCGGTCTGGAGCGTCAAATGCCCGGATGGACTCAGGGTGCCAAGATCGAGTATCGCGTCGTTCACTATGGCGCGCGAGTGCTTGGCGTCGACTGCGATCGTGGTCACTGCTCCCGTAAACGGCTCGGTCGACCGCACCTCGAATGTCGCCTCGTCGATGCTGGACACGGTCCGGTCCGCCTCGTTTGCGACGAGCAGCCGTCCGCCCCTCGGGTCGAGCGCCAGATCGACCGGATGCCGGCCGACGGCGACCTGGCGAACGAGCTTGTTCCCCTCCACGACAAAGACGGAGTCGGTCGATCCGCTGGCAATGTACACCCGGCCGCGGTCCGCGTTGGCCACCAACGCTGTCGGGATCATGCCGATCGGAATCACGCCGACCACCCGGTTCGTATCGATGTCGATCACGCTCAGATTGTCGCTGTTCGTATTCGCAACATACAGGCGGCGCGCCCCCTCGTCCAACGCCAACGCGCTTGGGGCCAGGTCGACAGCGATCCTCGCGACAACGCTCATGGTCCCGGCGTCGACGACCGAAACATCGTTTGTGTATGAATCGGCGACGTACACTCGCGAGCCGTCTGAGCTTGCGACAGCGCCGCGAGGATCGCCGCCGATCTGGACGCGCCCACGCTCGCTGCCGAGCAGCGGATCGATCGACACGAGCGATTCGGCATTAAGAGCCGCGTCGTAGATCCCGAGGAGAATGCTGTCGCTCTCAGGATGCGCTAGCAGGGTCTCGTAACTCCCTTTGGTCGGCAAGACCCTTTCGACGGCCAGGTGGGTCGAATCGACAACTGCCGTCTGGTCGAACAGGTTGGCGTAAACCCTGTGATGGACCGGATCGCCCGCGAGGCTGATCACCGTAAAGACATTCGGAATGGTCAGGCGCGACTGAGTTTCGAGCGTGCTTGGGTCGAGGACGAGGATCCCTTCTTCGCTGTCCAACCCGGCGAAGAGGCGACCCTCGAAGAACATCAAAGCGCGCACTTCAGCGCCGATGCTGCGGGTGAGCGAAACGCGGTCATCCTCGATCAAACTGACGGTCTTGTCTCCCGAGTTGGACACGAACAGGCGCTTGCCGGCCGAATCGACCGTCAGCGCGGTCGGACCTTTGCCGGCCGGAATAAAGCCGGTGACACGCCCGCCCCGAATGATCGCAATATTCTGGGTGCTGGAATTCGCCACGTAAGCCTCGTCGCCAAGCAGGGCGACCGAGTCGGGCGACCGGCCGATTCCAGGGAGGGCGAGGAGCGAGACATGGTCCACGACGGCCGGCGCGCCGATAGGGGGCGGAGTGGCGGAACTCGGCGGGTGGGTCGGTGTTGTAGCCTGCGGAGTTCCAGTCGCCGCAGCCGTAACCGAAAGCGGGGAGGGAGAACCGGGCGCGCAGGCTGCAGCCAGGGAGAGCGCCAGAACTCCGAGCATGTCTGCCGCGCGCCGCATTGCTCGCATGCACTGCATGCGCCGCATGTGCCGCATTGATCTCATGCGCCACCTCCAGCTTTATTGTAATTGATGTGTTTTTCGGGGTCAAGCGCTCGCGGTTTGTCAATTTCTTTTCGTTGTGGTATGATACGATTTGATGGAAGAATCCTTTTCCGCGCGGCCGCTCGTTGGCCGCTGGCTCGCGTTAGACCTCCGTCCGACGCGGCCGCTCACGTTTCTTGGTCCCGGCTGGGCCGTCGTCTGCGGAGTAATCGCCTCCGGGAGCCTGCTTTTGCGGTGGCAGACCGTAATCCTCGTCATCTTCTCCCTACTGTTGGCCGATGTGCTCTTGGGTGCGTGGCGGGCTCAGTGGCTCCTGCCAGACTGGCGCGAAGCCGTGCGGCGGAGCATGTCGAACGCGCCGGCTTGGTTTATCGCGCCCGACCTCGAGACCCAGCGGAGGATCCAACGCGTCTGGCGTCAAGCTACTCGCCGACTCCACTTTTTTCGGACGATCCTTTGGCCGCTGATCGATTCCGAGGTCGTCGGTATGTTCATGATCGGCGTTCTCGCGTTGAGCGTCGCGTCGGTCCTGGGTCAGCTTCCTCTGCTTTTGTGCGCGGCCGCAATGGCGATCGCGCTGGTCGAAGGACAGCTCGAGGGTGAACGCGCGGAATGGCTGAGGGCGATCTACGAGATCACCCTCCCGTGGCTGATTGCGCAGGCCGCGTTTGGATTCTTTTCCTGGCTCTCGCTTGCGTTCGTGCTCCTTTTCACACTGGTCTACCGCGGGCTGCTCGGACTCTCCTCGGCGCGGCAGAACCATTGGCTCCTCATAGTCAACCTGGCGCAATTGGCAGCCGCGCTGGTGCTGTTCGCCAAGGGCGCACCCGCCATCGCCGGCGTCGCTTCGCTTACGCTGCTCGCTCAGGTCTTGTGGCAGACACGCTACCGCGTGAGCCGCGATGGTCGCGGCTATGTACAGCGCACCCAGTCGTACGTGCTCGTCGCCATGCTCGTCACCGGCGTAGCGTTGTGGTTCTGATCCGCGCCCGCCGACCGGGGCGGTGCGAGGAAGAACGGGGGCCGAGCGCAGCGCGTGAGCGCAGCGTTGATCGTACAGTTGAGCGGAAATGAAGATCGGCGTTGTCGGCGATACCCATGTCCCTGAATTGGTGCCCGCTCTGCCTGCGCGCGTGCTCGCGGCGCTCAGGGGCGTCGACATCATCCTCCACGTTGGCGACATTTGCGAGCTCGGCGTGCTGCAGCAGCTCGAGCCGATCGCGCAGACTTATGCGGTCGCCGGTGACCGCGACGACGGCCAGGTCCGTCAGTATTTGCAGGAGAAACAGCGGCTGGAGTTTGGCAACCGCGCGATCGGCTTGGTCCACGGTCATCATGCCTGGGAGGGTGACTGGCTGACCCGGATGTCGTACCGCATCAGCCGCGCCGGCCGGCTGAACGCGCTGTGTGCGTCCGTCCTACGCGAGTTCGACGACGTGGATGCGATCGTCTTCGGCCACAGTCACGAGCCGTACATCAAGATGCACGGCGGGGTATTGCTTTTCAACCCGGGCTCCGCGGTGCCCGCAAAACGAAAGCAGGCCACGATTGGCATACTGGAGATCAATCCGCGCGCGATCAAGGGGCGCATTGTCCAAATCTGATTCGTCGCCGTTGGAGCTTACATGAAACACTTTCTCGCCATCGCCGACCTTACGCCGGCTGATCTGAAGGACTACCTTGACCTCGCCCAAAAGCTAAAGACCGAATGGCGCCGCGGAGGCAACAAGCCGGTCTTGAAGAACAAGACCCTGGGCATGGTATTCCAAAAGCCTTCGCTGCGCACCCGCGTCTCATTCGACATGGCAATGCTTCATTTGGGCGGCCATGCCCTCTACCTGTCGCCGAGCGAGATCGGCCTCGGGCAGCGGGAAAGCATCGCCGACGTGGCGCGCGTCCTGTCGCGGTACGTGGACGGGATCATGGCCCGGGTTTTCGCGCACGCGCACGTTCTCGAGCTGGTGCAGTATTCGCGCGTTCCGGTCGTCAACGGTCTTTCCGATCACGAGCACCCGTGTCAGGCCTTGGCGGACGTCTTGACGATCGTCGAGCGGCACGGCAAGCTCAAAGGCCAAAAGGTCGTTTTTCTCGGCGACGGGAATAACGTGGCCCGGTCGCTGATGTACGCTTGCGCACTCGGAGGCGCGTCCTTCGTCTGCTCGTCTCCCGCCGGCTACGAGCTCGACCAAGCCTCTCTGGCGACTGCGCGCGAACTCGGGCTCAAGACCGGCGGGACCGTCGCGCTGACGCGGGATCCGCAGGAGGCCGTCCGCGACGCCGATGTGCTGTACACGGACGTGTGGGCGAGTATGGGGCAGGAAGACGAGGCGGCCAAGCGCGCCGAGATCTTTCCGCCGTACCAATTGAACGGCGCTCTCGTGGCGCTGGCACGCCCGGACGCGATCGCGCTGCATTGCCTGCCGGCGCATCGCGGAATGGAAATCACGGACGAGGTCGCCGATGGTCCGCATTCGGCCCTGTTCGACCAGGCCGAAAACCGGATGCACGCGCAAAAGGCGATCCTGGCAAAGTTGATGGCGGACGCGCGCAAGGCGCCGAAAAAGAAGAGCGCGCGGTGATCCGACTTGTCGACGCGCCTCCCTCTGGAAACCGACCTTCCACCGGCGAGACCCGTCGCGATGCCGATTTAGACAAGTCATGCCGGGAAATCGGACTGTTTTCAAGGATTCGATAACCAAAGGACACAACGCCGCCTGGGACGCGCAATGGCCCAAGGCGGTGGCCGAATATCGACGCGCCCTTGCCGAGTATCCCGACGACCTGAGCGTTCGACTGAACCTGGCCCACGCGTTGGAAGAATCCGGCCAGTTCGAAAGCGCGCAGCGCGAGTACCGCCACGTAGCCGACAAGCAGCCGCTCGACCCGGTGCCGCTCACGCACGTCGCCGAGATACATCTCAAGCAGAACCGACTGTCCGAGGCCGCGGCCACCTATCTGGCCGTTGCCGACCTGTATTTGCAGCAAAAGCAGCTGAGCAAGACGATCGACGCGTGGAACAAAGTGGTCGGGCTGGAGCCCGAGCGGACGGACGTGCGCCAGCATCTGGCTCAAGTCTACGAACAGAACGGCCGCCGAGGGAGCGCGGCGCGCGAATACCTTGCCCTCGCACGGATCTTCGACAAACGCGGTGACCCGGACAAGGCGCTCGCCTGGGCGCAGCGCGCGGCCAGTGTCGATCCGAACTGTGCCGAGGCATTCGAGTACGTTCGAGCACGAGAACGGCCGGAGACGCCGCAGACCGAGAGCCCGAGTCCGGTCGTTCAGGCAGAAAAGCAGGCGCTCTCCCGTCTGGCCGAAACCCTGCTGGAAGACCAGGCGACCGCGCCGCGCGAGTCCGGAAGTGAGCGGCGCCAACCGGGTAGTCGACCGAAATTGAGCCAGCCGGAAATCGACGCGCTGATCGCGCGCGCGGTCGACGCGCAGATGCGCCACCAAGTCTCGGACGCGATCGAGGCCTACCGTCGCCTATTGGATGCCGGCGTCGTTCGGCCGGAGCTCAAGTTCAACCTGGGCTTGCTCTATTTTGAATCGATGCGTTACGACGACGCTGTGACCTTTCTGACTGCCACGGTCGATGACAAGAGCTATGGCCTCGCCAGCCACTTTGCTTTGGGACAGTGCTATAGGGCGCAGGGTCAGATGGACCAGGCGGTCAACCACTTTTTGCAGGTGACCAAGATCGTCGACCTGAACAGCGTGCAGCGGGAGCAGGCGGATGACCTGATCTCGGTGTACGAGGAGTTGGCGGACAGCTACGCCGCCAAGGGAGACCGCAAACGGGCGGAGGCGTTCAGCCTGGCGCTGGAGAAATTCCTGACCGACAAGGGTTGGGAAGACAAGATCGACGAGTTCCGACAGCACATCGAAAATCTGCGCGCCGACGGCGATCAGGTGAGTCTCGCCGAAGTGGTCGGCGTCCCGCAGTCGGATAAGGTGCTGGAAGCGCTCGCGCTGGCCCAGGAATACGTTCGCCGTGACAAGTTCTGGGCGGCCAGCGAAGAATGTTATCGGGCGATCGAGCTGGCGCCGAACTATATGCCCGGACACGTTCGCCTGGCCGAAGTCCTCGCTCGGGCCGGCCGACTGGACGAAGCGCATTCCAAGTACCAGACGCTCGCGGAGATCTCGATCGCCCGCGGCGACAAAGCCCGCGCCGAGGGGTTTTCCCGGAGCGCGCTCAAGATCGATGGCGACGACGTCAGTGCCCGCACTCGATTGATCGACCTGCTGATTCAGCAGGACCGCGTCGACGAAGCGCTCGAACAGTTCCTGCTGTTAGGGGACACTCAGGTCCGCGCCGGCCAGTTCGGCAAAGCCGCGGAACGGTTCGCGGAAGGGGTGCGGCTGGCAGAGCGCCAAA